>DIUJ01000011.1:0-18714 GCA_002422315.1 Bacteroidetes bacterium UBA6161
CGTGAGGCCACTCGTACGACCGCGCCTCAAACTTCGTCACCTTCGTCGGAGCCAAGCCCTGCCTATCAACCCCCGCCGCAGCCAGGCGGAGGTGGATCTACAGGAAAGTGGATTGTCGGCATCGCGGTAGTGGTTGGGTTGATCTGGCTCGCCTCGCTATCTAACCTTATTCAGGCTTTAACAAAAAGTAAACCGTAAACTGTAAACCGTAAACAATAGAAGCCTATTCTGTGAAATCTGTGAGAAAAAAAGCAAGAATAACTCCCAATAACTACGCCTATATTTGCCTTTTATACTTAATAAACACAATACATGTCATTTTTGATTTATGGTGCGAATGGTTATACCGGTCGCTTGATCGTACAAAAGGCTATAGAGAAAGGGCTAAAACCGATTATCGCTGGTAGAAACCAAAAAACAATGCAGCTATTAGCTAAAGAAACAGGCCTAGATTTCTTGGTGTTTGATTTAGAGAACACAGCTGCTATTGCCAAACATTTACAAAACTTTGCGTTGGTGCTAAACTGTGCAGGACCATTTAGCAAAACCGCTGTGAGTATGGTAAAAGCTTGCTTAATGAGCCAAACACACTACCTAGATATTACAGGCGAAATAGATGTTTTTGAAACCATTAAAACCTACCATACACAAGCCATAGAAAAGAACATCATCCTTATGCCTGGAGTAGGTTTTGATGTGGTGCCCACCGACTGCTGCGCCAACTTTTTACACCGGCAATTGCCAGATGCCAATACTTTAAAATTGGCATTCATGAGCGTAGGCGGGAGCATTTCACATGGCACATTGACTACCTTGATTGAGGGCTTGAGCAGAAAGGGAGCGGTAAGAAAAGACGGGATTATCGTTTCTGTACCCATTGGACACAAAGGAGAAGTGATAGATTTTGGTCCCCAAAAAGCCTTTTGTATGTCCATACCATGGGGCGATGTTTCAACCGCCCACCACACCACCCAAATTCCCAATATAGAGGCATATACTGCTGTTCCCAGATGGATTTATTATGTGATGAAATGGCAATTTCTTTTCAACCCGCTTTTGCGTTGGACTTTCGTTAAAAAAAGGCTGCAAGGCTATGTAGATAAAAACATTGAAGGCCCCTCCAAAGAACAAAATGAAACAGGTAAATCCTTGGTATGGGGCAAAGTAAGCAATGCCAAAGGCGAGACAGTAGCAGCACGTTTTGAAGGCCCCGAAACTTATAAATTAACCGCCCTCGCCGCCTTAGTAATTACACAAAAAGTGCTGCAATCCCAACATAGTGCAGGCTACCAAACCCCCGCCGGTATGTTTGGTTTTGAGTTGCTGAATGAGATTGAGGGGTGTAGGGTAGAGCGTGTTTGAAGTGATAAACTAATCTGTGCAAATTAGTATTTAGTCATTAGTCGATAGTCATTAGTCGATAGTCATTAGTCGATAGTCATTAGTCGATAGTCAAGGGGGGCTTCTGTGCAAATTAGTCCTTTGTCGATAGTCATTAGTCAAGGGGTCTTCTGTGCCCTTCTGTGAATTCTGTGAGAAACAAGTCTGTTCCCTTCTGTGCAAATTAGTCGATAGTCCTTAGTCTTTAGTCATTAGTCAAAGAGTCCTTCTGTGCCCTTCTGTGAATTCTGTGAGAAACAAGTCTTTGTGTGAAAAGTGTTCCCTTCTGTGCAAATTAGTCTTTAGTCGATAGTCAAGGAGGCCTTCTGTGCCCTTCTGTGTGTTCTGTGAGAAACAAGTCTTTGTGTGAAGAGTGTTCCCTTCTGTGCAAATTAGTCTTTAGTCGATAGTCATTAGTCGATAGTCAAGTGGTCTTCTGTGAATACTGTGAGAAAAATCACAAGATTAACAAGCCAATCGTCTGTAAATAATTTACAATTAATTTATATACCCAAGCCTTAATAGACTTCATGCCCTAGCTCTTAAATCACAATTTAAACTGAGTGTAATTGCTTGGTAGTTTGTATGCATACATAATAATTGACTTGTATGCAAATTGAAGATAAATTAAGATAAAAAGATAAATTTGACAAAGTGTCCTTTCATTTATCCTCCTTTTTCCTATTTTCGCCCTGAGTGATTGAAACTTACTAAAACTAATAAAATCACTCAAGACCCTGGTGCAATAATTGACTTAAAAAACGAATGACTCAACATAAAAAACTTACCCTTTCACAACTCGAGCAATACCTGTCTAAAGCCGCTTGGATTCTTAAAGGACCTGTGGATGCCTCAGATTTTAAGGTGTATATCTTTCCGCTTTTATTTTTTAAACGCCTTGCCGATGTGTATGATGAGGAATACCAACAGGCGCTTGAAGAATCTGGAGGGGACAGTGAGTATGCTTCTTTGCCAGAATTTCACCGTTTTGAAATACCCGCAGGGTGTCACTGGAACGATGTGCGCGAAATCACAAGCAATGTGGGACAAGCCATAGAAAAAGCTTTTCGTGGTATAGAACAAGCCAACCAACATCTCTTGTATGGGATTTTTGGCGATGCACAATGGAGTAATAAAAACAAACTATCGGACCGATTGCTCATAGACCTTATTGAACATTTTTCTCAATATTCACTTTCAAACTCTTTGGTAGAAGCAGATATATTGGGACAAGCCTATGAATACCTTATAAAACATTTTGCCGACATGACCAACAAGAAAGCAGGTGAGTTTTATACCCCTCGGTCTGTGGTGCATTTAATGGGCTTGATACTAAATCCACAGGAATCGGAAAGTATTTATGACCCTGCATGCGGAACTGGAGGTATGTTATTGGAATGTGTGGACCATTTGAAAGAACACTACAAAGATTACAGAACACTGAAATTATACGGACAAGAAAAAAACCTCACTTCTAGCTCCATTGCTCGAATGAATATGTTTTTGCATGGCATTGAAGATTTTCAAATTGTGCGCGGTGACACCCTTCGCAATCCAGCATTTTTTAACGCAGATGGCTTAAAAACCTTTGACTGTGTGATTGCAAATCCTCCTTTCTCATTAGATGATTGGGGACATGAGAATTGGGTGAACGATTCCTACGGAAGAAATATTGCTGGTGTGCCACCAAAAGGAAATGGAGATATGGCATGGGTGCAGCACATGATAAAATCCATGAACAGCACGGGGCGCATGACCGTAGTATTGCCTCACGGTGCACTATTTCGCAAAGGTGCTGAGGGTCGAATTAGAGAAGAGTTGTTGAAGCAAGATTTGTTGGAAGCCGTAATTGGATTAGGCCCCAATATCTTTTACGGAACACAATTGGCGGCTTGTGTGATGGTATTTAAACAAAATAAAGAGCCTCATAAAAAAGATAAAGTACTTTTTATTGACGGTTCGGAACAAGTGCGTGTGGGCAGGGCGCAAAACTATTTGGAGAAAGAGCATATAAACCAAATTTTCTCTTGGTACAACGCTTTTGAAGATGTAGAAAATTACACCAAAGTTGCAACACAGAAAGATTTAGCAGAAAACGATTACAACCTCAATATTCCACTCTATGTTGAGAAAATCATTGAGGACAATTTGCCCAGCGTGGAAGTGGCATTGGCGGATTTGAAAATGGCATGGGAGGCCAGTCAGGAGGCGGAGGAGAATTTTAAAACGATTTTAAAAAAATTCATTAATTAAGCTACAGCTTTGTTAAATCTAGAAGAAATAAAAAGCATTATTGCCAGTGGAGAAGGTTACAATGCCGAATTCAAAGTGCGTGTGCCTAGCAAACTAAAAGATTTGTCGGAAGAAATATGCGCTTTTGCCAACGCAGCCGGAGGAGTGCTCATAATAGGAGTAAATGATAATAACCAAATTATTGGCACAGCATTAGACAATGCAAAAAAATCTGCCATTCAAAATGCCATCAATGAAATTAACCCTCAGCTGCCGGTTGAGATTTATCAAGTAGAAGTAGAAAACAAATCTTTATGGATTATTGAAGTGAACTCTGGCGCTCAAAAGCCTTATGTGCTTTCTGGGGCTATTTATGTTAGACAAGGACCTAATTCACAAAAAATCACCACGGTTGAACAAATGCGTGATTTTTTTCAACAAACCGAACGCATTTATTTTGACGAAGCACCTTGCCCTCTTTTTAACTTGCAAACAGACCTTGACAAAAAATGGTTTGAGGAGTTTAGAATAGAGGCAGGCTTGTCAAAAGCGATAGGAGTGCAACAGGTTATTAAAAATCTAAGGCTATTAAACACTTCAAATGCTATGAAAAATGGCGGAGTTTTATTTTTTGCTAAATCCCCAGAAGATTTTATTGAAACAGCCATGATTCGATGTGTTGCTTTTGAAGGGGTAGCCAAAACGCAAATAATAGATGATAAACTTTTTGGCGGCCCTCTTCCATTGCAATACAAACAAGCCATGCAATGGCTGAAAGGCAAACTGAATATTCGCTATGAAATTGAAGGCAGTGGTCCGCGTAGAGAGCATTGGGAAATTCCTGAAACGGTATTCAAAGAGGTGATTATTAATGCCCTTTCGCACAGAGATTATTACGATAAAGGAGCTAGAATTGCTATTGAACTTTTTGATGACCGTGTAGAAATCAGCAATCCAGGTGGGCTAACAAGCGCTATATTACTCGATGAGTTTGGCACTAAAAGCCACAGCAGAAACCCTCTTATTTTTGGATTATTTGTTCGCATACGCTTGGTGGAGCAATTAGGTTCTGGTATTGGCAGAATTAAAACAGCAATGCAAGAAGCCCAACTCCCAATACCCTTGTTTAAAACAGAGGGCATGTTTACCGTTGTTTTAACCAGAAGAAAAAGTTCGGGAAAAAGTTCGGGAAAAAGTTCGGGAAAAAGTTCGTTGCAAAACTGGACGGAAACCAAGAAGAAAATCAATGAGCAGTCACCTGCAAGACTAAACAAAAGTATGTTCAAAATTTTAGAAATGGTATTTGCATCTGCGGATGTTACGATTCCTGAAATGGCTAAAAAGACCAGATTGACCGAAAGAGCCATCGAAAAGAATATTTACAAATTAAAAGAAGCGGGAATTTTAGAAAGAAAAGAAGGAAATAAAGGTGGATATTGGAAAATTATTTTAAAAGAAATTTGATTATGACCCAACAACAACTCGAAAAATACCTGTGGGGCGCTGCAACAGCCCTCCGCGGAACCATAGACGCAGGAGATTACAAACAATACATCTTCCCGCTCTTATTCTTCAAGCGCATTTGCGATGTGTACGATGAAGAATTTGAGCGCGCCCTCGAAGAAAGCGATGGCGATATGGAATACGCGGGATTCGACTAACGAGTAGCCACCCAAATTGTGTCGCTGATAGAGGAACTGGATAGGAATGTGAATATTGCGTGAGGAGGTGGATGAAAATAACTTTAAAAATGCTAATGAAATTAAAAAAAACATGATTGACTCACATGCTATAGAAGCCTTTAACCGAGAGGTGATGCGACCCGTTTTTCCTAATTGGGATGTTAGGAGTGCATTTGCAATTACTGGCGGGAAAGAAATGAGGGCAGGTAATATTTCTCTTCACAATGAGATAAGCAATAGAAATAATATAGGCTCGCCTTATTCTTACAATAAAAAACACATATTTGTTCATTATACTTCGCTTCAAAACTGTATTCAAATAGTAAAAGAGAAAAAGATTAGACTATATAGTTTAAAAAACATGGACGATAAAGAAGAGTTTAGTTTGTCAAGTAAAAAAGCGGGGTTGGTCTTGTCAGAATACGAAGATGAAAGAATCAAGGAGAAAATATTTTGCTTTTCAATGTCAGAATATAACAACGAGTTAAGTAAAAACAATTTGAGTTTGTGGCGTTCCTTTGGTCAAGATGGAAAAGGAATAGGTATCGTATTTTCGATTGAATCTGAGAAAAAAAAGGATTGGTTTAATTATACTCTAAGCAAAGTATTTTACAAAGAAAAAGACCTAGATAAATATTCAGAGTTTTTTAAGAGATACGAAGATTTTAAACTTAAGCATAAACTAGTTATAAATAATTTCAGTGCCTTGTTATACCGCTATTTCTCTTTTCATAAAAACAGTATTTATAAAGACGAAAGAGAAATTCGTTTGCTCTACACCTGCAATCCTGATACATATACGGAATATGGACGCAAACCACTATGGGAACTTAATGGAAATCAGACCTTAAGAAATTATATAGAACTTGATTTAGAATGGCAATTTGATGAAGAAACTCGAAATAAACTAATTTCAAACAATTTTAACCCTGATATTCAAGTAAACCCAATTATCAGAATCGAAAAAATCTTATTAGGATACAGACTAACCAATTTTAATTTTAGGGATTTACAGAGAGTTTTATTTCAGTACAAAAACAAGTATAAGGAACCATTCAAAATTGATTTTTGTGGTTTGCATGAGCACTTTAACAGGTAGAGATACAAATAAAAATTATGAACAAAGAACAGAAAGACACCATTGTAAAATTATTTAAGTCGTTTAAAAAATCAGAAGACTATCAAAACAGACTAAATCAGTTTAAAGTAACCGATTGTTTTAGAGAAATTATCAAAGAAACCTTAAAGAATAAAACTCTTAAAAACGAGCATTTGACGGGTTTTATTCAGATGTTTAAGTATGGATGTTCTGATGAGATATTTGACAAATACTTAGATATTAACATCTCGGATAATAAGCAATTAAACAAAATTAAGGATAAAGTATATTCTATCAACGAATACGGTTATACAGGAGCGGGTTTGAATTCTGTTAGAAACCTGACTCCGAGTCAACTAAAAAGTGTGAAAGAGTTTATAGAAAAAGCATTCACCATTAGAAGTGTAAGTAGTGCTATCTCACTTTGTGCAGATTTTGAAAAACTTAATATCCCACTTGTAAAATCAGGAATATATTCACCTTGGCTTTATTATATTAATCCGAAGATTTTTCCAATATTAAACAATTCGCATTCCTTTATTCTTGGATGGCTTGAACAACCCAAAGATTACCCATCAAACATTTCCATTTTAAATGAAATTAAGGAGCTAGTTAAAGAACAAGAACTTGGCACGATTGACTTATTTGCTCACAAATTTGGAGCATTATCAGGGCTAGAGATTACTTTAAAGCCTATAAGTGACAATGATAAAATCAATAAAAATATGACTGAACAAAAAACTCAGAAAACACCCCTCAACCAAATCCTTTTCGGTCCTCCAGGAACGGGAAAAACATATAACACGATTAACAAAGCACTTGAAATTACGGGAGTTAATATTTCAAACTTAGATAGAAATAAAATCAAAGAAGAGTTTGATAAAAAACGAAAAGAGGGTCAAATTGAATTCACTACCTTTCATCAAAGTATGAGCTATGAGGAGTTTATTGAAGGAATAAAGCCTGTAATTAAAGAAAGTGAAGCCGATGACGAGGTTATTGAAACTTCTACTTTGGATTATGCAATAAAACCCGGGATTTTCAAAAAGCTAGTTCAAAAAGCCCAAAATAAGTTAGAAGTTAAAGCAGACTTTGATGATTTATGGGTAGACTATATTGAAAATCTTAGAGCATATAACAAAGAAAAGATTTTTAAATCAGTTCAAAGTGAAATGAAATTTGAAAGAGGAGAATCTAGCGATACAACCATAATGGTTAGGTATAAGAAGTCTTATGACCCAGCCAATGCAGAAGGAATTAGACCTTTTATTGTGAGCAAAAATGCTATCAAAAAACTATGGGAGGTTAAAATTGATGGTTCAGAAACGAATCTAAACGGCAGAAAAGAAGCAGCAGAAATTCATGGCTCTGGAAGAGCGACTCATATCTATGCAGTGTATAAAGACTTTTATCAATATGCACAAAAAGCTGGCGCATTAAACTCCACAAGTGAGACCAAAAACTATGTCCTAATCATTGATGAAATCAACCGGGGCAATGTGTCTCAGATTTTTGGAGAATTGATTACACTGATAGAAGAAGATAAAAGATTAGGGAAAGATGAGGCTTTAGAGGTTACACTTCCCTATAGTAAAGAAAAATTTGGTGTTCCTCCCAATCTCTACATCATTGGTACCATGAATACCGCAGACAGAAGTGTGGAGGCCTTGGATACAGCTTTAAGAAGAAGATTTAGTTTTACCGAGATGCCTCCGCTTTATAAACTAAAAGAACTTGATTACCCATATGCTGGTACAACAGGCAAAGTCATATTACAAACTATAAACAAACGGATAGAAAAACTATTGGATAGAGACCATTTGATTGGACATTCCTATTTTATTAAACAAGAAAATGAAGAGGCAGAAACTAAACTAATGGATTCTTTCTATCGCAATATCATACCCCTACTACAAGAATACTTCTTTGGAGATTATGCCAAAATAGGTGCAGTCTTGGGGAGTGGGTTTGTTCATTTGGAGAATGATAATGAAGTAATCTTTGGTGAAGGTTTCGATAATCAAGACTTGGGAGAGAAACAAGTCTATCAAATAATTGATTATAGAAAAAATGAGCCCGGAAACCAATATGTTCAAAACGAAATGACCTTTGAGAATGCAATAAAAAAACTGATAAACATATCGGAAGCTAAAGCATGAGCAACCCCAAAAACCATATTTCCATATTCGAGCATCAATCCTTAATTTTTGATTTAAGGAAAAAGGAAGAAAATGACTTGCATAACGCATTGGTGAAGTTTTTTGAAAATGGAGTTCCTTACTATAGTCTTATTCGCAATGGGGTTAAATTCAATGAATTTGTTGGTGTAATTCAGGTTGGAAATACGCTTATAAGTGTATTGCCAAAGTCTGATAAAAAGATGTTAGATTCTAAGAAAGAAAAAGAAAAATGGAATGAGGTTTTAATAGATATGATAAGAGCTGTGCATGGATTTGATGTTAAAGCACCCAGTTCTGGTAACCTGAAAACCAAAAACAATTCAGTCTTGGATTTGTATTTTGAATTGTTTGTCAAAGAAGTAGAGTATCTGCTTCACAGAGGCTTGGTGAAGAAATACCGCAAAACAGAAGGCAATCTTACTGCGTTAAAAGGCAGCCTGATGTTTAGCAAGCATGTTCATAAAAATGTGGTTCACAAGGAGCGTTTTTACACCCAATACACTACTTATGACACAGAACACCTATTGCATATTATTCTTTACAAAACCCTGCAAGTGCTCAAAAGAGTTAATATAAATGCACTTTTAATTGGCAGAATTAATGGACTGTTGTTAAATTTCCCTGAAATGCCTTCTCAGAAGATCACAGAGGCTATTTTTGACAAATTAATGCTGAATCGCAAAACCATGGGCTATAAAAAAGCCATAGAGATAGCTCGATTAATTCTACTCAACTATCACCCTGATTTAAGCAAAGGCAGAAAAGATGTGTTGGCACTGATGTTTGATATGAATAAGCTATGGGAACAATTTGTTTTGGTGAGTTTGCGCAAGGAAAAATCATTCAAAGTAAAAGGGCAAGATTCCAAATACTTTTGGAAACCTGAAAATGGAAACAGAAGAACCATAAGACCTGATATAGCCATAGAAACTGAAGCTGGAAAATATGTGTTAGACACCAAATGGAAAATGGTAGATAACCAACCTTCCATAGAAGATATCAGACAAATGTATGCTTATCACCATTATTTCAGAGCTGAAAAAGTGGCACTTTTATATCCTGGGAATAGCCCTTATATAATGGGGAATTTTGTAGAAGTAGAAAATCAAAATATTTTGTCAAAAAAAGAGTGTGGCTTGATGTTTACAGAGTTTAAAGATACGGTAAAGGTATGGCAGGGGGAGATTGTAGAGGAAGTGAAAAAATGGATTGAAAATATCTGATAAAAATACAAGTCATCACAAATAATAAAAATTATGAAAGAAATTAAATCAATTGAAGAATGGAAAAAACAGGTTAATGAGTACCTTAATTCATTAAACCACGAATTACAAAAGGATGAAAAAGCAAAAGAACTCTATTATGGGTTTGATGTAATAGATGGAATGCTTATAAAGAATCCATTAATTCTATTTGTAGGTATCAACCCTGGCAAAGGTAATGGGGAAAGACATTTTGAAGTTAAGATGGAAAGTAATAGAATTTCTTATTTAGATGTTTTTAATACTGAGGTAGAGGATAAATATGACTACCCTTTAGCAAAAAATACTATTAAATTGCTAATTGGTGCAGGCTATGCAGAAGATGAAATTATAAAGTTATTAACTAAAAGTTGTGTGAAGACAAATTTGTATCATGTTATAACAGATAAAGAAGATGATATTAAAAATATATTTGGTTCAATCTCCTCTATCAATATTAAAGATTATTACGATATATCATCTATGTTTTGTGTTGAATTGATTAAATTAATCAATCCCAAAATTGTAATCTTTGAAGGTAAAAGTGCATACAATCAAATTGTTGTGGAATGTTACGAGGAGGTAAACTCATGGGATGAAAATTTAGGTTTTGGCCACTTCTATGACCAATCATTGGATCTTCATTTAATTGGATACGCTAGGACATATAGCAATATAAATTCTATTGATAATGTTGCTTCAAAACTAAAAGAGGTGTTAATATAATAAAACATTTTTTGAAAGTAGATTTGTTATAGTGAAATGTGTTTGTGGTAACTGTAAATTGGGAAATAAAAGAAACGTTTTATAGTAGAATAATAATGAACTGTAACAGTTAAATAACAATAAAAAGAATGTATTTTTTGGTTGTTTTTGATAAAAATATTTATTTTAATATTCGCTTAATATTATTATTACCCTTTCCCCAGCGTCATACCTTGTCTCTTTCGCCACATACTTTTGCAGCATGAAATACATGCACTACGGAAAAGAGATTAGAAACTTGATTGAGTTTGATTATGCTAAGCAAGATGAGCAGGGTTTTGATGCCGAAAGATTGGCACAGGTTGTTGGCCGCATGCTACAACCCTTTGATAGAGAGGGTGCTTATTTGTATTATGTGAAATTTGGTCAAATTCCTAACTATTCAGCCCTCCCTTATTCGGATTGCAATTTTGCAATTGGAGCCTTTGTGAAGGAGTTTAAAAATGAAATTACGAATATTATGCATGGGGCTAATCGATATTTTATTAGTGAAACTGAGGGAGGGCTGGTTTATGATTTTATCCATGTGTTTTTAAAGCAAAATATCTTAGTCACTTTTAGTAACCAAGAAAACTTGATTAGCCTTTTTTATCAAAATTCTGAAACGGAAACTATTTCTCAACTTATTGCGTTTTTGTCAAAGTACAGTAAGATGTGTTGAGTGCTATGATTGGTAGTGTTTTACAAAAATCCGCCTCAAAATGCATCGATTAATTTAATTTTCTTCTCAACGACATATCTTGGCGTTTCAAACTTCTATTCTTGCTGCACAAAATGTAATAAGAATATGAAAAACAACATGCCATTTAAAATCAATGCCAAGTCTTGTACCTTGATGGGTGCTAGTCAGCAAGGAAACCCCATGCTTTTAGCTGAGGGAAGTCAATTTGTAATCCCCATTTACCAAAGACCCTACTCCTGGAACGAAGAGCAAGTCCAAAAATTTGTAGCCGATATTTTCGTTTCTTTTTGGGGCAATGATAAAAAGTCGGCTCAGGATTCCTTCTTTATCGGTACCATGCAGTTGACCTACAAAACAGATCAACCCACGCAAGAAATTATTGATGGACAACAACGACTAACTACTCTGCTACTTTTACTTAAAGTGTTGAAAGTTAAATTTCCCCAAAACACTGAATTGCAAAACCTAAAACTTGACTGGATTAAAACCAAAGTAAATAATGGGATGCAACAAAAATGGCTGGACGAAGCCTTGGCAAGCAGCTTGGTTTTTGAGAGAAATACGCAGAATCCCTACTTACACAATTTACAACTCATTTCTGAGCTCTTTGATGAAAAAACCTCGGAGGACCTACATGATATTCGATTTGATGTGACTGCCTTTGTTAACCATTTATTGGGCAATATCTACTTTGTGGTGGTAGAAACCATGGCAGGTCTGACCAAAACATTACAGATTTTCAAAGCAATAAACACTACCGGTTTGGATTTGAATGGAGGCGATATTTTTAAAATCAGAATGTATGAGTATTTAAATCAGAATGGGGATAATGACAGCGCCTTTGAGGAAATCAGCAGGCTTTATGCGTCTATTGATGCGCTAAATGCAAAACAAGGCTATGCAGTAGTGAACATAAATGATGTTTTAGCCATCTACCAATATATTTTAATCGCAAAGTATGACCTGCCTCTTGCCTTATACAACTTTGCCACCGATACTTTTTACGAGCAATTATTTGATTCACTATTGCATAATTATCAGTGGGAGCATTTTAAGCAAACTACGGATTGTGTAAAACTTACAATTTCTGACTTGGAAAGAATTATTGAGGCAAGGTTTGATTGGGAAAACAATTGGTTTCATTCGGGTGAAGATATGTGTGCTTTCAAATTAATTCAACATTCCCGTTATGGCAAATATGCAGATCTAGTTCCTGTGATATTAAGCTACAGCAACAGTTCTCTTGACAGGTTTAGCTTGGTTAAACTCTTATCCAAAGTCTATTTTATTTTTTCGGTACGTTTTCAAAAATCAATCTACCACATTCACTCCATCACAAACGAAATTATTCAAGATATCGTGCTCGGGAAATCAAATGAATCCATTGAATTTAAACTCTTGCATTTAATAGGTGATAGAAAATCTCATAACACGGGCTATTATGACTTAGATTGGTTTTTGTCAGAAAACTTAACCGAGAATCTCAAAAGAAAAAACCTGATTTGTAGATTGTCGGCAATGTTGGAAGAGGAGTACCAAACAACTGATGTTAAAAAAATAGAGGAACTAAAAAGTAAACTTTTTGATTCAGACACAGATGTAGAGCATATCCAATCCTATCATGACCAAGATGAGAAAATACGACAAGAGGTATGGGATGAGTGGCAAAACGAGTTGGACTCAATTGGAAATCTTGTGATTTTAGAGAGAAGTATCAACCGTTCCATTCGCAATAATCATTTTTTTCATAAACGCCAAGTCTATGCAAAAAGTAGTTTCAATATCCTGCAAAACCTTTCGCTTCAATTCGCTAAATGGGATTTAGAAACTTGTAAGGATAGAAAACTGAAAGAGCTGATAAAAATTACGAACTACCTCTTTTCCTAAAAAAAGTCTTTTAAACCACAATTAAATACAGTTTAAAACCCATAAAACCGGTGCAAATCTCCCATATTGACAGCACAATGTGGGAGATATAAACGGAGTAAAAAACCGAATTGTGGAGAAGATTAGGCCAGTTTATCCATTTAAACGACACAAAATGTCGTTACAAACGCTATTTTTGTGCTATTATCAATCGCAATATGGCAAAACAAGATTATATATTACGTCACAATACAATTATTACTTTTCTGAGGAAAAGACATTATCCTAGTTTTGAGGCAATCCTCCAACACTTAAAACATCAAGGAGAGATGTTGGGTGAGCAAGATGTATATGCTATTTCCCAACGAACCTTTCAAAGGGATATAGGTGTTATAGGGAAATTGTATGATATAGAAATAACATATTCGCGGGAAAAAAAAGGGTACTTTATAAATGAGGAAGATGTAGAAAAAACACTTAGAGAAAGTAGTTTATATGCACATGAACGCCTGAGGATATTGAGAATAACAGGCAATATGGCACCTTATTTTATACCGGAAAAAAGAAATGCAAAAGGCAATGAATACCTACTCGAAATTGCACTTGCCATAAAAAGTAAGTTGAGAATCCAGTTTAACTATCAAAAATTTAACGAAAGTGAAGCAAGCCTAAGGTATCTTGAGCCTTATGTTTTGAAAGAGTTTAAAAACAGATGGTATGTGTTGGGTAGGGACGATAAAAGTGGACATATTAAAACCTTTGGTTTGGACAGAATAGAAGGATTAGTGAAGGGCCCAGAGAGGTTTCGATACGAAGAAGCGCACGACATAGCAGATAGGTACCAATACTGTTTGGGGATTCTTTTGCCAAAGGAGGGGGATGCCATAGAGAATATTGAGTTGTGGGTCAGTGATTTGCATTACAATTACCTAAGAACAATGCCATTGCATTTTACTCAAAAGCAAATGGAGTGTGATACTGACGGTGCAATCATTAGCCTTCAGCTGTACGTCACTTATGACTTGATAATGGAACTACTTTCTATGGGTTCCGATGTAAAGGTATTAAACCCTCCTCATTTGGCAGAAAAAATGAAAGTGTATTTTGCAGAGTGTGCAGCGCTTTATGAAAACTAGCTGAAATAATCCTTGTTTGTGCAATCATTCCTATTGCACCAAATATGAAAAAAGGTAAATTCTGTGCATAACTAATGAAGGGGATTATGACCAACAAGTGCTTAATTTCCCATAACTCACAAAGATTACTAGTATCCTACCTCTACTTTCATTGAACAAGTTTTTTCATACAACATACGTTGTCTATATTATTGCGTACTTTCGTAGTATGGTGTATTTTAAATACCTGTTGGTGGAGAGAAAAATGTATGTGTAATTTAGAAATTAAGCAATCATGAAAAGAACAATTTTATTAACCTTAATGCTTGGGATATTGTTACCAATAAACGCTCAAACAATTACAGAAATCAAAAGTAGTAGTGTCCATATGAAGGGCTATAAGCTCACAAATCACTATCAACTTGATCTGGATCAATTTTGGAAAATCAGAGCGATACTGAAAGGTAATATATCTGAGTATTATGACTTAAAAGAGCAATATAACTTGGATTATAAGAAAGAGGAGTTAAATGAAAGCGATAATTACAAAGAAAATCCTGCTGATTTAGAAAAGAAAAAAGCAGAGTTAAAGCAAACAAACTATTACTTAGATATTGAGCTGCCTCATCCAGAACAAAATTACGAACACCATTCAAAAGCATTTACATTAAATAATGATATAGTTAGCTGTATTTCATACAAAAAGCGAAGATTTATGCAAATCGACCAACTTGTTTTCAAAACCCCAAGGGGGATAAAAGTAAAAAGAAGTGATTATACATCTGATGGAATTACCAATATCAGACAACAGTTTAAATTTAAGCTGGATAGTGATTCAGTGGCACTTAAAATTAAAGAAAACCGTAGGGATTCACGCGTTTTATTTGTCTTTAAATTCACCGATCCTAAACCCTTTAAAGGGTATGATACACACACCCGTGAAACTACATTGTTTAAGATTACCAACAAACTTGAAAAGGTAATTATTTACAATGAAAAAACAGGTGAAATTTATCAGACATATAATAACTGAAGACGCAAAAAAACCGACAAAAGAAATTACTTTGGTAGTATGTTATAAGACTAAAGCCGTGAAGAGATAGAAGGCATATAAAAGAGTTTATTTACATGACATGAACTACTGAAAAAAATAAGAAATTAAAAAAGAAAACACTAAAACATAAATGATTATTATGTGTTTTAAAATCAGTTATTCATTAAAATACCCATGTTAAAACAACCAAAAATATCGGTATTAATGGCCGTTTACAATACAAATTTCGAGTATACAAAGAGAGCAATTGATTCTGTTTTAAAACAAGACCTTCAAGATTTTGAGTTAATTATTATAGACGACGGCAGCAGGGAAAACAACCGTGAATCTTTATTGGAATACGCTGAAAAATATGAAGACAAACTGATTTATATCCGCCATAGTAATCGTGGGCAATCTGAATCAATAAATCGCGGAGTTTTATACAGCATGGGGGAATATATTACCATTCTAGATAGCGACGATGAATACAAACCGAATCACTTAAGCACCTGCCTCAAAGAAATTAAAGAATTGGACTTAATTTGCTCAACCACTGAAACAATTGTAGATACAGAAAATGATTATTATGTTCCAGACAAAGATGACCATACGAAGCTTATTCATTTGGATGATGTTGTTTTATTCGGAACATTATTCGGTCTAAAAAAAGTCTTTACAGCGTTAGATTTTAAAACTGGTTTTGCTGCGGATGCAGATTTCTTTGAACAAGCAACGAGGCTTTTTCGTGTAAAAAAACTAAACTTACGAACATATATCTATCATAGAAACATCCCCGGTAGTATTTGCGCAACAATTAAAAAAGCGAATTTGGCAAGTGCCTAAATATGGAAGTTGAACTGCCTTTTTTTGCGGCCAATACAAACCTTATTTTGGCTTGCCACATTACAGGCATACACGATGTAAACCGCAATATGACACTTGAAAATGATTCGTACATTCTGATAAAAGAGTGGGCAGATTCTGTAATTGCTGCAAATTTACAAGGTGTTATTTTTCACAATAACTTATCGGAGGAAACTTGCAAGCTGCATGCGCATAAGAATATCTTATTTTGTAAAATAACTTACAATCCTCAATTCAATCCCAACGTGTACCGTTATTTTATTTACAGAGATTTTCTGCAAAAGCATATCGCACAAATAAATGCACTTTTTATTACAGACATTACAGATGTAGTACTTGTTAAAAATCCATTTATAGACCCCATTTTTATTCAAAACCCTACTTCGCTATTTTGCGGTGATGAACCTAAAACACTCCACAATGATTGGATGTTTGCTCATGCTGAAAATCTGCGTAAAAATATAAGCGATTATTCTGAATATGAGAAAAGATTTGGGCAAGAAACACTTTTAAACTGTGGAATAATAGGCAGTAAAGCACACATATTGCTAGATTTCATAGAAAAGCTATGTATGATTCATGAAGAAGCAAATTCCGAAAACAAAACGGAATATACAGGAGATATGGGTGCTTTTAATTATTTGGCAAGAACACAATTTAACACCCACTTGCGGCACGGAGAACCAATTAATACCCTATTTAAAATGTACGAAACGGAGCGAAAAGACTGCTGGTTTAGACATAAATGACCCCTTATCTTTTGATTGTTTAGCAAACCTTTTGTGTGAAAGAAACTTTTGCGGAGTGAATATCGTACGTTAAAAACCAGCTCTTCTAAATTTTATCTTTACAACCATACCTTTTGCACCACAGATTGAAAACCAAAAAACTATCTTTGGTAAGCCAAGCTAAAAAACTTGTTTATATCATGAAAATAAAAATCGGAAAACACGTAAATACTCTCCTTTAAATTCCTAAATATTCCATAAAACTCTCGCATCAAGTTATGCTCAAACAAAAAAACTGTTTCAATAAAAGAGAAGAAAGATGCTTCATAATACCTACCTTCGAATGTTCTTTATAATCTATCCAAATGAAAATATTACTTACTGGCGTTACTGGCTATATAGCTCAAAGGCTGCTTCCTGTTTTACTTGAGCAACATAATGAAGTAGTATGCTGTGTAAGAGACCGCAAAAGGTTTAACCATGCCAAATATGATAGTCAAAAACTAACGGTACTTGAAGTGGACTTTTTAAATTATGAAAGCTTGTCTAGTATTCCTAAAGATATAGACTATGCCTATTACCTGATTCATTCCATGTCTACACGCAGCGGTGATTTTGGAGACCTAGAGGAAATTTGTGCTACAAACTTTAAACGTAGCATGGAGCAAACCCAGGTGCAACAAGTGATTTACTTAAGTGGTATAAGCAATGCCAGCGAACTATCTAAACATTTGACTTCTCGTAAAAATGTGGAGAGTTTATTAATTAGCCCACAGTACTCATTAAGCACTCTAAAGGCAGGAATAATCGTAGGTTCGGGTAGCGCCTCTTTTGAAATTATTCGCGATTTAGTAGAAAAACTTCCATTTATGATAACCCCCAAATGGTTAAGCACCCGTTGTCAACCTATTGCAGTGCGCAATGTTATCCAATTTTTAGTAGCTATTTTGGGCAAAAAAGAAACCTATAATAAAAGTTACGATATTGGCGGTCCAGATATATTGACATACAAGGAGATGCTTTTGCGTTTTGCTAAGATAAGAGGACTTAAAAGAACCATATTAATTGTACCTGTTATGACCCCTAAAATTTCCTCTTATTGGCTATATTTTGTTACGTCTACATCCTTTGCATTGGCAAAAAACTTGGTAAATAGTATGAAGGTGGAAGTGATTTGCGAACCCAATAATTTAGCAGAAATACTTCAAATTAAACTTATAAGCTACGAAACATCCATTCAACAAGCATTTGATAAAATTGGGCAAAACCAAGTACTGTCGAGCTGGAAGGATGCACAAACCAGCAACATATTTAGCCAAGGATTTTCTAAGTTTATTGAAGTACCAGAAAATGGCTGTTTTAAGGATATACGTAAGCGCAAACTAATTAATCCTGAAGCTTCGATTGCTAAAATTTGGTCTATTGGGGGAAACAATGGCTGGTATTATGGAACTTGGCTATGGGAACTCAGGGGTTTCCTTGACCAACTTGCGGGAGGAGTAGGTATGCGTAGAGGACGTAAAAGCAATACTGAACTCAACTCTGGGGATGCCCTTGATTTTTGGAGGGTAATGATTGCAGATAAAGAAGATAAACGCCTGTTGCTTTATGCTGAAATGAAATTACCTGGGGAGGCGTGGCTTGAATTTAAAATAGACAACAATAACATTCTTACCCAAACAGCAACCTTTCGCCCGCTTGGACTTCTTGGCAGACTCTACTGGTTAGCAGTATTGCCTTTTCATGGATTTATTTTTAAAGGAATGATAAGAGTTATTTCCAATCCTCCAAAAACAGATTAAACCCAAAATACTCATTAGTGTATTTTGCCCTTTGGGTGATGA
>DIUJ01000011.1:18833-20403 GCA_002422315.1 Bacteroidetes bacterium UBA6161
CAGCATTAGAATTTTCTAATGCTGAAATGGGGTTAAATCAATAAGTATCCTATTTATTCCATAGACCTCTGACTTAAAGACACTTCAAGCAAAACAAAAAATTTTCAAAAATTGATTTCTCAATTCTAATTTTGAATGTGTATTTTCGTTTCCTGAATCTTTTAGATTTTATAGATTAAGGTAGGATTATAAACAGTGGGGCTGGTTCTATTTATTTTGCTCCTTGTATGGAAAATACGCCTTTTACGAAAAATACAGTGTTATAATTTAGTTTTCTTGTGTAACATATTCATTTTAAAAAACTAAATACATAATACTGAATTGTAAATTGCGTACACCTACGATATCTAAGAGATTTTAATTTACAGGAAGAAAATGAGCATTTCCATTAAGGAAGTTTAAAAAAGAGAAAAGAATGAAAAAAAGCCAAAAATTGGAAATACAGAAGGAAATTTTAAAATTAGAAAAACCCTACCCTTCCGATAATTTTATCGAATCCTACCCGGATTTTTTAAAACATAGAGACTACCTTGCTTATTATCAATTCAATTCGGTGGTTTTTCACAAACTTTTACTACTTATAATTAGTTTATGGGAAACTAAAAATAGAATAAGTAGAATTTCCTTGTTGTTATTTACTAAAAACTACTTAAACAATGCATACGATACCACTCCAAGTAGTAAGAAATATGAAGAAAAGCTAAAACCAGGAATAGAACTTAGTTTAGAAATCAGAAAGCTTATTTTTAAAGTATTTAAACTCTGTATTGAAAACAATAAGTATTTGATTGAAAACCAACGAGAATCTGCTGAATGGCATTCCAATTCTATGCTCATACACATTGCTTTAACTGAGGAGGAAGAAGTATGGATGTGCAATAATTTTAGTAAATACCAAACCATATTAAATAGAATTCTAAAATATCCCGTTGCTTCCGATACCCTGTACAATTGGGCATTGCAAAACTATGACAACAAAGAGTTGATTTCGAGAAAGGCAGAAATTGCAGCTTTGATTTTGAATAAAAACCCAGAATTCGAAATTAAAATACAGACTATAATAGAAGATTATCAATACCAAAAGAAACTAGACCAGGAAAACTATCAAAAATTCTTAGAAGGCCTAGAGGTTATAAATTTCATTTATAAAGAATTAGGTGTATTAACATTTAGAAATGAAATAGACGGGCAAATAGATAGGCCTTTTTTGAATGACGAAATTGATGATACACAACCCAAAACATTTCAGTATTCCAAACGAAGCTACAAGGTTCCCATAGACATGGAAATTTTTAACGAATACCATTTTTACTTTCCAAACTTTAAATTATTGGAAGAAGATTTCGATAACAACATTAACTTATGGCATTGTAAGTCTATGATTTGGGCAATTACTTTTTCTAAATTGGACAAAAAACTAAAAACCCAAAAGATACAAAAGTATTACAACGAAAAAACACATAAAACCGTGCTTTTGGCATGTAAAAGAGATAAAAACTTGGATTTATACAAGTGGCTACTTACACAAGCATAAGAAAGTTTAA
Source organism: Bacteroidetes bacterium UBA6161 (assembly GCA_002422315.1). Classification (GTDB taxonomy): domain Bacteria; phylum Bacteroidota; class Bacteroidia; order NS11-12g; family UBA955; genus UBA6161. The sequence goes on from DIUJ01000011.1 coordinate 20,378, forward strand.
ACCCAAAATACGCATTAGCGTATTTT
>DIUJ01000011.1:20433-36202 GCA_002422315.1 Bacteroidetes bacterium UBA6161
AAGAATTTCCGGGAAAGAATACAAAAAACTCTTCTTATTTCGCACCTTTGGTGCTTGTAGGGTGCCGGGTTAATTCATTTCATAGCCCTGTCAGGCTATGCTAAAGATTTCGCACCTTTGGTGCTTAAAAAACCTAAAGAAGAAGTATTTCAACAGGGGCGATATTTGAGCAAGCCTAAATGGACCAAAGGTGCGAAATATAATAGCCATGGGTGTAGCCCATAGCAAAGAGGTATACCCGAATATTCGATTATTGGCGCGTGCACCAAACAAAGTTTGGAGGGTATTTTTGCTCTGCATAAAAAATAAGAATCAATAAGTCTGAATCGTAAATCAAAGGTGTACTATTCTATCTGACTTGATTTTCTATAACAAACAAGTTAGCCCTGTTTTGTCAAAGTTTTTAAACTTTCTTGAAATTGGGGTTAAAAGTAAAACTATTAACCAAGATTATGAATAACCATGCCAACCATATCAACCAACAAATGCAGGATGTGTGGCAAGCAGGGAAAAGATATAGTAAGTTAGATTAGTTTAGCTTATCAAGCTTTTGTAATAACATTTCAATATCTGGTATCTGAATTTCTTCAAATGCATGTCTTGTATTTGGCAATTCAAGATACTTGCTGTCATGATGTGAATTGTGGTAAAATTCCGACTCTTCTTTGGTTATGAAAGGGTCGTTTTCTCCTCTTACAATCATTATAGGGCATTTAACATTCTTTAATCCAGACAAAGGTGGTTGATAGGCTATTTTGTTTAATAAGTTAATTACAGAATCGCAAAGAATATTAAGGTTTTTATCGCCATGATAAGTTTGTAGTCTGGCTACAAATTCGGGCGCATATTGCATAAGGTTCTGTAAGCTTAATTTGCTTACTTCCTTTTCTGCAATTTCGCTATTCCAAAACCATTTTGTGCCAATGGTACAAATTCCTGAGAAGGTTCCGGGATATAAACTTTCTGTAAGAGCTGCTGCATAACCGCCCATACTGTGCCCAAGTGCTTTGCAACCAATAAGTCTTTTGGACTCGATGAAAAAACGCAAGTGGTGGGCTAGTTGTTCCATATCTAAATTGTTAATTAAGATTCCGGACAATTCGCCATGGCCTGGGAAGTCATAGCTTGGTGCAAACTTAAATGGGAGAGACTGGGTGATGGTATTAAACTGTTTATGGGAGCCCAATGCACCATGAAGTAATAAAAAAGTGTTGTGTTGTGTCATGTTTGTGGGTCGCAAATATAATAAATCTATATTTGATTTTACAATAAGATGACAATTCGGAATTTTTTCTAATTGCTTTTGTTGTTTTCTACTTTTTTGCGAGTGGATTTTAACTTATAGCTCTACAATTCCATTATTTTATACCTCTTAAATAAAAAGTAGTTCTTAAATTGTAAGAAAAAGGCAATTGCTAAATAAAATACTATGGGTGAAAAAACGGTGATAAAGCTTATATAAATAAAAAATAGTCTAACTAAGTGAATTGGAAGGTTTAAACGATTGGCAATGTTGCTGCAAACCCCAAATAATCTTGTTTCAACAATATTTTTCAACATTTTCATTTCTGGAGTAATTAGAATTCAAAATTACGATTTTGATTGTAAATAGCAAGTTAAAGATAACTGATTTTTACAAAAGTGAACAGTTTGCCATTTTTTAACTCTCTTCTGTGGGTTCAATTTTATTTACCGTCTTCTCTTTACGCTATATTTGCACTGTATATGATATTTAAAAAGACTTTTTTTCTTCTGTTTCTTTCTTTTTTTTATATGGGTGCAAGTACTCAAAACATTAGAACAAATTCAGGGAAGGAGTTTTTTGTTAGTTTTATGGAGAATTCACTCACTCCGCAAAGTATCCAAATTCATCTAAGTTCAGAAGAAGCCTGCGTGGTTCAAATGCAGGTGCCCGTATTGGGTATAGTTACATTCGCTATGGCTGCAATGGACGATACCATTATAACCTTAAACCCCGCATGGGTATATGTTACTGGAAGTGAAAGTATACAAAATAAAGGAGTTTTCATTTCTTCTAATAACCCAATCAGTGTTTTGTTGCTAAACAACGCTCCAAATAGCACAGAGGTAATTAGTTCCATCCCTTTGGAGAACATACCTAAGGGGGGGCAATATATTGTAAATACATACCGAGGTACAAATTCTTTTCCATCTGAAATCCTAATTCTAGCAGTGGAAGACAGTACACAAATAGAAATTTTGCCTAGCGCTATAACAAAGGCAGGGAAGCCTGCTAATGTGCCGTTTACTATAGTTTTGAATAGAGGACAGGTATATCCTATTCAAGCTTCGGACACTTCTTCCTTAGCTGGTACTTTTATACGATCCAAAGGGAGGTGTTCAAAATTCGTACTCTATTCTGGTTCCAGATGTTCTCAGGTAACTTACAATGCAGGTTGCTCTGGCTGCGATATGCTGGGGATTCAAGAAGTACCAATTGCTTTTTGGGGTCGAAAATTTACAACAGTACCTATAAACAACATGCAAAGAGGTTATGTACTTAACTTTGTTGCTTCTGAAAATCAAACAGAAATAAAAATAGACGGATTGGTTGTTGCGCTTCTAAATTCTAGAGAATCATTGGTATTGAATTTTGGAGACAACCAGATTAGGTGTATAGAGGCGAATAAAAATATTTCTGTAAATCAGTTGTTAAAAAGTGGAGAATGCAATGGGAATTTAAATTCTATTTCAGACCCTTCTATGTTTCGTCTTATTCCCCAAAGGCAATATGTAACAAAAGCAATGTTTAGAACACCTCAAACAGTAAATGTTTCCAATACATTTATCTCTGTATTGACTTCTAATCCAAGTGATTTAGCATTAAATAATGTGCCTATTTTGCAATATTCAGGGGTGCAACAGCAGGCCACTTGCAACGCAGAAGTAATGATCAGTTTGCAAGTTCAAAATGGAAATTACGAACTACAATCTACTACTCCTTTTTGTAGTTATTTATATGGTTTAGGATTTGCGGAAAGTTATGCTACAGAGGTTGGTTCTGCTTTTGAAAGCGATATCTTAAATTTTAATTATCTTCCAAATAAAGAAGTGTATTGCAATCCTTCGGAAATTTTTAATTTTAGTGGAATAGCTCCCAATTACAACAATCTGAAATGGGTTTTTGGAGCTTCAGACTCTAGCTTAACTTTTCCATTAGTTTCCCATAAATTTGACAAATCAGGGGAGTTTAGGGTTCTTCTTATCGGTCAAAATCCAGCGAGTGATTGCCTAATTGATACAATAGAAAAAATAATAGTTATTTTTTCTCCTCCAGAATTAGAACTAGGAAACGATACGGTCTTGTGCCTTGGAACAGAATGGGTGGTTTTTCCCAAAGCTGATGAATCCCTTGACTATGAGTGGCATAATGGTTCTAAAGGAAAAAACTTTATAACCTCTGCAAGTACTAAGGTTGTTCTAAGAGTAACAGATTCAAATGGGTGTTTTAGTACAGATTCACTACTACTAGAATTTAAAGACTGTAGTGAGAAATATGTGGCCTTATATAATGTATTTACACCGGGTAGAGACGGAATAAATGATTTTTTCAAGCCAGATATTAAAGGCTATGCAGATGTTACATGCGAAATTTACAATCGTTGGGGAATCTTAATCTATGCATTTAATCCTGTGTCCGACTTGCCATGGAATGGAGGGGTGCAGAATGATGCAAACAACCCGTGTTCGGATGGTACTTATTATTATCTAACAAGGTTTAAAGACCCCGCAACAAATAAGATAGAACAAGTATCGGGTACGGTGATGCTTCTTAGAGAGAAAAACTAAAAAACTTAGAAAGTTGTTTTTTAAACCTATATTTGAAATAAAATAGCATGGAAACGAATCAATCTAATACCAACAATCTGAAACTCTTTTCAGTACTACTATTGCTCTTTCTTTTGGTTGTTTTTGCTGTTCAAAACAGTAACACTATGGAAATTAAATTAATTTTTTGGTCCTTAAATATTCCATTAGCAATAGCCTTGTTTTTTGCTTTCTTTGCAGGGATTATTGTAGGTATACTTGCAATTAAATTATTTTTTAAGAAAAAAGAAAATACTGAACAGATAGAAAAATGACAAAGAAGATAGTGATTATAGGAGGGGGAATTGTAGGTTTTGCAACAGGGCTTAAACTACAAGAAAAAGAACCCAATGCAGAAATTAGTATCATAGAAAAGGAAAATGAGCCTGCTTGTCATCAAACAGGCAATAACTCTGGGGTGATTCATTCTGGTATATATTACAAGCCAGGAAGTTTGAAAGCAATAAATTGTAAGAAGGGGTATGATTCCTTGTTGGAATTTTGTAATCAGAATCAAATTGAATATGAATTGTGTGGCAAGTTAATTGTTGCTACAAACGAACAAGAAATTGTTGCCTTACAGAAGATTCAAGAGCGAGGAGTTGCTAATGGGCTAGCAGATTTGAAACTACTAGGCAAGCAAGAAATCTTGGAAATAGAGCCTTATACTTTTGGGGTCAAAGCTATATTTGTTCCGCAAACCGGGATTGTAAGTTACAAAAAAGTGGCCCAAACAATGGCGAAGTTATTCCAAGAAAGAGGAGGCAAGGTGCATTATAATGCAAAGGTTATAGGGATAAAAAAAGTAAACTCGGTATTGTATATCGAAACAGAGGATAAAACCTTTGAATCAGATATTGCGGTAAATTGCGCTGGTTTGTATAGCGATAAAATATGGGAAATGGAACAAGGTACTCCTTGTGAAGTAAGGATAATACCTTTCAGGGGGGAATATTTCAAAATCAAGGAAGATAAAAGATACTTGGTAAAAAATCTTATCTATCCAGTACCTGATCCAGCATTTCCTTTTTTAGGAGTTCATTTTACCAGAAGAATAGATGGAGAGATTGAGGCAGGTCCCAATGCCGTATTAGCATTTAAAAGAGAGGGGTATAAAAAAACAGAGATTGACTTTTCCGAGTTGGCAGAAAGTTTATTTTGGCCCGGCTTTATAAAAGTAGCCTCAAAATATTGGCAAACAGGGATGGGTGAAATGTACAGGAGTTGGTCTAAAGAAGCATTTACCAAAGCTTTACAAAAACTATTGCCCTCTATTCAGCAGGATGACTTAGAGCCTGGCGGGGCAGGGGTAAGGGCACAAGCTTGCCACAGAGATGGTACTCTCTTAGATGATTTTTACATAAAAGAGTCAGATCAGATGGTTCACGTATTGAATGCGCCTTCGCCTGCTGCTACTTCTTCTCTTGCTATTGGCGATACCATAGCAGACATAGTTAAAAAGCGCTTGGTTTAAGAACTCTTCTGGGTAATCCAGGCAACTGCTTTTACAAGGATAAATGTAGGCGTAATTCTGCTGAAAAATGCTTGTAATTGATTTGCAAAACCATAAATAGCAGTTGTTTTTCCTTTTATCATGGCCTTGTAGCCGTAATTAGCCACTTTTTGAGCAGAAGGGAGTGGCATTAATTTCGAAATCTTACTACTTGCCATACCCGCAGCTTCAAAGAAATCTGTTTCTGTTGGTCCCGGACATAGAGTAGTTATAGTTACTCCAGTATTTTTCCATTCTTCTTGCAATGCTTGGCCAAAGGCCAAAACAAAATTCTTGCTTGCAAAATATGTTGCCATATAAGGCCCCGGCATAAAAGAGGCCACAGAACCTACAAGCAAAACTCTCCCGGTTCTATTTTTAATCATGGATTGACCAAATAAATGAGTGAGTTTTATAAGCGCTTGAATATTTACTTCTACCATGTTAGAGTTAGACTCCAAATCTGAGTTTAAAAAGGAATTTCCTATTCCAAAACCAGCGTTATTGATTAAATAATTTACATTTATTCCAGCGCTTGTAACCTTTTCGAAAATTTCTTGTGGACTGTTTGGTCTGCTTAGGTCGAATGAAAGGACTAAAATATCAACCTTGTATTTTGTTTTAATATCAGAAGCTAAGTCATTTAGTAAACTTTCACGCCGAGCGACCAAAACTAAATTATGCCCATTTTGTGCATGTATCCAAGCAAACTCCTTGCCTAATCCAGAACTAGCGCCAGTTATTAAAGCATACTCTGCCATTTTAAATATTTAAAAGTCTGTGTAATTCTTCTTTTGTGGTGGTGTTTAGAAATTCGCCACAATATTCTGCGGTTGTAGTATTGCTACTATTGTCTCTTATGCCTCTCGATGCTACACACAAGTGTTTTGCATTAATAATTACAGCTACATTTTGGGTCCCCAAAACTTTCTTTAATTCTTCCGCAATTTGCATGGTCATTCGTTCTTGAACTTGAGGTCTTTTGGCAAAATATTCCACAATTCTATTTAGTTTGCTAAGTCCTATAACTTTGCCATTAGGGATGTATGCAACGTGCGCTTTACCAAAGAAGGGTACAAAATGGTGTTCACAATGAGTGTAAAAAGAAATATCTTTTTCTACCAACATTTGCTTGTATTGGAATTTATTTAAAAATCTGCTAGCCACAGGTTTTTCTTCGGGATTTAGTCCCCAAAACATTTCTTTCACATACATTTTGGCAACTCTCTTGGGGGTGCCTTTTAAACTGTCATCTTCCAAATCTAAACCGAGAGTCTCCATTATTGCTTTAAAATGATGCTCTATTTTTGAAATTTTTTCTTCATCAGATATTTCAAAAGCATTGGCTTTCATTGGGGTGTCTATGCTAGAGGAGAAGTGGTTGTCTCCTATTTCGTCGTGTAGGTTTTTATTTTCCATCAAAAATTACAATATTACGTTCTGTTTCATAAAGCTTCACTGTTATTTCAAACTGTTCTGCAATTCTATCCCTCAATTTGTTCCAAATTACATAAGCTATATTTTCTGCACTTGGATTAAGGGTTGCAAATTCTTCTGTGTCTAAGTTTAAATTCTTGTGGTCAAACTTGCTGATTACTTCTTCATTGAGAATGGTTTGAAGCTTTCCCAAGTCATATACATATCCAGTAAGCGGATCAATCTCCCCTTTTACACTAACCTCTAAATCGTAATTGTGACCATGGTAATTGTCATTGTTGCACAATCCGAAGTATTCCTTGTTTTGTTCCTTCGACCACTCTGCCACATTTAATCTATGTGCACAATTAAAATGGGTTTTTCTTATTACAGTTGCTTTCACTGATTTGTTTAACTATTAATGAACAGAATTGTTTTATGAATGGCAAAATTATGCTAAAAAAAATAAAACCCCCGATGAAATTTCAGCGAGGGTTTTTTTTAAGGTTTAGAAATAAACTAATTACGCTCTGGGTGTAGGCTTAGGACTCGGTGCTTTAATGGTAGGTGCTGGTCTTGATGTGTTTCCTCCAGAACTAGTTCCTGTTCGGTTTCGGTTTCTGTGTGGAACCGTATTTGTATCGGTTTCTGTTTCTCTGTATATGCCTCCATTGCCATTCGGCTGACTATCCGTTTCTTCCATTTCTTCTACTTTGTATTTAGATTTAAAAGTTTTTGGGTCGCAAGGCAAATCTTTGCAAGGCAGGTATCTTATATTTTCATCAGAAGAGTCTATTGTTAAACTATCGTAAACTGTTTCCTTGTAATAGCCTTCCTTAACAACTTTCTTTTCGTAACGAGAAGTACTTAAATTAAAAATTACGCCAATTTTAAAGAAGTTGTATTCTTGGGCAAGATCGCTTAGGTTTCGGCGATAGCTTAATCCATTAAATTGTGCGTTATTTAAGTCCATTAGTTTTGCTTCGGTTGCCCCCATGTATTCGTATCTTGCATCTAAAGAAATAGTTCTGTTTAGTTGTACTCTTACTCCCACTCCAATTCCGTAGTTTAGACTTGCAGAGGTATAGGCATTGTTATAAGAACTTCTTTCATGGTCTATAAGCGGAGTATAGGATTTTACAAGTTGCCCTGTTGCATTTATTCTTGGTCCAGCAAAAGCTGTGAAATAGGGAACAATAACATTGCCTGTGTATTCTACATGAAATCGAGCAAAAATATCGTATGCCCTATTGCTAAGTCTAGTGAATCCGCTATCTAAAGTGGTGGTATTTAATTCCACATTCGATTTTTCACTTTTACCCATAAATTGAACCCCGAAGTCAAGTCCACCATAAATTCCTATATTGTTTGTTTTTAGCCTCTTTGCATGACCTGACATAAATTGAAGGTTAAATCCACCGGAGTTGTATAGTTCTTGAGTCCATTCTCTTTGGCCAGTAAAGTGTAATCCAATCCAAAAGTCTTGTATAGGAGAGTATTCCGATTGGTATATGTATTCGTACTCTTCGGGCACCCATACTTTTCGGTATATATTTTTTTGGAAGGTTTGCCTAATTGCTTTTATGGCAGTGTCCTGTTCTGTTTTTTCTTGTATTGATTCTGTTTCTAGTTCATTGTTTATGTTGTTTGATTTGAGGTTTTTATGGTTAGCCAAGGGCTTCTCCAATAAATTCTCATTGGGTTTTTTATCCATCGGGATTTCTAGGATTAAGTCTGATTCACCCTTTAAGTTATTAGAAATCGAATTGGATATATCATTTTGGTTCCAGGTTTTTTGGTCTGCGGAAGATTTTATGTTTTGGGTAAAGTTATTTTGTTTTTCTATATTCCCCTCTACGGTTGAAAAGTACTCCCTTTCGGTGTTCTCATAAGGTTTGTGGGTTTCGGAAACTTCTATTTCTTTTTTTGTTTCCTTCAAGTTTTCATTTGTAGGGAATGAATTTTTGGACATTTGTGGGGTGCTAAGCATAAAATAGCCTGCAATACCCATCATACTTAATAGTGTCATAAGCAGTATAATTAATTTGGTTTTTCTTTTTGGTTTTATTTCAGTGGGTTGAAAAAAAGGAATGCCTTTGTTTTCCTCTTGGTCTAACATATTTGCCATGTCCAACCAATCCTGGGGGTCGTATTCGGCCTCCCAGTTTTGTAAGGATTTAAATGCATCATCTTGTAATATTTCCTTTGGATCTTTCATGGTTTTTTTGCATTTTGGTTTAAAATCAATTCTTTAAGAATTTTTCTGGCATGGTTCACATGCCACTTGCTTGTTCCTTCTGAAATGGAGAGTTCTTCTGCAATTTCATGATGTTTGAAATTCTCTATGGCATATAAGGTAAAAACTAATCTACTTGTATCTGGCAATTGGTTAAGAAGTAGCATCAAATCCTGTACATAAAGATGTTGTAAGATTTCAGGTTCAATGTATGCGCTTTTTTCGGTAACTTCGGTTTCTAAGGTATATATTTTTACTTGTTTTCGAACCAAATCTAAAGCTGTTCTCTGGATTATAGTATATATCCAAGCATCCAAATTTTTCTCTTTATCAAAAAGATGGATATTTTTAAAGACCTTTAAAAAACCCATGTTCATGGCATCCTTTGCATCCTCTTTATTCTTAAAGTACCTTAAACATAGTCCCATCATTTTCCCATAATATTTTTTATAAAGTACTTCCTGTGCACTTCGTTTTTTCTCCATACAGCCAGATATTATTGTATCTAAAAAAGCCTTTTCATCGATATTCTTTTCTTCCGAATATATGATGTTGTTGGCTGATGTATTCACAAAATTTTCCATGCTTTTATACTTGCATTACGAAAGGATGAGATAAATGGTTGGGGAGTGATAGGATATATTTTTTAAATATAAGTAAATCAATGATATAAAAATTATTCTAAGTGCAAAGGTAAGACAATAATGACTAGGAATTAGAAGGGGTAATTTGATTTTATCGTTATTGGAAAATAAACTGATGTAAGTCGAAACAATTTTTTCAATAAGATGTTTAAAGCAATAGAATCAGGGAAATGCGAATTTTAAAACATTAACGAAAAGAAATTTAAAAAATCGGGTTTAAAAAATTGCGAATAAATAAAAAAGTATTAATTTAGCGACCCAATTCAAAAGCAAGTAAATTTATTATAGACACAACAATACCAATATGTCAGACAACAAAGCAATTATTATTTTAGACGGAAAAGAGTATGAGTTTCCAGTTATTGAAGGTAGCGAAGGAGAGAAAGCGATAGATATTTCTAATCTTCGTTCACAAACCGGCCACATTACCTTAGATGTAGGGTACAAGAATACTGGAGCAACAAAAAGTTCTATTACTTTTTTAGATGGAGAGCAAGGTATATTGCACTATAGAGGCTACACGATAGAAGAATTAGCGGAGAAAGCTTCTTTTACCGAAGTTTCGTACCTTTTATTAAAAGGGCAACTGCCAACCCAAACAGAGCTTACTGCTTTTGATGAGGATATTAAGCACCATACCTTAGTAAACGAGGATTTACAAAACATATTTAAATCTATTCCTACTGGTTCTCACCCAATGGGTCAGTTAATTTCTATGGTTTCAGCATTGTCTGCTTATTACCCAAAGTCTTTAGATCCAAATAGGCCTGATGACCAAAAGTGGAGAACAATCATGCGTTTGATGGCTAAAATGCCAACCCTATGCGCTATGATTTATAAAAAGAGAATAGGTCATCCTCTAATTTACCCAAACAATAAATTAGATTATGTTTCTAATTACTTAAACATGACATTCAAGCATGTTTCTGATGACTACGAAATAGACCCAGTATTTGTAGATGCAATGAATAAATTGCTTATACTTCATGCCGACCACGAACAAAACTGTTCTGCTTCTACTGTAAGATTAGTTGGTTCTTCTCATGCAAATTTATATGCTACTATAGCTGCTGGAACTGCTGCACTATGGGGTCCTTTACACGGAGGTGCTAACCAACAGGTTTTAGAAATGCTGGAAGCTATACAAAACGATGGAGGAAATGTTGCTAAGTTTATTGAAAAAGCAAAAGATAAAAATGATCCATTTAGATTAATGGGCTTTGGACATAGGGTATATAAAAATTTCGACCCAAGAGCGAAAATCATTAAAAAAGCTTGTGATGATATATTAAATAAACTAGGAATTAATGATCCTGTTTTAGAAATAGCTAAAAAACTAGAGGAAACTGCGCTTAATGACCCATATTTTGTAGAAAGAAAATTATATCCAAACGTAGATTTTTATTCTGGTATAATATATAGGGCAATGGGATTCCCAACAGATATGTTCACAGTTCTATTTGCACTTGGTCGTTTGCCAGGTTGGATTGCACAATGGAAAGAAATGACCAACGAAAATCAACCTATAGGTCGTCCTCGTCAAATCTATACAGGAAGCAATATTCGCCCATTTGTTCCTATCGAAAAAAGATAATTTAAATTTATTATTATATAGTAAGCCTCGGCAAGTCCGGGGCTTTTTTATTCCGTAATTCTTGATATGGAGAGGATTTGATCCCCAATATGTATTTGGTTTACTATTTCCATTCCTTTAACTACTTCCCCCAATTGGGTATATTTGCCATCTAGGTTTGTGGTATAAGTATGTGTAATAAAGAATTGAACACCTTCTGAATCTTTTCCTGCAGATGCTAAGCCTACGCTGCCAGGCTTATAGGAGCGCACACTTGAAAATTCGCTCTTTTGAATCCAATTTAAAGAACCCCAGCCATCGCCTCTCGGGCAGCCACCTTGAATGACAAAATTAGGAACCACTCTATGAAAAAACTTCTTGTTGTAATAGCCAGAGTCTACAAGTTTTAAGAAATTGGTTACAGAAGCAGGAGTTTCTTCAACTAAAAGAACTATTTCTATATCCCCCTTGGTTGTCGAAATTCTTACTTTTTGGTTGCTAGGAATTTTTTCAGCAAAAGCCCAGTCTATTGGGTTTGTATATCCAGTATTAAAGTAGGAAGAGTACTGGTAGGATTTGCCCTGTATACTTAAAATGGTTTTTTGCAAATCTATCCAAGTCTCTAAATCTTGGGGAAGGCTAAGACTGTTTTGAATCTCTGTAAGTTTATCTACCCCTACAAAAGAGACGCTTTTTTTGTTTGCTATTCTGTCTTGTATAAACTCACATGTTCTAGAAATTAATGCAATATCTTTACTCTGCAAAGCAATATGTAAGATAGAATCATCTACAAAAAGTGTAGCATGATGGGTAAAGTATTGTTCAAGAGCGTTGTATTTTACTAAAGAAGACATATTGGAGGAAAGTATAAAAAGACATACGCCGCTACTTAGTTTTGTTTTTTGTAAATACTGAACTTGGGCGTACGGGCTATTGTAAAAAGCAAGAGAGTCTTCGAGTGCTTTGGTATTGTCAACCAATGTTTTGTTTGTAACAATTGGCTTTGGTTTGTCTGCAAATATTTTTTGAACAAGTTCCTTTGTTTCCTCTTCAACTCCTTTATTTTGTTTTAAAAGCTTAGCACATACTTTCTGTAACTTAGGATATTCTTGGGTATAATTTAGGTTTTTATTTCTTTTAGCTTGATACAAACCCCTAACCCAAAATCGAATAAAATGGTGGTCTACATTTTTTTCTGAATTTAAGATTTCTACAAAAAGTTGTGAAACATCCCATTGCGAAGTTTTGCCTATAGATTCCAAGGCAAAAAGAAAAGCATCTCTATTTTGCAGTCGTTCTATTCTATCTAACATAAGATAAAAAGATTCTTTGCATTTGGTTTGGCCAATACTGTATACCAGGTATTTTGACAAACTATCCTCTTGTATTTTATCTAACTCATCAAACAAATATCGTATAAACATAGAATCTTGAACGCTTCCAAATCCAAGGTATGCCATTTTTCTCTCCTCGTAATCATTGCTTTGAAAAAAGGGGAGCAACGATTCTGCTTGCCTATTGTATATATGGGAGTAAATAGTTTGTAGGTTCTTATTTTCCGAAAACAGGTTTTGTGCCCAAGCAGAACTGAAATTTAAAAGATATAAGAAGGCAAATAAGTGTATTTTTTTCATTTGTAAAAGTATGCTAACAAAAGTATGCTAAATATTCAAAAAGTAAGATGTATATAAAAGGAGAAAGAAAGTTTAGGGTGTTTAAGTAATTGTAAAACTAGTTTATACTGCACAAAATAAAGAAATTCCAAAATCTAAATTAATGAAATGGGATTTTATATTTATAAAAAGGAAATTGAAATTAAGGAATTGGAACTGTGTGTTTTTAGTTTTAGGTGCAATATTGTAACTGCACAAACCAAAATTTATAAGTATGAACACACACAATTATTTAAGACCCAAATGGGCTGGACAAACTTTGACTAACTTTTCTAAAATAGTAGTCTTTATTTTACTCTTTATTTCCTTAAAATCTACTGCACAGGTAGATTTAACATCCACCGGAGGAACAACTACAGGGACTTTTACCACCCTTAAAGGCGCTTTTGATGCCATTAACGCAGGAACGCATCAAGAGGTGATTACAATAGAAATTACAGTGAATACTACGGAAACTGCTACTGCGGAATTAATTGCTAGCGGAACTGGAAGTGCGAATTATAGTGCGGTAGATATTTATCCTACCCAATCTGGGTTAAGAATTACAATAAATAGTACCTCTGCTACATTAATTAGGCTGAATGGTGCAGACAATGTTACATTTGATGGAAGAGTTAATCGAACTGGCACAAGCGTGGACTTGGAGATTGTAAATACTTCTACTTCTGCAAATGCCAACATATTTGAGTTTATAAATGGTGCATCTAATAATATTATAGAATATTGCTTGAGAGGTTTTGGAACTAAAGCAATGTTTAATTTTGGAACAACATCTATTTCAAATGGAAACAATAATAATATTATACGAAAAAATAAGCTAACAAATAACGGCGGAGATAATTATTTCGAGTTATAATCCTCTAATAACAATGGTGCAGGGAATGCGTTTGGAGTGAAGGTGCGTGACTAAGTTTTGGCACAAGGCACTAGCGGAACTCAGGTTACAGAACCCCACGTGAATTTGACTTGGGATATTGATAAAACCAATGCAAATTCTTCTCCTACCATAGATCTGGTATTCCAGTGGGAAAGTAGCCAAGAGCAAAATAGCATCAGTAGTTTCAGGTTGAACCATTTCAATTCCTCCACACCTGCTTGGGAATTTGCCTCTGGTACATCTGGTAGCGTGTCTGGTGTTACTACTAAAACTATGTTGCATGCCGGATATATTGAAACTTTTCTCCTTTCGCTATTGTGGAATCCAGTACGTTATTACCTTCTACGCTTGTTGATTTTTTTGCTAAAGCAGAATCCCAAACAGCAGTATTACAATGGACTACTACTTCAGGAATGGACAATAGTCATTTTAAAGTACAAAAAAGTGTAGATGGACATATTTGGAAAACAATAGGTAGAGTAGAAGGATCTGGGACAAGTTACGCAAAAAGAGAGTATGGTTTTATAGAGGATAACCCCTATGATTTAACTTTTTATAGACTCTTGCAAATTGATAAGGATGGTAAGCAAAACTATAGTAGTGTGCGCCTAGTTCAATTGTATAAAGAATTGATAAAAAAGAACTTAGTTTCTATATGTCCAAATCCTTCAAATGGAGCACTTTTTATAGAGCCTGTTTTATTAGAGCCCTTATTTATAAGTATTTATGATATAAATGGCAAACTATTATACAAGGGGGAGGTTTCTCAAATCTTTAATATACAAAATCTTGCAAATGGTATTTATTTAATTGAGGTGGTTTCTGGGAATATGGTTGAAAGAATTAAGTTTTTAGTGCAAAAGTAGCTGCTGTTCGTCGGGTTTTATAATAAAAACATATAAAAATTTGTAAGATTGATTTTAATAATTAGATTTGCAGGTTCAGAATAAATAGGGAACGCACAGCCCTACAATTTATGATAACACAATTATTTAAATACATCGGGGATGGTATTAAGTTCATTTTTTTTAAATTTAATATCACAATAGTATGCATGGGTCTGTTTATATCCCAACTAAATGCTCAAACTGCAACGGCACCAAGTGCAGGTAATGGAAGCACATCAAATCCGTATGAAATAGCGAATTTAGATAATTTGTATTGGATTTATGCCAACACAACAGAATGGAACAAACACTATATTCAAACAGCAGATATAAATGCCTCAGCAACTTCCACTTGGAATAGCAATACAGGGTGGATGCCGATTGGTAATACTACCACTAAGTTTACAGGGAGTTATGATGGAAATGGGTTTGATATAACCGGGTTGAGGATAAATAGGGCAGCAAGTACTGCTGATAGATATCAAGGTCTTTTTGGTGTAATAGAGGATGCGACATTAACAGAAATTAGAATGGTAAGTGTTAATATAAATGCTTATGGCTATGTAGGAGCAATTGCCGGTTCTAGCATCAATAGTTCAATAGACAATTGTCATGTTTCTGGATCTGTTTCAACGCCTTTTTCTTCTCTCAGAAATTACGCAGGAGGATGGGTCGGACATTACGTTCATACAAGTCCCGTCATAATATCTAATGGAACAAACCAAGCGAATGTGTCAACATATCAATATGCTGGAGGATTTATTGGTTGGACTTCTGCTGCCATTAGTTTTACAAATTGTCATAATTCAGGGAATGTGATAGATTCTGGAAGTTCTTCTGCTTCCAATTATGCAGGTGGCTTAATTGGGTGGATGTCATTCACCGCTACTTCTTCAAGACCTGAAATTATCAATTGTAGTAATTCGGGAGTAATTTCTGCACAGGCAGGAATGGCGGGCGGATTATTTGGAAACATAGGAAGAGGATTGATAAAAAATTGTACTAATTCAGGCAATATAAGAGCGAGTAGTGGGGGTAATGTAGGAGGGTTTGTGGGTCAAGGATTGGATTTGTACATCAACAATTGCACGAATACAGCTACCCAAATTAGAGGGGAATACGGTTCAGCAGGTAGTTATGCGG
>DIUJ01000057.1 GCA_002422315.1 Bacteroidetes bacterium UBA6161
GATTTTTACCCATGGTTGGTGTTTGTCACCAACCATCCGAAAGGAAAGCTAGAATAGCGTTAACCTAAGTTTGGTGTTTTTCACCAACCATCTGAGAAACCGAAGCAGATATTCTCCAAGGAAAAAGAAACAATTGATCAAGTAAAAATAAAGATGAAAAAAATAGCAGTAATAGGACTTGGCTACGTTGGTTTACCATTAGCCTTAGAGTTTTCCAAAAAATACCCTGTGCTAGGATACGACATAAATACCCAGCGCATAGAGGAACTGAAAAAGGGGATAGATAGAACCCTAGAAGCAGAACCAGAAGAATTAAAAAGAGCGATGGAATCCGCTACTAATGGCGCTACTTCTGCCATGGCAGAAGCTATAGGACTTAATTTTTCTTCTGTAGAGGCCGATCTGAAACTTTACAATGTGTTTATCGTAACGGTTCCAACTCCAATAGACGATTTTAAAGCCCCAGACCTTAAGCCGCTTAAAAAAGCTTCTGAAATGTTGGGTAGAATCTTAAAAAAGGGAGACATCGTGATCTACGAATCTACTGTTTACCCCGGCTGTACAGAAGAGGAGTGTGTGCCTGTTTTAGAAAAAACCTCAGGTTTGGTTTTTAACCAAGATTTTTTCTGTGGCTATTCCCCAGAAAGAATTAACCCAGGCGACAAGGTAAACACCCTTACAAAAATCAAAAAAGTAACCTCGGGATCCACTCCCGAAATAGCGATTGAAGTAGATAATTTATACAAATCTATCATCACTGCAGGAACCCACCTAGCACCCAATATGAAGGTAGCAGAGGCTTCCAAGGCTATAGAAAATGCACAACGAGATGTAAACATTAGCTTTGTAAATGAACTTGCGCTGATTTTTGACCGTATTGGCATAGATACCTCCGATGTGATTGAAGCCGCGGGAACCAAATGGAATTTCCTAAAGTATAAACCAGGCCTAGTAGGCGGACATTGCATTGGCGTTGACCCCTACTATCTTGCGCACAAGGCCGAATCTTTAGGCTACCACCCCCAAGTTATCCTATCGGGAAGAAGAGTAAACGACAATATGGGAATGTTTGTTGCCAATAAAGTGGTGAAATTGCTTATAGCCAAAGGCCACAAAGTGAAAGGTGCAAAGGCACTAATACTTGGAGTTACTTTTAAGGAAAATTGCCCCGATATTCGCAATACAAAGGTTACCGATATTTATAACGAGTTGCAACAATTTGGCCTACAAGTAGATATACACGACCCATGGGCCGACCCAGAAGAAGTAAAACATGAATATAAATTAACCCTCACTCCTTCGCTTGACAATAAACCTTACGATGCAGTAATATTGGCGGTTTCTCACAACGAGTTTTTAGAAATCGACTTCAATTCACTCAAAGTAACAGATGGTGTGCTCTTCGATACCAAAGCATTTTTGGATAGAAATATAGTGGATGGGAGACTGTAGTCCTTGGTCTCGTCCTAAAATAGGTTTACGGGGAAGTTTACGGTTGAGAAGAGTTTACGGTTTACAGTTTACGGGGAAGTTTACAGTTTACGGTTTACGGTTTACAGAGAATTTCCTTCGCATAAACTGTAAACGGCCGAAGGCCAACTAAACTGTAAACCGTAAACGGGCCGCAGGCCCCTCTAAACCGTAAACTCCCCAGTAAACTGGCCGCAGGCCAACTAATCTCCCCTTTTCAAATATGAAAACATTTTCTTTTGAAAAACTAGAGGTATGGCAATTGTCCAGAAAATTAGTACTCGAAATTTATAAAACCACTTCTTTTTTGCCCAAAGAAGAATTATATGCTCTTACTTCACAACTTAGAAGGGCTGCCATTTCTGTCTCTTCAAATATTGCGGAAGGTTCAAGCAGAAAAAGTCCAAAAGACCAAGCACGTTTTTCGGAAATAGCATACTCAAGCCTAATCGAAGTATTAAATCAACTTATTATTGCCAACGATTTACTATATATTCAGGAAGAAGAACTTAATGACTACAGACTTAAAATAGATGCTCTTCTGCATAAAATAAACGCGCTTTACAATTCTCAATTAAAAAGAAGTAAATAGTTGAGGGAAGTTTACGGGGAAGTTTACGGTTTACAGTTTACAGTTTACAGTTTCTGGGGAAGTTTACAGTTTATGGGGAAGTTTACGGTTTACGGTTTACAGTTTACGGAGAATCGTCTCCACCCCTAAACTGTAAACGGCTGAAGGCCAACTAAACTGTAAACTGGCCAAAGGCCATCTAAACCGTAAACCGTAAACTGGCCAAAGGCCCATCTAAACTGGCCAAAGGCCCAACTAAACTCCCCCGCTCACCCCCCCCCTGTTTTTCCGCTCAAAAAACGATACAAATGAGCCGAATAACCCAGCAACATGAGCCGAATAGAAGGTAAAAAATCATCTTAAACAGCATGGAAAAGCGCGAAGAGCTTATTTTGAACCTTCTACAACAGTCCTCAGGATTGTCGTCCACCCAGCTGTATGAAGCAGTGTCGGCTCACATGAGTTTAGCTACACTAAAACGAGCCCTCGAAAAATTAGAAACAGAGAAGTTAATAACCCGATCTGGCAAAGGCAAAGCCACTCGCTACACTGTTTCGCCGCTGTTTACACTCCTCAAACCAATAAATATACAAGCCTATTTTGCAAATGAAATAGATGCACGTCATAGTAAAACACAATATAATTTTGACCTGCTTTTAGAAACCCTTCCAACGCAAACGCTGTTTACAAAGAGTGAATTACAATACCTTCAAGAGTTACAAACAACCTACCTGCAAAAATGTGCCCAACTTTCAACCACCGCCCTGGCTAAAGAACTGGAAAGATTGGCCATTGACCTCAGTTGGAAATCTTCACAAATTGAAGGTAACACCTATAGTCTGTTAGAAACAGAATTACTGCTAAAAGAGAAACAAACGGCTTCAGGCAAAACCAAAGAGGAAGCAGTGATGTTGCTCAACCACAAAGAAGCTTTAGATTTTATTATCCAACACCCTGACTTTGTTGACCCCCTCTCGGTAAGTAATATCAGCCAAATTCACAGTTTGCTTGTGCATGAAATGGGAATTGGGAAAAATATCCGAAAATCCAGGGTAGGGATAACCGGCACAAACTATAAACCCTTAGACAATGAACACCAACTGTTAGAAGCCTTACAACAACTGTGTGTAGTGGTAAATAACAAAGAAAACGTTTTTGAAAAAGCCCTGATTACCCTCGTTTTTTTGTCGTATATCCAAGCATTCGAGGATGGCAATAAACGAACCGCACGCATAGTAAGCAACGCTTTGCTTCTTCACTACAAGCACTGTCCGCTCTCCTTCCGAACCGTAGATCCTATCTATTACAAACAAGCGATGTTACTGTTCTACGAACAAAATAATATCAGCGCCATAAAACAAATTTTCATATCACAATATGCATTTGCAGTAGAAACGTATTTTTAGTAGTGAAGTTTACGGGGAGTTTACGGTTTACGGTTTCTGGGGAAGTTTACAGTTTACGGTTTACGGTTTATTGGGACGTTTACAGTTTACGGTTTACGGTTTACAGTTTACGGAGAATCGTCTCCACCCCTAAACTGTAAACGGCCGAAGGCCAACTAAACCGTAAACTGTAAACGGGCCAAAGGCCCATCTAAACTGTAAACGTCCCCGTAAATGGTTGAATTATTTGACTCTACAAAGCAAAACATAAGTTTGCATATAAATAATATTTTCAGGGAGAAGGAGTTGGCTAAAAATTCAGTTGTCAAGTATTCCTTGACAACTGCTTCTGATGGTAAAAAATACAAAGTTACTTACTACAACCTTGATGTTATTATTTCTGTTGGATATAGAGTTAAATCTCAAAGGGGTACACAGTTTAGAATTTGGGCAAACAAAGTAATAAAAGACTATTTATTGAAAGGTTATTCTATTCACCAAAGATTGGAGCAGGTTTAAAAACAGGTTTGGCATCAAGGGCAACAACTTGAACAAATTATACAAACAGCTTTGCCTCCAAAAGAAGGAATATTTTATAATGGACAAATTTTTGATGCCTACCATTTAGTTTCTGAAATAATTAGAGATGCACAAGTCTCAATCATACTTATAGACAACTATATTGATGATTCGGTTTTAACTCTTTTTGCAAAAAGAAGAAAAGGAGTTAGTGTAAAAATTTTCTCACAAAATATTTCCAAACAATTGCTGTTGGATATTGATAAGTTCAATGCTCAATATGAAAAAGTAGAGGTTAAAACTTTTAATAAATCTCATGACAGGTTTTTAATAATAGATGAAAAGGAACTCTATCATATAGGTGCTTCACTTAAAGATTTAGGAAAAAAGTGGTTTGCGTTTTCTAAAATTGATTTGGATATTAAGTACTTAATGAAACAATTAACACTTTGATATTTTCGCCCTTGTTGGTGTTATCTCCACAAGTTTTTTAAGACACAACCCCTATTGTCATCCTGAATGATCCTCCTCAGGCGGATTGTATCGAAAGACGACAATGGGGTAACATAAACAAAACAGTACTCCCCTTCCCCCTATCGCCGCCCTTCGATACACTGAACGCTATGCGTTCAGCACTCAGGGTGACAATAGGGTGAAGGGCGCCCCACCCTCTAAACCCCTGGCGATAAATGTTCCTGGCGATAAATGTCAGGATAAACCCTAAACCGTAAACGGCCGTAGGCCAACTAAACTGTAAACCGTAAACAGGCCAAAGGCCTCCCTAAACCGTAAACGGGCCGCAGGCCATCTAAACGGGCCCACGGCCCATCTAAACCGTAACCCCCCTCATGTACACCGAAATAAAACCCCAAAACAAATGGTACGATATCGACTTCAAAGCGATATGGAACTACCGCGACCTGCTGATGCTATTTGTGCGCAGGGATTTCGTAGCTGTTTACAAACAAACCGTTTTAGGACCCATCTGGTTCTTTATTCAACCCATACTTACTACTATTACCTTTACCTTTATCTTCGGCAACTTCGCCAAGATATCTACGGATGGCATACCGCCCCTTATTTTCTACCTCAGTGGACTTACCTTTTGGAACTACTTCGCCTCCTGTCTCACTGCCACGAGCAACACCTTTGTGAGCAATGCCGGGATGTTTGGCAAAGTATATTTCCCACGGCTCATCACGCCGCTCTCGGTTGTAATCTCCAACCTGATAAAATTCGGGATACAGTTTTTACTCTTTTTGGGAGTGTTTTTCTATTACTGGTACCAAGGCGACATCAACCCTAATTGGACCGTAGCATTATTGCCCGTGTACATCCTTATGATGGCGGGCTTGGGACTTGGATTTGGTATCCTTATCAGTTCCCTCACCACCAAGTACCGCGACTTTACCTTCCTGGTAGGTTTCGGGGTGCAATTGCTGATGTATGCTTCGCCTATTATTTATCCTTTCAGTATCCTTAGCGAGAAAATGCGCTTTATCCTCAATATGGTCAATCCCATGAGCTCTATTATCGAAGCCATTAAATACGGATTCTTAGGAGAAGGGGTCTTTAGTGTGCAAAACTTAGCCATCAGCTTTTCGTATATGGTTGTATTGCTGTTTGTGGGTATCGTTACCTTCCACAAGGTGGAGAAAAGTTTTATGGATACGGTGTAGGGGAGAGTTTACAGTTTAGGGGGTTTATTTTTTGAGTTGATTATACTTGAACATTTCAAAATGAGAAACAGGGTTAATATAATATTTAGAGGGTAATAATGAATTTATCAAATAAAAAAATATTAGTAACAGGCGCAGATGGCTTTATTGGTAGCCATTTGGTAGAAAGATTATTGAAAGAAGGCTGCCAAGTAAGGGCTTTTGTTTATTATAATTCTTTTAATTCTTGGGGTTGGTTAGATACATTATCAGAAGAACAACTTTCTAAAATTGAAATTTTTTCAGGTGATATCAGAGATCCTAATGGTGTTAGAACTGCCATGAAAGATATTGATATCGTTTTTCATTTGGCTGCTTTGATAGCCATTCCATTTAGTTACCATTCGCCCGATGCTTACATTGATACCAATGTAAAAGGAACCTTGAATGTAATCCAAGCGGCAAGGGATTTGGGAACAGAAAGAGTTTTAGTTACTTCTACATCAGAAGTTTATGGTACTGCACAATTTGTGCCTATAACCGAATTACATCCTAAACAACCACAATCACCTTATTCTGCTTCAAAAATAGGTGCTGATTGTATTGCTGATTCCTTTTATAGAAGTTTTGATTTGCCTTTAACTATCGTTAGGCCTTTTAATACTTTTGGCCCAAGACAATCTGCAAGAGCTGTTATACCAACCATCATTACTCAATTATTGAACGGTAAAGAAGAAATAAAATTAGGAGATATTACCCCAACTAGAGATTTGTTGTATGTGAAAGACACTGTCAATGGTTTTGTAGAAATAGCTTTGAGCAATCAATTAATTGGTCACGAGGTAAATATTGCTACTCAGTCTGAAATAAGCGTAGGAGACTTGGCGCAATCTATTATTAAACACATAAACCCGAGTGCTAAAATCATTAGTGACGAAATAAGGCTGAGACCTGAAAAAAGTGAGGTATTTCGATTGTTTGGCTCCAATGAAAAATTAAAGAATACGACCAATTGGAAACAAGAATTCACCTTAGAACAAGGTTTAAAAGAAACAATTGATTGGTTTAAAAATGATTCTAACTTGAGTAAATACAAGTCAAATATTTATAATATTTAAAGATTTTGAATTTTAAGTCTACAATCGAATTTATAAAAGCTCTTTATCCAAATAAAGGTTTCATCTCTTTGCATGAGCCAAAGTTTGTAGGCAACGAGAAAAAGTATGTTGTAGAGACTATAGAAAGTACTTTTGTATCATCAGTTGGTGAATTTGTCAATAAATTTGAACATGAAATAGCCTCAATAACTGGAGCAAAATATGCTGTAGCTATTGTCAATGGTACATCAGCTTTACATTTGGCATTAAAATGTGCAGGAGTTCAAAACAATGATTTGGTTATTACACAGTCATTGTCTTTTATAGCAACGACCAATGCCATCAATTATCTGGGAGCAGAACCAGTTTTTATTGATGTTGATTTGCAAACAATGGGCTTGTGTCCTATTGCTTTACAAAATTGGCTATTGAGCGAAACGGAGCTAAAAATTAATAAAGAAACTGGTAGAAAAGAGTGTATTCATATTGAATCACAAAAGAAAATATCAGCAGTAGTGCCTATGCACACTTTTGGGCATCCTTGTGTGGTTGATGAGATACAAACCATTTGCGAAACCTATCAAATTCCATTAATTGAAGACGCAGCAGAATCTATTGGTAGTCAATATAAAAACAAACATACGGGCACATTTGGATTAGCGGGTGTTTTTAGTTTTAATGGTAACAAAACTATTACTTGTGGAGGCGGAGGCGCTATAATAACAAATGATGAGACATTTGCAAAAATGGCTAAACATTTAAGTACACAAGCAAAGTTACCGCACAAGTGGGAATTCAACCACGATATGGTGGGTTACAACTATAGAATGCCAAACATCAATGCAGCATTGGCTTGCGCTCAGTTGGAGCAGTTGAATGTATTTATTGAAAACAAAAGAGAATTGGCATTGATTTATAACAACTTTTTTGAAAAAACAGAAGATATTATATACAAATCTGAACCCATCCATTCAAAATCTAATTATTGGTTACACACCATTCAGTTGATGGATTTGGAACAAAGGAATTTGTTTTTAACAGAAACCAATGATAATGGAGTAATGACAAGGCCTACATGGACACCAACTCATTTGTTGCCGATGTATAAAAACGCAATTTGTGGTGATTTGAAAAATACAATATTTTTAGCAGACAGATTAGTAAATATTTCTAGTAGTGTAAGGGTATAATGTCAATAAGTTATTATATTATAGGTTCAGGTGGATTTGCTAAAGAAGTCTTTTTTTATACTCAAAAAACATTGGGAAGTGAGTATAAATTTGGAGGATTTATTGATAATAATATAGCATTAAAATCTGGTTTATTGATTGAAGAATCATTATTTTTGGAAACAATACAGCCTAATGATGAAGTTGTTTTATTCAATGGAATTGGCAATCCAGAATTAATCAATAAGATTCATCTAAAATTTAAAGAGTATAATTTCCCCAATTTAATATATCCAGGTATTTTGGCAGATTACAGTAATTTAAAGATTGGATTTGGAAATATTATTACACCTAATTGTATTCTTACTGTAGATATTGTGATTGGCGATTTCAATATCATTAATTTAAACACAACTATAGGGCATGACACACAAATTGGAAATTACAATGTAATTAATCCAGGGAGTAATATTAGCGGAAATGTAACAATTGGAGATTCGAATTTGTTGGGCACAAATTGTGCAATATTGCAAGGCGTATCAATAGGAAGTTATAATAAAATTGGTGCATCAAGTATGGTAAATAAATCCATATTGGATCATCAAACTATGGTTGGAATTCCAGCTAAACCATTATTAAAATGAGTAATAAAGTTTTGATTATAGCAGAAGCTGGTGTTAACCATAATGGTGATATCAGTAAAGCTGTTGAATTGATTGAAAGGGCAGCAGATGCAGGAGTAGATATTGTAAAATTTCAAACTTTTATAACTGAGCTAAATATATCTAAAAAAGCCTCAAAAGCAGATTATCAAATAAATAATACTGGACAAACAGAATCACAATTTGACATGGTGAAAAAACTTGAATTGAGTTTTGATGATTTTGTTTTTTTAAAGCAAAAATGTGAAGAATTTAATATTCAATTTCTATCAACAGGATTTGATTTACCAAGCATTGACTTTTTAGATTCATTGAATCCGCCTTTTTATAAAATTCCATCGGGTGAAATCACCAATAAACCCTATTTGCAGCATATCGCAAAAAAAGGGAAAGATATTATTTTATCTACTGGAATGGCAAATATATCTGAGATAAAACAAGCCATTGCAGTTATTCAAGAACAAGGAATTGCTTTAAATAGAATTACTGTTTTACACTGCAATACGGAATATCCTACTCCCATGCATGATGTCAATTTATTAGCAATGCAACATATTGCTAAAGAGTTGGGAGTAAAAGTAGGATACAGCGATCATACTTTGGGTATTGAAGTGCCCATCGCTGCTGTAGCTTTAGGTGCTCAGGTTATAGAAAAACATTTTACGTTGGATAGAACCTTGCCAGGACCAGACCATGTGGCTTCTTTGGAACCTAGTGAACTTAAAGCAATGGTTAAGGCTATCAGAAATATCGAAGAAGCAATATCTGGAAGTGGCGTAAAAGAGGCAAGTGAGAGTGAAAAACCCAATATTAAAATTGCACGTAAATCAATCCATATAAAACAGGATTTAAAAGCGGGAAAACGCCTGAACAGCAATGATTTAATCATGAAAAGGCCAGGTGATGGTATCTCACCAATGGAGATTGAAAAAGTAATTGGAAAGGAATTAAAACAAGATTTAGCTGAAGAATCTAAGTTAATGTGGGAGGATTTAAATTGAAAAAAATTCTTGTTTTAAGCAGTTCTAGAGCCGATTATGGTGTTTACCTTCCTTTGTTGAAAGAGTTAAGATTAACAGATGAAATAGACTTTGAAATATTAGCTTTTGGTACACACCTTTCAGTAAAGCATGGATACACTATTAATCAAATATTGAAAGATGGTTTTAGTGTACTGCACCAAGTTGAAGTTCCTTTTGAGCATGATGGTCCTGAAGATATAGCATTATGTTATGCAAAGACAGTTGAACAATTTTCAAAGTTTTGGGCTAAAAAGGGTAAAAATTATGATTGGATACTTGTATTAGGCGATCGGTTTGAAATGGCAGCTGCAGTGGCAGCAGGTATTCCATTCGTATTGCCATTTGCTCACATCCATGGAGGAGAAACAACGCTGGGAGCTATTGACAATATATACAGGCATTTTATTACACTTTCTTCTTCGTTGCATTTTGTTTCATTACCTGTTTTTAAGGAAAGAGTAAATGAAATAGTAGGTGAACAAGCAAGGTGTTTTGTGATAGGAGCTTTAGGATTAGATAACTTGTCGCAAATACCTTTACTTAGTCCAGATGAATTTTATCAAAAATGGCAAATAGATTTAACTAAGCCAAGTCTATTAATTACCATACATCCCGAAACGGTTGCTTTTGATGACAATATTACATTTGCAAATGAATCTGAATCGGCTTTACTGCAATTGGCAAATCAATACCAATTAATAGTAACAATGCCGAATGCAGACACTAACGGTAATTTGTATAGAAAAATGTTTCAAGGATTAAAAGAGAAATATCCTACTCAAGTTCATTTAATAGAAAACTTTGGTACAGAATCTTATTTCACGGCAATGAAACATGTAGGGTTGATGCTCGGTAATACTTCGAGTGGTATAACTGAAGGAGCAAGTTTTCAAAAATATGTATTGAATATAGGGGACAGACAAAAAGGAAGAATAGCGGGAGAAAATGTGATTCATACTTCATTTAATAGTAAGGAAATCATCGAGAATGTGAACCAATATTTTGGTAAGTCATATACCGAGAATAGTATATACTTTAAAGGAGGTGCTGCAAAAATCATAGTTAAAGAATTAATTTCAAATGAATATTAAACATCCATTTTCCAAACATTTAATATCTGAAAATGCAAAAGTAATTGATGCTTTGCCAATGTTAGATCAGTTGGGAGCAGATGCAATTTTATTTGTGGTAAAGGATAATACTGTTTTATTGGGTTCATTAACGGATGGAGATGTAAGAAGGGGGCTCATTAAAGGAAATTCTATTGAACAAAAAGTAACGGATTTTATTCAAGATAATCCCAAGTGTATTATAAAAAATGAGTATAATCTTTCGGATATCATTGAATACAGAAAAAATAATTTTAAAATTATTCCAGTTATTGATGAGCAAAAAATAATAGTTAATGTTATCAATTTCAGATTAATTAAATCCTATTTACCTGTAGACGCTATAGTGATGGCGGGAGGCAGGGGAGAAAGGCTTAAACCACTAACTGATACCATACCAAAACCTTTATTAAAAGTAGGAGATAAACCAATTATCGAACATAATTTAAACAGGCTTATCAGCTATGGTGTAGATGATTTTTGGATTACATTAAAGTATTTAGGGAGCCAAGTAAAAGAGTATTTTAAAAATGGTGAAGAACAAGGTGTTCATATTCATTATATAGAAGAAATAGAACCCTTAGGAACTGTAGGGGCAGCCAAACAAGCGGTTGGTTTAAAACACGACACAGTATTGTTAACGAATTCCGATTTGTTAACTAACATCGATTATGAGGATTTTTATTTACATTTCATAAATTCTAATGCAGATTTTTCAGTAGTTACTATACCTTATAATGTTACCATACCTTATGCTGTTTTAGAAACTAAAAATGAGGAAGTAATAAATTTTAAAGAGAAACCTACTTATACTTACTTTTCCAATGGTGGCATTTATTTAATGAAAAAAGAAGTATTAGAGATGATACCTGCTAATCAGTTTTTTAATACAACAGACTTAATGGAACGATTAATAAGTCAAGGCAAAAAAGTAGTTTCCTATCCTCACAGAGGTTATTGGTTGGATATTGGAAAACACGAGGAATATCAAAAAGCGCAAGAAGACATTAAGCACATAAAATTTTGAAAAATTATTTAATTACTTTGTGTGCCAGAGGTGGATCAAAAGGAATACCTGGGAAGAATATTAAATTAATAAATGGCAAGCCATTAATTGCATACAGTATTGCATTTGCGCAAGCACTTTCCCAAAAAATCAATGGTCATGTCATTGTTGAATTATCCACTGATAGTCTTGAAATTAAAGAGATAGCTGCTTTATACGGCTTAAATTCTTCCTATTTAAGACCTGAACATTTGGCAACTGACACGGCAGGAAAAATTGGAGTTTTAAAAGATCTTTTAACAGAATCAGAGCAGAAATACCAATGCGAGTTTAATTATGTTATAGATTTAGATATTACAGCACCTCTAAGAACATTAGAAGATGTAATAACTGCATTAAATCTTATAGAAAACAATTCGGAAGCTATTAATTTATTTTCGGTTTCAAAAGCACACAGAAACCCTTATTTTAATATGGTGGAAGAAAAAGAAGATGGATTCTATGGTCTATCTAAACCTAATAGTGGTTTTTTAACTAGGCAATCTGCACCTAAGGTTTATGACATGAATGCGTCTTTTTATGTTTACAAGAAACAGTTTTTTACAGACCATTTCACTACTGCTATTACTCCTAAGTCAGTTATCAAATTAATTGAACATCAATGTTTTGATTTAGATGAACCTTTAGATTTTTTGTTTATGGAATGGTTGATTAGCAATAATCAATTGGATTTTGATTTAATACAACCATGAAGATTTTTTTAGTAGGATTAGGCTCTATTGCCAAAAAACATATCATTGCTATTAAGAAAATTGAACCCAATGCAATTATTTATGCATTAAGATCCTCAAATAATTCAGAAAACGATGAGAATGTAATTAATGTATTTAATTGGGAAAAGGCATCAGAAGTTGATTTTATATTAATTTCCAATCCAACAAATTTACATGGAGATACCATTTTAAAAGCTTTAGAATTTAAGAAACCTTTATTCATTGAAAAACCATTACTTCATCAGTTATTACAAGTAGATGAAATCATTGAAAAGGTAAATAATAATCAGACACCTACTTATGTAGCTTGTGTACTTCGTTTTCATCCTGTTATTAGTTATTTAAAAGACATGATGCACAAAACTATAAGTAAAATAGATGAGGTAAATGTATATTGTGGCTCTTATTTACCCAATTGGAGAGCAGATACTGATTATAGACAATCATACAGTGCAAATGAAGAGATGGGCGGTGGGGTGCATTTAGATTTAATCCACGAAATAGATTATTTGTATTGGCTATTTGGAAAACCCTTGCAAGTAAAATCTACCTTGCGTAAAAATTCTCACTTAAATATTAATGCTGTAGATTATGCAAATTATCAATTGATATATCCTGATTTTGTAGCATCTGTAACCTTGAATTATTTCAGAAAACAAAATAAGAGAGAAATAGAAATTGTTAGTCCTGATTTTATTTTAAATGGCAATCTAATTTCATATATACTTAAAGAAGAAATTGGCAATAAAATAATAGTGGATGAATCAGCACAAATGGGAACCTTATATGACAAGCAAATGAGTTATTTCATAGATGGCTTAAACAATAATTCCTTTTATGAAAATGATGTACAAACAGGAATTGAGGTATTAAAAATGGTTTTAAATGATTAAATAATGATATTAAAAGACAAAGTAATCATCGTAACAGGAGGCTCTGGTTTATTAGGTAAGGCTTTTATAAATGAACTGAAGCAAGAAGGCGCAATTACAATAAATGCAGATATCAATGTTTCAACTGATTTAGCACTTGGCAATTATCAAGTAGATATTACCAATGCAGAAGATATAAGCAATGCAGTAGAAGAAATAGTTCAATATTATGGCAGAATAGATGGATTGGTGAACAATGCTTACCCAAGAACAAAAGATTGGGGTGCTCGTTTTGAAGACATCAAACCAGAATCATGGGCACAAAATGTGGACATGCAAATGAATAGTTATTTTGTCTTTTGTCAGGAGGTTTTGAAAAAAATGAACTTACAATCACGAGGGAGTATTGTAAATATTGCCTCTATTTATGGGGTGGTAGGCAATGATTTTAGTGTTTATGAGGGTACTTCTATGACATCTGCAGCGGCCTATTCTGCAATAAAAGGAGGTATTATCAATTTTACAAGATTTTTGGCTTCGTATTACGGAAAAAAAGGAATTAGAGTAAATACAGTCAGTCCAGGTGGTATTTTTGACCATCAAAATCCCGTTTTTGTTGATAATTACAACAAAAAAGTACCAATGGGCAGAATGGGAAATCCAGAAGATATTGCGCCCTCAGTAGCTTTTTTATTGTCTGACAAAGCAAAATATATCACCGGGCATAATTTAATAGTAGATGGCGGATGGTGTGCTATTTAAAACATAAAAATGAGTAAAACGATAATCAAGATAGAAAATGTTTCCAAGCAGTACAAATTAGGGGTTGTTTCTTCTAAGACAGTTGCTGCAGATTTGAGTCGTTGGTGGCATAAACTTAGAGGCAAAGAAGACCCTTTCTTAAAAGTGGGCGAAGCAAATGATCGATCTGTGGTTGGTAATTCAGAATATGTATGGGCTCTTAAA
The DNA here is from genome assembly GCA_002422315.1 of Bacteroidetes bacterium UBA6161. Lineage (GTDB taxonomy): Bacteria > Bacteroidota > Bacteroidia > NS11-12g > UBA955 > UBA6161. Next base: position 14,280 of record DIUJ01000057.1, read on the forward strand.
AAAATAGACTTTGAAGTTAAACAAGGAGAAGTATTAGGTATCATAGGTTTAAATGGTGCCGGTAAATCTACTTTATTAAAAATACTGTCAAGGGTTACTACCCCTACCACTGGCAAAATAACTATTCATGGAAGAATGGCTAGTTTGTTAGAAGTAGGCACAGGCTTTCACCCTGAATTGACAGGCAGAGAAAATGTGTTTTTAAATGGCGCTATTTTGGGAATGAGTAAACAAGAAATCAAAGCCAAGTTTGATGAAATTGTGTCATTTTCTGGAGTGGAACGTTATATTGATACGCCTGTTAAAAGGTATTCCTCCGGTATGTATGTCCGCTTGGCCTTCGCGGTAGCAGCCCATTTAGAACCTGAAATATTGGTAATAGATGAAGTATTAGCGGTAGGGGATGCGGAATTTCAAAAACGATGTTTAGGCAAGATGAAAGATGTAGCTACCGCTGGCCGGACTGTTCTTTTTGTAAGTCACAATATGGGGGCTATCGCCGATTTGTGCGACAGAGTAGTGATTTTGAAGCATGGACAAGTATATAAAATGGGTCCAACGGAGGAAATGATTAATGAATACATTAACCATACCCTGCATGTAAACTTAAAGGACAGTAAAACCTTGCAAGATACCACATTGAGAAGAGGTTCTGGTGAACTTAGAATTGTAGATGTAAGGTTGCAAAATATTGAAAACACTACTCAAACAGAATTTGAAATTGAAGAACCCATCAAATTAACCGTTCAATGTGAAAAAAATAGTTCTGTAAAGGAAGCCTATTTTATGATGGCACTCAGATCAAGTGTTTCTAGGGAAATAGTTAGTTCTACCATTAAACACAACATTTCTGATTTGTGCCAAAAACAGAGCTCATTTGCCTTTGAAATGAACTTGAATCCAATGCAATTAAATGAGGGGATTTACGAACTCTATTATTGGTTGGGAAGCAGTCAAAATGAAAATCCTTATGATGTATTGGATAATTTAACCACACCGTTGAAAATTAAACGCAACAATAATTCAACCAAATTCAGTGGATATTCTCTATTGAATTCCAATATTAATGGCTAAAATCCTCCTTTTTTCGTCTCATATTCTTTGGGAGACTCACTATGAAACAGAGTTGGAAATTATCCAACGCCACATAGACCAAGGGGATGAGGTTATCCAGCTCTATTGCGCTTCTTCTTTGCCTCTTTGCGATGCCAATCCTGAAAAGGCTTTTTCCAGATGTATGCAATGCATGGCCAAAAAAAGCAATGGTTTGGCCTTGCTCTCGAAAAATATACCCTCCATTTCATACGAGTTATTAAGTAATGCAGATAAAAAAGCTATTCAACAATTTAAATGGAAAGCCAATACTATTGAAGAGTTAAAAGAAATTCAATACCAAAATTTTGATGTCGGCTATGCGGTAGCTTCTTCCTTAATCAGTTTGCTCAGTAATCCCAATCCTATACTCTCAGAACATCAAGAAAAAATCAACTTAATGATGCATTCTGCAATAGAAATGTATCATTCCATATTGAATCAATTGCAAAAACACAAAGTGGATGTGTTGTATGTGTTTAATGGCAGATTAATGCATGCTAAAGCGGCTTTTAAAGCAGCATTACATCTCGGTGTTAAAGTGATGATACACGAAAGAGGAAGTACCTTTAAACAATTTGAGCTTTACGAAAACCATTTGCCCCACGATTTGGCAAAAATGGCCATAAAAATTAAAAAGTTTTGGGAGGGCAATGCAGACGAACAAGATAAGATAAACAAAGCAGCCTATTTTTTTGAAAACAGAAGAAAAGGTAATATTTTGTCTTGGAAATCATTTACAGACCAACAAGAAAAAGGGTCATTACCTGAGGGATTTGACCCCAATAAAAAGAATATTGTTATTTTTAATTCCTCTGAATTCGAGTTTGCTGCCGTTGGTCCTGAATGGAATAATCCCTTGTATAAAAATCAGAATGAAGGCATTTTAAATATAGTAGCTGACATGCTTCCCCATTCTGACTACCATTTTTATTTAAGATTACATCCCAATTTAGCTAGTGCAGACCCTGTGAATTATGCACAAATAGTACAATTCAAATCGCCTAATTTAAGCATCATTATGCCAGATGCTTTATTGGACTCTTATCATCTCTTAGACAATGCCTATAAAGTTATCGGATTTGGTTCTACCATGGGTATTGAAGCAACCTATTGGAATAAAGTTTCCATTATGGCAGGCCATTCTATGTATGAAACCTTAGAGGTGGTTTACCGCCCACAAACGCACAACGAACTTATTTCACTGTTATTAGATGATTCTCTAGTACCTAAGGATAAATTAGGAACCTATGTTTTTGGTTATTATTATGCTGCTAGCGGCATACCCTTTAGGTATTATGAGCCAAGTAGTTACAAAGAGGGTTATTATACAGGAATTAAGCTAGGGTCTGATTTTTCTCATAACTATAAAGCCACAGCATGGGTTAACAGATATTGGAAATTCAGAAAATACCCAATTCTTGAAAAAGCAATCAGGAAACAAATTATCCAATTATTGCAAAAAGCATGAGAAATCCCATAGTGTCTGTGATAGTGCCTACCTACAATGCAGAAAAATTTGTGGCAGAAACCATTCAATCGGTTCAAGCGCAAACCTATTCCAATTGGGAAATGATTATAGTAGATGATGGTTCTACAGACAATACGGCATCCATCATAAAACAAGCTATTGAAAACGATTCTCGGATTCACTACTATTATCAAACAAATGGTAAACAAGGAAAAGCCAGAAATTTAGCCATCAAACATGCCTTAGGCAAGTATTTGGCTTTTATAGATGCAGACGATTTATGGCATCCACAAAAGTTGGAAAAGCAAATCCATGTTTTTGATCATATTCCTGAAGTAGATTTGGTTTATTGCAACGGCATCAGTTTTATGGATACTATTCAAAATATCATTCAAACACACCAAGAACCTTCAGGACTAAGAAAGATAGACGAGCAATTTCAGTATTTATTATCAGGTAAAAGCCTGCCTAATTTATCTGTAATGGTTAAAAAAGATTGTGTGGATGAAATAGGCGGTTTTATGGAAGACCTTCGACTACAAAATGCTGAAGATTATCAACTTTGGTTGCGTTTGGCAGACCACCACTGCCAAATGTATGGATTGGATGAAAATTTGTTTTATTACAGGCTACACCCCAATCAAGTAACCAATGAAGACAGTATGGCAATGGAACAATCTGTTTGGGCTGTTTATTTAGCATCATTAAAAAAAATAAGTAAAGAAGAAAAGCACAACCTTTTGATAATCAGGGTTCAAAAATATTTGTTGCACCACGTAGATGAATTAAGTTCAGAAAAATTCAAAAAAATAAATACCTTACTAAAATTTCCTTTGAATAAAGCTTGGCAAGAAAGTTATAACAGGTTTTTGTATGCCTTAAGCAAAAGGACTTTTAAGCAAGTAAAATACCGACAGTTAAACTAAAAAATGTCTGAAAAATTACCCATTTCCGTTTTAGTAGCTTCGTGTAACGAAGGTCATTTGTTGGAAGATTGCCTAAAGTCTTTGCAATTTTGTGATGAGATTTATTTTGTGAATTTGGGTTCAACTGATAATTCTGTGGAAATTGCGAGTAAATACGCAACTGTAATGGAAGAATTTCATAAAGTACCTCGAATTGAAGACGTTCATCCTATCTATATCCCCAAGCTTAAACATGATTGGTTTATTTTAATTGACCCAGACGAACGCATTAGGACAGAACTAGCGGATGATATTAGAAAGTACATCCAAAATCCGGAACCCTTTAAATCTTTAGTCAGGGCTTATTTGTGGTATTTTTTCAAAGGAAAAAAACTAAAGGGCGGACCTTATCAAAAAGCTGTGAGGGGGAGATTATTATTTTACCGACCTGGCATCAACATAACAGACGAAGTTCATACAGGCATCACAGCCAAACCAGGTTATGGCATTGCAGAAATACCCTTTACAGGCTTAAATTACGACGAGCACTATTGGTGTAACTCGTGGGCACAGCTTAAAGACAAACATACACGCTATGCCAAAGGCGAAGGTAAGGTCTTGTATCAAGAAGGCAAGCGATTTTCATGGTTTAAGCTGATTTATAAAACCATACAAGCTTTTTTGATTGCTTTTATCAAGCAAGAATATTACAGAGATGGGTTCACAGGTTTAAAATTCTCATACCACGAAGGGCGATACAGTTATATCAGTTGGATGAGTTTAAGAAAATACCAAGTGGAGTTGAAGAAAGAAGGGAAACTGCTAACTCCCAAGCAAGTGGCAATGGAACAAATGCAACAAAAAGTGCAACAGTTTGTTACAGAAACAGAACGAATAGCAATGTCCTACAAGCAAACAGAAGACACAAGCTTGAAGGCACAAATTATACAACAATACCAAAAATCCTTGCACCGTTTGGTGAACGATGCCTTGGAAATCAATGCTTTTGACATGGCACAAAAAGCAATGGAAGCAGCCTCTTTTAATGACGAAATGAAAACGTATGTTGTAAAGGATTTATTGATGGGAAGACTGAAATTGATACAGCATTCAGGGAGTTATAGGTTGGTGAAAAGAATGAAAAAAAATTAAAAAAATAGCCATGTGCGGCATCTCCGGAATATATAACTTAAACAACAACCCCGTTTCATTAGAAACATTAAAACGTTTCACCGATTCCATGGTTCACCGTGGTCCTGATGGGGCAGGTTATGAGTTGTTTGATAATGAAACATTGGGTTTGGGGCAGCGCCGTTTGTCTATTTTAGATTTAAGCGAGGCCGGTAAACAACCCATGTCTTATGCAGATGGGCGTTATTGGATAACTTACAATGGCGAAATATTTAATTTTATTGAAGTCAAAGAAGAACTTCAACAATTGGGTCATGCTTTCAAATCAGACACAGATACGGAAGTTATTTTAGCGGCTTATGCGCAATGGGGTAAAACTTGCTTAAATAAGTTCAATGGCATGTGGGCATTTGCCATTTGGGATGAGCAAGATAAAACATTGTTTTTGGCACGTGATAGATTTGGCATTAAACCACTGTATTATACTTTCACTGACTACCTAATAGCTTTTGCTTCTGAAACGATAGCATTTAAAAATTTAGATGGTTTTAAAAGGAATATAAATGGAGATAGAATAAAAGAAATAGTTGAAAATTCCTTGGCTCACGAAGGATTAGGATTAACCATTTATGACAACATTTATCAAATACTTCCTGGTCATACTTTAACAATTCAAAAAGGGAAACCATTACCCAAACAAAAAAGATGGTATGACATTCGAGCTAAAATAAAAGAAGCCAATACCAATTCATACGAAGAAAATGTAAAGTCATTTTATAATTTATTTGAAAATGCCTGTAAAATAAGAATGCGTTCGGATGTACCATTGGCTTCAGCATTAAGCGGCGGGTTAGATTCCTCCTCTGTGTATTCAATGGTAAACCACATAAGCGAAAAATCAAACAATAACAGTCGACAAGCCCAACATTGTAAGAAAGCCATTACAGCAGTTTTTCCAGGCACAGAAATGGATGAAAAACAGTATGCTGAAGTAGTAGCTGAAAAATGGGGCAAAGAAAATTGGGTTTGTACTAGTAACAATATGGACCACTTGGCTCAAGAATTAGAGCAGGTTACCATAAAATTTGATACAATTGCGGGGACGCCGATGAATGCTATTACCAAAATTTATGAAGGAGTCCGCAATGAACAAGTGATTGTATCTTTAGATGGTCATGGCGTAGATGAAATGTTGTTTGGCTATAGGTATATGTTAGACAAATTGTTTTACTACTATTTAGAAATTGGTAGTATTGAAAAAGCCATGTTAGTTAAAGAGGTTTTGGTGAACCTATATCATGAAAGTAACAGAGAATCCGTAAGTAAAAGACTAGGCTCACTAATTAGCCAAGTGGAAAAAAATAAGAACAGTTTAAAGGGTAAATTGAAGTCTTTATTGAAACCAATAAAGCCTAAAGTAGATTTAATTAAAATCCCTAATGAGTCCAATCAACTCAGTGATGACTTGTATCATTTCGAAGCATTTCCTTATGAACAACAAATTTTATTGAATGACTTTTTCATTTATAGCTTACCAACTTACCTAAGGGATTTTGACAGAGCATCTATGCAACACAGTGTGGAAGTGAGGATGCCTTTTATGGATTATAGATTAGTAGAATTTTGTTTCCAATTACCTGTAGAACACAAATTGGGAATGGGTTTTACCAAACGGATTTTAAGAGATGCGGTAAAAGAGATAGTGCCAAAATCGATAGTAGAGAGAACCTATAAAGTAGGCATAGGTTCTCCTTTGGTTTCATGGTTTAATAATGAGTTAAACAACTATGCTCAAGAACTATTGAGCACAAGTGAATTAGACCTGTTTTTAAAAGAATTAAATTTCGAAGACAAGTCAGTTTATTTAGAACAATTACAAAACAAAACACTAACAGATGCTTTAGCAGTTCAGCTGTGGCAAGCTATCAATTACAAAACAATCAATGAATAATTATGCAGAAAACGGAAGCAATACAATGTAGTAAGTGTGTTTTAGATACCAATGACGATCCAAACTTAACATTCAATAGTAATGGAGTTTGTAACCATTGTCAGGCTTACGAAAAGGCTTATGTTTTTAATCCACTTTCTGAAATACAAAAGCAAAATTTATTAAAGGATTCACTAGAGATTATTAAAAGTGGAAAAGGAAAATACCAAGCAATATTAGGATTGAGTGGTGGCGTAGATAGTTCTTATCTAGCATACCTAGCTAAGGAATGGGATATAAGAGTTTTATTAGTTCATTTTGACAATGGATGGAACAGTGAATTGGCGGTTGATAATATCAATAGGATTGTAGATTACACAGGGTTCGATTTATTTACCTATGTTGTAGATTGGGAGGAGTTTAAAGATTTACAATTGTCTTATATTAAATCATCGGTTTTAGATTGGGAAGTTCCAACGGACCATTTAATAAAAGCAACATTGTTTAATTTAGCCAAGACAAAAGGAATAAAATCCATATTATCAGGAACTAATCATCAAACAGAATTTATTTTACCACATTCAATGAGGTATAATAAAGCAGATACAGATAATATTAGTGACATTCACCAAAAATTTGGAACTAAATCACTAAAAACAACAAAATTATTAAGTCCCTTAAAGGAATATTTGGAAACTAAAAAACACAATATTCAATTTCACCCTTTATTAGATTTTGTTTACTATAACAAAGACCACGCAAAAAAAACGATTATAGAAAAAATGGGTTGGAGAGATTATGGCGGCAAACATTATGAATCCATATTTACTCGTTTTTACCAAGGCTATGTATTACCTACAAAGTTTGGAGTTGATAAAAGAAAGGCACATTTGGCTAGTTTAATTAACTCGGGTCAAATAAGTAAAGAAGATGCAATAAAAGAATTAGAAAAGCCATCCTATCCAAGTAAAGAAATGCTTGAAAATGATTTTGAATTTGTTGCTAAGAAATTTAATTTAACTAACGAAGAGTTAGGTTCCTATATCAATGAAAAACCAATTCCACATAGTCATTATAAACAATACAATACCAAAAATTTGAAGCGATTTAAGAAGTTAGAAGTTTATTTAAATCCCAATTTGTACATCAATTATTTAAAGAAGAAATTAAAGAAATAGCCATGAAATATAAAAAAGTATTGGTATTAGCGCCACATACTGACGATGGAGAATTAGGGTGTGGAGCTACAATAAATAGAATGATAGAAGAAGGTTCTGAAGTGTACTATTTGGCATTTTCAGCTTGTGAGCAATCTGTGTTAAAAGAGTTTCCATCTGATATACTTATAACGGAAGTAAAGGAAGCAACCCAAAAGTTAGGGATAAAACCAGAAAACCTTATTCTTTTAAAGTATGAGGTAAGGACCTTTAATTTCAGAAGACAAGATATATTGAATGATATGATTCATTATCGCGACCTAATAAAGCCTGATTTGGTTTTTATGCCATGTTCTAATGATGTTCACCAAGACCATGAAACCATATATAAAGAAGGAGTAAGGGCATTTAAATTTTGTTCCATTCTTTGTTATGAGTTGCCTTGGAATAATTTCAGTATGACTACAAGCATGTTTGTAAATTTGGATACAAAACATATAAATGCAAAAATTGAAGCATTAAAAGCCTACAAATCTCAAGCACATAGACCATACGCAAACGAACAATTTATAAAGTCGCTAGCTATAACAAGGGGGACACAAATTCAAACAGAATTTGCAGAAGCTTTTGAAATAAAAAGAATATTATACTAATGGAAACTATTATAAATTATCAACATTTGCAATCTATTTTTGGGGAAGATTGCAAGTTTATTGGAAATAAAGAGTTGATTTTTGATAAAATACAATCCATTTACGAATGTGAAGAAGGCAATATAACTTGGGTTAAACCAGCGGTCAAGGATGAGGAGGTTTTAATAAATCAAACTAAAGCTACGTGTATATTATGCAGTGAGGAATCTTATAACAAATTTAAAGGGAATATTGATAATAAATTATTTGTTATTCATGAAGACCCCAAAATGCTATACCTTTATATGAATAAGTTTATAGAGGATCAAATAGAGATTAAAGTTCAAAAATCATTTATACATCCAACAGCAATAGTAGATGCTAATTGTAAAATTGGGAAAAATGTACAAATCGGAGCATATTCAATTATTGGTGCATGTGAAATTGGGGAAGGAACTATTATAGGGGAGTCTGTAAAACTATTTGATTGTGTGAAAATCGGAAAAAATTGTGAAATTAGAGAATTTACATCTATAGGGGGCAAGGGTTTAGGGTATTATAAAGGCAAGGATGGCACTTTAGAGCATATACCCCATTTAGGGCAAGTAATCATAGAAGACAATGTGCATATATACCCATTTGTAAACATCGATCAAGGAACATTAGGAACAACAAGAGTTGGTAAAGGTTCTGCCATAGATCACCATGTACACATAGGGCATAATGCAAGTGTAGGAGAAAATTCAATTTTAGTATGCGGAACTGTAATGGCAGGAGGCTCCAAAGTTCTAGATAATTGTTTTATTGGTGGTAATACTCAGATTAGACAGAAATGTGTTATAGGAAATAGAGTTATTACAGGAATGGGTTCTGTAGTTGTTAAGGATATTCCAGATAACGAAGTATGGGCAGGTAATCCAGCTGTTTTTCTTAAAAAAACACCTGAGCAAATGTTTTAAAATGAAAATCATATATATTTTCACTTCTCCTACGTTGACAAGTTCTTCTGTTCAAAATAAAGTTTTGTCTCAAATAGAAGCAATAAACCAAAGCGGCGTTCTATGTATCGGCGCTTTTTTTTCTACCCAAATAGTTGATGAAACAAAGTTAAATGACAAGGTAAGTTTTTATCCAGTTGTTAAAGCAAAACAGAGTTTTTTTAATAAAATCTATCAAAGAAGACAATTAGACAAGGCTTTGTATGATTTTATAGAAAGAGAATATGCTGACACGGATTTTTTCTACATCAGAAACCCGGGCTCTACTTTCCTTTTTACGAAACTGGTTAAAAGATTCGGAAAAAAAATAGTCATAGAGCACCAATCAAAGGAATTAGACGAAATTAAAAGCTTGATGAAAGAAAATGTATTTGGCCTCAAACCATCAAAGTTTCTTAGTTGGTTTCAGTATTCATTTTGGCCATTTTACAATGAAGTATTATTTGGCCATAGAATAAATAAAAAAATTCGGGCTAGTATAGCTGTTACAAACGAAATAGCCCAATTTCAAAGACAAAAAGGAAGCAAAAATGTATTTACAATTACAAATGGCATTACAGTAAAAAACTATTCCCTAAGACAGCCAGTTGAGTTTAAAAGCGAATTAAACCTTTTGTTTTTGAAAGGTAGTTCGGGTTATTCCCCTTGGAATGGATTTGATAGACTAGTAGATTCAATAGACCATTATTATTTAAATATTGAGAATAAAGCAGAAATAAAGTTATTTGTATATGGCAATCATTCGGAAGGAGAAATCCCTAAAAGAGATTATATTGTAGAAGGAGGATATCTTACAGGAGTAGAACTAGATACCATATTTAATCAAATTCACATAGGCGTGTCTGGAATTCAAGTGTATTTGAAAAATTTCAAAGAAGCAACCAGTTTAAAAATACGGGAATATATTGCACGAGGACTTCCATTTATTTATGCATACACTGACCCAGATTTGAATGAAGATTCCAAAGAATTTGCATTAGAATTCCCCAATGATGATAGCCTCATAGACATGGAAAAAGTTATTGAGTTTGCGAAAAAAGCTTTGGAGGATAAAGAATTACCTCAAAAAATGAGAAAATATGCCGAAGAGCATTTGGATTATGAGGTGAAAATGAAAAAACTGTATCAAGAGTTGCAGAGACTCTAATTTGAGCAAAATAGCGGTTACCAAAATATGAACCACATTCCCCTCTCCAATATAAAAGCCCTTCTCCTAGACCTAGACGACACCCTCTATGCCTACCCTCTATGCCACCAAGCAGGCTATGAAGCATGTAAGGCATTGGCGCAGGATAAATATGGCATAGCCGGTTCTGAATTCGAATACGCATGGAAAACAGGGCGTAACAGAGTCCACCAAGACCTGCATGGACAAGGAGCCTCCCATTCCAGATTGCTTTATGTCCAAAAAGCCAGTGAAAACTTGTTTGGGAAATCAAATCCCCAATTTGCATTGGACATAGAAGAAACTTATTGGCGTGTTTTTTTGGATACTATGGTGTTTAATCCTGGTGTTGAAACATTTCTGCAAGAAGCAAAAGACAAAGGGATTAAGATGTGTATCGTCACAGATTTGACTGCACAGATACAAATGCGGAAATGGTTGAAGTTGGATTTGGGGAGGTATATAGATTTTTTGGTGACATCAGAAGAGGCCGGGGTTGAAAAGCCAGGGGCGTATATGTTTGAATTGGCCATGGAGAAATTAGGGGTGAAAGCCGAGGAATGTGCGATGATAGGGGATAGTGAGGAGAAGGATGTGAAAGGTGCAGAGGCCTTGGGGATAAAGGCTTATAAGGTTTAATAATTAAGCCACGAAGTCACTAAGGCACAATTAAATTCGTAACAAGAATATAAAATATGACACAATTCAAGCCTTTAACACCAGAAGAAGAAGAAATAGGTAAAGCGATAGTTAATGCTGCTTTTGAAGTCCATAAAAGACTTGGACCTGGTTTATTGGAAAAGGTTTATGAAGTTTGTTTAAGTCATGAGTTAAAAAAAAGGAACTTGCTTGTTCAAAGGCAAATTGATATACCTATTCAATACGATGATATAGTATTTGATGAAGGTCTAAGGTTGGACCTTTTAGTAAACAATCTAATAATTTGTGAATTAAAAGCAGTAGATCTTGTAAATCCAGTATGGGAAGCACAAATTTTAAGTCATTTAAAACTTACAGGAAAAAGACTTGGATATCTGATAAATTTTAATGTTCCATTAATGAAAAATGGTATTAAAAGATTTGTATTATAAATTAGTGACTTAATGCCTTTGTGGCCCCCCAAAATAAATAAAATAAAAATCATAGTGCCTTGGTGCCTTAGTGGCAAAAAAATAAACAAAATAAAAACTTAGTGACTTAGCGCCTTAGCGGTTAAAATCATGATACATTTAAAAGACAAACACGGCAATCACAAGCTCCCTATCCTAAAATCCCGCCTATTCTGGGCAGGGGTAGTGGTGAAGCTTGTGCTTTCGGTTTTTTTTGCTTCGGACTATTTACGCGAACTATTTGCCCCCTTTGGCAACTATTTTATCTCCTCTGGGTTTGCGAATCCCTACGAATACTTCAGCCAGAATGGCACCGGAACAGAGTTCCCGTATCCACCCTTAATGTTATGGATATTCTCTTCCTTCAGAGCATTGTTTTGGATTCTCGTTCCCGGTAGTATCGATGGATTCAGCATTGCAGACAGTTTACTATACCGTTTGCCCCTTTTGGTAGCAGACTTAGGGATACTCTTTGTGCTGATCCGTTGGCTTAAAACCAAAACCCGTCAAGTACTAATTTGGTATTGGTTGTCGCCTGTACTAATTTATATTAACTATTTCCACGGGCAATTGGATGTAATTCCTATGGCTTTGCTTATTGGGTCTTTGTACTTTTTGTTCAAAAACAAATGGATGGCTTCCTTCCTGTTTTTAGGCTTGGCCATCAGTTGTAAAACCAATATGGTATTGGTATTACCATTTTACATTATTTATCTTGTAAGAACAAGCCCTTTCAATTGGAGCAAATTTCTTGTAGCATTATTGGTCTTACTGCTCACAGTCTTGGTATTCAACCTGCCTTATATTGGTTCAGAAGCATATAGGTCTATGGTGTACAACAATCCTGTACAGCAACAAGTATTTGATATATATTATGAATTTAACGAAGACTTGGTTATTTATTTTATCCCTGCCATTTATTTTGTATTGGTACTGTGGTATTTGAGTTTTAGATTCGTTAACCGTGACCAGTTGATATTGTTTCTGTTATTCACTTTTTTGGCTTTAACCCTTATGATAGCCCCTATGCAGGGTTGGTATTATTGGGTATTGCCATTGTTGGTTTACTTTGCCATCAAACAAGGCGAAAGGGCACAGCAATTATTGGCTTTATTGAGTTTCATGTATTTTGTGTACTTCGCTTGGATTGCAGAGTGTGATTACCTTACATCCTTTAATTTAGCAGAACACAATACCCTGGTATCAAAATGTTCTATTATCACACAAACAGATGAAAAAGGACTGAATATTTCCTTTACTCTCTTACAAACCACCCTGTTTCTTACAGGTTTAATGGTGTATAGGAAAGGGATAAGCACCAACATACAAGCCAAGTTCTTATCTCAGCCTTACATGATAGGTATAGGCGGCGACTCTGCTGCTGGTAAATCCACGCTAACCAATGCCTTGTCGGCCGTATTCGAACCTCAAAACACGGAGATTATTCGTGGAGATGATATGCACAAATGGGAGAGAGGAAATGAAAATTGGCAACAATATACGCACCTAGACCCAAGGGCAAATAAATTACACGAGGACTTAAACCAAGCAAAGAGCTTAAAAACAGGTCAAAAAATCAAACGCAGTTTTTATGACCACAACACAGGGAAGTTTACCTTACCCACCTTTTTGAAGCCCAACAAACTGATTGTATTTGAAGGCTTACATTCCTTTTACTTAAAAAACCAGGCAGATGTATATGATCTTAAAATCTTTATGGAACCTGCAGAGGATTTAAGGGTTTGGTGGAAAGTAAAACGTGATGTAGCCAAAAGAGGATATACTCCTGAACAAGTTTTAGAGCAATTAAAAAAGAGAGAGGAGGATTCTAACAAATACATTAAATCTCAATCCCAACATGCAGATATCGTAGCGGGGTTTTATAGCATTTTGCCTTTAGATCCTTTAGATATTCATATAGAACCGGTTTTGGGACTAAATATCAGAGTATCGAATAGTTTGAACATGGACAACTTGATCGATCGACTGCTCAAAGTGCAGGGTTTAACTAGTGTGCAAAGCTATGAGGGAGCATATCAGTATTTGGATTTTCAAGGAAGAATTGAAGCAGAGAAGTTGGATTGGATAGCTAGTCAATTACTTCCACAACTAGAAGAAATTGGTGTGTACAATGCAAAATGGCAAAGCGATTATGAAGGATTGTTACAGTTATTGACGGTGTATGTGGTATTTGAAAAAATGAAATAAAAGCAGTTTCACGCAAAGGCCGCAAAGGAAAAACACCGCAAAGGCCGCGATGAAATAGCTTAGCGCCCTTTGCGATAACCTTAGCGCTCTTTGCGAGAAAAATAACATGATACAACTCTACGCCCACAGAGGCAATATGTCTCAGTTCCCAGAAAACACCCTATCAGCATTCCAAAGTGCCATTGATTTGGGCTGCCCGTGGCTGGAGCTAGATTTACAACAAACCAAAGACGGGTATTTAGTCGTTACCCACGACGAATCATCTGTAAGGGTTACAGGTATAAGCAAGATAATAGCTCAAACAAATTATGACGAACTCAAACAACTCAATTTCGGTGCATATTTGAAAGATAACAAAACACATGTACTCCCTTTATTATCAGATGTGTTTGAACTGGTCAAAAATACCGCTGTTAAGGTTAGCATTCAACCCAAAGCAAATGGCTTGGTATTGCCTTCTATCAAACTAGCCAAAGCAAATGGGGTATTCCATCAAATTGCCTTTAACGACATCAATTGCGAATACCTGATAGAAGCCAAATTGTACGACAAAAACATACCGGTGCATTGGGACCGACTTCCCGGAACGGAACTAGCAACCGATTTACATATCGCCAAACAATATGGTTTTGAAACACTGATGTATCTAAACGAAGCCATCACCCCCGAAAAAGTGAAACAAGTGCAAGCAGCAGGTTTCAACATGGGTGCTTGTGTGGTAAATGATATAGAAGACTTTAAGAAATATTTAGATTGGGGTATTACCCATTTTTACACCGATTACCCCCAAGAATTTTTAGCAATAAAAGAATACAATCCTTAAATGAAAAGGCTATTGACAATAGAAGCCATTGCTAAAATTTCTCCAGAGGAGAAAAATAATAATAGCCCCGAGTTTCAACTCGGGGTTAAGAAATAGAAAACCAATAGTTTTTGGCGACTTTTTTGTTTTTTCTCTGCAAAAAAGGTGACAAAAACATCAAGTAAGACAATATGAAAATAGTAATCGCAATGACCGGTCAAGGCAGTCGCTTTAAAAAAGCTGGATATGAAACCTATAAAGCCTTAATCCCCATACACGGCAAACCGGTTATCCAACATGTGATAGAATTGTTTCCAGGTGAAACAGATTTTATTTTTATCTGTAGAAACGATATGTTGGAAACCACGGATTTACGCGAACAGCTTTTGGGTTATGTACCTACTGCTCAAATAATAGGTATTGATTCACACAAATTAGGTCCTGTCTATACTGTATCTAAAATCTATGACTTGATAGACGATGATGAACCCGTAATTTGCAACTACTGCGATTTTAGTATGGTGTGGGATTATAATCACTTTAAAAAACAAATGGAAGATACAGGTGTAGATGGCTCTGTAATTTGTTATACTGGATTTCATCCACACTTATTACATCCCAAAAACTTGTATGCCACATGTTTGGTTGACAAAGACATGAACATGCTGGAAATAACCGAAAAACACGATTACGAGACCGACCGTGAAAAAGGATATTATTCAGGGGGTACCTATTACTTCAAAAAAGGCAAATACATCAAACAATACTTTGAAGAATTAATGGAAAACAAAGTAACCATCTTTGACGAATACTTTATCAGCTTGCCCTACAACTTTATGGTACGTGATGGACTTAAAGTAAACGTATACGCCGATGTACCCCATTTCTGCCAATGGGGCACCCCCGAAGATATGGAAGAATACCTCAGCTGGGCAGAAATTTTTAAAACCATTTCTCGCAACGAACGCTAAGTACACGCAAAGGACGCTAAGGTTTTTTTCTTTGCGGTCTTTGCGTTGTACCTTCTTTGCGACCTTTGCGCGAAACTTAACCTTTCTTGACACATCTAAATGAACAACAAACCAATCAAACTCACCCCCATGGCTGGAGCGGGCAGCCGCTTTACCGAAAAGGGCTATACCGTCCCTAAGCCATTATTACCTGTTATGGGTCTACCCATGGTAGTAAGCGCAGCCAAGGCCTTACCCGGTCCTGATGAAAACATGATTTTTGTTTTACGCGATTTTCATATTGCAGAATACGGCATTGACAAAACCCTCACAGAACATTTCCCTGATGCCAAAATCATTGTCATAGACCAACTCACAGAAGGGCAAGCAAGCACCTGCTTACTAGCCAAAGACTATATTAACAACGACCAAGAACTGTTTATAGGTGCAAGTGACAACGGCATGCTATACGACCAAGCAAAATTTGAAGCAGCTAAACAGGAAGCCGATGCTTTGGTGTTTACATTTAGAAACAATCCGACTGTATTACCTAAACCAGCTGCTTATGGTTGGGTTGAAGTAGAAGACGATGACAAAACCATCATAGAAGCAAAAGTCAAATTCGACATGCCTGACCCCTTGCACAAGCATGCCTATGTAGGCGCCTTTTGGTTCAAGACAGGCAAACTATTTGTAGAAGCAGCAGAACGTATGATTACCCAAAACCGCAGAATCAACAATGAATTTTATGTGGACGAATGTATCAACGATGTGATTCAATTGGGTTACAAAGCCAAAGTGTTTGAAGTAGACCACTACATCTGCTGGGGTACACCGAATGATTACAAAACTTTTCAATACTGGGAAGCGTATTACAATAAAGTAAAACCATAAAACCCTAACCGCACCTGTCCCGACCATTCGGGAAAGAGCGCTAAGATATCGCAAAGTTCGCGAAGTTTTTTAGCGCCTCTTGCGCCTTCCTTGCGTCTCCGCGGTTCAAAAATATATGTTATCCATTATCCTCCCATGCTACAACGAACAAGACAACCTAGCCTTCTTGTTCAACTCCCTTGACCCTGTGGCAGCAGACCACAAGGACCTGGAGATACTACTCGTGAACAACGGTTCCACGGACAATTCTGTAGCTGTATTTGAGCAAGAACTCTCCAAACGCGACCGCAACATTTTCAAAGTAGTTAACGTAGAAAAAAATATCGGATACGGCTATGGTATCCTAACCGGCTTGCGAGCTGCCAAAGGAGAAATACTATCCGTAACCCACGCAGACCGACAAACGGATCCCATGGATGTGCTGAAAGCCTTGGAGATATATAATAAACATTGTCACCAAGAACCCCTCACACACCCTTCGATACATCCGCCTACGGCGGCCACTCAGGATGACAGATCGTTACTAGTCAAAGGCTACCGCAAAAACCGCAGACCCATGGAAGCCTTTTTCTCCTGGGGGATGGGTGTGTTATCAAGTCTAGCACTTGGAACACGATTAACAGAAATCAATGCACAACCCAAGTTGTTCAGCAAAAGCTTTTTCGACAGTATAGAAAAAGAAGCCCCCCATGATTTCTCCTTAGACTTATACTTCCTATACCACGCCAAAAAGAAAGGACAAATCCTAGATTTCCCCGTGTACTTTGCCAAACGCGTTGCCGGCGAAGCCAAAGGCGGCAGTGGCAGTAGTTTGAAAGTTCGTATTAAACTGATAAAACGTATATTTAAGTATATTTTTGAATTAAGAAACAAAGTAAAAGCCTAACCGCGAAGTCGCAAGGAAGCCGCGGAGAACGCCAAATAACTTTGCGCCCCTTGTGTCTCCTTTGCGTCTTTGCGGTTAAATAATCCACTATGAAGAAACTCCTCCAATCCTACCCAATAGAAATCCTCTTCAGCACAATCTTCCTAACGATTGCAGCCATCCTCAACCTGCAATTTCTGGATGGAGCGAATATCAATCATACCATTGCAGGGCATGATGAATATCTAACAGTTAGAGAAGTATATTCCATCCTTAATCCCCTCAGCTGGAAACATTTTTTCTTAGCCATTATTGGCGGAGATATTCTCTATTATGGCCGTGTGGTTTTTTATACCGATGCACTATTTGCTTGGTTGCCGTATAAGATTTGGGGCTTAGAAGGTATGGTATACGCCATTCGCATGACGCACAGTGTGTGGTTGTTGCTTGGATTGTTGATTTTAAACGCTACCTTTCTCAAAAATACATTACATAAATTTTTATTCCTCTTTGGTTCTTTCGGATTGTATTACACCTTATACTTTATCCAAATGCCAAAGCCCGAACCCTTACAATTGGTGTTTTTGGCGTTATTCGTTCGGGGATTTATTAAAAAAGAGTATCAGTTTGGATTGCATTTTATTTGGTTGGGACTGGCTTTTGCTGCGAAAGTAAATGCCATGGTAATCCTTCCTTTTATGTTTGTCATACCCGTGATTCAATATTGGAAAAGTGGATTAAAACCCTTATTTACACAAACATTGAAGGGTATTGCATGGTTTTTTACAGGTTTTTTTGTGGGCATTCCTTGTTTGCTTTTAAGTCCGATACAACCAGTGTATCTGCAAACCTATTTGAAGAAAACTATTTTCGGAGCTGATAGGGCCTATGATGATCCAAATTTAAACCCTCTCGATTGGATAGAAGGGGGTATAGGTTCGTCTTATTTAGGAATCTCATTTTTGGGTTATGTTTTTGTTACGTTGGTTTTGGGTTTGGTTATCTATCAACTCTTATCGTTTATAAAGAAAAAGTCCATTGAAAAACAAAATATCATCTTCTTACTTGGAGTGGTATTCTCGCTCTCTATCTTATTTTTAAGTAAAAGATTATGGCCACACTACTTGTGGACGGGATATGTTTTTTTGTGGTTGGGTTTGATACACTTTGCACAATCTGAAACAAAAAAAAGCATAAAAACAGGAATAATGGCTTTTTCCCTCATGTTTTTTGGAACCTCTGCATATCCTTTTTATTCTTCTGCGTTACCTAGTTATTGGAATGCTGAAAAAAAAGCAAATTCGGATATAGTTAATTCTAAAGAATTGTATGACTATATCGAAAGCAAGCACCAAGGTAAAAATATCGGATTAGATGGAACTGTTTGGTATCCTTATAGATACTTTGTAGAAGCAAAATTATACCATCCCTTTGCAAGTGAGCGACCAAGTATTTGTAAAACATGTATCACTTGGCATCCGGACCAACCCTTAGAGATTTGGGAAAATGAGGTGGTAATATTTAACTTACGCTATCCGCCTAATTATGTAACCGAAAAGAAAAGCAACTATACCCCTACCAACAGGGAAGAAATACTTGCTGCATATACAGCCCAAACCACAAACAACTTCCAATTAGATACGGTAATAGGGAGTAATAGGGTGTATAAAAGAAAATAGAACCAACATTTCACGCTAAGTTCGCAAAGATAGTTATGGCTTTTTTGCGTCCTTTGTGTTGTATTCACCTTGCGCCCTTTCCCGAAGATACGGGACAAGTGCGTGAAATCTCCGCGTCTATGCGGTTAAAAAACCAACCTATGACCCTAGCCTACTTCGTTGACGAAATCCGCACTCCCTTTGTTATCAACGACATCAAACAGATAGCCAAGAAAGCGGATACTATTTACTTGTTCTCCGTTGAAACCTTAGAAGGCAAAGAAGCCCTACCCGACAATGTTGTAGTTTTCGAATCCTTCATCAAGTGGCAAAACTTCAAGCCTCTTAGAATTGTATTAAAAAACATCTGGTCCATTTTAGGAATTTATCTCAGCGAATGTGTTGCCCTAAAAAAACTCCTCCCATTCAAAAAATCCATAGCACTACTCGCCTCCAATATCTTCAAAGCAGAAAGTGTGATGGAGAAGTTTACAGTTTACGGTTTACAGTTTACAGGTGGGAAAAGTATGGGTGACAAAAACACTCAACACTCAACACTCAACATTCAACACTTTCCTTTTTATTCCTTCTGGTTCTACGACTGTATTTACTTGGCTTGGATGCGCAAAAAAGGATGGATTAAAAAAGGAGTAACAAGGGCGCATGGGGGGGATTTATTTGAAGAAAGGGTGTCATTGGAGGGGAATATTTTATTTAGAAATTTTCAATTTAAGAATCTAGATTACGTTATCTCCATATCTAATGCAGGCCGAAAATATTTAAAAAACAAATATCCAAAGTTCGCTTCAAAGATAAAAACCTTGTATTTGGGTTCTAAAGACGAGGGGATGCCCTCTAATAATCACAGCGACTCTTCAAGCTTTGTATTAGTAAGCTGTGCTAGAGTTCGTTGGAATAAACGTATTCATAAAATTGCTGAAATGTTAAATTTTATTGATGCTCCTATTACGTGGATTCATATTGGTGACGAAAATTTGAATGCTAAAAAGGATTGGTCTATTCCAGAATACCTTAAGAATAAGAATATTTTAAAAAGCAAAGAAAACGTAGAAGTTATTTCAACAGGGTTGTTAGACTATCCCCAAATTATAGAATTGTATAGAACTAAAAGAATAGATTTGTTTATAAGTCTTTCAGAAGAAGAAGGGATACCTGTAAGTATGATGGAAGCCATTAGTTTTGGTATTCCGATTTTAAGTACAGATGTAGGTGGCTGTAAAGAAATAGTTACAGAACAAACAGGCATTCTGATACCATTGGAAACCTCCATGGAGAAGGTTGCAGAAATTATAACAGATTTTAGGAACACACCTCAAAACACGCCTGAATTCAGATTGGGAGTAAGAAAATTTTGGGAAGAAAATTTTGATGCGGATAAGAATTACAAAGCTTTGTTTGATTTGATAATAGAAGAGTGAGAAAGTTTCATTTCTTTGTTTGTAGAAACGGGTATGGACATTTAAAAAGAGTGTTTTCTGTTACAAGGGAATTAATGCAATTTCCAGAGTGTGTTTATATTACAATACATTGTAATGCAGGGCAATTACAAAACACCAAAACTTGGGAAGACTTTCATGTAATAAACAAAGCAAAGAACGTATGTTTTGAATTTGAATTTATGCAAAACTCTCCTCGCTATTCTGATGAAGAAACCTTTGCAAACACGTTAAAATGGCTTGGGCATATAAAAGAAAGCAAAAGAAACATAGAAGGTACTATTGTTATTGACAATGATATTGCTTTGTTACATTTATTTCCCAAAGCCATAGTTATGGGTTCTTTCTATTGGAAAGACATACTAGACCCCTTGAAGCATGGGGATTGGATTCGATTTGAAGAAGAGTTGATAAAGAAATACAATCCTATTCACATTGGGGTGGAGAAAATGGCCATGCATAGTGTACGCAATAGGAATCAGTTTGTAGGATTGCCTTGGTTTGCAATTCCCGGACTTGGAAGACAAACACCCATGCACAAGAGAAAAAGCCTATTGGTAACAGGAGGTGGCACTGGTTCTTATAATCAAAGACTTTTAGAAATAGCAATTTCTCTAAAGGATATGGAGTTAGAGATTTATGTAGATAGTAAACTTTTTGCATTTTCAAACGCTTCATTTCCCCTGTTTTCATTTAGTGAAGAAGATTTTTCTCATTTAAAAGCAGTTATTTGCCGCCCAGGAATGGGCATATTAAATGATTGTGTATCCTACGCTATTCCTATATTTGCAGTCGAAGATTGTCAAAATAAAGAACTCATGTACAATGCCGACCGAGTAGTTGCAATGAAAGTTGGAAATAAAGTTAATAATGTAAAAGAAATTGTAGTGGTTTTAGAACAAGAGAATTTGTTAGCGTACTACCATGAAAACCTGTTGAATCAAGAAATGAATGGAGCGACCCAAGCAGCAACGTATTTAATGGGGGTTAATTAAAAAGTAAAGAAATACCTATGTTTTTAGTAAAAGAATTGTATTGTAACAAAGAAACAAGCCTAATGGAGCTGTATTCGTTGTTTGACCATGCCAGTAAAAAAGGTTTGCCTGCGGGCATTGCGCTGGTTGTAAACGAAGAAGAAAAATTAATTGGCACAATCACAGAGGGTGATATTAGAAGAGGTATTTTGGAGTATAAGTCAATGGGATTGTCAGCCCATCAGTTAATGCAAACAAATCCAATATGTTTCCAAGAAGGACTGTCTATTTCAGAGATTTTAGAACAAATTCCATTGGAATTAGAGAAGAGAAATAGACAAAGTAAACGGTATTTAGGGAAAATTGTCATTATAGACAAAGACAGAAGGCCTACACGCGTTTTAGATTATCATCAGTTATGGGAACAAAAAACAGCAACACATAGACATATTGTGGTAGTTGGCCTTGGCTATGTTGGATTGACAATGGCCTTGGTAATGGCAGATGCTGGGTTTATGGTTACTGGGGTAGAATTAGATAGCAACAAAGTAAGTCAATTGCACAATGGATCTTCGTATATTCATGAAGTAGGATTAGAAGATTTATTAAAAGAAAACATTGGGAAAAACTTTAAACCTACCACAGAAATACCGGAATCAGGCGATGTGTATATTATATCTGTAGGTACTCCTGTAGTTGAAAAAGCAAATGGGAGAAAAGAGCCTATCATGGATTATTTAAACGATGCTTGTAACAAAATTGCGAAAAATTTAAAGAGAGGAAATTTAGTCATTCTTAGGTCAACCGTTCCAATTGGAACCTGTAGGAAATATGTAAAAGAAAAGTTGGAACAAGGCAGTGATTTGCTTTGTGGAATAGACTTTCATTTGTCATTTGCCCCAGAACGAACTGCAGAAGGGAAAGCATTGAAAGAGTTAAGAAATTTGCCACAAATCATTGGTGGATTTAACAAAGACTCTTTAGAAGCAACAGCAGCAATTTTTAGAGACTTAACACCCACAATAGTAAGGGTTGATTCTTTAGAAGCTGCCGAAATGGCCAAGTTAATTAACAATACGTTTAGAGATTATGTATTTGCTTATGCAAACCAAATGGCTAAGATAGCATCACAATTTAATATTAACGTAGTAGATGTGATTAATGCGGCAAATAAGGGCTATACACGAGATCCTGTTCCGTTGCCAAGCCCTGGCGTGGGGGGGCCTTGTTTAACAAAAGACCCTCATATCTTTGCATCAGTAGCGAGTGAGTTTAATTTTGATGATTCTCTATTTGTTCGAGGAAGAGAAATAAATGAATCGATGCATTTACATGTAGTATCACAAATTCTTTCCGAGTTAAAAAGAATTGGTAAAGAGGCTTCCAAAGTTTCGGTTTTAATCTGTGGATTGGCTTTTAAAGGAAATCCAGAAACTGGTGATGTGCGTAACTCTACTGCGATAGATATAGCAGCACTATTGAAACCCCATGTAAGGGAAATTAGAGGTTATGACCCCGTAGCCATAAAATCTGAAATCGAAGAATATGGCATTACTCCAGTACAAATAACAGAGGGTTTTCAAAATTCAGATGTGGTGATGTTTTTAAACAACCACAAATCTTTTGAAAAAATCAATGTATTTGAAATGACACGGTCATTAAACAACAAACCAATTATTTACGATGGTTGGAATCTATTTAGAAAAGAAGAAATATTATCTACTAAGCCTTGTACTTATATAGGCCTTAGTTTCTCAGAAAGTAGTATCGTATGACAAAGTTAAGAGTCTTAGGGATTATACCAGCAAGAGGTGGCTCCAAAGGTATTCCCTCCAAAAATATTAAAGCATTAGACGGTCTTCCATTAATCGCTTATACGATTCAAAGCGCCTTGGCTTCCGATTTAAAAGAAGTCATTGTAAGTACAGATAGTATCGAAATAGCAGAAGTGGCAAAGAGATTTGGTGCAAAAGTTCCTTTTTTTAGACCTGCTGATTTAGCAAGTGATATTGCATCCTCCATGCCAGTAGCCATTCATGGGTTGCAAGAAATGGAAAAAATAAACGACTGCAAGTACGATGCGGTTATGTTGTTACAACCAACCACACCTTTTAGAAAAAGCGAGGATATAAACAGTGCCATTGAGATTTTAGAATCAAGAAATTCGGACAGCGTTATTAGTGTTGTAGAAGTTGGAGGAACCCATCCTGCAAGAATGAAGTACATGAAAGAGGGGCTGCTCATAGATCCTCCATTTTGTGAACAAAAAGAAAATCAGAATAGACAAGAGCTAGAGCCTATGTATATACGTAACGGAGCAATTTATCTGACAAAAAGAGAAATATTACTCAAGGGAACTTACAAAGGAGAGACTTGTGCTGCTTTGGTAATGCCTTCAACTCGTTCTGTTAATATTGATACAATCTTTGACTTTGAATATGCCGAATGGCTTAAATCGAGTAATAAGGTATGAAAATCTTACATCTAGAAGCCTATAACTATACTGAAGATGTCTTAAATGAACTTAGAAAGCTAGGAGTGTTGGACATTTTTGAACCAAAGAGTAGAGAGGAATTGGACACCATACTAGATCAAACGGATTACGATTGTATTTTTACTACAATTGGTAATACTTTGAATTCCCAAAACCTCAAACAACAGAAAACACTTCGGTATATAGTGAGTCCAACAACGGGATTAAATCACATAGATTTAGACTACACCGAACAAAACAATATTTCAGTTATTAGTTTAAAAGGGGAAACGGAATTTTTGAATAGTATACAAAGTACGGCAGAACATACTTGGATGTTGGTACTTACATTACTAAGAAATTTTAAAAAAGTGCAAGAATCTGTTGCAAATGGTATATGGTCAAGAGACGAACTACTTTGTGATGAACTTAATACCAAAACCATAGGGATAATTGGATATGGCAGACTTGGTAAAATAGTTGCACGCTATGCGCAAGCTTTTTCTATGCAGGTGAAAATATGTGAAACCAGTCCGGAAAATCAGTTGCAAGCAGTTCAGAATGGTTTTGAAGTATATAGCAAAGAAGAAGTCCTGACCCAATCTGACATAGTGGTTTTGTTAGTAGCTTATTCCAAAGAAAATGAAAAAATGCTTGGGAAAGAAGCATTTGCATTAATTAAAAAGGACAGTGTGTTTGTGAATACTTCAAGAGGGGAATTAGTAGATGAAGAAGCATTATTACAAGCACTTGAAAACAGACAAATAAAAGCAGCCGCATTGGATGTATTGGTAGGAGATTCTGATTGGAAAAAAACTATTCCTGCTCAAAACAAATTGTATCAATACGCAATGCAGCACAATAACCTTGTCCTTACTCCTCATATTGGAGGGTATGGTAAAGTGTCGATAGAAAAAACAAGAGATTTTATAACAGAAAAATTTTTAAATAAGGTAAAAAATGAAATGTCCAATATGTAGTCATGCCGAGGGTACTTTAATAAATGATAGAGATTTTCCAAGGCATCATATTTGTAAAAGTTGTGGCTTTGTGTATATGTATCCACTTCCAGAAAAAAATGATTTAAATAGCTATTATGAAGAAGCTTACTGGGAGAAACACCACAATGCAAAAGGGTTAATAAATAAAACAGATGACAATTCATTTGATAGTAGAAATAAAGCAATTTACGAATGGTGTAAACCATATATAAAAGATGAAAAAACAAAGGTATTAGAAATTGGAGCTGGGTATGGGCATACTTTAGCTTATATAAAACAACAAAGCAATTGTTATGTGGAGGGTGTAGAACCTTCAAAGGAGGGAACATATAATGCAATTCATTCCTATGGAATTAAAACCTTTAATGGATTTTTAGAGAATTACAATACAGATGCAAAATTTGATATAATTATTTTAAGCCATGTGTTTGAACATTTTTATGATCCTATGAAAGCTTTGTCGATCATAAGAAACCTAATTCAAGAAAATGGAATACTATTCATTGAAGTGCCCAATGTATTAAAACCGAATTCAAGAAAGCATAAATTAGGTTGGTTTTCAAAAGAACACATCAGCTATTTTTCTAAGGATAAATTGAATTTTATGTTGTCAAGCAATGGATTTGAGATGATTAGAAGTGAAGAAGAAAATTATTTAAGAACCCTTTCAATTGCAAAAGATACTAAGCAAACAAAGTACAAGAATGAACATGGTAAAGTAAAAAGAGCAATCTTTATTCATGATTTGTTATATTATAGAATGAGATTATTACAAAAATTAAAATTACAAAAATGAAACCCATACTTATAGCTGAATGTTGCCAAAACCACAATGGCAACCAAGAGATTTTAAAGAAGCAAATACACACTGCTGCCGAAAACGGAGCGGACTTTGTAAAAATACAAGCCATTCGCTCCAAAGAATTGAGTCACAGACCCAGATTTGACGAGGGTGAAACCCATGCAGACGGAACAATTAAAACAATCAAAAGACCTTATGATGCAGAGTTGGCAAGATTGTCTAAGTTGGATTTGAGCCTAGACGACGAAGCCTGGTTTGTGGAAGAATGTTGGAGAGCAGGGGTGGCACCAATGACCACCGCCTTTACTAGGACAGGGGCAAGAGAAATAAAAGACTTAGGCTACGAAGCCATTAAAATTGCTAGTTACGACTGTGCTTCTTATCCTTTGTTGAGGGAGGTTGCTAAGTATTGGAAAAATGTATTTGTATCCACTGGCGCAACTTATGACAATGAGATTGAGAAAGCTGCTCAAGTTTTAAAAGAAGTTAATTTACACTTGTTACATTGTGTAACCATTTATCCTACTCCTATGGATGAATTGAATCTAAAGAGGATGTCTTTTTTAAGGAGATATTCTCATAATGTAGGGTATTCAGATCATTCGCATGTAGAAACAACAGGCTTATGGGCAAGTAAAATAGCCCTGGCCTTGGGGGCTAATAGCATAGAAAGACATTATACAGTATTGGAAAAAGACGAAACCAAAGATGGGCCTGTTTCAATTAAACCACATCAATTAAAGGAATTAAGGAGTTTTGCGGATTTGAGCAGACAAGAAATGATGGAACAAATTAAAAAAGGGTATCCAGAATGGGAAAAAACCATTGGAAATATAACTAGGCCCTTATCGCATGCTGAAAAACTGAACAGAGATTATTTTAGAGGTCGATTTGCTTCCTTAGTGGATGGTAAATTGATTTATAACTGGGAAGAGGTAGAATTTTAATGCTATTCGCCAAACAACTTCTTACGGAAAAAGAATACAATGTAGCCTTGCAAAAAGGGGTTTCGGTATTTTTATACAACGAAATCAACTTTGCACCCAATCCACAAGAGGGGATACAGATGGTAAACTGTACCACAGAACGAGTTCCCAGCACTTGGTACACTTGGGAGGAAAATGAAAGGATTTTTTCAACATTTGAAAAAAAGCATTCTTGTTTTCATGTAATTGATGGTTTTGATTTTTCATTAGCTATTAAAAAAGCAATGTTTTGGGCCAATATGAGAATAGGGTATTTGGAATATACTCGAGTAAAATATTTTGTTGATTATAATATCTTTGAAAGCTCAGAGAGGTTATTCAATGCAAACATGCTTAAAACGACACTAAAGTATGCTAAAGAGTTTTTGTTGCAAAAAAGTAAAAAGTCATTTGATAAAGAAAACAGAACCAAGTTTAATTGGGCTATACTTATAGAAGACACATTTCAAATAAATCTGTATAAACATATCCTTTATTTAAGCTTAAAGGATATAACATTGCTTTTAATAGTGATAAATGATTCAGTGAAAGAAGAATTGTTGAATATGGGATTTCAGGAAAATCAAATCAAACGAATAAATCAAAACCATAACTATAAATTGCCTTTCCCAAAGTTAAACCTTTTGAAAATAGAAAAAAATGAATGGTTTCTTTTGGATCAATTGTGTAATCATTGGAACGAAATAAATCAATGGTACACTATATCACAAATTATTTCAAATTCGGGGGTGAAAAAATTTTTAATGAACGAAGGAGAAAATGGTGTAAAAGGTTCCGTTATTGGGGAAGTATTAAATAAAAGAGGAATTCAAACTTTTAACACAATGAATGGAATGAAGTCTGGTCAAGCACAAGATGCATTTCAAAGTTTTCAGTATTGGTTTGTATGGGGCATTGGAATGAAAAAAATGTTGATTGAAAAATGCGCATTGCCAGAGTCTATGTTAATTAATGTGGGTCACTTGATGGAAGATGAAATAGCAAATTATAGGAGTCAGGGGAGTTTTGATTCCATTCAACATGAAAACAAAAAGATTATTTCACTTTTTTCAGTTCGTGGTAAAAGAGAAGAAAAGATGGAAGCTTTTCGATTTTTGTATGATTTGGCAGAACAAAAGAGTGATTTGGTATTACTAATTAGAAAACATCCTAGTGAAAAGGACGAGGATTTGATTTTACCCACAAAGGATTTGCCGAATGTTTATTGGGTAGAATACAATCAAGAAAACTCTAAAAATACCTTGTATGACCAGTTGTCTATCAGTACTTTAAGTATTTGTTTTGGGTCTACAGTAGCTTTGGAAAGCAAATGGTTTGGGGTGCCTTGTATTACTTTTGAAATGAGAGAAGAAAGCTTGGTGTATTTAACAGATGACAAACATATTTTTCATGTTAAAGAAATACTTGAATTTGAAAGTAAAATGAGTGAATTATTGGCATTTAATTCAAAAAGAAAACCGCAATTAAATAACGTAGCCTCCCAGATTGTTGAAGAACTAAGAAAGGTAGAATAATAAGTCATGATAATTACAATTATAGAATATGGTTTGGGAAATCCCCTTTCAATAAAAAACATGCTAAAAAAAGTTGGTGTAGGCAATGTGCGAATTAGCTATGCCAAAGAGGATTTAAAAGATGCAGATTTGCTTATACTTCCTGGTGTGGGTCATTTCGAACAAGGCATGAAAAACTTGAAAGAAAATGACTTACAAGAAACATTAAATGAGTTGGTTTTAGTGCAAAAGAAACCCATATTAGGAATTTGTTTGGGTATGCAGCTTATGACTAATTATAGCGAAGAAGGGAATTGTGAAGGTTTGGCATGGATAGATGCTGAAACAAAAAAGTTTGCCTTCCATGAAAAAGCGATTAAAGTCCCTCACATGGGATGGACAGATACGCATTTTTTGCAGTCTCCGTTTAATGAGATAAGATTTGAAGAAGATATGCCGCGTTTTTACCATGTTCACTCCTATTTTGTGGATTGTAAACAAGAGGAGGATGTACTAAGCACTGCCTCTTATGGAGGGAAGATATTTCACAATGGATTTAAAAAAGGAAATATTATGGGAGTTCAATTTCACCCAGAGAAAAGCCATGTATTTGGCATCTGTTTTTTTAAATCCCTCATTCATTATTTAGAAAAAAACAATGAGCAATAGAGTGCGAATTATTCCTGTTTTATCTTTAATGGGAAACAAACTGGTAAAAACGGTTAAATTTAAGAATCCTAATTATTTAGGCGATCCTTTGAATGCCATTAAAATATTCAATGACAAAAGGGTGGATGAATTAATAGTCCTAGATATAGAGGCTTCAAAGTTAAAAAAAGAACCCAATTATAAACTTATCTATGAAATGGCAGGTGAAGCATTTATGCCCTTGGGTTATGGAGGAGGTATTAGAACATTGGACCAAGCCAAAAAGATATTTGGATTGGGAATAGAGAAGGTCGTGTTAAATTCAGTAATATTTGAAAATCCCTCTATAGTGACACAAATTGCCAACATATATGGAGCGCAAAGCGTTGTCTTGTCAATGGATGTAAAGAAAAACCTTATAGGAAAATCACGACCACATTTTAATTCAGGCAAAGAATATCTAAAAGAAGATTTAATGGCTTTTGCACTTAGATTGATTGAATTAGGCGTAGGTGAAATAATATTACAAGATATTGAACGAGACGGTACTTTTGCAGGATATAATTTATCATTAATTGAAATGCTCAAACAGCTCCCTGTGCCCATCGTTGCAATGGGAGGATGTAATGGAATAGAAGACATGAAAAAAGCAATAGCAAGCGGAGCTAGTGCAATTGCGGCAGGAAGTGTCTTTGTGTACAGAAACAACGATCCCAAATCGATATTAATTAATTACCCCAAAATAAATTTATAAAATGATAAAGACTTGTACAAATTGCATTCTTGACACCCATGATGAACCCAACATGCAATTTGATGAAAAGGGTGTTTGCAATTTCTGTAATAGTTACAAGAAAAAGTATGTTGAGGACTTACCTTCAATTGAGGAAAGAACTATTTATTTGCAATCGCTTCTCCAAAAAGTAAAAGAATCACGTAAAGGCCAAAAGTATGATTCAATAATGGGTTTAAGTGGTGGAGTGGATAGTAGTTATCTCGCTTATTTAGCAAAAGAATGGGGACTTAATCCATTACTTGTCCATTTTGATAACGGATGGAATTCTGAATTAGCAGTTAAAAATATTGATGCTATTGTAAGTCATACAGGGTTTGATTTATTTACTTATGTGGTTGATTGGGAGGAATTTAAAGACTTGCAATTGTCTTATATAAAAGCATCTGTTTTGGATTGGGAAATACCAACAGATCATGGTTTTTTTGCTATGCTTTACAAGCAAGCGAACAAACATAATATTAAATATATTCTTACAGGGCATAATTTCCAGACAGAGGCAATCCTGCCTAAAACAATGCGGTGGAGTAAGATGGATGTAGCAAACATTATAGATATACATAAAACTCATGGTTCCGCGAAATTGAAGTCCTTTCCTATGATGGATTTTTTCGAGTATTCCAAATATCAATTAATCAATAAAATAGAACGATTAAATCTGTTGGAATACATTGAATATGATAAAAATAAAGCTAAAGAAATAATAAAAGAGGTGTTTGATTGGAAAGACTATGGCGGCAAACATTATGAATCAATCTTTACAAGGTTTTACCAAGGATATGTATTAAAGGAAAAGTTTGGTTATGATAAAAGAAAGGCACATCTTTCTAATTTGATTTGTTCTGGTCAAATAACAAGAGATGAAGCATTAATAGAAATTGAAAAGAATCCTTATTCAAGTGAATCACAGCTCCAGGAAGACAAGGAGTTTGTATTGAAAAAATTTGATATGAATCAAAAACTCTTTGATGAATTCATGAAAAAACCTGTTATCTCCCATTTGGACTATAAATCATATGAGACAGGTTTGTATCCTAAGCATGCCAAATTTATGAAAGGTATAAGTGGATTTACTAAGGTACTAAAGAAATTTAAATAGTAGAAGGACTTGAGGCATTTAACTATTGTTTGTTTTACATTTCCTCCCTATGAAGGTATAGGAGGGAGGCGTTGGGCAAAATTTGCCAAGTATTTACATAATGAGGGTGTAGGGATTAGTATAATTGCAGCGAATAAACAAATCTTAGAAAGTAAGAGCAATTGGCTTAATGATACACTTGCATACACAGATAAAATCAACTTTTTGCCAATGCACTATCCAGCGATTCTTACTACTATTCCCAATGGACTTTTACAGAAATTGCATTATCGGTTGGCTTGGATTTATGTTAAATTCTTGATAAAAGGCAATTATTTTGATTATTCCTCTTTTTTTTCGAAGCAGTTGCTGCAAGCATTAGAAAAGAATATTCAAAATGGAACTTCACAAATAATCTTAAGCTGCGCGCCTTTTCATATGGCTTATGCCGCAATAAAATTAAAACAGAAATACCCTCAGGTAACTTTTATAGTAGACTTTAGAGACCCATGGACTACTAATAAATCTAGTTTTGGATTTACAGGTTTAAGCTCAAAAAGGCTTGAATATGAAAAATATAAAGAGAAAAGTGTAATTGAAAATTATGACAAGGTGTTTTCTGTATCTAATGAAATGACAGATTATTTCAAGTCGCTGATAAGTATGAATATAGAAAAATGCATTACAATTCCCAACGGTTTTGATAGGGATGATTTTGTTCATACACCTACAAAAACATCTTCAAAGTTGAGGTTTGTATTTGCCGGAAGTTTATACGACAAAGCATTTCATATATTCAGTTCTTTTATAGATGCATTAAAACAAATAGAACAAAATAATCCAATAGTTTATAATAAGTTAGCAATCACAATAGCGGGGTATGCTCCAAATGTGTTTTTAGAAGAAATTAAAAGTTGTGAAATAATACAACACGTTGGGGTTTTATCCCTTCAGGAAACATATAATCTGTTGTCAAATTCAGATGTTTCTTTGCTTTTTTTAACAGACGATTTAAACTACACCTTTAGCACAAAGTTTTACGAATACATTGCTATGAATCTGCCAATAGCTGTTTGTTCAACTTATGGGCATACTTCTGATTATGTTAAAGAGCATAAACTAGGTTACGCGCTAACCCCAGATAAGATGTATGAAACAATTTTAGAAATAATACATGATTGGCAAAATAACCAATTGATAAGGAACGATGTTTACAACATCGATACCCACAATATACAAACCATCGTAAAACAAAAATTAAAACCGATATTAGATGCAACCTCTTAAATTCCTAGTTATTGGCTGCGGCCATATTGGCAAGCGCCATGCAGAAATGATACGCCGGCATCCAGAAGCACAACTTCTTGCAGTGTGCGATGCCAAAGACAAAAAAAACCTTGGCCTTGACAACTTAGAAGAGCCTTTCTACAACGATGCTGCGGCAATGATAGCTGCCCATCCCGATGCCGATGTGGTGTCGGTAGCTACCCCGAATGGATTGCATGCCGAGCATTCGCTGCTTGCTCTGCAACACAAAATGCACGTGGTAGTAGAAAAGCCCATGGCACTGAGTAAAGCCGATTGTGAAAAAATCATTTTCAAATCCCTGCAAGTTTCCAAGCAAGTGTTTTGTGTGATGCAAAACCGCTATTCCCCTCCAAGCCAATGGCTTAAATCCATTTTGGAGGAAGGCAAGTTGGGCAAAATATTTATGGTGCAAATCAACTGCTATTGGAACCGCGACGACAGGTACTACAAGCCCGACAATTGGAAAGGCGATTTGAAATTAGATGGCGGTACTTTGTTTACGCAGTTCTCGCATTTTATTGACATCATGTATTGGTTGTTTGGGGATATCAGCAATATCCAAACCAAGTTCAAAGACTTTAACCACCAAACCCAAACACAGTTTGAGGACAGCGGGGTAGTGAGTTTTGATTTTGTAGATGGGGGCATGGGCAGCTTAAATTATTCCACCTCTGTATGGAACCAAAACCTAGAGTCTTCCCTCACCATCATAGGCGAGAAAGGCACGGTAAAAGTTGGGGGGCAATACATGAACGAAGTGCAAGAATGCCATATCCAAGACTACAAGATGCCTACCCTAGCCGAAACCAACCCCGGCAATGACTATGGCCACTACAAAGGCTCTGCCAACAACCACAACATCTTTTACGACAACGTGATCAATACCCTACAAGGCAGAGACACCATCACCACCAATGCCCTAGAAGGCCTAAAGGTAGTCGAGATTATAGAAAGAATTTACGAAAGCAATCCGTTTTTAGGGAAGTGATTGCTATCGCGCGCCCCCCATTGTCATCCTGAGTGCTGAATGCGAAGCGTTCAGTGTATCGAAGGACGGCAATGGGGGTTTTAATATAAATGGATTTGTAATTAGCAAATGCTATCCTTCGATACACCAGCTTAGGCTGGCACTCACCATGACAAGAGCAAAATGTCATCCTGAGGAGGAGTTTACCCTGAGGTTCTCGAAGGGAACCACGAAATTTCCAATAACTAACTCATTTAAAATTTTCTTAAAAGACGCTTCGGCGTCTTTTTTTGTATATTGCGTTTTCTAATTCATACTAATGTGAAAACAAAAGTGCGCTTATTCTTTTTTATTATTATTGGTGTTTTGTATTGATGCGTTATAATTTGTTAGGGAATGCTGTGTTGAGTGCTTTGCAGATGAATCTCAAGTGCATTTTTGCAGTTGGCTTTGTTTTAATTTGGGGATTGTGCAGTCCCCTCTCTGCCCAGCAAGCCGCCTTTATTTTCAGGATGGACGATGCGGTATTGCAGGCAGACAGTATGCAAGACAAGATACTAGCGGTATTTCAAAAACACAACATCCCACTTTCTTGGGGTGTGATACCCTTTGCCGCGGATAGCCAAGCTCGTGGCAATGTCGATAAAAGCTATATCAACACAATACAAAACGCAGTGGCTAAAGGAGAATTAGAACTGCTCTTGCATGGCTTTAGCCATACTTCCCACGATGGCGTTACGCCCAAAAGTGAATTTGCAGGGCGCTCCCTTTCTTCCCAAAAGACAATGCTGAAAAGGGGGAAATACTATATCGAAGAAAAGTTCAAGGTGAAAGTAAATTACTTCGCTCCGCCTTGGAATACATACGATAAAAACACCCTCGTCGCCTTGCAATCCCTAGATTTTGAAGGCATCAGTGCCGACTTGGGAGGTGTGACAAACGCTAGCGATTTGACCTATTTGCCTTGTACACAAATTGATTTTTCCGATTGGGATAAGCTATTACAACAAAGCAACGAAAGTGCAGGGCTTGTGGTAGTATTGTTTCATACTTACACCTTTTCAAAAGACGGATTTACTTTAGCAGATTTGGATACTCAGCTATCTCGCGTGGTAGCCAATGGGAATCCTTGTAATACCTTTTCAAGCTACACACGGCAATCACATTCCTTTCCAGGCAGTTTGCGTTACCAACTGAACGCCAAACGCCGTTATAGCAAGTTGTTTTTCTTCCTTCCCAACCGTGAACAACAAAAGGTGTATCTAGAAGATTTTACTTCATTTTATTATGTGATAGGTATTCCGATAGCATTGGTATTATTGGGTGTGTATCGCTTTCTCCGTAAGGTTATTTCTCGAAGGAAATGTCATCCTGAGTGAGGAGGAGTTTACCCTGAGGTTCTCGAAGGGAAGGACGAAGTTTCCACTCCTCCATGGTTCGAGAGCCTCACCATGACAAGGGCTAGAAGTCATCCTAAGGAGGAGTTTACCCTGAGGCTCTCGAAGGGAAGGACGACAATGGGTTTTTTTAATATATATGAATTATGTGTAGCAAATGCCATATTTATTACTACACCCCTAATCAATATGGCACAGATGGGATAGCTGAAAAAGCAACTATTTAAAAGAAAAAAACGCTTTCCTTTTCAGCCGGGGTGTTGTAGTTTGGAGTATAACCACGTAGTCCAAGACTACTTTTCATTATATATCCTTAGAGCCCTTCGGAACTCTAAGGATAGAGGGTAGAGGAGCTAGCAAAAATTGTATCGAAGGACGACAATGGGTTTTTTAGTATATATGATTTTGTAATATGCAAATGCCTCCTTCGATACAATCCGCCTAAAGGCGAATCACTCAGGATGACATTTGATCCGGCAAGCACTCACCATGACATTTGATACTTAAACCCTCAACAACCCTCTAACTGCTTAAAACCAAAGCGATTTTAGTGACCACATGCTCCACTTCCAAGCGGAAATGAACTTGTGGTCCTGTCTATACAATAGGATTTGTAAGGGAATATAAAAGAGGTGTTTAATTAGCAATTTAGGATATTGCTTTGGGTGATATTGTTTATAAAAACTCAATTCATTTCGAATTCCATATAGGGATTTCCATAATTGGGGATAGGGTGTATTTAGGTATACCTTATCCATGGGCTTGCTTGCATCGTGATGCCATACCCACAGTTCTGGAACATAAAGCCCTACAAATCCATTTCGCGACAAGCGGCTAGTGTACTCCCAGTCATCGAAATAAATAAAATACTTTTTGATTGGCAATCCACAAGAGGCAATCGCAGTGGAATTGAGTAAACAACCTGCAAAAACTGATTTTTCAAGGCTGTTATCTTTTCCTATTTCTTTAGGTTGAGGCCTTTGAATGGACCTGGGTTCGTATACACACAGTAAGTTGGGAAACACAAAGCCCCGTCTATCCTGTTTGGCGGATGCCAAAAAAGGCTGTGCCTTTGAGTTAAAATCCCGTGGAACCAAAATATCGTCTTCTACACACCAAATCCAATCTGCTTGCAAGTCCATGGCAAGCAGAATCCCATCGTGGTAACCTCCCGCTCCTCCTACATTTTTGTCGTTATGCCAAATTTTCAACAAAGGATTTTGTAGGCTATCGAGATAGTTTTTGCTACCATCGGTGGAAGCATTGTTAAATACCACAATGCCATGCAAAGGTAGTTTCTGAGTAAGCAGGCGATCGATACACCGCTCAAGCATAGTCTGCCTATTGTATGTTATTACCAAGGCTACAACTTTCATAGGCCTAGTTCTTTTTTGGCTTTATTCATAGCAGAGGCGATTACCTGCTGCATTTCATAGTAACGATACTCTGCCAATCTACCTCCTAAAAGATATTTTTGGTGGTTGATTCGGGCAACATATTGAGCATACAAGTCCATGTTTTTATCGTCACGAATGGGATAATAGGGTTCGTTTTGTCCGAATACAAAATCTTGCGGATATTCTCTTGTAACTACTGATTGGGTAGCAGTTTGCGAAGCGCTATGGAAATGTTTGTGTTCAATTTCGCGGGTATAGGGTACTTTTAATTCGGGGAAATTGACCACAGAAACCGGCTGGTATTGTTGGGTTTCTTCCACTCTATGTTCAAATTGTAAACTGCGGTAATCGAGTTGTCCTAGATCAAAATCAAAGAGTTGGTCTATTGGCCCGGTATAAATAATACGCGCAGCATGTCGTTCCCATTCATTTTTTAACTCAAAGAAATCCGTATTACAGCGCACTTCTATTCCTTCTAACATTCCATCAATCAGCTCGTTGTAGCCATTTGTGGGCATTGCTTGGTAGGTGTCATCAAAATAATTGTCGTCATTGTTTAATCGCAGGGGTACCCTTTTGACAATAGACGCAGGCAGGTCTAAGGGGTTTCGTTTCCATTGTTTTTGCGTATAGCCAGCGAAAAAAGTTTGGTAAAGTTCTTTCCCAGCACTAAAAAGCAGCCAATCTTGGGCATTGCCAGCATGAGCCAAATGACTAAATTCAGTCTTTTGTAGGTTCAACTTGGCGTCAATATCCTCTAGCCTATTTGTTTTCCATAGCTTCGCTAAACTGTTATAATTCAGAGGAAAGGGGTAGAATTCGGAGTCTACTTTACTCAGTACGCGGTGTGTATAAGGCTCAAATTGGGCAAATTTATTTACAAAATCCCAAATTTCTTTGTTGTTGGTATGAAAAATATGAGCCCCATAGGCATGAACCAAAACACCATTTTCATTTTTACAATAAACACTGCCTCCTTTATGGGGTCTTTTTTCTAATACCAAAACCTTTTTACCTTGTTGTTTTGCATGCCATGCAAACACCGAACCGAATAAGCCCGAACCAACTATAAGGTAGTCGTAAGTATATGAAGAGACAGTCACGGCGCAAAGATAGAGGATAACTTGAGAACAAGAAATTTCTTAGCCTATGGTTTATCGGCTGTTTAATGATTCAATTTAAACACGATTTTTTCAAATTATAACCCACGGTTTCAATCATAGCCCGCGGTTTCAACCGTGGGGACCGTTTTTATTTCGCACCTTTGGCGCTTGTAAAATGGCAGAATAATTCATTTCATAGCCCTATCAGGCTATGCTAAGGATTGCGCACCTTTGGTGCTTCATTGCCCAAACATATTTTTTCAAATTTATCCCACGATTTCAATCATATCCCGCGTTTTCAACCTTGGGGGACCGTTTATCGGTTGGTTGGTGGCAAACACCAACCAAAGGAAAAACACGATATTTTCAAATTATATCCCATTTTCAACCATATCCCACGGATCCCACTTTTGCCCACGGTTTCAACCGTGGGAACCGTTTTTATTTCGCACCTTTGGCGCTTGTAAAATGGCAGAATAATTCATTTCATAGCCCTATCAGGCTATACTAAGGATTGCGCACCTTTGGTGCTTCATTGCCCAAACATATTTTTTCAAATTTATCCCACGATTTCAATCATATCCCGCGTTTTCAACCTTGAGGAACCGTTTATCGGTTGGTTGGTGGCAAACAACAACCAAAGGAAAAACACGATATTTTCAAATTATAGCCCATTTTCAACCATATCCCACGGATCTATCATAGCCCACGGTTTCAACCGTGGGAACGCGTATTGCAAATTATATCCCACGATTTCAATCATTGCCCGCGTCTTCAACCATATCCCGCGGTTTCAACCTTGGGGAACCGTTTATCGGTTGGTTGGTGGCAAACACCAACCAAAGGAAAAACACGATATTTTCAAATTATAGCCCATTTTCAACCATATCCCACGGATCCCGCCATAGCCCACGGTTTCAACCGTGGGAACCGTTTTTATTTCGCACCTTTGGCGCTTGTAAAATGGCAGAATAATTCATTTCATAGCCCTATCAGGCTATGCTAAGGATTGCGCACCTTTGGTGCTTCGTTGCCCAAACATATTTTTTCAAATTTATCCCACGATTCCATCATATCCCGCGTTTTCAACCTTGGGGAACCGTTTATCGGTTGGTTGGTGGCAAACACCAACCTAAAGGAAAAACACGATATTTTCAAATCATAGCCCATTTTCAACCATATCCCACGGATCCCACTATTGCCCACGGTTTCAACCGTGGGAACGTGAATTGCAAATTATATCCCACGATTCCAATCATATCCCGCGGTTTCAACCTTGGGGAACCGTTTATCGGTTGGTTGGTGGCAAACACCAACCAAAGGAAAAACACGATATTTTCAAATTATAGCCCATTTTCAACCATATCCCACGGATCCCATCATTGCCCACGGTTTCAACCGTGGGAAACATTTTTATTGAAAAACCACGAAACAATATTGGCACTATGAAATAGCAAGTAAAAAGTATAAATTTGCGGGCTTATGAGTCAGGTTAGAGTTAGGTTTGCACCAAGTCCCACAGGGCCCCTTCATATAGGCGGGGTTCGTACAGCATTGTTCAACCATTTGTTTGCAAAAAAACATGGTGGAGTAAATATACTTAGAATAGAAGATACAGACCAAACCAGGTTTGTTCCCGGAGCAGAAGAGTACATTGTAGAGTCCCTAAAATGGGTGGGTATAGAATTTGACGAAGGAGTACATGTGGGAGGCCCATATGGCCCATACAGGCAGAGCGACCGTAAAAGTATGTATAGGCAATATGCTGACATGCTTATAGAAAAAGGCCATGCTTATTTTGCATTCGATACCCCCGAAGAGCTAGATGAAATGCGCGAAAGACTTAAAGCTGGAGGCATGTCGGCTCAGTACGATGCGGTGAGTAGAATGGGAATGAAAAACTCGCTTACTCTACCCGCAGATGAAGTAGCAAAAAAACTAGCCAATGGCGATGCTTATGTAATACGCGCCAAAATGCCTAGAAAAGAAGAAATAAGGTTTGAAGATTTAATCAGAGGTTGGGTGAGTTTTAACTCCTCTCAGTTGGATGACAAAGTGCTGATGAAGGGCGATGGAATGCCTACCTACCACTTAGCCAATGTGGTAGACGACCATTTAATGAAAATAACCCACGTAATTAGGGGCGAGGAATGGTTGCCATCCGCTCCGCTACATGTAATGTTGTATAGGTTTTTTGGTTGGGAAGATACCATGCCGAAATTTTCTCATTTGCCTCTTATCTTAAAACCAGAAGGCAATGGCAAACTAAGCAAAAGAGATGGCGATAGACTTGGATTTCCTGTTTTTCCATTGCAGTGGAAAGACCCCGCAACCGGCGAAATTTCTTCTGGTTACAAAGAATCTGGTTACGAGCCTGATGGGGTAGCAAATATGCTCGCCCTACTAGGTTGGCACCCTTCCGACAACCGTGAGATTTTCTCGATGTCAGAACTTGTAGAAGCTTTTACCATAGAAAAAATTAGTAAAAATGGGGCCAAGTTCGATATAGATAAGGCAAAGTGGTTTAACCATCAGTACCTTATGGCTAAAGACAACAAGGCAATTGCCCAAGAGTTGCAAGCAGGGATAGAAGCAAAATCGTGGAACTTTGACTTAGAATATTGTACCAAGGTAGTAGCGCTCATGAAAGAAAAAGTTTCTTTTGCTAAAGAGATTCTTACTGCAGGTTCTTTCTTTTTTGAAAAACCTACTTTGTTTGATGAAAAAGTAGTTCAGAAGAAATGGAACCATACGATTGCAAGCCAACTGGTAGATTTTGCTAAGGAGATAGAAAACTTAACAGAATTTAAAGCAGCAGAATTGGAAACTACTTTCAAGACCTTTGCTGAAAGCAAACAAGTAAATCCTGGACAGCTGATGCAACCCTTGCGATTGGCGGTTAGCGGACAAGCAGGAGGTCCTCCAATTTTTGAAATGCTAGAACTTTTGGGTAAAACCACCGTAGTAGAAAGAATAGAATGGGCTCAAAAAAATCTTGTATCTGTATCCCAATAAAAAGACAATAAAATGAATAAACCTATAAGAGTATTGATTGCAAAAGTAGGCCTAGATGGCCACGATAGAGGTGCAAAAGTTATTGCGACAGCCTTAAGAGATGCGGGCATGGAAGTAATCTATACAGGGCTTCGCCAAACACCAGAAATGGTAGTAAATGCAGCCATACAAGAAGATGTAAATGTAATAGGGGTAAGTATTTTAAGTGGAG
The DNA here is from genome assembly GCA_002422315.1 of Bacteroidetes bacterium UBA6161. Taxonomy (GTDB): domain Bacteria; phylum Bacteroidota; class Bacteroidia; order NS11-12g; family UBA955; genus UBA6161. The sequence goes on from DIUJ01000057.1 coordinate 54,350, forward strand.
CACACAATACTGTTTTCCCTGCAATCATAGAACTGATGAAACAAAATAAGATGGAAGATGTATTGCTTATAGGCGGTGGGATTATACCAGACGACGATGCTGTTTCATTAAACAATCAAGGAGTGGCAAAACTTTTTGCTCCTGGTACGGCAATGGATGAAATTATTCAGTACATACGCGAAAACTCCAAATAAACACAAGGTTTAAAAACCCTTGCTTTTCCAAGTTTTCATTTCTTCATTTTGGTTCCATACCAAAAAACCTTCTATCTCTTTATGTTTTTCGATAAGGTCTTTTGCCTTTTCTGGGCCAAGAACCATACAAGCGGTAGCTAGTGCATCGCACAGCGCCGCATTAGGGTGTTTTATACTGGCACTCAACATTCCATTTTGCGCGGGGAACCCAGTAGCTGGATTTATAGAGTGACCATATTTTTTGCCACTAGTTTCAAAAAAATTGCGGTAATTGCCTGAGGTTGCCAAGCTTGTTTGGTTTAAGTTTACCAAAATTATAGGTGGATTTAATTCCGGATTTTCTATCGGCTCTTCAATGCTTATTTTCCATTCTTTCCCCTTGCTGTTTAGTCCCTTAGCTTTTATTTCCCCGGTAATATTTACAAGATAATTTTGAATGTTTTTTTGTTCTAAAAATTCACTGATAAGTTCGCATGCATATCCTGCTGCAATGGCGTTAAAGTTAAGTTGAACCTCCTCTGTAAAGGTATTGCACAGCATCTGTTGTTTTGTGTAAATAGAATCAAAATTACATACCTTCAATAATTGAGATATTTTTAAGCTATCTACACTCGAGGGGTGTTTGTTTGTATCCCCAAAGCCCCAATAACCGAACAAAGGTCCTAGGGCAGGATTAAAAGCCCCATCGGTAAATTTATAGGCCTGCATACTTAGGTCCATCATTTCTTTCCATTGGCTATGCCAAGCAGCATGAAGTAATGTGTCGCATTTGCTTTGCTTTATATTCCACCTACTTAGATGCGATTTGGGGTCATAAGTAGAAAAAAGCTGGTTGAAATCTACCAACAAAGAATCTATCTCTTGCTTTAGGGATTCTGCACTTTGTTGGGTTTGGCTATACTGTATAGAATAATAAGAACCCATGGTTTGGCCTTTTATGTTGCTGTAAACTTGTCCTTTTTTACAAGAGCCCCAAACGATTAGCACAATAAATATCCCGGCGAAGAATGTTTTATTTTTCATAGGTTTATTGGCCACCACCTTGCATTCTTTGCATGTACTCTTGTTGGTATCTCTGTGCATTTTGGGTATCCCCTTTTAGGTTAAAAGCCTTGGCAATATCTAGGTAGATATCGGCTTGTCTTGGTTCTATTTGGTTTGCAAAATCTAAATAGTACAATGCGCTATCCGCCTGATTTAAACTAATAAATACCTTCCCAATTCCTTGGTAAGCAAAATAAGCATTGGGGTTTACTTCCAAAGCGGTTCTGTAGGTTTTCATGGCCGATTCTAGATCGTTTTTGTTTAGTTCCAAAGTGCCTAAATAGTAATAAGCAGAAGTATAGTTCTTTTTATAAAAAACAGTTTCTTTAAAATACTTGGAAGCTTTTGCAAGCAAATCTTGGTTTGGATTTTCTGCATTTTCAACTGCTCTATTTAAAGTAATTTCACCAAGCCCATGCAATGCCTCATAGTTTCCATCTCTAATTTCTAAGGCTTTTAAATAGTTTTCTTCTGCCATTTCTAGGTTCCCTTTGTTACGAAAAGCAAAAGCTAAACCTCTGTAATATTCCTCTTCAAAGGGTTCAAATTCTATGGCTTTTTGAAAATACCAAACAGCGCTGTCAAAGTTTCTAGATTCTAAGGCTTTGTGTCCAAAAAAACCATGCATGGAAGGCCTTTTTACAACTGCGCAAACAGGAACTCCCGCCACGTCTATCGTATGCACTGTGCCTTTTGGTGGCCAATAGTCTCCTCTAATTTGATTTTTATTTAAAGTTCTATGTGTCCAAATGGCATATTCCCAATTGTTTTTCGTCCATTCGTATTCCCTTGTCCACCTGTACTGCACGCTGTCTGTTCCCGGATTAAATGTAGTAAGGGTTTCTATCGGATTGTTACTATTCATTGGGATTTTACCTTCGCCCATCCCTTTTACATTGCTGTGTAGCCATTGCATTGCTGCTCTTGGGGTTTGGTTCCAATAGTCAAGCTCGTAGTTGCCATTGGCACCTTTTACTCCGCCCACCAATTCATTAAAATACATGTATTGGTATGGATGGTTCTGAGCCGACCAAATTACTACTCTTGCCGAAAGCCCAAGAAAAAGTGCCATAATCAAAGAAGTAAACACTTTGTTTTTGAACATTCCCATAGTGTAGGACCAGCCAGCTGCCGCTAAAACTACCAAGCCAGGATATACAAATAGCATGTGACGCCAGCCGTTATACAGATAGGAACCCTTGTATATAGTATAGGCTACAGGAAAAACACTTGAAAACAACAAAAGAGCAAAAACCAATTTTTGGGATTTGGTCCAAGTATTGCGCAAGGCTGGCATAAGCAGCATGCCAAGGCCAAGCAATGCAACCAAAGGTGCGGTAATGGCAATAAGTTTAGGGATATAATGCCATGGTTTAAGATACATCCTTACACCGTCGTATAATTCGTAATAGGTTAGATGAGAAAAGTTTTCAAATTCTTTAAGGGCTTTTAAAGGGCCATCGATAGGACTACGAAGCGCATAGGGCCACAAAATAATTCCTAAAAAATAACCTAAAACCAATACAGGCAAGCCTAATTTTAAATAAGGCATTACAGACTTGCTCTTTTTAAGATGCAAGATCCAAAGTAGCCCTATAAACATAACCGTAATGGCAAACAACAGCAGTCCCCCAGCACGAATACTCAAACAATATCCTAAGCCAACCGCTAGCATAACCCTTGTTTGTAACCTTGGTTTTGGCCACTCTAGGATAAAACGACTTAAGTAAAATATACCCATTACAAAACCCAAGGCAAAGGGTATATCTTTAGGATTGTTAAACGCATGACCAATAAAAGAAGGGGAGAAAAACAGAAGGAACATGGCTAAAATACCGGCCCTTATATCCACCAATCGCCAAGCAATAAGTCCTGTAAACAGTACAATCAGAAACCCGACAATAGTATTTAAGAAATGTCGTACTGCATAAATATTGGTATTTGGCATCCATTTTTGTACGGCAACAGCCATTACATCAAAAGACATTCCATAGTGTTGGTTTGTATATCTGTTCCTACCTTCATTAAAGTTGAAAATAGTAGTATCGGAACCAAAAGTTGACAAATAATTATAGGCCAGTGTGCCTGACTCTTGATTTGTTTCTTCGTCCCAAGTAACATTATAGTCCTTACTTACATACAGCATTACAAACAAACCTAACAAGGCCAAAACAAAAAACTTAAACTTATAAAAAGGATGGTTCTTGTTTTGTAGAATAGCGGGAATACTAAACTTTTGCGAAAGTGGAATTTTTACAAACTCTGCAAACAACAAACTAAAAAAGCCAAGAATTCCTAGCAATAGACCTTTTACAAAACCCTGTTTATGTTTTTCTATACCGTTGACTTCTAGTACGGTAACTATTTTACCTGTCTTTATAACGGCCCTGCTTACAGCTACATTGTTTTGCCCCCAATAGCTTTTCAGAGAATAGTTTTCTGAGAAAAATGAAAAGGGAAAAAACACCAATTCGTGTACTGCATGGGCAATATCTATACCCGAAAACAAACGAGAAGGAATGGCATTGAGCCAGGACATAAAGCCCTTGGTTTGGGACTTTGGCAGGCAAGCCATGTAGGCCGCACCCGAATCCACACTGCTTTGTAAAAACTTTGAGATTGCTGCTTCTGCAACAGCCTGATTATCTAATGTTTTTGCATCTGCAAACCACACAAACCCCTTAGCTTCTGAAGGGCATTGTGCCTGAAAAGGTAAAACAGAGAGACGGTCTTGGTTTTTTGCAAGTAAATCTGTAAGCCAAGCGGGGGTATTTTCTTTGCCTTTGGGCAAAAATATGGTTAAGTTTTCTTTTTTAAGATTAGACGCTACACTAGGTGCTTTGGGGCTAGTAGGATTGTTTTTTTTTGACATTGTTTCCTCTTAATTGGGTGTAAAGATATTGGTTGCCGAATATGGGCGAAATTTAGTTTTTTATGTTCAAAAACAAAAAAGAGAAAAAAGTATTTTGGGGGAGGGGGGAGTTTTAGAGTTTCTTCTTTTGCTTGATGGGCTGTGTGGAGATGAAAACCTATAAGGTTTTAGCGACAGAGAATAAAAACCTTATAGGTTTAATGTGGACAGGTCTTTAAAGTGAATGGTTAGAGAATTCCCCTCCCTTTCTCCTGCTTGTAATAAAATACCTTTTCTTTGGTTAGCGTTTGCCACCATAGCAACCGTTATTCACCCTAGTTTCCCATTGGTTGGTGTTTGCCACCAACCAACCGAAAATCAATTTTTCCCATTGGTTGGTGTTTGCCACCAACCAACCGAAAGGAGTGTAGAAAAGAATTGTGATCCTGATTGGTCCGCCTATGCGGATTGTAAATTCCCGAAGGGAAGGAAGACAATTTCATGACTTTTATGCCCTAGTTGGAATTGTGACTAATAAGACATATAAGCGCTTAATATTCAATTTAAACACTGGGATTTCTTAGGTTGATGTTTGCCACCAACCTGCCGCTATACACACTTTTTCCTTTGCTTAGCGTTTGCCACCAAGCAACTAAAATCCCAATTGTCATCCTGAGTGCTAGCCTTAGGCTAGTGTATCGAAGGACGGCAATGGGATGAGGGAAACGAAACTATTGTTTTTTCCTTTGATTTGTGTATCACAAATAATCTTAAAAACATACAAAATAAAGGGTAAAACCACTTCCCCTCGGTGTCTGAGCGAAGCCGAAGACCGAGGCTATGAGAATACGAAAACCTAAATTGTATTACTTTTTTATAATGATATGGTCTTACTGTTATGGTGAGGCTCTCGAACCATTAACGCAGCAAATTCCCCTCAGCAGAGGGGTGGCTGAAAATCAAACCATTTAAAAGGTAAAAAAACTATCTTTTCAGCCGGGGTGTTGTATTTCAATTATGTAGTCCAAGACTACTATCCATTATAAATCCTTAGAGCCCTTCGGAACTCTAAGGATAGAACGGGTTGTATTTTTCCCATTGGTTGGTGCTTGCCACCAACCTGCCGAAAGGAGTGTAGAAAAGAATTGTGATCCTGAGTGGTCCGCCTATGCGGATTGTAAATTCCCGAAGGGAAGGAAGACAATTTCATGACTTTTATGCCCTAGTTGGAATTGTGACTAATAAGACGTATAAGCGCTTAATATTCAATTTAAACACTGGGATTTCCTTAGGTTGGTGTTTGCCACCAACCTGCCGCTAAATGTAGTCTCGTTAAATGTAGTCTTGAGCTAAATCTTCCCAAATGGCCAATTGGAGATTTTAGATTTTTTTTCCTTTGGTTGGTGTTTGCCACCAACCAACCGCCAACCCCCTCTTTTCCCGCCGTGGTTGGTGTTTGCTTGTCCCCAATTTATTGGCGGATCACCAACCACTCCCTAAAATCTTCCCAAATGGCCAATTGGAGATTTTAGACTTTTTTGGGCGATGTTAAGACGAAGCTTGTGCATGGATAGCATGGTATTTGGCTTCGTATATCCTCGGTCTTCGGCTTCGCTCAGACACCGAGGGATTACGTATTTTTCCTTTGCTTAGCGTTTGCCATCAACCAACCGTTAAATGTAGTCTTGAGCTAAATCTTCTCAAATGGCCAATTGGAGATTTTAGATTTTTTTTCCTTTGGTTGGTGTTTGCCACCAACCAACCGCCAACCCCCTCTTTTCCCGCCGTGGTTGGTGTTTGCTTGTCCCCAATTTATTGGCGGATCACCAACCACTCCCTAAAATCTTCTCAAATGGCCAATTGGAGATTTTAGACTTTTTTGGGCGATGTTAAGACGAAGCTTGTGCATGGATAGCATGGTATTTGGCTTCGTATATCCTCGGTCTTCGGCTTCGCTCAGACACCGAGGGATTACGTATTTTTCCTTTGCTTAGCGTTTGCCATCAACCAACCGTTAAATGTAGTCTTGAGCTAAATCTTCTCAAATGGCCAATAGGAGATTTTAGATTTTTTTTCCTTTGGTTGGTGTTTGCCACCAACCAACCGCCAACCCCCTCTTTTCCCGCCGTGGTTGGTGTTTGCTTGTCCCCAATTTATTGGCGGATCACCAGCCACTCCCTAAAATCTTCCCAAATGGCCAATTGGAGATTTTAGACTTTTTTGGGCGATGTTAAGACGAAGCTTGTGCATGGATAACATGGTATTTGGCTTCGTATATCCTCGGTCTTCGGCTTCGCTCAGACACCGAGGGATTACGTATTTTTTCTTTGGTTGGTGTTTGCCACCAACCAACCGCTATACCCCCTCTTTCACCCTCTTTCTCCCGCTTGTAATATATTTCGTGCCGATGGTTTGCAAATATCGCCTTTTGTTTTTTTGCCTAATTTTATTTACTTTTGGTTTTTTACATTTGAAATATGCTATCGCCCGACAACATATTAAACCATTACAAACTTGCGCAAAGCATCACTAGTTCGCATGCAGTATACAATTTTCTTACTGCCATACAGAATAAGATTACTTTTGATGAAAAACGTGATGCACTTAATTTCTTGTCGCAATTTGCAAAGTATATACGCAAAGTGAATGGATTGTGCGAACTTTCTTCTTGGCCTTTGTCGGAGGAATTTGACTTGCTACAATTTTATATAAACCTTGAAAAAACCCGATTTGGGGAGGAGTTAGAAGTAGAAATTTTCTTGGAAAAGGATATCCCCAAGAATACCCACGTGCCGGTTTTGCTTATGGTTCCTGCTACCGAAATCATCCTTAGTTTGGCTTCCAAAACCCAAGCAAGCCCTCTTAAAATTTCGATAAGTTTGGGCCAAGGACTAAAAATTATGTGCCATTGTGTTTGCCAAAACATACTGGAAGCAAAGTGGAACAACGAGCAAAACAGGAGATTTAAACTTATACATGAAAAGTTGAGCTACTGTGGCTGGGAAATGAGTCAGGTAGAGGAAAATAACCAAAGTATTTTTTACATTAAACCAATAAACAACTAAAATTAAAGCTTATGATTCGTGCAATTATTATCGATGATGAACAAAACACAAGAGATGTTTTGGGCAAGCTTCTTCAAGATTACCATCCGGAAATTAAGCTAGAAGGTAGTTTTTCTGCCATAGAAGCAGGCATGGAAGCAGTAAATAAATTACAGCCAGATTTGGTTTTTTTAGATGTAGAGTTTCCTGAAAGTACAGGATTTGATTTACTTGAAGAATTTCCCGATTTTGATTTTGACGTGATTTTCATTTCTGGACACGAAGAATATGCGCTAAAGGCTTTTAAAACAGAAGCAGTGGACTATCTTTTAAAACCTTTTGATTTAAATGATTTGTCTAGAGCCGTAAAAAAAGTGGTGGACAAAAGAAAAAAAGCCCAAAGCGCCAAACATTCGGAAGTGTTTTTGCAAGCATGGAAAGGTGCTCAAGACCAACAGATTGCACTTTCCAGTTCCGAAGGTTTTCTGTTTGTAAAAATAAAAGATATAATTTACTGTAGAGGAGATGGGGCCTATACCTATTTTTATATGAAAAACACAGAGAGGATTACGGTTTCCAAAAACCTAAAAGAGTTTGAAACCCTGCTTTCTGATTTTGGATTTTTTAGGGTACATAAATCCTTTTTGATAAACTTAAACGAAATGAAAAAGTATATTCGTGGCGAGGGTGGCTACCTCGTTATGAGCAACAACGACACTGTAGACGTATCCAAAAGAAGAAAAGAAGCCTTTATGGCCAATTTGTCAAAAATTTAACTGAAAATGAATAAAAAAATCCTCTTTTTATTGGTAGGTTTTGTTTGGTATGGGTTTTTCATAAGCCCTAAGGTATTTGCAAAAAATATAAATATCTTGGGCAACCAAACCGCATCCTATAAATTTAGGAATTTTTCTATGGAGGATGGCTTGTCCATGTCTACTGTAATAGATATAGCCCAAACCAAAGATGGGTTTATGTGGTTTGCCACACCGGATAAACTCAATAGATTTGATGGCTATACCTTTACTTCTTTTAAGCATGAACCAAGCAACCCCAATTCTATTTCTGGCAACTATGTGAATGCTCTGCTTGCCCTAGAAAACGGCAATTTGATGGTGGCATTACAAAATGGAATGTTGGATATTTACAATCCAGACTCTAAGCATTTTACACACATAAAAAGCATAAAACCAAATCAAAGCAACATAGAAATCAGAGACTTGGTAGACCTAGGAGGAGACAGAATTGCCATAATAACGATGGGGGAAGGAATCTGTTTATACCATCTCAAAACCCAAAAAAGCAAATGGTATACTACTGCAAATTCTTCTATAGTTTCAGATTATGTGCAAAGCATTGCGGTGCTAAACGACAGCGTACTGATTTATGCAAGCGACCAAGGAGGCGGTTTTTTTAATTATAAAACAGACCGATTTGACACCAAAAGATTTCTTGAAGAATATTCTATCAGCAGTTTGGCTATAGTTCAAAACAAGGTGTATGTGGCTACACAAAATGCAGGGTTGTTCAGTTTGTCACTGTCTACATTGCAGGCTACATCTTTGGCAAGTCTGTTTTCCGAAGATTTTCTTTACCTAAACATGCTCTTTGCAGACCGAGAAGGAAAATTGTGGATTGGAAGTACTTTCGACGGCTTGGCGATGCTTCAAAACAACAAGCAGGTAAAGGTCTTTAAAAAGCAATCCGACGACCGTTATTCTCTTATAAACAATACTATATACAGTGCCTTTCAGGACCAAGGAGGCAATCTTTGGTTTGGTACCATTAGTGGAATCTCTGCCATGGTGCCTCTTTACCAACAGTTTTTGCATTATAGGAACCTACCTTCCAACCTGGCTTCGTTAAACAACAACCAAATCTATTTTATATACCAAGACAAAAGCTTGCGAATATGGATAGCCACACTAGAAGGCGGGCTAAACCTTTTTGAACCCGAAAAAGGAACCTTTACTTCTTTTCATCGCGAGAATAGCAAAGGGCTTCAATCCAATAGCATACGTTCTGTTTTTGAAGATACTTCCCGACAGCTTTGGATAGGTACTGGCGACAAAGGTCTTTACCGTTTTTATCCTCAAAAGAAAGAATTTGTAGCTGTCCCGTGGAATATAAACAAGTATTTCCAAACCCCCATTCGGTCTATGTATCAAACTCCCGATGGCATAATATGGGTAGGCTTACAAAATGGCTTAAAAGCCTTTGACCCTAAAACCAATCAAATGGTTCTGGAAAAAGAATTGGAAAATATTGCTTTGTTAAATTCCACCATTTACGAAATTAAAAAAGGGAGTTCTCCTAACACACTATGGATAGCTACCGCAGAAAATGGGGTGCTGGAATTTGATTTGAAAAAGGTACAAATAAACCGCCATTTCTATGCAAAAGAGAACTCTAAAAATAGCCTTAGCAACAATTATGCTATGTGCATGTACCAATACAACAAAGACACTATGCTGGTGGGGACATTTGGCGGAGGACTAAATATTGTAAACTTACAAAGTGGAAAAATAAGTGTTCTTACAGAAAATGAGGGCCTGCCAAATGATGCAGTATATGGAATACTTCGCGACAACCAAGGAAAGGTATGGGTAAGCACCAACAAAGGACTTGCTAGAATCTGTTTAGATTGTGAAACTACTAAAATTTCAAAGTTTGATTTTATAGAACAGGTTCAAAGTTTGGAATTTAATGAAGGTGCTTTTATGAAGGATGCATTTGGCCAACTTTATTTTGGGGGAATTAACGGCCTGAATGTAATAATTCCTCCCCTTGTAAAACTGAATGAAAAAGCACCCAAAATATACCTAACCCAAGTATCTCTTTTCGACAAAGTATTGAAATTTAGCAAAAACGAAGAAATAAAACTAAAACACAACCAAAATTTTCTTGGCTTTGAGTTTGTAGGGCTCGACTTTACAAACCCCCACAAGATAAGCTATTCCTATAAAATGGAAGGGGTAGACGAAGACTGGGTGGATGGAGGAAATAGAAAATTTGTGCAATATGCAGCACTACGTTCTGGAAACTATACCTTTAAGGTTAAAGCGGTAAATGAAGAAGGAATAGAAAGCGAAGAAATAGCCTCCGTGTCTTTTTATATCCTGCCCCCATTTTGGCTTAGGTGGTGGTTTATTGGAGGCGTTGCTCTACTTATTTTAGCAATTGCTTTACTCATATACAAATCCCGTACAAACAAGCTACGCAAGGAATTTCAGTTTAAACTCTCGGAACTAGAACTAAAAGCACTGCGTTCACAAATGAACCCTCATTTTATTTTTAACTCCATAAACAGCATACAGTATTACATTCTGAATAAAAACCCCCAAATAGCCTATACTTATTTGGCAAAATTCTCGAACTTAATGCGTAGAATTTTGCAAAACTCCAGGATAAACTACATAAGCTTAGAAGAAGAACTAGAGTCGCTAAACCTATACATGGAGCTAGAAAACATACGCATGGAAGGGGAGTTAAAATACAGTGTAGAAGTAGACCCCGGTCTTTCTTCTAAGAATACCTTTATCCCTTCCATGATTCTGCAGCCTTATGTAGAAAATGCTATTTTGCACGGCCTGCTTTCCAAGCAAGGCGACAAAGAAATACAAATAAGAGTTAAAAAAGAAATAACCCATCTGTACTGCGAAATAGAAGACAATGGTATAGGCAGAGAAAAGGCCATAGAACTAAACAACCAAAGAACCAAAAAACACGAATCCACGGCCATGAAAGCCACCAAAGAGAGACTTGAAATTCTAAACCACAATTCTGACAGCAAATTAAGCATACATATAATAGACAAAAAAGACAGCAAAGGAAATGCCCTTGGCACCAAGGTTCAGGTATTTATACCGATTATAAAGCAGGAGGATACAAAATGAAAGCACTGATATTGGACGATGAGAAAAAAAGCCGTGAGGTTTTGCTTACCTTGCTTCATACTTTCTGTAACGAGATTGCAGAAACGGAGAGTTGTAGCGATGTAAAAGGCGCTTTGGAAATACTTCCGAGCTTTAAACCCGACCTGCTTTTTATGGATATTACTCTACGAGAAGGAGATTCTTTTGAATTGTTGGAAAAACTGCAAACCTATGATTTTGAAATAGTTTTTATTACCGCTTATGACGAAATAGCTGTAAAATCCCTACAGTTTTGTAGTATCCCTTGCCTTATGAAACCTATAGAAATAGAAGAACTTTGCGACACAGTAAGGATGATAAGCACTAGATTAGGAAGCGGATTTTCTATGGAAAAGTACCAAGCCGCAAGACTTCTCTTAAAAACACAACCCCCTCAATTGCCTATTTTTAAACAAAATAAGTTCATAGATTCTGTAGAGATAAACGCCATTGAAAATATAAAAATGAATGGTGACGACCAGGTGCTTATATCCCTGAAAGACGGCAAGAAACTCGAAGCCAAAGGCCATATTTCGGATTACGAAAGCATTTTAGAACCACATGGCTTTATGCTACACTCCAATGCTATTTTATCCCACGGTTGAAACCGTGGGCTATGGATGCGCGTTTTCCATTTTTTTCCCACGGTTGAAACCGTGGGCTATGAAAAAATTGGGATTTAATTCAATTTAATTGCCAAAAATCCATTTTATTTTAAACGCAATTTTGCCAAATTATAACCCACGGTTTAAAACATAGCCCACGGTTTAAACCGTGGGAACCGAGAAATTCCAAAAATAAAATATCGTGAATTACCATTATATATTAAACGCAATTTTGCCAAATTATAGCCCACGGTTCCTAACATAACCCACGGTTTCAACCGTGGGAATACAAAACGCAAACCGTTATAACGGCTTAATTTATTTTCGCATAAAAGAAATATTCATATCCCTATGTTTCAACCCTTGATTTACATTGAAAACGAAATGAATTGTCTCTAAGATTGCTTCAAAGCCTTACTCCACTATAATTCTCGAAAATTGCTGAAAATTTGCGCTATATGCTTTAAGAATGTATAAGCCACTGGTAAGAGAAGGAAGGGAAATATTTTGAACACCTGGTTCTAAAATGCCACTGTACACAAGGGTGCCAGTTGTAGTATATATTTGAATCTTAGCAGACTCCTCAAGTTCTATAGTAAAACTGCCATTGGAAGGGTTAGGATAGGTTTTTATAAAATTGTTAGAACGGCTTATATTATTCATGCTAAGTAAATTTCCTTTGAAATAATGGGGTAGGAAAGGTTCAGAAGTACTATTTCTTATACTTGCAATTCCTATTTCAGAGTTTTTAAATATTTGATAAGAAATTCCTTTTGTTTCTGACATTACCCACGAATCACTATCATCAATAGAGTAAAAACCACCTGAAGAAATACTACTACCGTAATAAAAACCAACAGAAGAATCAGAGAAAGGTATAGCATATGATAATCTTGCAATATTTACATCTGGATGATCAGTATAAAATAATGTTTTTCCTCCGTCAAGCGTTTTGTATATATCGCCACCTATTAAAAACAAACCGTTTAGAGAGTCTTTAAACGCCATTGAATTCAATGACCTTGAGGGGTCGTTTGAATTTAAAATTATTTCTTCTGTTGTTTTACCATAATCACTCAAAACAAAGATTTTCTGTTCAAACAGAGCGCTTCTAAATACCAATCTATCTTCCATTATACTTGGGTCAATAAATGAGTTTTGATAACTAAAATTACATTCAAAAGAAGTGTCCCAAGTAGTACCAAAGTTTTGACTTAGGTATACGAAGTTTTTGGTAAAATTATTTTTTTCTCTTGTTATTAACAACCCTTTTCCATTTTCCCAAATATGTGTAAAAAGAATAGTTGAAATAGAAGTTAAGGTGTCGCCATTTGAATCGTAAAAATATTTTTTATCCCAACTTGTACCTTTGTTGGTTGAAATGTAAAAAAATGCAGGTTCTAAAACAAAAGAACCTTGTGGTGTTAAAATATTCGTAGTATCATTATAAGTAGTAATTCGGAATCTTGAAGAGCCAAGGGGGTGGTTTATATTTATAAAACTTTTGCCATTATCTTCGCTTAATAACAATTGATTATTAATATCACCATAAAAATACAAATTGCTTTCGCCAAAATAGTGTGCAATATTCATGTTGTTCACTCCAACATCAACGAGAGACTGCATCCATTGAGAGGATGCAGTCTCTATTGATAATGAAAGAATTGCTAGTAAAAGTATTTTTTTCATGTTTCAATAGTAAATATTTTTTTAACAACCAACACCATTTGAAATAATTAATGTTCTTGTTGTTGGATTTACTGACACATGAATACAATCACAAGGTGAAGGCAATCCTGTTGAAATAGTTTTAGAGTCTCCAGGATAAACGTCAAATTCATAACCAGAACCAAGTCCTAACCTAAAACTAATATTTGTTATAGTAAAACCTTCAGAGGAAGATTTTCCACTTATATTTCTAACAAAATCACCAGATAATTGAAATTGGCTAGAAGGCAATACATTAATTGGGGTTCCATTATTTGAAAAAACTGTTGGATCCCCTTCTGTTGTTACAAACACTTCTATTTGAAATAAATTGCAAGTTGAGTTGTTAATAATTGTCCAAACTGTGGGACTGACATCTGGTAATACATCAATTGGAGGAATTTCCCCTAGTGTTTCATGATAAAACGGAATGTTTGGTGTCATTTTTTTTGTAGTCATGCTTAAAGTTGTAATTGCAACCAATAAAGCAAATAGTGTAATAATTTTTTTCATGCTTTAAAATTAAATTTATTAGAGGTTAGAGAATCTGTCTCCGTTTTCAGGGCAACTCCTTCTTTGGGCTACAGCTTAGTTAAGCCAGTTTCTGTTTGGAGCGTTATTAGGTTAGATTTTGCCTTGGGTTTAATATTGTTTAATCCGGGCTTCAAGTTAGTGGAAACTCATCGGATAATTTTTGGCAATAAATCAGGTTAAAGAACACACACCCAAATACTAAACTTTTGTTTTTGGTAAAACGAATCAATAAAATATTGCCGGGAAATACAAATATTATCGACATACCCCCCCCCCATTTTATAGACGAATATCCTGCAAAAGAGAATAAAGGGTTTTTAGATTAACTCCCCCTTTCCCAAATCTGCTCTACCACATTTTCGGCATATAAACCCACAGTATGCATTTGCTCTGCTACACTACCATGCTCTATAAAAGAATCGGGCAAACCAAGTCGGAGCAATTTGGTTTCTGGGGAGTTGTCCATTAGCCATTCTGCAACTGCCGTACCTGCTCCACCAAGTTTAGAGCCATTTTCGAAAGTACATAAAAGCGTATGCTCAGTACAATACTCTTTAAGCAAGTCTTCATCTAGGGGTTTGACAAAACGCATGTTTACTATGCTAGGTCTAATGCCTTTTTGTTGCAATAAATCTGCGGTTTGAAGTGCAATAGGCAAAAGGTCTCCAAATACCAAGAGGGCAACTTTTGACCCTTTTTGTACTTCTATGGCCTTGCCAAGTTCTACGGGTTTTGCAAATAAGCTATTGCTGTATGCTATACCCCTAGGGTAACGTATGCTTATAGGGCTTTTGCTTGGATTTGCAAGTGCAAAATCCATCATGGCTTGGGCGTCTTCTTGGGAGGCGGGAGCCATTAATACCATGTTGGGTATGGCCCTAAGCAGCGGAATATCAAAAGCTCCGTGGTGTGTGGGTCCATCTTCTCCCACTAGCCCAGCCCGGTCTATACAAAATACCACAGGTATATTTTGCAAGCAAACATCGTGGATTACTTGGTCCAAGGCCCTTTGCAAAAAGGTAGAGTAAATAAAACAAAAAACCTTTGAACCTTGCAAGGCCATACCCGCAGCAAATGTTACCGCATGTTGTTCTGCTATACCCACATCGAAAACCCTTTGAGGAAACTTTTCTTGCATAAAATGCAGTGAACTACCGCTAACCATCGCAGGGGTTATGGCAACAAGATTTTCTTCCTTTGCTGCCATTTCTGCAAGTTTAAGCCCCATTACATCCTGCCATTTTATTCCCTTGCTTGCAGTATTTTGTGCATTGGGATAAATTTTATCGAAACCAGAGGTGGCATGCCATTTTGTTTGTTCCTCTTCGGCTGGCAAAAAACCTTTGCCTTTGGTAGTTTTTATATGTAAAAAAGTAGGCCTGTTACTTTCTTTGCAAGCTTCCAAAACCTTGCATAACTCCTCTACATTGTGCCCGTCTATAGGGCCTACGTAGTCCATCCCAAGTCTTGTAAACAAGTTTGGTTCATGGGTTTTTAGGTTGGCCAAGTATTCGTTTAAAGCTCCTGCCACGGGGTCTATGCCCATGTGGTTGTCGTTTAGGATTACCAGCAGGGGTAGTTTTAAATAGCCTGCGTTGTTTAGTGCTTCAAAGGCTTGTCCCGCACTTAGAGCACCGTCGCCAATAATGGCTATGTAGTTTTTATCTAGGTTGTTTTTTTGCAAAAAATCGGAGCAAAGCATTCCCAATACAGCTGATATAGAAGTGGAGGAATGCCCTGTTCCAAAATGATCGTAAGGGCTTTCGCTTCGTTTTGGAAAGCCACTAATTCCATCCTTTTTTCTAAGAGTAGAAAAGAATTCTTTCCTTTGGGTTAGCACTTTGTATGGGTAGGCTTGGTGCCCTACATCCCAAACTATCTTGTCTTGTTCAAAATCAAATACATGCAGAAGAGACACTGTGAGTTCTATTACGCCTAAATTGGCCGCAAAATGCCCTCCTGTTTTGCTTATGGAGTCAATTAAAAAGGTTCTTAAATCTCCACAAAGCAAGTGCAATTCTTCTGTCGAAAAATCTCTTATTTCATTGGGATTAACTATGTTCTCAAGGCTTCTCATTTGCCTTCTTTTAGTGTCAAAAGGGTAATATTTTCTACGTGGTGTGTATGCGGAAAAAGGTCTGCTGCACAGGATTTTTCAATAGTATAAGCTTCTGCCATTAATTGCAAATCTCTTGCTTGTGTAGCAGGATTACAGCTTACATAAATTATCCTAGGAGGAGCTGCCTCTAAAATTCTTTCTACTACATCTTTGTGCATGCCTTCCCTTGGCGGGTCGGTAATAATCAAATCGGGAGTACCATGCTTGGCAATAAACGCTGAGGTAAGCAGGTCTTTCATGTCGCCAGCAAAAAATTCGGTATTCTCCAAGTTGTTGTAAAGTGCGTTTTCTTTGGCGTCGTCTATGGCACTTTGCACATATTCTATGCCTATTACTTTAGCTGCTTTTTTGGCTACAAATTGTGCTATAGAACCTGTACCGGTGTATAAATCATAAACCAATTCATTGCCTTGCAAATTGGCCCAGTCTCTTACCAATTGGTAAAGCCTAGTGGCCTGTACTATGTTGGTTTGAAAAAAAGACAAGGGCCTGATTTTGAAAACCAAATCTTCCATTTTTTCTTCTAAATAACCTTTGCCTTGGTACAGTATGGGGTTTAAATCACTCCAGCTGTCATTTACCTTGTTGTTTATCACATACATCCAAGAATTTACTTCTGGAAAATCCTTTGTCAGTTCAGAAAAAATGCTGTTTATTTTCTCTTGATCTTCTTCAAAAAAGGAAAGAATCACCAAAAAATCACCTAGTGTTGAATTACGCACCATAATATTGCGCATAAACCCAATATTCTCTACTGGATTCCAAAAGGAATAACCTAGCGCGATTACAATTTCTTTTACTCTATTTCTTATCTTATTGGAGGGTTCTGCCATTAGGTGGCAATGCTGCACATCCAATATTTTATCCCATCTTCCAGGAACATGAAAACCAATTCCCTTCACTGCCTGAGGGTTTTCTTTGTCGAAATTATCTTCCCATGCTTTAGCTGTGGCGGTAAAATCTAACTTGTTGCGGTATTCGGTAAGTTCTGTTGCACCAAGTGGCGGCAAGTACTCTTTTACTTCTAGTTTTCCAATACGTTGCAAACAATCTTTTGCCCACTCATTTTTTAGTTTTAATTGTTCTGAGTACTGAATATGTTGCCATTTACATCCCCCACAAACGCCAAAATGGCTACAAAAAGGAGTTTGTCTAATTGGGCTAGCAACAATAAGTTCCTGAATCACCCCTTCAAAAAACCTGCGTTTTTCTTGGGTAATTTTAATATGTGCTACATCGCCAGGTGCGGCACCTGCCACAAACACTACTTTACCTTCTATATGCGCAATAGCTTTGCCTTCGCCACCTGCTCGTTCAATAGTTATATTTTCAAATACTTTAAAAATATGTTTTTTCTTTCTTTTCAACTAGTTCAATATTATACTCCGCGAAGGTACAAAAAAACCAATGACCCGAGGGGTTCGGAAAAAATAAGCTCTGCATAATAAGAAACCTTAAAAACAGGAGAACAACTATCCCCAGATGGTATAAAACTTTCAGAATTTATCTTTTATCCCGAAGCCGAAACCACGTAGTCCAAGACTACTTTTCATTATAAATCCTTAGAGCCCTTCGGAACTCTAAGGATAGAGAGGGTATGTCACCCCGTCGGTGTCTGAGCGAAGCCGAAGACCGAGGATATGCGAATACGAATAAACAGAGGTTGTCCCTGCTCTCCAACAATGATGCAAAAAAATCTACAATCTTCAATTGTTCAAAAGGGTGATGTTGCCCAAGACTACATTTAGCGGTAGGTTGGTGGCAATCACCAAACCGCACACGCTCGCATCTTGCGAGTGTGACCCTTTTCTGCCTCTGGCATTTTTTTTAACCCAAAATACGCATTAGTGTATTTTTCCCTTTGGGTGAAGACGATAAATGTCCTATTTAATTACTCGCAAGATGCAAGCGAAGGCGGAGGAACTACACGGCGCCCCAAATTATGTCGCTCCTATGGAGCTAGATATAATCTTCCTTCTATGTTTCTATTATTATTTCGCTCCTACGGAGCTTTAATTCTGCTATAATTGTTAATATTTTTTGGGAAAGAATGTCCGCAAATTCAAGGTTTTTGTCCGTAGAGCCCTTCGGAACTCTAAGGATAGAGAGGCAAAATATGCTAATGCGTATTTTGTGTTTATAGCTTCCGTTTTCATTTTTTTTTTTTTAATTGGTGCACCAGCCCTTGTCCCGTAAAAGAATTGCAAAGCCTTGGTTGGTTTTTTACCAACCAACCAGAAAATATGCAAGCTGTGTGCAAAAAAGGTGCATAAGTTCCTTTTTGAGATGGTTTTTCACTCGGAAAAGTACTATTTTGCGAATAAAATTCATCCTAAAAATAAAAAAATGACCCTAAAGTCGGGAAAAATAAAATTTTTAAATTGCAGATATATAAATTGTTAGTAAAAATGTAAAAAAAAATCTAACCCTAAAGTAGCTACTGTTATGGAAAACGTTCTCTAAATGCATATACATTTGCATTCGAATACACAATTAGCACAATAAGATGAACACTTTTCTTAAAATGAAAGGTAAGTTTATTGCAATTAAAGAGCAAAACTTATCTTTCGCGAAACTTGTACGCACAACAAGTTTTGCATTAGCATTTTTAGGTTTGAACCTGGTTCAAGCCCAAACCCCCGGTTTTATTTACAAAACCTCAACTACAGCATTTGGTCGTTCAGTATTAGACCCCAATGGCGATGGCTATACTTCTCCAACAAATGCTGGTTTTTCGGGTACCGACTATGGAACAGGTAGTGAGTTACGCATGATTTCTATACCTGTATTGATGGGAGAACCTTTGAATGACTTAAATACTGGAGGAAGTGGTGGACATACTGATATTGCCAACTTTACCACAACAGGCGCTAGCACAGGCATGACAAGCGATAAGTCTGTATTTATATTAAAACGTACCGTAAACGGTATTGATTATTTAATTTTAAGATACAGAGTAGGAGGTGCATCTACTGCTACCAAAGGCTATTCTGTTTTGTTTGATACCGATGGGCAATTTGGAACCATTTGGAATGGCAATAACCCTGGTTTTGACAGAGAAGTAGTATACGAAACCGGCAACAATGGCCGTGTGGCCGTGTATAAACATACTTCTTCTGGCACTCAACTTTTAGCATCTTACAATGTACACGAATACTCGCAGCGTTCGGTAGCTTTATCCAATGCAGGTGGAGATGCAGATTATTTCTATGATTTTTTCATTCCTTTAGAAGCACTTGACGCTACAAGCCCTGTAAGGTTTGCAGCTGCAACTATTACAAGTGCGGGCAGTGGTATTACGGGTACCGTTTCAGATTTTAACGGTGTAGACGATAAACTGTATAACAACGACCAATTGCGAATTATGCAAGAATTGATCAACATCTTCCCATCTGTTACATTGGCAGACTTAGACGAGAACTTTGATGCAAGTGGTTGGAAAATGAAAACCATAGCACCTGTAGTGAATTCGGGATTACAAACCAATGCTACTTCTATAAGTGGAACTAGCCGTGAACCAAATGGAACTATAATAAGAGTGTATAAGTATACCAATAATTTTTCCGACTCTGTTTTTATTGGAACTACTACAGTAAACAATGGAACATGGACCTTTACATGTACTGGTTCATGCGGATTGAACGTAGGATACAAAGTATTTGCTAGGGCTTATGGTGCAAACAAAACACCAAGTGATTTGAGCAATGAGGTTTTGGTTGCAAATGTACCAAGTTGTTTTGCTGTTTCACCTACAATTACTGCCGCTACCAACTCTGGTGATCAAAAACTTACAATTTCATGGACATCGCCTAGTGGGTTTACAAATACCGGAACTAACGTTAGGATTAAAGTTTATGAACAAACCAGTACTTCTGCTATAACTTTTGTTTATGATTTAACTCCTAATTTAGAGTTTCAATATTATCCAACCTCATCAACACTTTCTTATTCTTTAGATGGTAGTGGAGCAGTTAAAGGAACATATTTTGCTACGGCAACATATTTAACAAATGGTGTAAATTGTGAATCACGACTTTCAAATTCCTCATCTTTTGGTAATTCAACAGATATGGGTGTTTTAACAGTTGCACCTACAATTAATACTACGCCAGTTTTTACAAATACTACAACTATCAATGTTACAAATAATTTTTCATCTGATGCAGTATTGATTTTGTACAAAAATGGAATTGAAATAGGGAGGTCAACCTCAGCAATATCGGCTAATGGAAACACTAATTTTATAGTCTCAAATTTATTAGAGGGAGAGAGATTAACTGCAAGAGCTCAAGGAACAGGAACAAATAATAGGCTTTCCAACCTTTCTAACGAAGTTATTGTTCAAGCAGTTGCCCCTACAGTAGCTTCCCCCGCCCCTGTTATCACAGGTTCTTATAGCCAAGGGTCAGGAAGAACAGTTACAGGTACTTCTAGCTCCCCTGCGGGAACAACTATTATACTTTATGCTGATGGGGTTCAAATTGGAACAGCGGTGGTAGATGCTTATGGAAATTGGAGTGTTAGTGGTTTAACCCTAACAAGCGGCCAAGTTCTTACTGCCAAAGCTACGGAGTCAGGTAAATTAGAAAGTCCCGTATCAAACTCTGTAACAGTTTTACCTCCACCACCTTCCGCCCCTGTTATAACTTCTACCAATGTATTAGCGAATACCACCAATACTTTGTCAGGTACAATTTCAGGAAATACAGATTCTATCGTTTTGTATGTAGATGGAATACGAATTGGTTCTTGTATTGCTTCTGGAGGCAATTGGACCCTAAATGGCATTAATCCATTTGAATTGTATAAAGGAGCAGATATTACAGCAGTTAATTTTTATTTAGGAAGCCCAAGTAGCCCTTCAAATATTGTATTACCAATTGCGCCTGATAAATTTGATATCAAAGATGCCAATGGTAGTACTTTGGGTGCACAAACCGCAGGGGTTGATTTTGATATAGACGTTACGGCTCAGTTTGCAAACAACAATACGTTTACACAGTACACCGGTAAAAACATGTTTAATTCTTCTTCTACTATTACCAAAGGTGTAGGACCTTCTGTCAACTTTAATACTGGTTTCCTTAACAACCACACTTTAAATTTAACAAGAGCAGGTAATTTTACCATAACAACTTTAAGCGAAAACGACCCAAGTATAGTAGGTAGTACAAGTGTTACTATAAATCCTGGCCCTGCTGCTAAGTTAACTTTAATTACACCAAGTTCCAATGTAAATCCAACTAGCACTACATTTACTACACAACCAATCGTTGGTATTACAGACATCTATGGCAATTTAATAAGCAACGACAATGCTTCAGGCAGTGTTACGGTGAGCATTGAAAAACAAAATGGTTCTTCTACAATAACAGCAACATTGAGCGGTACACTAACTGCGGCGTTCCCAACTTCAGGAGGAGCCTCTCACCTTTTCTCTGGGTTGTCTATTAATCAAAATGGTGTCTATGTTTTAAAATTCACTCCAACCAAATCAGGCATTAGCCCTGTTTACGACACCGTTATTATAGCCAATACAAAAATGTGGTATGGTAGAGGTGCTGCCAATGGTTCAACTGATTTTAATAATGCAAATAACTGGGTAGAATCTGGGACAGGCGGTATATCTTCTGACATTCCTGCAGATGGAGACAATGTTGTTTTTTATTCCAGACCTGCTGCTCCTTGTTTCCTTGACCAAAACAGAACCCTTGGTTCTATTATCATAGCCTCTAATAATAATGCTGACAGTGCCTACTTTAATCTAAACGGCAAGATCCTTACCTTGCAAGGTGATTTGGAATTGTCTAACTTAGGTGAAATAAAAGCAGATGGAGCAAGTTCTCGCTTGTTGATGGCAGGCAACAGAGGTGCTTCTCAAAACCTACCTAAAGACAGGTTTGTAAACGACAGAGTGCATACTTTAACCATTAACAACCCTAATGGTGTAACTTTAGGCGGTAGCAACAACCACATTCGAATTTCAGATACAATGACCTTTACAAATGGTGTATTGTTTACCCAAGGAAGCACTAATTGCATTATGTTCGAAGACAATGCTACTCAGCCTACAGGTTCTGATGCCAGCCATATTGAAGGCAAATGCGCCAAAGTAGGAAACGATGCCTTTGTTTTCCCGATTGGCAGAAACGGCAAATATGCGCCATGTGGCATTTCAGCGCCAGCACTAGTTACAGATATGTTTTGCGCAGAATACTTTCCTGTGAACTATAGCAATATGCAAAAGGATGGAAATCTTGCAAGCAGAACAATTAAAGGAAATACAACAAATGGAAAATTCGTTGATAATGAAAACAGGACTTTACGTAAAGTAAGCAACAAAGAATATTGGGAAATAGACCGCAAAGTTGGAACAAGTGCAGTGAATGTTAGTTTATATTGGAATGATAAAACCTTTTCTGACATTACTAGTTTAACAGGTCTTACTGTAGTGCACTATGACAGGAATACCAAAAAAGCATGGGAAAATACTATAGGAAATGGAGCTGTTACTCCAAAAGACAATACAAGTGGTACACCAGCAGAAGTTACAGATCTAACCATAACTGTTCCAAATAAAGGAGCAATTACCATGGAAGCTGTAAATAGTTTCTCTCCTTTCACCTTTGGTGACGAGGACAATGTATCTCTCCTTCCTTTAAATTTATTGAGTTTTACTGCAAAGGTAGTTTCTAACACCCAAGTATCTGTAAACTGGAAAACTAGTAACGAAATAAATGTGAGTGGATACGAAATATGGAAAAGTAACAACGGAGAAGAATGGAATTTGATAGGAGCTGTTCCAAGTGCCCTTAAACCATACTCTGTAAATAGTTATTCTATTCAAGATTTTACCCCAAGTAACATAAACCATTATAAATTAAAAGTGATAGAAGAAGGCGAAACCAGCGATTGGAACATGATTGTAAGCGCATACCTTCAATCAGAGAATACGGTTTCCTCTTTCATTTACCCTAATCCAAACCAAGGTGAATTTACTCTTTCTGTAAATGAACCAAGTACCTACGAAATTTTTGATATACTAGGCAAAAAACAGGCGAGTGGTTCTGTAAACAATCAAATACAAATCCAAAACCTATCTAGTGGGGTATACACAGTAAAAGTAATTGCTGCGAACAAAATAGAATATATAAAAGTAGTAGTAGAATAAAGATCTCGTTCTGAAAAAAATACTCGCAAAGCCCTCCCCGAGGGTCATGCTTGTGTGTTTGTGTAACCAAAGCCCTTCTGCAAAGTTGGGCTTTTGGTTTTAGGTTGGTTGGTGACCCGCCAATAAATTGGGGACAGGCAAACACCAACCAAAGGAAAGCTTGTATCCAATCAAATTTCATCCTGAGTGGTCCGCCTCAGGCGGTTTGTATCGAAGGACGACATTTGCTACCCCTCGGTGTCTGAGCGAAGCCGAAGACCGAGAGTATGCATATAGTTAGTGTTTGCCACCAAGCATCCGATTACTTTCTCTATCCGTTGAGTTCCGAAGGGCTCTACGGATTTGTAATAGAGTGTAGTCTTGGACTACATAATTATACTCCCAATACAACACCCCGGCTGAAAAGTAAAGCTTTTCTTACTTTTTGAACAACTGCTTTTTCAGCCACCCCTCTACTGAGGGGAATTTATTACGGTGTTCGAATACAAAAACCCTGAGATTTTCCCTGCTCTCCAACCATAACCCCAAAAATCTGCAATCTAAAATCTGCAAAAGTAAAAGAGAAAAAAGAACGATTCTGAACAAACAGTTGTTATAAATGCACCCCGAAATTGTGACGATAATACTCTCTACCCATACTTCACTAAGTATATAAATTTAGATATCTTCCTAAAATAAAATTGCCCTTTTTCTCTTCTTTTCCCCCACTATAAAGTACTTTTTTATTAAAAAACAGTTCTTTTTACCCCTAAAACACAAAAAAGTGACCCTAAAGTAATTTTTATAACATTTTAAATAACAGGTAAATAACAAGCTTTGTTTTCAAAAAATGACCCTAAAGAGTTCTCGTAATCGATTTTTTTGTATAAAACACTTGCAATTTTGCGCCACACAATTAGCACTATGATGAATTTAAATTTTAAAACTTTATTACTAAGTACATTTTTGATTTTGGGATTCAACAAAATCAACGCCCAACAACAGCAGGTATACTGGATTTCTCAATCTGAATTGGTTAATGTTGGTACGACTTGCAGAACTTCTACAAATAGTGGAACAGCTGCTTCTGCATTTGGATTTAATTGGACGGACGTTCTAGGGACAAATGCTACTATAAACAGCGTCACTATTGAATTTATCATTGGCACAGAATGTACTGGGGCAACTCGATCAACAACATTGAATGGAAATACACAAGGATCAATTACCACAACTACTCAATGTACTTGTACTCCCACAACATTAACAACACAAACTCCCACAATTAATATTAGCAATTACATTAGAGGAGGCGCAAATCAATTTAGAATAACCTCTTCATCCTCGAATACAGGATTTTCAAGTAACTCATCTTTGGCAAATGGTGGTATAAATTATTTTGCAAAAGTTACTGTTAATTATTCTACATTTTCTGGTCCTGTTCCTACTATTACTTCTTTTTCTCCAAGTTCTGGTTCTTGTAATACTGTAGTTACTATAGATGGCACGAACTTTGACAATGGCACCCCTATAGTAAAATTTAATGGTGTTACAGCTGCTCATACTTATATTAGCGCTACACAATTAACCGCCACTGTTCCTGCTGGTGCTACTACTGGTGCCATAACGGTTCAAACTAGTGGGGGTATTGCTACGTCTTCAACAAATTTTACTGTGAATACTTCCTCTCCAACAATTAGTTCCGTAAGTTCAAGCACTGGAACAAGAGGAACTATTCTTACTATTACTGGCACAAATCTTACCTGCCCCACTGCGGTTACATTTGGAGGTACTGCTGCTTATAGCTTTAATGCTACTTCAAACACTTCCATAACAGCCGAAGTAGGGTATGGTTCTTCTGGTAATATAGCTGTTACTACGGCGGGCGGTACTGCAACATTGGCTGGCTTTACCTATACTGCTCCAGCTGCTGCAAATGCTATAAATATTCAAGGTAGTACCTCTACAAATACCATTACAAATAACCAAGCCTCTATTGTAGACAATGGGTTAACAGTTTCTTCCAATGGTTTAATAAGCGGCTTTGTTGTGACAATAACAGACAGTTATCAATCTGGGGATGTTTTAGCCTATAACACCTCAACAGGTGGAGTATTGCCTGCAGGAATAAGTGTAGCATCATTTAATAACACTACCAGAAGTTTAGTCTTTACTGGTTCTGCAATTGGAAGCGATTGGCAAAGAATACTTAGGAATGTAACTTTAACCACAACTTCTGCGGTATGTTCTCCAGAATCTAGAAAAATTGCTTTTATTGCAGGAGATGTTTTTTATAATCCATTAAATGGACATTTTTATAAATCAACGACTACAACATCAAATTGGACTTCAGCAAAAGCTGATGCAGAAAATATGTCCTATTTTGGAAAAAAAGGTTACCTAGCAACAATTACTTCACAAGCAGAAAATAGTTTTATTAGTAAATTACTAGGGCAAGACTCATGGATTGGTTGCTCTGATAATTTCCAACTGATTAATAGTGTAGTAGGATACACAAAATATGCAAACCAAAATGCAGCTGAAGGATATTGGCATTGGGTTACAGGGCCAGAACAAGGCACTCAAATGAGAACTGGCAACGCTCAAGATTACAGAACTGGTGCTGACATATCAGGGGTCTATCAAAATTGGGCTTTTAATGAACCTAATGATTGGCCTGTAAATACCTTTGCTGGTGATGAAGATTATGGTCATATTTATGTTTCAGCTGGAGATTGGAATGACTTTCCAAATACATCTTCTATAAGAAGCGTTATCGAGTTCGGCGATATGCCGGGCGACAATACAAGTGGCAATATCAATACGGTCTTCACAAGAAACATCTATATAAATGGTGCACCCTCTGGAAGTATAACAGGTGGCAATGTGAATGTGTGTTCTGGTTCTAATTCTACTGTGTTAACCTTAACAGGAATGGCAAGTGGTGGCACAGTGGCGCGATGGGAATATTCGTTAGACAACTTTTTAACTGCAGGAATTAATGTTACTTCTACAAGTACTTCTTTAACCGTAACAAATATTTCAGAAACGAGATATTACAGAGCCATTGTAAACGCTTCTTCTTGCACGGGCTTGGCAACTTCTTCTACTAAAATTGGGGTAGCAACTACTACAGCGGGTAGTATTGTATCCAACAAAAGTGCTATATGCACAGGTGGTTCTACTGAATTAACTTTGTCTGGAAACATTGGTTCAGTTGTAAGATGGGAAAGAAGTACTTCAAGTACTTTCGCAAGCGGTGTAACTTCAATAAGCAATACCACAACTTCATTAACAGAAACGCTTTCAACCGCAGGAACTTATTATTACAGAGCGGTGGTTCAACAATCTGGTTGTGGATCTGCGATTAATTCCAATGGATACCCAGTTACCGTAACTGCTGGTTCTCCTCCTGTGGGTGGAACTATTTCTAGTTCATCTTCCTGTTCTGGCACCAACAATATTACCTTAACTCTTAGCGGACATTCTGGAAATATAACAAAATGGCAATTCTCAACAGACGGTGGTTTTGTTTGGACAGATATAGTAAATACAAGTACAACTTTAAACCAAACCAATGTTACAAGTAATAGGAGATATAGGGCTATAGTTTCTACTACTAACCAAGCATGTGGAAATGAATCTAGTTCTTCGGGAGAAGTTACTGTTTTTGGAACTACGATAGTGAGATGGGATGGGACCAATTCCAAAAACTCTAAAACATTAGGTAATTGGTGCGGCGGTATACCAACCAACGGACAAGATATTATCATAAGCGCTACTGCAACAAATGACTTGATGCTTGAAGATAACAAAATTCTTGGCTCAATTGACTTTAACGGTTCAAGTAGGTTAGTTGAGATAGGAAATTTTGATTTGCAAGTAAACGAATTAAAGGGAATCGGTGCGAACAACTACATAAAAACAAATGGAACAGGACAGTTGAAAATAAATTTGGCTCCTAATACTCCTACAACCTTTCATGTAGGCAATTCAACTAAGAATCCAGTAACTATCACCAACAAAAACAACTCTTCTGATAATTTTGGTGTAAGGGTTTTGGATGAAGTGTATGCAGATGGACTTAACGGTAGTATAATAAGTTCGCCAAGAGTTAAACGCACTTGGGATATTTCTAAAACCAATGCCAATTCGGGAGGTGTAGACTTCACTTTTACTTGGAACAGCTCACAAGAACAAGGCGTTTTCTCAACATATAAACTAAATCACTATAAAAACACTGCATGGGAAATTGCCGCAGGAACTTCTGGTACTCCTTCTGGTATTACAACCAAAACAATGACCCATACTGCTTACACCGGCACCTTTTCTCCTTTTGCTATCGGCGGTGAAGTAACTCCTCTTCCCGTAACGCTTAAAAACTTTGATGCAAAAATAGCCAACTCAAACGCCCTCCTTACTTGGACAACAGCCAACGAAACCAACAATTCGCACTTTGAGGTGCTAAAAAGTACAGACGGAGAAACTTGGGACCAAATAGGCGAAGTAAAAGGCGCTGGTACAAGCTATTATGCTCAAAATAGCTACAACTTTACTGACACCCGTTTCCAAGGGCTTGCTTATTACAAATTACGCCAAGTGGATTATGATGGAAACTTTAGCTACAGCCCAATACGCATGCTGCATAGCAGCATAGGTTCTGTTACAAGTCCAAGTGTGGTATATCCAAACCCAAGCCAGGGCTCACTAAGTTTGCTAGCCCCAGAGAATAGCCGCTATGAGCTATACGATGTGCTTGGCAAACAAATACGAGAAGGCAAGGTAAGCGGAGGCATGGAGAATATAGAAAACTTAAGTACAGGAGTATATACCCTAAAAGTAATTGCTACGAACAATATAGAATATATAAAAGTAGTAGTAGAATAAAGACCTCGTTCTGAAAAAATACTTGCAAAGCCCTTCATAAGGCCATGCTTGTGTGTTTGTGTAACCAAAGCCCTTCTGCAAAGTTGGGCTTTTGGTTTTAGGTTGGTTGGTGGCCCGCCAATAAATTGGGGACAGGCAAACACCAACCAAAGGAAAGCTTGTATCCAATCAAATGTCATCCTGAGTGGTCCGACGATGGAGGTTGTATCGAAGGACGACATTTGCTGCCCCTCGGTGTCTGAGCGAAGCCGAAGACCGAGAGTATGCATATAGTTAGTGTTTGCCACCAGGCATCCGATTACTTTCTCTATCCGTTGAGTTCCGAAGGGCTCTACGGATTTGTAATAGAGTGTAGTCTTGGACTACATAATTATACTCCCAATACAACACCCCGGCTGAAAAGTAAAGTTTTTCTTACCTTTTGAACAACTGCTTTTTCAGCCACCCCTCTACTGAGGGGAATTTATTACGGTGTGCGAATACAAAAAACCAGAGATTTTCCCTTCTCTCCAACGATAACCCAAAAAATCTAAAATCTGCAATCTGCAATCTAAAATTGGCCAAATGGTTGATGTTGCCCAAAAAGTAAAAAAAAGCCAATTTTAAGGAATTCTTATACATCTGCCCTCAAACTTATTATGGGTACGCTATCGAAATATGGTTTATTAACTATAAGAGAGAATGATTAAAACGCCCTTTTTCTCTTTTTTTTCCCTTCTATAAAGTGCTTTTTTATTAAAAAAAACAGTTCTTTTTAGCTCTAAAGTCGAAAAAATGACCCTAAAGTAATTTTTATAACATTTTAAATAATAGGTAAATAACAAACTTAATTTTCAAAAAATGACCCTAAAGAGTTCTATTACTCGATTTTTAAGTAAAAAACACTTGCAATTTTGCATAACACAATTAGCACAATTATGAAAAGTAAAAAAAATTTGATTTTAAATCTTACATTGTTTGTTTTCTTATTTAGTTACGGTTTTGCGAATGCAAACAATTTAACTATTTCAACTACGGGACAAACAGGCACCTCTGGGACCAATTGGAGTATTACAAGCAATGTTTTAACCATTACTGGGAATGCAGACGTTAATGCAAGTGTTATTAGTAATCATTTGGCTTCGAATAGTTTAAGCCTGTCTGGAGTTGTTAATACCTATGTGAATGCGGCTATCTCATGGAGCAGTAATACAACATTAACTCTAAACGCCTCACAAAACATTCTTATTTACAGTGACATTACAGCGAGCGGCAGCAGTCCACAACTTTATGTTTATTATGGCGGTTCAAATGCAACAACTGCTCCCAATAATACTTATATTTATGCATTATCCCAAAGAAACAGAAATAAGATTAACTTTTCGAGTTCAAGTGCAGTATTTAGAGTTGGAAATGAAACTTATTCAGTAGTTACGAACCTATCGCAACTAACTCAAGCCATGAGCAACGCAACAAGTAGCACAAGAGTGGCATTGGGTGCAAGTATTAATCTTAGTCAAACTTATACTAACAGCTTATTCCCCATTAATTTTTCGGGTAAGTTTGATGGATTGGGCCAAGTAATAGATGGATTAAGAATCAGAAACTCAGGTGGGACTTCAGTTAAGGCTGATTTAGGATTATTCTCACAACTTCAAGGGGCAACGGTAAGAAACCTAGGTATCACAAACATTGATATTTTAACAAACTCTACTGTAGCCGGAGCAACAGGAAGTGAATTCAGAATTGGTGCATTGGCAGGCAATATTGGCAATTCATCACTTAGCTCTGGTTATTCGGCTTCAGCTTATACAACTACTATAGAATCTGTTTGGGCGAGCGGAAACATTGGAACAGCTAATGATTTTTCAGGGGACAATGCTACAACTGGGGATAGGCAAAAATTCTTTTTTGCTGGAGGTTTGGTTGGCAGTATCAACAATGGGACAACCAACATTTCAAGATGTTACAGCTATTGCAATGTGAGTTCAAGTGGTTCCTTTTCTTTAAATCTTGCAATTGGTGGATTAATAGGAGATATTGGAATCAATATTGAAATACCAACGCCACATACAACTGCAACAAATTCAACTATAGGTTTTAATTTAAGTAAATCCTTTACAACGGGGTCTGTCTTATCTGGACCCTATGGTAATTATTATGGAACTGGTGGAATAATTGGCGTATTATTTGTCTCTGGAACTAGTGTTTCAGATTGTTATTCATGGGGTAGTGCTATCTCGTCAGGTTCTTTTGGTGGTTTAATTGGATACGCTTCTGGTGGAAGTATTTCAAGATGTTACACGACTCAATCAACCGCAGGGTCTATTTCATCAGCTACACAAACGAATAATTATACTTCCGTTACTGGCACATCACCCACATCTGGCACAACCCTTCCGACAGGATTTAGCAATACCGTATGGTCAAAAGCATCAGGAGAGCTTCCTGTTCTTTTGGATTTAGAAACACCTCCCACCATATTGTATGTAAGAGTTACCTCAGGGCAATCTAGTACTTGTGGGGCGGTTAGTATACCATACACCATAACGAATGCATCTGGAACTGCTGTTACTCTAACTTCTCTTGGATTAGCTAATCCTACAGGAACGCCTGTATTTACCATTAATAACTTAACACCAGGAGGAGGAGTTCAATATACTGCGGTTTCATATTTATCTGGACTTACACTTACAGGAATAAATGCGACAAACTACACTTTAAACCCATATCCAGAAACAACGGCTACCCATACTCTCAATGGCACCTGCAATAATTATCAGATAACCTTTAATGGCAATGGAAATACATCTGGTACTGCTCCTGCCAATATTACGTTCAGTGGTTCAACTACTATTCCCGACCAAGGTTCCTTAGTAAATACAGCCAATATGTTCTTGGGATGGAATTCCGCAGCCAATGGAACAGGCACAAGTTATCCTGCAGGAGCTACTTATTCTACTGCTTCTAATCTTACATTGTATGCCCAATGGATTGTACCTTCAACATTAGGCTGCATTACCATAGTAGGAAGTGGTGGAGCCACTGAAAATTCTTCATGGGTAGCTAGTTATAATAGTATTAGGCCTAACTCCTCTTCAGCGGTTAGTATTAATGCTTCTGACATTCTAAATAAATTTAGTTCAAGTGACTTAAAATTAGTTGCTTCTTGTATATCCGTGGAATCAAATATTCAAAACACCTCCAATACAAATTCAATTTCATTTATAACAAGCGGTAATATTGATGTTAAAGCGAATATAATTACAAATAGTGGAAATATTACACTATGGACAGACTACGACAACAATAGCTCAGGGGGAATTAAAGTAGATGACAATGTCACAATTGATTCAAGAACTAATACTGATAGAACGAACAATACCCACACCTCTGGTGGAGGAAGAATTACTCTTGCAGGAGGACATGACGATGCAGGAACAGCTTCTGGTACAAGTTCATTAACATCAGGCCTAATAGCAAATGATGGGATACCTGACGGATATGCCGTAAATTCAGGGAGTACTGCTACTCAAACAGGAATTGTATTAGGTACAAGTTCGTCTAGCACCGGACATAACTCAAACATCAATATATTTTCCGGTGGAGGTCATATCAGATTACATGGATTGGTAACAAATAACTCAAGCGCTCCTTCAAATGGGCCTACAGGTTTGTTGTTTTTTCATGGATATACCATTAATAGTGGCACATCGGGCAATATAGTTTTACTTGGCAATGCTAATCTTTCTTCCGTAGCTTGGTCATTAGGCATGGACCTTGCCGCATGGAGAGAAAATACTTATACTGCTAATGGGACTGTAAGATCTGTAAATGGCTCCATAAGTATTATTGGAAGAGCTTCTGGTGGCACAACAGGTAATATTGCCATTGCAATAGATGGTTCAAATACCAATGGAACCAAAAGAAATATTTTTGCTACAACTGGTTCTGGAACAATTTCAATGGATGCATTAGCTTCAGGAACAAACCCTTTAGATGCTCGTCTTACAAATATTGACTTATTATCTGCAAGTGGAGCTATTACTATTACAACTAGAGGGACAAGTGGAGTAAGTGTAGGTGGGTATAACATTGGTGATGGTTTATTTATGGGTCAAAAATCTAGCAGCTTAGTAACAAGCTCCTCTAGTAATATTTCTATAATCTCAGATAAAGTTGATATTGCCAATAAGCCATTAACTATAAATACAACCGGAACTTTAATTATTGAATCATTATCAAATAGCTTTATATCTAGCACAACCCTTTCAAACCTTAGCTTATCCTCTTCATTGACAAACTTAAGAATAGGAAAAAGTATAAATACAACCGATATCACATTAGGCTCAGCAATTACAATTAATGGACCCATTGCAATCTACTCTGGTATATTAGACATTAATGCTAACATTACTACCAGCAATGCATCATCCATTTCATTACTTGCAAAATCAGGATTGCGATTTAGCTCATCTGGCATTACATTACAAACAGGCGGAGGTGCTGTAGTTTTGAGTGGAGACCACGATGCAAATAGCAGTGGAAACATTATTGCAGCAGGTGCATTAACCATTACATCTAATGGCGGTGCAATTTCTATGGGTGGCGGTGCAACAGGTAGTGATTTTGCCTATGGTATTGGAACTTCTGGCACCATAGCAAACGATCAAACAGCCGGCATTTGGGTTAGGGGAGCAATGAACTTAAATTCAGGAAACGGCAATATTTCCATTAGGGGGTATGCAGCAAATGCATCGCCAACAGTGCAACATGTACCTAGTTGGGGGGTCGGTCTTGGCCTTTCAGCTGTGTATAATACAAACCCTGCTTCCGTTACAATAAATAGTGGTACCGGCACTATTTTGATTGAGGGTTTTGCTCGAAATCCAAGTGGTTTAAATTCTAATTCATATGGTGTGGTTTTCAACAATTGGGAAACAACAACAACAGAAGCTTTAACAATAACTTCTGCCAATACTACTGCCAATGCAATTCGATTAATAGGAAATACGGAAAATACATTAAACGGACAGCGTACTAAAAATAGCCTACGCTTCTGGAGTGTTAATAGCAATATAAGAGCAACAGGAACTGGTGGAGGCATCACTCTATCAGGTAAAACTTTTGATGACAATGACCACCCACAAATTTGCTGGTCTGGAGGGAATATCTTAGCAACGTCAGGTCCAATTGCTATTAATTCAGAGAAAGAATCAGTGGAAATAGCAAATGATTTATACATAGGTTCTCGAAGTGGTGTAACCGGAAATACAAGCAGTAGTAGCAATATTCGTTTTTCAATGGATGATTTTAGTGTTGCTTCCGGCGTCATCAGAGTTGCCTCAACAGGCAGCCTAACCATTGAACCATTTGGAAGTAGCTTTACAGATTACACACCTACTACAAATACCATAGTAGGTTTTTCAACCGCCACTCGCTGGTCCCTTAATGAAAATGCTCAAACCTTAACAAGTCTTACCATAGGCAAACCTGTGAATACTTCAAATATTACTGTTGGCTCTGCAACCACTATCGCTGGACCTGTGACTGTTTATGGCGGTAATATCAACATTAATGAAAATATAAATACTACGAGTGGAGGAACAAATGGTGATATTTTATTAAAAGCAACAGGAGATTTGTTCTTTGCAAAAGCAAAAACAACCTCATCTTCTGGTGGCGATATGATTTTTTGGTCAGATGCCGATGGAAATGGTGCAGGTGATATCTTTTTTGAAGCAGATCAAAACACAACGTCTACTAACCCTGTATCTATTTCTACTGGAGGTGGGCATTTGTGGTTGGGTGGTGGCTCTGGTTCTGGCTCTTGGAATGGATTAACAGTTGGTAATGGATACGCAGTTGGAGGAACAGCAAGAACTGTAGCGTCTTCCTTTACTCATTACAATGGCATCACTATTCAGGGTACAGCAATTTCTACCTCAGGCGGTCACATACAAATGCGTGGAAAAGGTAAAACGGGAGATTTTCCAGGCACTGAATACTCTGGTGGAATGTACTTACTTGGTTCAGGTTCCATGAATTCAGGAGGTGGAAATATTGATATTGAAGCTTTAGCCCAATCTGGATCGGGACAAAAATACGGTTTGTATAATTTGGGCACCTATACATTTGCTCCTGGCGCAGGTAACTTGAACATTTTTGGTGATGCTTCTGCCTCAAGTGGCGGAACAACTAATACAACAGGTAATGGCGTCTTATTATGGAGTGGAGCCATTTCTTCAACAGGTAACATCAATATAAGTGGTAAAAAATCTACAACGAATGGAACATTTGGGGTGTATTCCAATGTAAATATCAGCACAACAGGAACCAATAAAAACATAACGTTAGAAACAGACAACTTAAACATTAGTGGCGGGAATATTAGTTCTTCTGGTCAGTTAATTTTAAAACCTTTTGATGCCTCCACTACTATTGGCTTAGCCGGAGCATCTGGAA
>DIUJ01000084.1 GCA_002422315.1 Bacteroidetes bacterium UBA6161
CATTTCATAGCCCTGTCAGGCTATGCTAAAGATTTCGCACCTTTGGTGCTTAAAAAACCTAAAGAAGAAGTATGTCAACAGGGGCGATATTTGAGCAAGCCATAATAGGACCAAAGGTGCGAAATATAATAGCCATGGGTGTAGCCCATAGTAAAGAGGTATACCCGAATGTTCGATTATTGGCGCGTGTACCAAACAAAGTTTGCGTGGTATTTTTGCTCTGCATAAAAAAGTAGAATTAATAAGTCCGAATAGTAAATCAAAGGTGTACTATTCTATTTGATTTTCTGTAACAAACAAGTTAGCCCTGTTTTGTCAAAGTTTTTAAACTTTCTTGAAATTGGGTTAAACCTCATAATCGATGCAATATTTGCGGTGAAAAATTGTTTTGCGGTGAAAAAGCATTATATTTGCTGCATAAATTGCGGAGAATGAAAATTTATATACACGAGAAAGAAAACTGGACTGACTTCACTTGGAACTATAAAAAAGTGATGATAAAACTTGGTGAAGTTAGAAATCTTCAAGGAAGACTATTCGGTAAAATGGAGTCGCTTGGTTTTGATTTACAAAATGAAGCAATATTAAATACTCTGACTTTGGATGTTATTAAGTCATCGGAAATTGAAGGTGAGTTTTTAGATATTGAGCAAGTACGTTCTTCAATTGCTCGTCGACTAGGAATCAATATTGCCGGAGTTGTAGAATCTGATCGCCATATTGAAGGAATAGTTGAAATGATGCTTGATGCTACACAAAATTATAGCTTGCCTTTGACTAAAGAAAGATTATTTGGTTGGCATGCGGCATTGTTCCCTTCAGGTTGGAATAAACTATATAAAATAACAGTTGCAGACTGGAGGAAAGATACAACTGGTCCGATGCAAGTTGTATCAGGACCTATGGGAAAAGAAAAAGTTCACTATCAAGCTCCAGATTCAGAAAGAATAGAATCAGAAATGAATAGATTCTTGAACTGGTTTGAAAACGAGCATGAATTAGATTTGGTTCTTAAGGCAGCTATTGCTCATTTATGGTTCGTCACAATCCATCCATTCGACGACGGAAACGGAAGAATTACAAGAGCAATTACAGATATGATATTGGCAAAATCTGACAAAAGTATCAGGCGATTCTACAGTATGTCTGCTCAAATTAGAATAGAAAGGAAACATTATTATGAAAAACTTGAAAAAACACAAAAAGGAAGTTCAGATATTACAGAATGGATTTTGTGGTTTTTGCAATGTTTAATAAATGCTATTGAATCCACAGAGAAAACTTCATCAAAAATACTTCATAAAGCAGAATTTTGGAAAAACCATTCTACCACAATTCTCAATGATAGACAACAGAAAATAATAAACATACTGCTTGATGGATTTGACGGAAAGCTCACGACATCGAAATGGGCGAAAATCAACAAGTGCTCACAGGATACAGCTCTTAGAGATATTCAGGATTTAATTAAGAAGGATATATTACAAAAAGAAGCAAGTGGAGGAAGAAGCACAAATTATGAATTAAAACAAATGACAAGCGATAACTTATAAGGCTAAAACGCAACTCGGCTTTGCGTGTTGCGTTTTAGACCTACCAAATAACTCGGTACTAAGAATGTATAATCACGAGGCCATAAAAGTCCCAAAAATTGCTTTGATTTCTTTTTTAAAACATAGAGTGAATTGGCTATAAATCATCTATTCGCCAATCTACCCATGTAAACCCACTATTTATGAATATGATCAAACACAAATCCTTGGTAAAAATCTTTAGCTGCTTGTTTTGCTTGAGCCCCAGGCAATTCTATAACATTTAAAGTTGAAACACCCGGATTTGTATGCCAAAATCTCGCAACATTTACCAGAAAATGTAACCTTGGACTACCAGTTCCAATAGCTAGTTTTTCATTGTTAAAATTGGTGCTTTTTTCTGTTACTACATTAAACTCACCCTCAAAACCACCCAGATGCAAGGAGTATTTACCTGTTGGTGAATTCGGTGAATTCCCCTCCATTTTAGTCATTATGTATCCATATTCTGTATTCCAATACATCCCATTGGCTATAGAAAGTGCTCCTGTCTGTGCTCCAGAAACATTCCTTGCACTATCTACTCCCAAGGTGTATCTCATTTCTACATATTCCCCAGAAGGCACTTTATCTATAGTTATATTCATGCTACTGGGGTTGCTACCATCTACCAAATAATAGCTCTCCAATTCTTTCCACCAAGTGCCATCTGCTTTTTTCAATTGTATGTTAGATACATAGTATTTAAGTGATGTTACTTGCAAAGAATCTTGGGTTTTGGGTTGTATTTTGTATTGCCCCATGCTAAAATTCTCCATTGTCATTCCCCATCGGTGGTCAAATTCTATAGTTACACTGCCTTCTGTTGGGGTGGGTTCTACCTTGTCTTCTTTTTTACATCCTACAAAAAATATAGAGAATATAAGGGTAGCCAATATTGCTACCGTAGTAAATGTTGTTTTTTTCATGTTGTTTGGTTTTTAAAATTGTTTTTTTACGATACACGTATGGGCGAAATAAAAACGCTAAACAATCGGTGGCCTAAGTAGGGTTTTCTCATAGCCTTCCAACAAAGCATATTCAGTATCCTTGCATTCCTCAGCTATCTGTTTCAACTCTATTTTAGAGGTTTCAAAATTTGCAAATACATACAGTTTGAATAATTCTTCGAAATGTATACCCATTGCTGGGATACTATTTTCATTTTCATTGGTATTATTTTGTAAGGAAAGTTGTGAACCTAAATGACATTTCCCTTCGCATTTTGTTTCAGGTTTAAATTTATTTTGACAAAACTGACTCACGTATACAGACTTGTTGGCATAATAGTACAATACCACAAAGCTCTTGAAAGAAAATCCAACAAGGACCAAAAAAAGTAACAATATGGAAAGTATCTTTCTCAACCATACAAACTTAAAATAATTTACCGATAAATAAAATGACAAAAGTCATTTAACTTAAGATTTAGAAGTAAAAATGGAATCGCTTTTTTATTTACTTTCGCACTATGAAGGACATAGAAATTGCACAAGCATGCGACATAAAGCCAATCAAAGAGATTGCAAAGAAAATTGGTTTACAAGAAATGGATTTTGAGCCTTATGGGCACTATAAAGCAAAACTTCCCCTGAGTTTGATAGACGAATCCAAAGTAAATCACTCTAATTTAATCTTGGTAACAGCAATTACGCCAACTCCTGCAGGAGAAGGCAAAACAACTGTAAGTATAGGATTAAATGAAGGAATGAATAAAATTGGTAAAAACAGTATAGTAGTTTTGAGAGAGCCATCTCTCGGGCCTGTATTTGGCATAAAAGGCGGGGCGGCAGGTGGCGGCTATTCCCAAGTTGTACCCATGGAGGATATAAATCTTCACTTTACAGGAGACTTTGCGGCCATAGAAAAAGCCAACAATCTACTTGCAGCAATCATAGACAATGTAATTCAAAACCCCAAGCACCCCATTAAGATAGACCCTAGAACTGTAGTTTGGAAAAGGGTAATAGACATGAACGACAGAGCTTTGCGTGAAATAATTATTGGGATAGGTGGCAAAGGCAATGGCATGATGAGAAGCGATGGGTTTAATATCACTGCGGCTTCCGAAATTATGGCAATTTTATGCTTAAGCAACAATCTAGAAGACCTAAAAAATAAAATTGGAGAAATATACATAGGAAACACCTATGAAAACACACCCGTATTTGCAAAAGACTTGAAAGTACAAGATGCAATGACCATACTTTTAAAAGACGCCATTAAACCCAATTTAGTACAAACCCTAGAAAACAATCCCGCTATTCTCCATGGAGGGCCTTTTGCAAATATAGCGCAAGGTACAAACAGTATAATCGCGACCAAAATGGGATTAAGTCTTGCGGAATATGTTATTACTGAAGCGGGATTTGGTGCAGACCTAGGTGCAGAAAAATTCTTGAACATAAAATGTGGCTATGGTAAGTTAAAACCCAAAATGATAGTTTTGGTAGCAACCATAAGAGCACTAAGACACCATGGTGGAGCACAGACAGAAGAATACAATACCCCAAGCATAGAAAGAGTAGAAAAAGGATTTGAAAACCTTGCAAAACACATAGAAAACTGCCAAACAATGGGGCTTAATCCTGTTGTTGCTATCAACAATTTTATATCCGATACCGAAGAGGAAATTGAACTTGTAAAAAAACTTTGTGCTCAAATGGGTGTGAAAGCGGTTTTGAGCCAAGGCTGGGCAAAAGGAGGAAACGGAACACAAGAGCTTGCATATGCTGTGGTAGCAGAAATAGAAAAAGGAACCAATAATTTCAGACCACTCTACGACTGGAATTCTAGTGTAAAAGATAAAATTTTTACCATAGCTCAGAAAATTTACGGAGCTACTTCTGTGAATTATAGCAGCAAAGCAGAAGCAGACCTACGCAAAATCGAAAAACTTGGTCTTCAAAAACTCCCTATCTGCATGGCCAAAACACAAAAATCTTTTTCAGATGATGAAAAAAAGATTGGAAGACCTAAAAACTTTGAGATTACAGTAAGAGAATTTGAGATAGCTTCTGGTGCAGGCTTTCTTATCCCAATACTAGGAAATATGATGCGAATGCCAGGGCTTCCTGCTATTCCCGCTTCGGAAAATATGACTATAGATAAAGAGGGTAAAATAAGTGGCTTATCCTAATAGTTAAATCCACATAGTGCAAAATACGCTAATATGTATTTTGGGTTAAATAGTTTCCTAATAGATGTACGAGTCTATTAACTTAAATTCTATTTTCGAGTCTTTAATTTCGTATTTGTATAGTGCCATGCCTAAAATATGGCCGTCTTCAAATCCTGCTACTATCCACTTATTTCCAATAACTTGTGTTTTTGTAAAGTACATTGTTCCACCCAAAACAGCTTTTGCTGGAATTAACTCCACACTTTCTTGTAAGCTATTTTCTATAAAACTAGATTTTATTTGCCCAATTCCTTCAAAATTAATTCCCTCAAAATCATTGTTATACCAATAATTAAAAGAGTCCAAAAACATGTTCGCTTCCCTTAAACTATCGTTTATCAATTCTAATTGTGTGATTTTTTGATTTAACTCATAATTTGACTTTTCTAAGTCCTTAATTTCTTTTTGGTTACAAGAAACAAAAACAAGTAAAAATAAAATGACACACATACTTTTCATATTCCAAAGGTAATGAATAAACAATACATTGGGGAAAGAAAACAAACTTTTAACCCCACGTAAGGATTGCCTGAATCAGTGATAGATTGATTGAATTATAAGCCCTTATACAAATAAACTTTTTTAATGGTTTATTTTAGATTATTCTTTTGGGCATGCACACATTACAGACTATTTAATACTGAATATCAGCACATAACAAAAGCAAATTGATTACACAATTATTTAATTAAAATCCGTATTTTCGAAAACTTATTTTATATAGATTTTTGATGAAAAAAATACTTTTATTCACCTTGTCTCTTACTTTGGTAACACTAGCCCCAATGCAAGCAGATGCTCAATTTGGCAAAAAGAAAAAGAAACAACAAGAAGCAGCTAAAATTGCTGCCGCTCAAGCTGCATCGGCTCCCAAGCCCGGAGCAATAGAGGACTTAGATAAAAAAATTAAAGGCCTTAAAAAAATTGATGGTTTATTTTCTATGTACTTGGATACAGCCAATGGTAATGCCTATATGTTGGTTCAAGCAAATCAAATAAACAAACAGTTTATTTACTTTACCTACACAGAGAATGGACCTTTATCAACAGGACACAACAGAGGAATATTCAGAGAAACTAAAGTATTTGAGGTAAACAAATATTTCAATAAAATAGAATTTACAACGATAAACAACAGTTTCTATTTTGACAGTAGTTCAGCATTATATAAATCTAGGAATGCCAACATAGTACCTGCAATGATGGCTAGTGAAAAAATAGTGGCACAAAACAAAGACAAAAACCAATTTTTAATTTCGGCCGACAATATTTTCTTAAAAGAAACCCTGCATCAGATAAAACCGAGTATGAACCCTATGGCTGCTGCATTGGGTATGTTTAATTTGGGTAATTTAAACCCAAGTAAAACGAGATACGAAAACATTAAAAACTATCCTAAAAATACCGACATAATTGTAAAATATGTTTACGACGACCCGAACCCAAGAGGCGGAGGCGGAAGTTTTGTGACTGAAAGCAGGTATGTAGAAGTAGTTTTGCAACACAGTATTATAGAAATGCCTGAAGCAGGTTTTGTTCCAAGAAGAGACGACCAAAGACTTGGATATTTCATGACCCAAAGCAATGATATGACAAGCTTTGACGCAATTAATTACCGTGACTTTATACACCGTTGGAGATTAGAGAAAAAAGACCCTAGTTTAGCACTATCTGAACCAGTTAAACCAATTACTTGGTGGATAGAAAATACTACTCCAGTAGAATACAGAGAAACCATTAAAAAAGCTCTATTGGCTTGGAATATTGCATTTGAAAAAGCTGGATTTAAAAACGCAATTGCAGTAGAAATACAACCCGATACAGCTACATGGGATGCAGGCGATATACGCTACAATGTAATTCGTTGGACAAGTTCTCCAGCGCCTCCATTTGGCGGATATGGACCAAGTTTTGTAAATCCAATTACAGGCGAAATACTTGGAGCCGATATTATGCTCGAATTTGTATTCCTATCTGGCAGAATGCAAAAAGATAAACTTTTCGATCTTGAAGCCGCTTTAAATTCTGAACTTTACAAAGAGCTGTTTTTGAAAGACATAAGCAAAGAAGACTTGACCCATTGTTCGGAAAACCATAGCCATTGTTCCATTGGTGAAAAACTTCACCAACAATCTCTTTTTGGAATGCATGCCATGAAAGCTCTTGGTGCTGAAAAGGAAGAGTTAAGTAAATTTGTAGAAGAAGCTTTGTACTACTTAGTTCTTCACGAAGTAGGCCATACCCTTGGGCTTATGCACAACATGCGCGCTTCTCAACTTCTTTCCCCTGCTGAATTACAAGACAGAAAAATTACTGAAGCAAAAGGTGTAATTGGCTCAGTAATGGATTATCCTGCATTGAATTTTGCCAATAAAAAAGGATATAAAGTTCAACAATACAATACAAAACCAGGACCCTATGACCTATGGGTTATTGAATATGGATATTCCCCTGCATTAGAAAACCCTACAGAAGAAGAACTACGTCTTCAAAAAATATTAAGTAGGTCTACAGAAAAAGAACTAGCCTTTGGCAACGATGCCGACGACATGCGCGCTCCAGGCAAAGGCATTGACCCTAGAGTAAATATTTTCGATTTGAGTAACGATGCCATCACTTTTTCTTCCGATAGAATGAAACTTATAGAAACTATTTTTGGAACAATTACCCAAAAATACGTGGAAGAAGGAAAATCTTATCAAGAACTAAGAAACGCATACATGTCTCTCTCTGGAGAATATGGCACTATGGCCGATGTAGTTTCTAGATATATTGGCGGAGTTCAAGCAGAAAGATTTATGGTAGGCCAAAAACCAGGTAGCAAACCTCTTACCCCTACCCCTCTTGCAGAACAAAAAAGAGCAATGAAAGTGCTAAGCGAACAAGTTTTTGCTCCAAATGCTTTGCAAATTCCAGACAGTATATTCCCTTACCTCCAACCACAAAGAAGAGGTTTTGGTTTCTTTAGCAATACAGAAGACCCTAAACTACTAGACAGAACTTTAAGTGTACAAATGATGCCTCTAATTCACATTCTTTCAGCATCTACATTAAAAAGAATAAACAATACTACGCTTTATGGCAACACATATTCTGTATCGAATGTACTCAATGATCTCACTCAAGCTATCTTTGCAGCAGATATTAAATCCGATGTAAATATAAACAGACAAAATCTTCAAATTTTCTATATTAGCCTTCTAGATAGAATCTTAAACAGTCCATTGCAAAATTCTTACGACAACATAAGCAAAGCAAGAATTCTTGTTGCGGCACAAGACCTAAGAAAACTAGTGCTTAGTGGTATAAACTCAGGAAACGAAGACAGCAAAAACCATAAAAAATACCTTGTTTATCAATTAGATAGTCTTATCGAAAAAAATAAAGAATGAGAAAAATACATTTATTGTTAACCTTGCTAATATCCATGGCACAAATTGCGAAAGCTCAGAATATTAAATATACTGTATCTATTCCCGAACCTCAAACCAAATACGCACTTGTTCAAATTGAAATATTGAACAATAAAAGCAAAGAAATAAAACTTAGTATGCCGGTTTGGACTACTGGCTCCTATATGGTAAGAGAATTCTCACGAAATGTTCAGCAGCTTGCTGCATCGGATTTAGATGGAAGCGAAATTGCAAGCGAAAAAATCAACAAAAATACTTGGGTTGTAAAAGCAAATGGCAAAAACAATCTTATTATTCGATACAGTGTTTATGCCAACGAGGTTTCGGTAAGAACTACCTTCATACAGGATGACCAAGCGTTTCTATTAGGCACAAGCCTTTTTATGCAAGTGCACGGAATGGAAAACAACAAGGGAAGTTTACATATTCAAGCACCCGAAAAGTGGAAAAACATAGCCTGTGGTTTAGAAAACATAGCCCCTAGTACCCATATCTTTTCATTTAATAACTACGATGAACTTGTGGATTGTCCTATTCAATTAGGTAATTTTGATATTTTGGAGTTTAGGGTAAACAATATCCCCCATTATGTAGCGCTAGTAGGAGAAAACAATGCCGACAAAGCCAAACTTACCAAGGATTTAAAAACTATTTCTGAAAAAACAGCGGCCATAGTTCCGTCCATGGAATTTAGCAAATATTGGTATATTGTTCACCATGTAGAAAACGGAGGCGGGGGTTTAGAACATTCCAATTCAAGCGCAGTAGTAATGCAACGCTTTGCATATACCGACCCCATAAAATACGATAACTTTATAAGTCTTTGCGCACATGAATATTTTCATGCATGGAATGTAAAAAGGATTAGACCTATAGAACTTGGGCCATTTGACTACAACAATGAAGTATACACCAAACAACTTTGGGTTGCCGAAGGCGTAACAAGCTACTACGATGAACTACTAATGCTTAGGGCTGGTTTTTGGAACAAGGAAAAATACTTGCAAAATCTTGCTGCAAAATTAAATTATAACGACAATACCCCTGGTGCTAAAATACAATCTCTGGCAGAGTCTTCTATGGATGCTTGGATTAAATTTTACAGACCAGACGAAAATTCAGCAAATGTTTCTATCTCTTATTACACCAAAGGTGCTTTGGTTGCTGCCTTGCTAGACCTAAGTATTATGCAAAAAACCAAAGGAGCTAAAAACCTTGACAATTTAATGCAATTTCTATACAACGAATACCATATTAAGAAAAAAAGAGGATTTACTGAACAAGAATTTATAGAAGCAGCCGAAAGTATTGCAAATACTAAGCTTAAAACTTTCTTCGACACTTGGGTTTATGGAACTAAAACCATAGACTACTCTACCTATTTTAAAAATTTCGGGATAATAGTAAATAGAAAAAATATGGAAGGAAGTTATTTAGGGACTAACACAAAAACAGAAAATGGCAAACAGATAGTAAGAAGTGTAGATAGCAATTCACCTGCATTTAGTTTAGGACTAACCCTAAACGATGAAATTGTAACGGTAAATGGATATAGAATAACGGATGACTTTACAAAGTATATTCAAACCTTAGCCATAGGTACCGAAATAAACCTTACTATACTTAGAAATGGAAAGGAAATAAATATCAAAACAAAAACAATAGCCAACCCAAAAGTAAATTATACTCTATCTATAGATAAAGATATAAATAATGAACAGAAACGAATGTTACAGATATGGCTTGGAAAAATAACAGAATAAAAGAATAAAACTATGAACGAAAAAATTGCAAAATTCTGGAATTGGTATCAAACCAAAGATAAAAATCTTAGTCAGCTAAACTATGAAGAGCAAAATGACTGGATTGAAGAAATTAGTCCAAAATTACATGAAATCAATGAAAATATTTGGCCGGAAATTATCGAGGACGAAGACGGAGAACTATTGCTAATTATTACTGCGAACAGCGACCCCGAATATTTTGAATTAGTAAGAAAAATTGTATCCCAAGCACCTCCTGTAAAAGACTACAAAATTATAGCATTGAGACCCGCACTAGGAAGCA
The DNA here is from genome assembly GCA_002422315.1 of Bacteroidetes bacterium UBA6161. GTDB lineage: Bacteria > Bacteroidota > Bacteroidia > NS11-12g > UBA955 > UBA6161. Next base: position 10,233 of record DIUJ01000084.1, read on the forward strand.
ATTTTGAAGTAGAATACGATGGTATATTTTTAAATCCTAACCAGATCGAATTTATTCCTATGGAAAACTCCGAATCGCCCTCTGAAATTGGGTTTAAAGTTTTGCTCAAAGAATTTGGCGAGTTTAAGAATGGAGAAGATAGGGAAACCGCGGTTTACAATCTTATAGAAAACATGATAGGAGAAGAGAGTTTTGCAATGGATATAAGCCATATTGAAATTGGAAAATACGAGACAATGAAAGGTACCGTAATGTTAAGCGAACTAGAAGAATACATTATTTGGCATAAAGAAACAAAATCAGAAAATTGATTTGTGGATAAAATAAAAAATATTACCTTTGCGCCCGCAAGTGTGGAGACCTTGCATTAAATAATTTAAAAATGGCAGTAAAACTAAGACTTCAAAGACACGGTAGGAAGAAAAAACCTATCTATCACATTGTGGCGGCAGATTCAAGAGCTCCGAGAGACAGTAATGCTATCCAAAAAATCGGTTTTTACAACCCTCACACTAACCCAGCAACCATCGAGCTAGACATGAACGATGCTGTAAATTGGTTAGAAAAAGGCGCGCAACCAACCGATACGGTTAGAGCAATCTTATCTTACAAAGGTGCAATCTACAAAGCCCACTTAAACAAAGGCGTTAAAAAAGGCGCAATGACCCAAGAACAAGCAGATGCTAAATTCAATGCTTGGATTCAAGAAAAAATCGCTAAAATCGAAAGCAAAAAAGACAATTTAGGTAAAGCTAAATCTGACTTAATGTCTGCTAGATTAGAGCATGAAAGAAGAGTAAAAGCGGATATCGCAGCTAAAATAGCAGCTAAAAATGCTCCAGTAGTAGAAGAAGTTGCTAGCGAAGTAGAAGCTACAGAAGAAGTTGCTACAGAAGAAAACAACGAAGCAACAGAATCTACAGAAGAAACCTCGGCTGAGTAATTCATAAGCTGATTTTAACAACATGTTAAATCCTCAAAATATTCATTCAAAACCCACCCAAAAGGTGGGTTTTGTGCTTAAACCTCATGGCTATAAAGGTTGGCTTCGTATACATATTGATGAAGAAGAAATAGAAGAAATTGTATTTCAATCCGATTTCATTTACCTAGAACTTCAAAATCAATGGGTGCCTTTTAAAATCGAAGATTATAACCCAAATATCCCTGCAGTGAAATTCTTTCATCTAAATTCGGAAACAGATACCACTCCCCTGCTAGGCGCATCCATTTTGCTTTTCTCAGATTTAATCCCTGAGGACTTAAATCAACAAAGCTTTGAAAGTTTTAAAGTATTCGATAGCAATGATTCCTTTAAGGGAATTGTTGTTTCAGAAGTAATCCTTCCTGGCCATGTAGTTCTAGAAATAGAGTTAGATTCTAAAGTTTACATGGTGCCTTTTCATCCAGACTTAGTTTTGCAGATTGACGAAGAAAGTAAAGTTTTGAAAATGAAGATCGCAGAAGGATTGGAAGATTTAAATGACTAAGGATTGCAGTAAGTAGAAATTAATTCTTCACTTCCAACAGCTCCCATTAAGCTAGCTTGTTGCCAATCAAAACAAGCCTCTTCATCCTTGCCTTGCTTTTTTCTCACAATCCCTCTCATAAGCAAAACTAAAGACGGTTCTTTGGAGGTTTTTAAGGAAATACTGTATTCACTCTCTGCTGTTTCAAATTCTTGAAGCTGTGTGTAACAATTGGCTTTCTCAAAAATCCAATACCAATTGCCTGGTTCTAATTGCTCCAACCTTTTGTAATCGGCTAAACTTTGTTCAAATTCTTCTACTTTATAATAAGCCTCTGCTCTAGATACAAGAGCTTCTTTTTTATTGGGTTCTGCACCTAAAACCTTTTCTAAATCTGCAATGGCACTAAAATATTGTTTGGAATGCAAATAACATCTGGAACGCATAAATAATGCCTCAATAAAACTTTCTCTTAGCAAAATAGCTTCTGTAAGATTCGCAATGGCCTTGTCCCATTGGTTTAAATTCATTTGACATAACGCAATGGAATAGTATACCCCGTGCATTTGTTCTATTCCCAAATTAAATAATTTCGAATAGATGCTTATGGCTGTTTCAAATTCTTGTTCATTTAAAAGTAAATCTCCTAAAGCCATGTATCCAAGCGTATCGTATTCTTGCATTTGGATATATTTCTCAAAATCATATCTGGCTAATACGGGATTGTCAAGTTTCTCATATACTATACCTCTATTGTAATAGCCGTCGGCTAACAAAGAATCTAACCAAATGGCTTTATTAAAATCAACTAGAGAAGATCCATACGACTCCATAGCCATATAACAAACCCCTCTGTTATAAAAAGCTATTGCATTGGCTTCATTTAACTGTATGGCTGTATCATAGCATACTATTGCATTGGAGTAATCTCCTTTGCCTTCATATTGTAAACCTTTATTTATCCATTCTTCTTCTACTACTTGAGAAAATATTACTGAAGGTGAAATTAAAAAAAAGAGAAATGAGATAAAGAAAAATTTAGGTTTCATATTTTTTTGTCAGGTATATCAATTTTACACATGGTTGCAGTTGCAGAAGCTATAAGTTTTTCTTCGCCTTCGTAAACCTCATAAACTTCACTTATACAGTAAAATAATATATTTCCTGCTTTCTGCACTTTAGCTTTAGCAATAATGTTGCCAAATTGTGCTGGACGAAAATAATTTACTTGCAAAGAGGAAGTAACAACCCCTTTCCCTTCCTCTACAAGAGAAAAAGCAGCAAATCCCATAGCAATGTCTACCAATGTAGCGGTAACTCCGCCATGTAAAAAACCATTTTGTTGCTCTAAATTGTTTTGCATGCAGACTTGCGCATGTACCTCTCCTGCCTCTATATGGGTTAGTTCTATTCCCACATGTTTCATAAACATTTGGCCTTTTAATTTTTCCTGAATTGCTTGCTTAAACTCTGGATTCTTGCTTTTTATAGTTGTTTCCATTTGGGCTGCAAAGGTAGCTGCTTAATAGAAATTTTGGTATATAATTGAGTAAATAGTTAGAAAAAAGTTTAACCGTAATATTCTAACCTATAGGATATTGTGACAATCGATGGTAAGTATGGCAATAACCCCTTGAATAATGACTCCTGTACCTCAAAAGCCAACAATGATGTAAATAGTTATGATTGTAAAAACCATATTTATATTTTTAGGATATGAATAACCTCTAAGCATACTAATTGTCACGGCAAACTATGCTCCCTAGAATCTGGATATATAGACTTAACCCTTTATTATTAAGCGAGAAAGAACAAATAAATTATACTACAAACTTATTCAAATTCAAGTATATTCTTCCTTTTATAAATTCCACAACAAGATAGTGTATATAAAGATAAGAAGAAAATTTCGAGATATCAAAAGGGCAAAAAAAAGGCGTATGCTTCGGGGGAAGCATACGCCAAGGTTTAAACTTACGAAAAAACCTTAAACACAATTAGCTAAGCACCTTTAGGGTGATTTTTTTCCTTTAATGGTTCGCACAAACCAGGAAATATTTTATAAGGTTATAAAACCTTTAGTATAAGAACTTGCACAGCCAATACATTACAATCTACATGCCAACTTTCATAACTCATTGTTTTTCTTTGACTTTGCAAAATTTAAGAAAATTTTGGCCTTAAATTTATTCTCATTTTGAGAAAAATAACCTTATTTAAAAATCATTTTGCAAAAAAAAGGCGTATGCTTCGGGGGAAGCATACGCCAAGGTTTAAACTTACGAAAAAACCTTAAACACAATTAGCTAAGCACCTTTAGGGTGATTTTTTTCCTTTAACGGTTCGCACAAACCAGGAAATATTTTATAAGGTTATAAAACCTTTAGTATAAGAACTTGCACGACCTATTGTTTACAAGTCCGATGCCACAGAATTCAAAATACTGATTTTCATTATTTTAATAAAATACCGCTGAAAAAAGAGTGTTTCATATTTATCATTTTGAGAATATATGGCGCTATAAACAGCGATTTTGAGAATAAAAACGAGGCTATTTCAGAAATAAAATGGGTTTACTGTAAAAAGAATCTTTACAATGTTTGTATCCTTTCTAAGTGTTCTTTGCAATTGTGTTTTAGAATTCTAAATTTTGCCCCCTCTTCTTGTTCTAAAATATACAATCCCAAATTAGAATGATCAAACAATTGCATATCGCTCAAAGGCTTTCCTGTTAACAAACATAAAAATCCTCTAAGGGCCCGTCCATGTGAAGATACAAGTATTTTGCTCTGACTCTGCAAAAGGAGTTCTTCTTTAAACTCCAACTGCCTTTGCATCATTTGCAAAGGACTCTCGCCACCTTCTACTGCGTAATCCAGATTTCCTTTACCCCATTCTCTTACTATACTGTAAAACATTTCCTTTTGCTCTGTATCGCTATGCTTACCTTCCATTATCCCCCAGTTTATTTCGTTTAAACCATAATGCGATTTATGCGGTATTCCCATTTTGATAAATCCCTCTACACTTTGAATTGCTCTCTTTAGCTGTGAGGTATATACCACTTCAAAGCCCTCTAGTTTGTATTTTGAATAAAACAACTCTGCTTGTTTTCTGCCAAATTCATTCAAGTCCGAATTTATGCCACTACCTTGAATTATGTCCAACTTATTATAGTCTGTTTGACCATGTCTAATTATATAAAGCAGTTTACTCAATTTTTTTCTTTTTATAATATACCATACAAACGAACTATCCCCCCAAAACAAATACAAAAATACTTAATCTAACTACAGTAAAAACCAGTATTCTCATTTTGATAAAAAAAACAAAACGCCCTCCCTCGCATATTTAAACACTTTAAACTTTAATTCTTTTGTATTTAAAAAGTAAATACTAATTTTCGCATCCGAAACCCATGTCCTATGAAAATTAAACTATATACACTTCTTCCCTTTTTATCCTTTCTCCTTAATGTTCACTCTCAAAGCATGCAAAGTGCTGAAATTTATGAATCCATTCAAAAAATCAAAGAAACCCAAAGTGTATTATACATTGCAGCCCATCCGGATGATGAGAATACAAGAGTCATTAGCTACTTAAGTAAAGAGAAAAAATATAGGGTCGCTTACTTGTCTTTGACAAGGGGTGACGGTGGGCAAAATTTAATTGGACCAGAACAAGGAATAGAACTGGGTGCTATTCGAAGTTATGAATTAATGCAAGCTAGAAAAATAGATGGTGCAGAACAATATTTTACAAGAGCTTACGATTTTGGATATTCTAAAAATCCAGAAGAAACTTTTAACAATTGGGAAGAAGACAGCATACTGCAAGATGTGGTTTGGATAATCAGAACCTTCAAACCAGATATTATAATTACACGCTTCCCAACCACTGGCGAAGGTGGACATGGACACCATACCGCCTCCGCTATGCTCGCAGAAAAAGCAATAGTGGCAGCAAAAGACCCCAAAGCGTATCCTCATCAACTACAATTCACCTCAATTTGGAATTGCAATACCCTGCTATGGAATACTTTTAAGTTTGGCGACAGAAACACTACAGCAGAAGACCAAATAAAAATAAATGTGGGGACATACAATCCTCTTACAGGTGTATATACAGGAGAAATAGCGTCCTATAGCCGAAGCAAACATGCAAGCCAAGGATTTGGTACAAACCCTCAAAAAGGAGAAATACTGGAATATTTCAAACCTATAATATCACAAAACAAGTCCCAAAATCTTATGCAGAATGCAAATACCTCATGGGAGTTTTTAATACCAAATAAAAAAACAAGAAACAAGATCCTTAAACTATTTTCTACTATCGAAAAAAACTACGACTTTAGAAATCCAGGAGCTTCTTTGGAACAACTAGTAGAATTAAAAACTCTTTTGAGTTTGCACATAAGCTCTGAAAATTCCTTTTGGATTCACAAAAAAATAGAACTTTTAAACCAAGTTATAAGTCAATGCATTGGATTAGATATACATATACATAGCGACAAAGAATATTTACCAAGCGGATCTAATCATACTTTCAAACTTAGCTATTGCATCAATCCAAAATATAGTAGTATTATACAGCATTTAAATCTTACAATTTGGGGTCAAAAATTAAACTTAGTTATTACTAAATCTTGCAACGACACCCTTATAAACCTTGCTATTCCAGAAAACCAATCTTATAGTTTCCCATATTGGCTACATAAACCCGTTGCAAACAATCTTTTTGCTAAAAATACCCCTGAAAAGGAGGGTAAAGCGATACAAAAATCTTTGTTAAACTATACTGCAAGCTACACTATCAATTTTCCAAAGACCTCGCAAATATCTATAGAGTCTACAATAGATTATACAACACTCGACCCCTCCAAAGGACTAGTTAAAAACACCTGTTTCGTAGTTCCAAAAGCCACTATACAACCATTAAAAGAGAAATTTTACCTCATACACTCCGATACTGTGTATATTTTAGAAATCCCTCTCCTAATTCAAAAAAACGATACCGCAGAAATGTATACAATCGATGTGAATTTACCTTTAGGTTTTACCTTACTCAACTATAAAGAAGAACTATCTATTAATAAAAATGAGACTGAGAAAAATGTAGTTATACGAATAAAAACAAAACCTTCGAATACCCCTAATTTACAACCGTTAAGCATTTCTTATAAGCTAATAAGTGAAAACGATACTCAAACTGGATATTATAAAAAGATAAGTTACGAACATATACCAAATTTTTTGCTGCAATACGATGCCACTAGTACCTTATATCTTTTAAACATACAAAAAGAACACATCCAAAATATAGGTACTATCGGATACATCCCAGGGTCTGGAGACAAAATAGCCGAAGTACTCAAAGAGATTGGCATAAATATAGAAATGATAGACATTGAAAAAATAAAAAACCTTGAAGAACTTAGCAAATTCAGTACAATTCTTACAGGAATAAGGGCCTATAATACAAATACAGGCATAGTAAAAACAAAAAGCATAATGGACCAATATGTACTAAAAGGAGGAAAACTTGTAGTACAATACAATACCGAAAACAGAATAGGCCCATTGCTTGTAAACCCTGCCCCCGACAAAAGTTTGCAAATTAGCAGAAACCGGGTTACGGACGAAAAGGCACCCATTACATTTATCAATCCAAACCATGAATTGATAAACCAACCTTTTAAACTAAGCAGCAAAGAATTTGATTCTTGGGTTCAGGAAAGAGGGATATATTTTGCAGCAGAGCCAAACGAAAAGAACAATACGGGATGGCAAGCTATCCTGAGTATGCAGGACCCAAGTGAAAGCCCCCTAAGGGGAAGCCTAGTATACAAAGACTTTGAAAAAGGCAGAGTTATTTATACAGGACTGGTACTATTTCGTCAAATTCCGAATGGAAACGAAGGGGCAATAAAGCTCCTTATCAATTTGATTCACAAATAAAAACAGGTTTAGAAATAATTTTTCAAAAAAAACCTTGTTGTAGAAAATCAAATTGCTATATTTGCACCTCCAAAAAAGGAAAAGGTCCGATAGCTCAGCTGGATAGAGCAAC
>DIUJ01000058.1 GCA_002422315.1 Bacteroidetes bacterium UBA6161
AAGATAAAAAAAGAAAATACTCGAGTCCGCCAACAAGTAGGGGACAGGCAAACCAATTCATCCACCAATCACTAAGTATTTTGGGAGGGATTTAAGAACTTTTCAAAGATAGAACCACCCAAGCTCAGACCAAACAGGTTTTAAAAACCTATCTGGTCGGGCCATGGCAAGTCGCGAGAGGCCATAAGCAAAAAAAAAAAAAGACTCTCGAGTCCGCCAACAAGTAGGGGACAGGCAAACCAATTCATCCGCCAATCCCCAAGTATTTTGGGAGGGATTTAAGAACTTTTCAAAGATAGAACCACCCAAGCTCAGACCAAACAGGTTTTCAAAACCTGTCAGGTCGGGCCATGGCAAGTCGCGAGAGTCCATAAGCAAAAAAAAGAAAATACTCGAGTCCGCCAACAAGTAGGGGACAGGCAAACCAATTCATCCACCAATCCCCAAGTATTTTGGGAGGGATTTAATAACTTTTCAAAGATAGAACCTCCCAAGCTTAGACCAAACAGGTTCTTAAAAACCTATCTGGTCGGGCCATGGCAAGTGTCGCGAGAGGCCAAAAGCAAAAGATACTCTCTTTAATAAACGTATTTTTATACCTTAAAATACTTTTCCAATTCGCTTAGTGTTTCATTGCTGGTTTGTGAGTCGTTTATAATTAGGCCTTCTTCCAGTAGGATTACTCTGTTGCATATTTCCGTAAGGTGGTTTAAATCATGGCTCGATACTATGGTGAGAACCCCCAATTGGTGTATTTCTTTCAATTTTGATTTTAACCACAACTGTGAACTTGGATCTAAATTGGAGAAAGGTTCATCGAGTAGGAGTATTTTTGGTTCTGAAAGCAATGCGCTTAAAATGCCTACCTTGTTTTTGTTCCCGGAGGATAAGTCTCTTATATACTTGTCTTTGAAACTTTGAATATCAAAAAATCGTTTGTTTTCTTCTAAAAAATCTTGAACATCTGCCTTGTTTTTTCCATGAAGGCTTCCTACAAATTCAAAGTATTCAAGTGGACTTAAAAAAGGGATTAAGAATCCTGAATGTAAGTAAGAACCTGTATAAGTTTTCCAAGTATCTGTTTCGCTTACTTTTTCCGTATTGGAGCAAACATAGCCCTTGCTTGGTTTTATTAAATCTAAAATTAAACTCAGCATGGTAGTTTTACCAGCTCCATTGTTTCCTACCAAACCCACAAAATCTGCTTGGTTTATTTGCAAACTAGGAACCGAAAGTGCTACTTGCGATCCGTATCGTTTTTCAAGTTCAAATATTTCAATCATGTATCGCTTTATTTTTTTCTAAACCCTAGGGCCATGGTATATCTACGTTTTTTAAACTCTTTGGTAATCTTTACTAACATTATTTTATTTAGCACTATGCCAATAACTCCGAATAGAGCAATGCTGTAGTAGTATAAAGGAGTAATTCCCAAATAATCAAATAGTACATAGATTAAAAAGGGGATTCCGAAAATTGGTAACATTACCAAAAATTGGGTAAAACCTGTTCCTTCGTAGTTCATAAATTGGCCTTTGCCTAGATCTATATATCGGGTGTTAAAAGTTCCTAAAAATAGCATAATCGTAATGGATATGCCAATATTGTAAAGTAAAAATGCAGCATTTATAAATGCTATGGAATAATCTATAAAAGCAAATGGAAGGCTAACTACAAAGCCAAGTATACATGCAATTATTAAGAATATTTGTTTTGATTTTATATATTCATAAAATGTGATTTTTTGTGTTAGCAAGGAGTCGAAATACGAACTATCCCACGAAAACATAAATTGACCGTAGCTTATAGCAAACATAGCTGGCAACATAAGTCCAGATATGCTCATAATTAAAACATTGTCTAAAGTCCCCTTTTTGTAAAACATAAAACCATAGAGAATAAACAATAAACTTATAACTAAAAGTGAACGTGGTCTTTTGTTACGCAATATCATTTTTAGTTCTATTCCAAGAAGCTGACCTATTTGGCCATAATTATTCAGGAAATCAAATCCTGTGGATTTTATATTGTTTTGTATGTGCGTATCTTCTATATAAGCATTCTTTCTGAGCATAGTATATGCCGAAAAGTAAGCCAATGCAAGCATTGTAAGGGGGATAATCAATCGCAGGTAGCTGGACGATATCCAGTAAATGGATTCTGAGAATGAAATAGAAAAGGAAGTGGTTTTAGTAAACTCTAGTGCCAATACAAGTGCTATTGAAGCAAATAAAAATAAAGGAATTGCTAGCTGTTTGGAAAAGTATTTTTTCAATAAAAAAAGTATAAAGTTGTTTGTGCCAACTATAGAAAGCACACATACTAGCCAACTAAAACTAAATTGGAAATGCTGCGTAAAGAATATATTTTTTATGAAAAAGGGAAGGATAAGCAGTAAGGAAAATAAGTTCAAAAAACTAAAAATACTTTTAATTAAAGGATAATGCAGCAATTTGCTTTTTGGGATAGGCAGGGTAAGGTAAGGCTGAATAGCCAAACTGGGGACTTGCTGAAATAAAAATCTAACAAACAGATCGACCAGAAAAAAGTAAAACAAGAATTGGGTAAGCAATGTTACAACATCCGTTGTTTTAAAATAAAGAAGTAAAATTTTGTCTAAAAATAAACTTACAACTACTATGTTTAGCAGGAAATAAGTCCCTAATATTCCCAGTAATATGTTCAATACAATATTTTTCTGCCAAAAGCTAGAGCGTATTTTTTCTTTCCATTGGTGTGCTAAAAGGGTATACATGCGAAGGTGTTTGCTACAAATAAAAAACTAAATTTTTTAAGCAAGGCAAATATATAAAAATGAGTGATAAGAGTATACAATTCCTCGCAGATTGTCTTTTCGGTTATTTTGCTTTTTTGTGTGACTGTTTCGCCCCTGTTGCGGATAATAGGGGTAGGGGAGCGCATTCCTTCCGAATGCAATCGAAGTTTCTGTATCCAAAATATAGTAAAATATCCATTTTCCCAAAAGAGAAGAAAATATCCATAGCCCCGGGTTTAAACAAGGGGTTTGGAATGAAAACATTAGATAAGCTTGTAAAAGATTATTTTATATGCGATTTTGTAACCCGTTTTTATTTCATTCTATATTCGTATACATTAAAGATTTCGTAGAACTTATGTTCACCTACAAGAGTATAAGTTGAATTTAATGTATTTAAGATATTATTGTCAGGAAATGAAAAACTTGCAGCTGCATCTAAATACACTATGTGCTTGTTTTTTTCTAAATCAACCTCTTTTATATTGTTTATGAAATAAACATTATCTAGCCTTAATGCACTGTCAATATTTGAATAAATGTCGTTTTCATTATAGTCTTTAAAGACATCCCTATTGTAGTAGTAAATAAAGTTTAACACAAAATAAGAGGGGCTAATCAATACACGTGTTTCAGAATTCTTCATAGATTTTATCTTTTCCACTGTTTCCTCCACATTTCTTTTATTTGATATATTGGGTTTGGCGGTAACTACAAACAACAGGATAATGGCTACAGGTATAAAGTATTTGAATTTTTGAACTTTGATTATATAGTCTACGGATATACCAACTACTAAACTAAAGGCAATTGCAGCAGGCATTAAATACCTGTCTAAAAACATTGGAACTAAATATGAAATACTGAACATGAAAAAGAAAACAAATACAAACCAAAGTATCACTAGCCTACTGTAGATATTGTTCTGTTCTCGCTTATAGTTTATTACATATTTTCCTAATGATATTAAAAGAACAAGAATACAGAAAACAGCTACAACCGGAGCATTTGAGAACATGCGTAACATGCTATATATACTATCTAAGCCATCGGGTTGCTTTACCCATGTTCCGTTTGAAGATGACTCACTGAATCTATTTAAAACTACTAAAATGTTAGGCAAGTAAAGTAATCCAATTATAAATGAAGAAATTAATACTTGTTTCCAATACTTGAACAAGATTTTTTTATTGAATAGAATGAAAATAAATTGGGTTATCAAAATAAAAAATCCGAAATAATGCGAATAAATAATCAGGGTATTTAGAATTATCAGAATAACCAAATTCTTTCGAATAGTTGATTTTAGATTATTTTCTCCTCTCATGTACATGGTACAATACTGAATTAAGTTCATGAAATAGTACATGGAGGCAACAGACAATAATCCCAATAAAGAGTAAACTCTTGCTTCGTGAGCAAATAAAATATGGTAGTTGGAGAAAATGAATAGAATACTTGCGTATAGTCCAATGCGTTTATTTAAAAACTTAACGCCCAATAGATAGAGGTATAGAACCGATAGACTGCTAAATATTAAAGAGGGGAAACGAACAGAAAATTCGGATATCCCAAATAGTTTGATCCAGAAATGTAACAATATTTCGTATAATGGCGGATTATTTCCTTGTAATAACAAGCGAATAATTGAAGCAATATCCATTTGGGCATGATAAACACTAAAAGGCTCATCGCCACCTAAAGAATTGCTTGAAAGGAAGATGCCTTTGAATAAAAAATTAATTAAGACTAGGATTATTGCAATTATCTTTAGTTCATGTTTTTTTAAAATACCCATTTTATTCTACAATTTTTTTAAATAGCGTTTGGTTTATATCTCTATTTTAAATGGCTTACAACAACTGTTTCCCGCATTGGCCGGGATTAATGTCTAAAAACCTTCATTTAGTTTTCAAAAATATAAAAAACTACTTCATGAGGAGTCTTTTAAGGGAACTTATTTTGGATAGTGTATAGTTCAACTCAATAAATCAAAGCATTCTCCGAACACAAGCAAACCATTTGAAGCCACTTTTTTTCGAGTAAAATTTACCTGACCCAAATAAATGCCTTTCATAAAAAGCCTCTAATTAAGTCATTTTTTGCTCTGAAAATTCAGATTTGAGGGTTTGGGAAGAGTTGTGCACTTGTCCGCCTCAGGAGGAACAGCTACTGCTGTTATGCCCAGTTATTATTTTATTTTTCGTTTCAAATTCATTTTAGCGTTAAATTCAAGTTCTATTTTGCATAGTCTTTTTTGAATATGAAACTCGTCCATTGTAACTAAAATGTCTAGCGTTGGATATTGACATTCAATCCATATCCGTTTCCCATTTGCTCCATAAATTAGAATTGAGTTTTCAATTGTTGTTTTTTCGTTGTATTGTTCATTACTTTTCAAATCCTCATTTGGTTTGTCTCCACAAATATTTTTTGTTAGATATTCCGAATCATAGCCATATGTTTCTATCTTTAGTATAGTAAAATTGTCTTTTCCTGAAAAACTAATATTACCATTTAATGCTTTTCTTTCTCTATGAGATGATTCTATTCTAAGTTCCATAAAATCGTTACCACAATATGTTTCGTCAAATGAGTATTCCAGTCGCTGAATTAAATTGTCATTCCAATTTGAAAATTCAATCCATTTGTGAAACTTCCATTTCTCTGGATGTGAAGGTTCAATTGAAATGTAGTCAGAATTTATTCCGCAAAGGTCTTTTCCAATTAGTTCTTGTAAATGACTGATTTCTTTCTCTAAAAGTTTATGTTCAAAGTGTATTGTCTTCATTTAATATTAAGCATATTGTTTTCCATAGTCAAGTAGTTGTTGGTTGGTGTGTCGTCCTAAAATTAGGCGTAACTGTAGTTTCCCGCAATGGGGGGATTACATGTCTAAAAACCTCCGTATTGTTTTCAAAAATAGAAAAAACAACCTTATTGTGTTTCTTCTAAGCGACTTTATTTTTTCGGGAAAATATAGTTAACCACAAAAATGCTTCTCTAAAAAAAGGGTTGTAAGGCAGTGATTATTCAACAGAAATCCTTCTTTTTTATGGTTTTAAAGGGAGTTGTGCACTTGTCTGCCTTTGGAGGAATAGCTAAGGCTTTTATGCCTAGCGTTTCTTTCCGTTGTTGTTATTCGTCTTTAGTTTTTTTAATAGAAAATATGATTGGTAAAACCATTTTCATTTCAGTCGACTTGCCGTATACCGTTCCTGGAATAAAGGTCAACATTTTCACAATTCTAATCGCTTCTTTATCAGTTTCTTTTGTTAATCCTCGCTTTATTTCAATGTCCTTCACGTTGCCAAGTGTGTCCACCGTAAAGCCTACATAAACTCGTCCTTCAACACTTTGTCCTGTTGGGTATTTTAAGTTGTAAATGATAAACTGCCTCAGTCCTTGCTCGCCACCATTCTTATAAATAGGAGGTGATTCTGGATTCACTAAGATTACTGATTCATCATTTGATTTTTTATTATGTTTCTTTAAATATTTTTCGATTTCTTTAATTTCTGATGTGTCAAAAAGTTTTGTCCTTTTGCATATTGTTGTATAGAAAGCACTTCTCTGGTCTATGTATAATTGTCCATTATTGCGTCCTTCAACTTTGTGATTTTGGGCATAAACAATATATTTTGAGCCTGTCTTAAAGTTAAAACCACAGTCTCCACCGCCGCTACCTGTGAAAATGAAAGTTGTATCGCTTATGTGTTTTCCCTTGTATATAGTCTCAATAGACATTGCATATTTTATTTCAATCCTGTAAATACTCATGTTTGAGCTTAAAGTGTAATAAATTTTAATTTCTTCTTTGTCGAAAATTGTTCCAACGAAAACAGCATCTGATTTTTTTATTTCGTCTTTAACACTAATATCACCTATACAAGAACAAGCAAAAATATCTACCGACATAATTGTAAGAAGTAAAATTGTCAATATGTTGAATGTCTTCTTCATAGCATTAGGCGTAACTGTAGTTTCCCGCATTGGGCGGGATTACATGTCTAAAAACCTCCGTATTGTTTTCAAAAATAGAAAAAACAACCTCATTGTGTTTCTTCTAAGCGACTTTATTTTTTCGGGAAAATATAGTTAACCACAAAAATGCTTCTCTAAAAAAAGGGTTGTAAGGCAGTGATTATTCAACAGAAATCCTTCTTTTTTATGGTTTTAAAGGGAGTTGTGCACTTGTCCGCCTCAGTAGGAACAGCTACTGCTGTTATGCGGTTTTTCTTACTTCGCTCAAGTCGTCCGTTAGATTTTTATGTTCAGTTCAAGTCGTCCGCCAAATCCAAGTTCAATGATTTTTTGAAGTGTCGAAATGCGTGCTTCTTTTATGTTATTCTCGATTATTGAAATATAGGATTTAGTTGTCCCAACTTTTTCTGCAAGTTGTTCCTGTGTCATACCCATTTCAACACGAGTATCGTGAATTAACGCGCCAATTTTAAATGCTTCATAACCTGCTTCAAGCTCATCACGTTCTTTTGTCCCACGTTTGCCGTAATTTTTTTCTTTGAACTCTTCTAGAGTCGTCAAGTTTTTATTTTTTGCTTTGCTCATAGTTTTATTATTTATTTTTTGGTATTCGCGATTTCCAATTCAAATATCCATAAATAAATAGTCTCAGCAAATCCGCAGGGTGGTAGGCAGGACGACCATTTTCGTCAAACTCGGTCTTAAATCCATAGTCTTTTAGAGCTAAACTATTGACAAATAGGTCAATAAGCCGAACCTCGTTGTCTTTTGCTACTGCCTGCTCAAGACAGAAGAGCTGAACTTGATTTCGACTTTCTCCTTTAATAAACTTCATGATGTAAATATCAAGATTTTCAAATATATATATATAATTTACAAAGACAAATTATTAACAATCAAGCGTTTGGTTGTGGATAGGTTTTTAGACAGTTTGACGTTTTGCAGCTTTGCGAAGGCGGGGTTTTTCAGCACAAAAGTTCATTAGAAGCTCTAAACTTGAACATTGCACTAAACTGTCATAGAAGCACTTAACCCCCACTTGCGTGTAGGTGCTGTTGGGCGCCTAGTGCTTCCTTTTTTCCGTCAATTTTGGTGTCTGTCGGGTGGTTGGGAAAGGCACACTCTTTGCCAAGTTTTGGCTTGTGGGTTGGCTTGTGCGACTTGGCAATGTGTGTGACTTAGCGTTGGGATTGTTCGTTGTTTTTTTCTTTAAATTGTCTGTATGAATACAAAATTAGTCGTCTGATGTATTCAATAATAAATACCCAACCAATCCAATGAATTTTTTCGTAGTCAAACAAAAAAATTAAACAAAGCCCTATCAATACAAGGTATAATTGATTTAATATGTCTGCCTTTGTTCGCATTAAACATTTTCTTTCAAAATCAAAGTCGATGGAATGTCAGATAGCCAAAGACTTTTCGAGTCCACTAATTTTTTCCAACTGTCAATGCTTACAATCATCAAATGTTGGCTTGTCAAAAATTCTTTGTCTATGATTCTTTCATTGAGCAAATTGATATGATTGGGAGCTTTTTGTTCAATGGCTCTAACTTTTTCTTTCATTTCGGGATTGTTCTTGATTTGCCCTGACACATCTAAAATGGTTATTTGTGATTCTGAATTATTGATGAGTTTTTGAGCGAACTGAATTAAAAAAGTGTCGTTTTCAGAAAATACAGGAATAAAAACAGTTTCAGCACTTGAAAAATCTTTGTCAATGAGAATACCAACTGGCACTTTACTTTTGCTTATGATATTTTTTGTTCGTTCGTCAAAGGGAGAGTTTTCAAACAAACTTTCTTTTCCTGTTACTTGATTAAGCAATTTTTCAGGATTGATGAAACGAGTTGTGAAACCAAGAATTTTCCCCAATAAACTGCCTTCAAAAATGGATTGTCCTAAGCCAATGAGTAACAAATCATAATCTCCTTTGTTGGCTACTTCTGTTATGTCTGAATCAATGTCGTTTGAAGCCTTAAATAAGGTTGTAACTTTCTGATTTAGGTTTTCTGATTCTTCAATGATGGGTGTAAAACTTTCTTTTTCGTATTCGGCTACATTGTAATGATGCAATTCATTGGTAGGTGATAGGTGCATTGCAGTTACTGATGCATTTCCGTTGAGCTTTTTAATGAAACTGTTTGCCAATCTCAAAAGTGATTTTCCACGCTCTGGGTTTCCGAATGAAACCAACACTTTGAACTTATTGATTTGGCTAATTTCCTGTGGAATTTCTTGTTGTTTCGATTTGAAAGCCCAATTAATCAAATCCAATGCAGGGCCTGTCATAAAGGTTGTAACCAAAGCCATTATTACCATCATTGCGAAAATTTCAGGAGTCAAAACTCCAAGGTCATAGCCAATATTTAAAACCACAAGTTCCATTAATCCCCGTGTGTTCATCAACGCTCCAATGGTTAAGCTGTCTTTCCAATTTTGTCCTACAAACTTTGCAGCAATGGCACTTCCGATAAATTTACCGACCACAGCAACGAGTATAATTAACCCTGTAACTTTCCATAAATAGGGGTCATTGAGAAGTCCGATTTCTGTTCTCAATCCCGTGAAAACAAAGAACAAAGGAAGAAGCAAAACCAAAGCAACGTCTTCCACTTTTTCTATGAAAATATTTCTGAATTTGATATTTTCAGGCATAATAGCACCTGCCATAAATGCTCCAAACAATGCGTGGATACCGATTACTTCAGTGGCGTAAGCTGAAATAATGAGAGTCAAAAAGAAAATAGCAACTATTGGTTTACTCAGACTTTCTTTGGTTTGGTGCAAGTTTCCTATTCTTGTTAAAAATGGTCGAACCACTTTAATCATCAACAAAACATATAGCGCAGCCAAAGCAATAATATACAAGGCACTTACAAATGAACCTGCTTTGACGATGGCAATAACAGCAGCTAATAAACACCAAGCGGTGATGTCGTCAGCGGCAGCACAAGTAATTACAACAGTTCCTAATCGGGTTTTATGAAGTCCACGTTCTTGAACAATTCTAGCCAAAACAGGAAAGGCGGTAATACTCATTGCTATTCCTAAGAAAAGAGCAAAGGAAGTAAACTGAACTCCTATTGGTGCAAATGACTGATAAATAAAATAAGCCAAACCCATTCCTAAAGCAAAAGGAATGATGATACTTGCGTGGCTGATTACAACCGCATCGTGTGCTTTGTTTTTCAGTACTTTCAAATCTAATTCCATACCGATAACGAACATAAAAAGTATCAAACCTATTTGGCTAAGAAACTGTAAATTGCCTAATGATGCCGTTGGAAAAAGAGTTGCCGAAAACTCAGGAAAATACATTCCAATTAGTGAAGGGCCTAAAACTATACCTGCAATGATTTCTCCAATTACAGTAGGTTGCCCGATTTTCTTACAAATCCAACCAAAAAAGCGAGCAGCGAAAATGATTGTCACAATTTGAGCCAACAAAATAGCCAAAGGGTGTTCCAAATTATGTATGAGTGAATCCAAAAATTCCTGCCATTGTGTTCTTCCTGTTTCAGGAATGACGATGTTTCTACCTTGTTCCAATTTTGCACCTAACAAAACAATCCAATACATCAATGCAGTGAAACCACCGATTACGCCTACATAAAAAAAGCTGTTTTTGAACTTTTGCATATCCGTTATTTTTTCTTGTTAAACTCGTTTAATCTTAATCCTATTCCTAATCCAATGTGCCATTGACCGTTTTGTGTTGCGGTTTTTGCATTGTAATAAAGTGGTAATTGAACAGCCCACATTTTGTAGCTGTAAGTAAATCCAATTCCAAGATTAGGAGTTACAAAAGCATTTTTGGGCGTTCCTATGTCTTCTTTGAATCGAAGTGAAGGCAACATTCCAAGGATGAATTTTGAATTTTTATAAGTCGAATTGATATTCGGACCCGTAAAATTCAGAAAAGCCCCATTGTCCACATACCCACCTATGAAAATGCCGTCATATAAAGTGAACGACACTTTATCTTCTTGAGCAAAAGTTGATGTAGTGTATATTGACAACATAAAAAATAGTATTTTCTTCATTTACCTTTAAAATCTTCGGTAAAATTCAGAACTATTTTAATGCAAAAAACAGCTGTGAATTAAAGATTAGCGATTATGTAACAAGACTGAAAAAATATGTGTCATAATTTATTTTTTGTTTTTCTCAATCATTGACTCAATCTGTAAATAATAGTTCTTTAATTGTTTGTTTAATTTTTGAAATCTGTAAACTCCTATTATCACCAAAGAAATTGTAAGTACTAGAGAAACATAACCTAAAAATTTAATGCTTTCAAAACCTTCTAATTGTATGATTGCAATGCCGCCTAAAAGAAGATACAATGATGATCTGATATAAGACAACAAAGTTCTTTCATTGGCTAGCTTTGTCCTTTCAAGAGCTAAGTAATCTCGCAAAATTATTTCGTCTTGGTTTTGAAACTTGCTTGAAAAACTGAATATATTTCTGAAATCCATAATTATGGGCTTTATAAATTAGAATGGAAAAAAATATGGAATGATAAAAGAAGCCGCTATCCAAATGATGAAATTCAAAGGTGTTCCAACTTTGAGAAAATCATTGAATTTGTAGTTTCCTGGAGAATAAACCATAGTATTTGTGGGGTAGCTTACTGGGGTCATAAAAGTAAGCGAACAAGCAAACATAACGGCAATTAAAAATGGTTTTTCGCTAATTTGCATCGCTGCTGCAAGACTTATTACAATCGGAACCATTAAAGCTGCTGTTGCCTTGCTTGATAAAACATTGGTTGATAAGAATGTAATTAAGAAAATTGAACTCAAAGTAATTCGTGGATCAAAGCCGCCAAGTTGATTAAACACAAGGGAAGAAATGATTTCTGCACCACCTGTTTTTTCTAATGCTGTTCCCATAGAAAGCACTCCTGCCAACATAAAAATAACTTTCCATTCAATTGAATCATAAGCTTCTTTTGGTTTTATAGTTGATGTAGTTACCAATAGCAAGCATCCAATCATACTACTTATTAATATTGAGGTTATTCCCAAAGCAGCAGCACTAACCACGCCCACAGCAATTAACAAGGCAGGAATAGCTTTTCGGTAATTTATTTTTTTCTCCTGATGCTCTGATAATACAATCACTACTTTTTGGTTCACCAATTCTGAAATTTCATCTTCAGTGGCATAAATCATTAATAAATCACCTTCTCTAATGTTGATTTCAGAAATATTCTCTTGAACCAACTCGTTTCTATGTCTTATAGCTAAAACAGAACAATTGTACATATTTCTGAAACTTGCTTTTTTGAGGTTAGTACCTGCAAGTGATGAACCAATTGGTATTAGTGTTTCGAAAAGTTTTTTTGAATGACCATTTACAGATTGTAATTGTTTATCTCCTGATAGCGTATAGGTAATATCGGATTTTAATTCACTCAGTTTATTCGGGCTAATGACTATTTTAATTATGTCATTTTCAGCAAGTATAGTTTCGCGGTCAAAGATAGAAATAGTGCTGCCATTTCGAACAATTGAAACAATATTTGCAGCAAATTTTCGAGATAAAGCCGATTTTAAAATGGTTTTATTTATGTCTTTATTTCCTTTACTAAGAATAATTTCAGCAGTATATTGCTCTAACGTAATTTCTTTCTCGTTTTCATTATTTCTTTTTGGAAGTATAAATGGCGCAATCACAAATAAATAGATAAAACCAATTCCCATTAAACACAAAGCGGGTAACGAAAATTCAAACATTCCAAAAGGTTCTAATCCACTTTTTTCTGCAATACTACTTACCAATATATTTGTGGATGTTCCAATGAGGGTACAGGTACCGCCAAACAATGCTGCAAATGAAATTGGAATGAGTAATTTTGAAGGTGCAATTTTCGCATCCCTACAAACAGATAATGCCATTGGTATAAGTATGGCCACAACTGCCGAATCATTAACAAAAGCCGAAAATAATGCAGAGATTAAACAAAAAACTATTAAAGCAATAATGTAATGAATTTTAGCAACTTTGACGATTGTTGAACTTAACCCATCTATTAATCCAGACTTAAAAACTGCAGCGCTAACCACAAACATACAGCCCAAAGTAATAGTTGCAGGATGATTAAAACCCGAAAACCCTTCTTCTGGATTCAGCACACCTGAAACAATAAACAAAGCCATTATCAGAATTGAAGTGGTGTCAATACTGAAGTAATCTTTTACAAACAAAAAGATACCTATACCAATTATTCCAATTGTGATGTATAACTCCATATAACGGTTATTTAGATAATGTTCAAAGTTAAGATAATTTAACTACTATACAGGCTAATTGCTATTGACTGCCAATATCTTGTAACAAGACTGAAAAAATATGTAATAAATTAGATTTTAACCTTTTGCAGAAACTCGTTTCTGTAATTTTCGCTTAAAGAAATTTTGATGCTTTTGCCTTGGTCTGAAATTAAATTAGTCGTGATTTCATCAAATGAAAAAACTTGAACGGCTTTAATTGAAAGGATCTCTTTTTTGTTGATTCTGCAAAAGTCAGTAGAAGGGAGTAATTCCGTCAACTTATCAAATGTTATGTTTTTCAATACAAATTCTTCTCCGTCAAATAGTCGGGCAACTTTGTCACGACTATCGTTTTCAGATGTTTTGATGTAGGCGATTTTATCAAAAAACAGAATTGCTTTGCCTTTGTTGGTGTTTAGTTGAATGTATGTTTTTTGATTTGATTCTGTTGAATTTCCAATATGTTTTCTTGCTTTGTCAATGGCTTGTTTTAATCGGTCAATTTTGATTGGTTTTCTAATGTAGTCTATGGCGTTCAAGTCAAAAGCTTCTGCTGCGTAATCTTTGTATGCCGTTGCAAAGATTACAGGTTTACCGTTTAGTAAATTGGCAATTTGCAAACCATTCATATCAGGCATTTCAATATCCAAAATGCAAAAATCAAATTCAAGTTTAGCTACTTCTTTTACGAAAATATTTGGGTCATTAAAAGCCTTTACAACTTCCAAATCAGGAAGTTGTTCGCAGAGCATTTTCAGGTAAGTAAGTCCTGGCAGCTCGTCATCTAGCAGCAAGCATTTTAGCTTTGTGTTCAAGTAGATTAATTTTTAAATGTGCTATGTAAACATCTCCTTCCGTAAAACGGTCGAGTTTGAAATTGTTTGAATAAATAATTTTTAACCGTTGTTCCAAAGTCTCAACGCCAATTCCGCCTTTTTCTTTCTTCATTGCTTTTTTAGCTGACATCTTATTTGAAACTGTCAACGAAAAAACACTTTTCTTAAACTCAAAAACTACTGAAATGAAAGCATCTGAACTTTGCAAATCAGCGTGTTTAAAAGCGTTTTCAATTAAGTCAATAGAGATAAGCGGAGCTAATAATCTTTGTTCAAGCAAAGGTTCAAATTCATTGATTTTTGTTTTTACCTTTAATTCAAACAAGGGACTAACTTTAATTTTATTGATTTCAATCAGATTTAAGGCAAAATCAATTTCTTCTTTTGGTGTTACAAATTTGTTTCGACTTTCATACAGTATGTAGTCCAAGACATTCGCTAATTTGTCAAGAGCAAAATAAGTTTGATAAGCGTGTGATTGTATAGAGTTCAGAATGTTTTTGAAAAGGTGGGGATTGAGTTTTGATTCAAGTGTCTGCAACTCCAATTTATTGATTTTGCTTTCTAATTGCTGAAACTTGTCGTCCGATTCTTTTCTTTTTTTCTCAGATTTGGTCAGTCTGAAAATTAAGTAAACGATTGTCAATACGAAGATAGCCCCAATAATTGAGAATAAAACTTCATTTGATATGTCTGTTAAACTTGTCATTCAGTCACAAAGTTAATTTTTCAAGTCGATTTTCTATCCGTGCGTTGGCAAAAAAGTGGCTCTTTTGGTTTTGCGAAGGGTAGACTTGTGGGTGGGGCAAAGCCAAATGTGCCACTTGTGCGGTTGGCTTTATTTTCTCTTTTTCTATTCCTTTTCTGTTTCGGTGTCTCTGTCTTATAGCATTGGCAGGTAACGTTTTGGCGCTTGGCGAAGGTGGCGATTGACCCACAAAACTCCCAAACACCGCTTAAGCTCCGAAATTAGCACTTAATTTTTATTTGAAAGCACAAGCCCGCCACTTTTGCCAAGGCGCTGTTAGCGGTTCGGTTTTTTTTCTATTTGTTCCATTTTGGTAGTTTTCCAGTTTGGTATACAAAGTCTTTTAGCATTTCAACTTGTTCTTTCTTTTGGTCGTCTTTGCCATTTGTTACATACCAATAAATGTCAAGTACGTCTGTTTTATCCTTTATTGTTTGATAAGTCCAACCAATTTTTCTCGGATTTTTGTCGTAGTGAAGTCCGTTTACTATTTCATTGTATAGTCCACCCGAATTGGAGAAACCGATGTATACTAAATTTATATTTCCGTTTCGTAGTTCCAAAACTTTAAAAACACCGTCTTTATCTTTCGGAGCATTACAAACCTTTTCCAAATTTTGGTCAGATTCAAAAAAGAAATGGTCGTTGTCTGTATATTTTTTAGGTTCTTGAAACATTGTGTATTTGTTATTTAGTTCTGTCAAGGTTGAAACTTAATATTTCATTTTCGTAGCCCCAAACTTGTCCGTGTTTCGGATTGCCATTTTTAGAAAGTTTGCCCACTTAAAAAACATTGTTTTTGTTTATTCTTAAAGTGTCAAATGTTGTTTGTTTGAGTTGTTCATATTCTTTGTAAAGTCCTTTTGGGTGGTCCCCCCACGCAACAATTACGTTTTTGTGTTTTGAGGTCAAGTCGGTAATTGTTTCTTGGTTTTGTTTGTCAAAAACATTTACTCCTAATGTCCTAAGTTGGTCTGCATATGTTTCGTAAAAAGGAATAAGGTTTACAATGATAACTGTACCAATATTTTTAAATGCTGAATATTTTTTTCTGTTTCTATAAACGTAGTTCGTTACGGTAAAAACCGTTTTATCTGAAAGGTCTTTTGTCGCACGACTTGGATTTTTCAAAATTACCAACAAACTTTCTGTTGCGCTTTTGTCTATGATTAGAGAAAGCCACAAACGTTTATTTTCTTTTTCAATTCGTTTGTCCGCCTTTTCTAAAACAAATTCTGGGTGTCTATATGTCGGTTTTGTTCTTGTCATTTTGTTCTTGGTTTTGCAGTCGGTTCTAAACTGACCGCTAACGTTTTTGGGCTTGGCGTTCGTGCGGGATTTCGGAGGACAAAACTGTCAACCCAGCACTAAAGTTGATTTGAAAAACTGAACTTAAATTTAACCACTTCACCCCGCATGACACCAAACGCATGTTACCAGTAGGCCTTCTGTCTGTCCACCGTTGCAAACCATTGTCTTTATTGAGTTTCACTGTCATTGTCTGTGTCGTGTTGGTCTGTGTGGTTGGGTATTTTTTATTTTCAGAAGGGGAGGAGATTTTTTTTAATTCAATTTTGTCTGCGTTGGAAAGGTGAAAGCTCTTTTGCAAGCTTTGGACTGTGCTTGGGCTTGCGGGGCTTGCAAATGTGCTTACACCTGTGCGTTGGCTTTTACTTAGGTTCTTCATTTCCTTTTCGTTCTATGACTTGATAAAAATAACTAAATGGTTTGTTGAAATGAACTATTTGTCTTGGCTTAGATTCTATTTTGTTTTCCTCATCAGTTTCTGGTTCGGTCAAATCTTTTACAAGATCATAATATAGTTTATTTCTATTTCTGTCTAGCTCTTTTATTTGTTGAATGGAGTATTTATTAGGCATTAATTCTTTAAAACCGTTTTTCCAACACAAGTCATTCGAAACAGTTTCATAGTTCTTTAAACTTACACGACCAACGGACATGCCAACCAGTCTATGGATAGCGGATTCAGTTACTGAACCTTTGCTTTTTCGCATACCATGTTTGACAGCTTTTTTAATTTCTTCAACCACTTCTTTTTGCTTATTCAATTCTTTCAAAAATGATTTTTTTCTTACTCTTACATGTCCTTCGTGATGGATTTCATATCCTACAAAACCAACCCAAGGAAAACAACCATCACTTAGAGGCCCCCATTTGTAAGGCCCTTTCGATTTACCTTTCCAAAACGGTTCATATGAATTCATTCCTAGTTTTTTTCTTTCCTTACTTGTGTTCTTTCTTTTAGCAACTAGTTCAATATCGGTTTTAAATTGATGTGGAACTAACTTCAAGCCCTTCAACGTATTTACGTAAAGTTCTTTTGCTAGTTCACAGGTTGATTTATCAGGATGAAGAATTATCATGTCATCACAGAATCTTAAGTAGAAAGCACCTGTTTGCAAAATGACTTTGTCGGCTACATTTAGCATGATATTAGCTATTAGACCTGATAATGCTCCACCTTGTGGTATTCCGATTCTTTCATTTTCGATATTTTCGTAATATCCGAGCTCACTAAGTTCTTTTGAAACCCATTTGAAATAACCTTTGGAAATATTATAGCTGTTCCAATATACAGTGTCTTCAGGCAAAGGGACATTAATATTGAAAGCGTAGCATTCAAGAAATTGATTGAACAAATGTGATGGTTTACTAAAATCATAAGAAGGATTCGATTTTGTATATTGATTTATTAATTCATCATATAATACCTTAGCAATTTTATGATCAACAGTATCGTAGAATTTTTCCATATCACACTCAGCAACCCACAATACCTTATTTGCACTTTTCTTTCGAAAATCTATAATTTCTTTGATGCAGTCATGATGATTTATGATGAATGTCCCTTCTCTATTTTTCTTTGAACGGAAAGCATATGAACAATCTTCAAAATAGGGGTCAAATAATCTAGTAAGATATTTATTTGTAATACTAAGAATTATACGGTCTTTAAGATTAAACAAGCATATAGGCCGACATTCGTTTTCACCATTTAACTGTTTTTCATTTTTAAGTTTTGGAAAAACTGTTGGAGTTGAAATTTTATACGACCCTGATTCAACAGATATTTGAATGTCTTTTATGAATTCATCTAAAGCTAAAAGCCAAGGTTCCTTTGGTGACTTTTTTCTGTAAGATTTTATTGTTTTAATAAGTGCATATTCATTACGCTTACTCGAAGATATAAGTTGTTTCGTCTTCTTATCTATTCTTGAATCACCTCCAAGATTTACCCATTTCTTTCTGGGTGGCAGAATTTTGTTTAATTGATTAAGAAATTCTTTTTCATATTTGAGAAATCCGTTTGCATTTTCTTCATCATGATTCAAAAGTTTTTCAGAATCTTTTACATGATAATTAAAATTGGCTGAATCGGTAAGTAAATGAATAAGATGCCTTTTGTTACGGCTATTGGCAACTTTCGCCCTTAGCTTACACAAATACACAACTATTTCATCACTGGAAAAATATGTTTCAAATTCTTTCATTTATCAATTTGTAAAAACAAAGGGAAGGGGTTCCAGTTATTGGCAATTAAGCCGCATTCTGACAAAGATACTGACATAAGCCGTTTCACTTTTTTAAGTCCTCTGGCAAGTGAAGAACCGTTTTTGAGGATGAAACTTGCGATAGACTTTCATCTACCGCCTCAGAACCCCTATCCCTTTGTTTTTTTGTTATGTAACCTTTTTCATTTGCAAAATATACTATCGTGTTAAATTTTATTGCACCACTTCTTGATTCATAGCAGTTCAATAAAAAGTTTTTACACTCTGATTCATTATACTTTTTTGAATCAAAAGAACTGAGTTTTAAAAAATATTTTTCACCAACATCATAAGTAAATGTATTAGCAATAGCCATTGCTACCTTGTACCATTCTTCATACGAAGTTGTTATTGAAGTTTTCTTCTTTTCTAGGAAACGTATGATAGCTGCTATTGTGTATCTGTCACCAGGAGCATTTCTATTAGAGGGGTTGTGCAAGGCATCCTTGTTGCTTGAAAACTTTACTTCAACATCATTTTTTTTCTTTTGGGACTCTTCTATTGGCAGTAAGTCGGCTTCACTAATTTGAAATTCAGCAATGTCATCCTTTACTTTTAATAGAGGGTCATATGAAAAGAAACAAAGCCTTGTTGTGTCGCTGCCACTATTGTCTAATTCAATATTGTGTTTTTCTTTAAAATAGATAGCCAGTTTTTTAAAAGCACCTTTATGTGCCCTGTCTACAATTTCACTGTTTATTTCAAAAGTGTATCTTAGAGAAACCAAACCCTTAATACCTTCTTTTGATGGTGATTCCCAAAATGAAAAAACAATTGGTTCGGTATGAAAGCAGTTTTTTACTCTTAATAATTCATTTTCATCAAGTTTGTCAACGTCTAGAACAATAAGAGAATTGTAACTCTTGATTTTAGTTTTCTTTCTTTCTGCATCAAATGTTCCGCAGAATGTAACTGCTGAAAGTGTTCGCTTATGACTATTGTATTCTTCCTTACTGCCCTTAGATATGAGTGAACGCAAATATTGGACTTGAACATTGTGCTTATCGGATTTAATCTCTTCTAATACATCAGAAATACTCATTTCTTTTGAAAAAGCAGACCATGTATTTTTCTGATAAGAAACTCTCTTGTTTAGAATTTCATCAACAATTGGCGATATTGAAGTATTTGAGTGCATTTACACAGTTAAAGATTTATTTGTTAACTCCCCCTTAAACGCCCTCTGACTCAAACTACCATACAGATTCTCCAACTCCTGCAAGCTTTGTTGGTATTGGGTTTTGAGGGCTTCTGTTTTTTCTACGATTTGGGCAAATTGAGTTTGGAGTTCAAATGGAGGAACTGGAATTGATATTTTTGCTATTTGACCAGATGAAATTCTTGCTCTTGTTTGACCATGAATAAATGAAGTAGCAAGAAATAAGAAACCTTCAAGATTTAACAAATGAGAAATATAATATGGGTTTGAAAGTTTAGGATTTACCCTAAAGAGAACACAGTCTGCTTTATTCACTGCTACGTTTACATGCTTTGGAACAATACAAGCCCTGATATTTGGCTCGCCCATAGTTGCAATCACTACATCATTAGGATAACAGCTATATTTTTTCAGAACATTCTCATAGTGGTTTGTATTTACGTAAGTAATATCCTTTTCAACGAATTCATTAATTCCAATATTTTGAAGGCGAATAACCTGAATGCCACTATCTGAATAATGTTCTGTCTTAAGATTCGAACCAAAAGGGCCGTCTGAAAATCTTAACGACAAGTCTCTTATTGTTAATGTTTCCCATTCACGTTTATTTGAAGCAGGGTCCCCAAACATCTCCAAAAACGTGCTTTTCAAAAATTCATCCAGCAGGCGGATACTTTCTTTGCGTTGGGCTATCAGGCTTTCGGCTTTGCTGAGTAGGTTGGCAATGTGGAGTTGGTCGTTATAATTGGGAACTGGAATAAATATTTTTTCAATTCCGCTATTTGTAATAGCTGATTGAATTGCACCAGTGCAAAGCTTATTTTTTTGTCTTTGAAAACTATTATGCTTTAAAAAGTGCAGAAAATAATCTCCAAAAAGTTCGTTTCCAAGTGGTCTATGAACAGAAAAACCTGTTGAAACAATAATACCATCAAGCTCTCTATCAATTTGTAGTGCCTTATTTGTATTTGTCATTTTAGCGAAAAGAATATCTCCTTCGCTAACAAAAATATCGGCTCTAGAAGGTTTGGTTACGTAGGTTACATCTTCAAAACTAAGATTATCTCCTTTCAAATCACCTGTTGACATATACCGCTTCACACCATCAAATGGTTGAACTCTTTTTCCAGAATAAGGGGCAATATCTGTTAGTTTAAACTTTTTCATTTAGATAATTCTGTCAATTCAATGATGCCAGTATTAATTGTTTTTTCAATTTCAGATAGCTTTTTCAAAATCAAACTCGGCTTCTCATAAATTACTTCTTCATACACTTCTTCTTTGTAGGTGCTCAAATTCAAATCGTAGTTGTTTTCTACAATTTCCTTTTTCGACACCATAAAGTATTTCTGCTTTCTATCGCTGTCTTTCTTGGCGTCTCTTGTTTTATATCGTTGCACAATATCGGGCAAATCGCTTTCGGCAATTTTATTTCGCTTGTCGTCTAAGGTGTAGCCATCAGCTTGCATATCATAAAACCATACATTGTTGGTTTCTCCGCCTTTGGTAAAAATCAAAATAGCGGTGCTTACGCCTGCGTAGGGTTTAAATGCACCGCTTGGCACAGCTATCACTGCTTTCAATTCGGCTTTATCTATAATCAGTTTTCGAACTGCTTCAAATGCCTTACCGCTGTTTTGTATCACACCACTTGGCACAATTACGGCAGCCGTTCCGCCCATTTTGAGCATATTAAAAATTCGTTCTACAAAAAGTAGTTCGGTTTTGGTGGTGGGCAATTTCAGACCTTCATTAATATCACCTTTATCAATGTTGCCTGTAAAAGGCGGATTTGCCATGATGATATCGAACTGACTGTCTTCGTTGTAAGTTTTGCTTAACGTGTCTTTGTAATCAATTTTGGGTTCGTCAATGCCGTGCATCATCATGTTCATCAAACCCAAACGCACCATCGTTGTGTCAATATCATAACCCACAAAACTTTGGTCGAGTATGGTTTTTACTTTTTGTGTTAAAACGGCACTGATGGCAGCACGTTCAAAACCATCTTCGTCTTTGCTTAGTTTGGAAGGGTCTTTCTTGCGAACTAAATCAGTAAGAATGTATTGATACGAACCCAAAAGGAAACCGCCTGTTCCGCAAGCGGGGTCGGCAATGCGTTGTCCTAATTGCGGAGCCACCAATTCAGCCATCAGTTTAATAATGTGCCTTGGCGTTCTGAACTGTCCGTTTTTTCCAGCCGTTGCAATTTCACTCAACAGCATTTCATACACATCACCTTGTATGTCCTGAAAAGCATGTCCGCCTTCGGTGGCATCTTTTTCAATTTCCTTGAAAATGTCTTCTACAATGTTGATGGCGGAAACCAGCAAACTGGCTTTTGGCATAATAAACACAGCATTTGCCATGTGTTTGGTAAATGGCGAAGTTTCTCCGTTTAGGTCTTTCAAAAACGGAAACACTTTCATTTGCACATGCATCAACATTTCATCTGCGGGCTTGTGCTTGAAAACACTCCAACGCAATTCGTTTTTGTCAATGCTTTCGTTGCTGCCCGGAATTTGAAACTTGCCTTTGAATCGGCTTGTATATTTTTCGCCTGTAAACTCGGCATCTCTTTCACGTTTGGCTTCCAAATCGTCCAAACGCTTCATAAAAATGAGATAGGTAATTTGTTCTATTGCTGTTAATGGATTGGCAATGCCACCTTCCCAAAAGTTTTGCCAGAGCTTGTCTATGAGCGATTTTAGTTGTGCGTTGTTTTGTAACATAAAATATTTAATTATTGTTCCATGAAGACGGTGAGCCTCCTATAGTAATCCCCCCCCAAATATGTACTGGCTTACCCTCTTCAAATTCTCTACTTCTTGCAAAAAGCATGAATTTAAGATACAATACATCGTATAATTGCAAATTGAACCCTGCATTCAATTCGAATAACAGCCTTTTTACTTCACTTGAAGGTATTTTATATACACTTTGGTCATTAAACATCAAACCTTCAAGTGTTGCATTAAATGCAGCCAGCCGTACTTGTGGTTCGATGAATAAATTAAACCTTATTTTTTTTGATTGTACAGAATGCACTTGAGGGGTAAGGACTGGATAACTTGGATTGTAGTCATGTAAAACACTCGAATTTAAATTAAAAATATTTAATTTAACTCCAGCTTGTAAATTAATCATATAAGTTCCGAAATCTAACCTTCCTGTCAAACTTGTTTGAAGGAGACTTAATCTTTCATTAAAGTCAATATTCGAAAGAAAGTACTGTACTCTTGTATTATAATTAATAACGAAAGCTTTATTATAACCAATTTGATTATCCCATCCTAAGGGTATTGGTCTAGTTGAGCCTAGCCAGTTGTTTCTATGAATATGAGCCTGTAATTTACCCGGCCCTTTACTACCCATAACTCCAAAAATTAATTCAGATTGTACAAGCCATTTATTTGTTGAACTAAATGAAGTATTTCCAATACTTCCATATACTAAGGACGCATATGGACGATCATTTATAATTATACTACTAATTGCTATATCTTGTGGTGTGTACCCTGTGCCTCCAAATGCAAACCTTTGGATATTAAGTGAGCCTTCATTTTTAAAACGAAAAAATGGTTGCCAGAATTTACCCCATTGTGGCGTTAAAACCTCTAGTTTCAAGCCTCCTGTATAATTTTCATCTTTATTTGAAATCCCAAAAACATCATTTTCATGACTAATCAATGCCTGAAAACCACTTTTCCCTTGTGAAAAACTAATGACGGCTATATTCATTAGTAATATTGTTGTAAATATCTTCTTCATGCTGCTTGTATTTTATTGGTTAGGAAAATTATTTCGTCAATCTCTTTTTGGTTGAAAATTCCTCTTATTCCTTCGGGGTGAAGCATGGTGAAAGGAGATTCAATTAGGTTTCGTTTGCTCACATCACCTTTTTCCAATACAAAGTTTTTGAGCAAGTCCAAAAATTGCAGTTGTCGGCTGGTGAGGTAACTGTGTTTGGCAATAAAATCATCAAATGCTTTGGTAACGGTTTCGGCAAAGGTTTCCAATTGCTCAATGCCCAAAATATGTTTGATGAATTGCACCAATGCCGCTTTGCGGTGGTTGTATACCTTGCGAAGCAAATCAATAGTAATATGCGGATGATTGTTGTGTAATTCTTCTGCTAATTGTTCTGCTTCATCCGTTGTGATTTCCTGACCTTGTTTTAGTTTTTGTAAAATCGGACTGCTTGAAACCAGTTCGTTGATTTTCTTTTCTACCAATTCACGGTATTTAGCTACACTCAACGCTTCGTGTTGCGGACCAAACTCTACAAATTCTTTTTCAGCAACAATGTCTTTAAAGTTGAATTTTGCAGGAGCTAACGGAATAACCGCTTCACGAAATTTCATCAATGGCGAAAGTTTCTGAATCAGTTCTTCAAACTTTTCTTCATTTATGGTTGACCAAAAATGGTTGCTTTGTGCTTGTCGAATCAATTCTTGTTCTCTTGCTACAATGTTAATGCTCAAAGGAAGTTCACCAATTTCTTCAATGATGCTTTCTTTCAGTGTTTCAAACTTTTCGGTTTCACCTGATAAATGTGCCAAAGAAATTTCAACAATATCTTTTTCAAATCGCATGGCTTTGAAATCAACATCTGAAACCGTGCGAAGCAAGGGTTTTACCACTGCTTCTAAAAATTCCATTTTGTCAGGGGTTAGATTGTTCCAAAAGTTTTCATCTTCTAAGCGTTGCAATTCATGTTTAGCTTCCATGATTACAACTGAATTTTTCGGAAGAGCTTTAACTTGTTTTCTGATTTTCAGAACTTCCTTATTTACAATTTCAGAATTGCTTTGTGTTCGGGCTTCTTCAATCTTTTCCAATCGCACACCGAACAAGCGAACTGGCAAAGGAATTTGTCCTTTTAGTTCCTTGCCTCTCGGGTTTAGTTTGAAATACTCAAAATTGTCCCAACAATCGAGAATCAGGAAATTATCCTTTTGAGTGCACCAAGGTTTAATTTTTTCAGGTTCGAGTAAACGAGTTCCTCTGCCTATCATCTGCCAAAACTTGGTGTAGCTGTAAACGGGTTTTGCAAAAACTAAATTTACCAATTCACGAACATCAATGCCCGTGTCAAGCATGTCAACACTAATGGCAATTCGTGGCATGTCATTGTGAACAAACTGGTCGAGTAAACCGCCTTTGCCGTAAACTCTTGGGTCTTCACTTACCAATACTTTAGCTAATTCGCCTTTGTATTCGGGATAAAGTGAATCGAATATTTCTTCAACACGTCTTGCATGTGCTTTTGAAATACAAAAGAAAATCGTTTTTCCTGGCAATACTCCGTTGGCATCTTTGATACTTTCTTCCATGAATTCTCGGACAATCAAAGCATTCGTTCCTCTGTTGATTACCTTCTTTTCAATCTCTGTTCCTTCGTAATTGATTTCTTCAATTTCCTTTCCTTCCAACATAAGTTTCTGTTGGTCTTCCAAAGTAATTGTCCGTTTATTTATTCCTTCGTCCTGAAATTTGGTTTTGATTTTCATTACCTGAAAATTGCTCAGGAATGGTGGATTGTGATTTACTGCTTCATCATATGAATATGCAAAAGTCGGAACGCCATCTTCACATTCAAACAATTGAAATGTATTATGGTCAATCACATCTGTTGGCGTGGCTGTTAAGCCAAGCGTAATGGTATTGAAGTAATCAAGAATTTCCTGATAGGTGTTGTAAATGCTTCGGTGGCTTTCGTCCACCACAATTAAGTCAAAGAAATGTGGACTTAATGATTTTTCTTCATTGCGTATTACGTTCAACATGGTCGGATAAGTTGAAACATAAATTCGTCTGTCGGTTGCAATTTCCTTTTCTCCTTGTTTTGGCCAGCGTGGTTCGTTAGGCAAATGTTCTTTGAATGCTTCCAGTGATTGGTCACGGAGTGCGATTCTATCAACCAAGAATAAAACCCGTTCTGCCCAACCTGCTCTCATTAGTGCGTCAACTAAAGCAATGCAAGTTCTCGTCTTGCCTGTGCCTGTCGCCATTACCAATAAGAATTTGCGTTTTCGTTTCTCAACGGCTTCCATCACCGCACGGATTGAAGCAATCTGATAATTCCGTCCTGCAATTTTGGTATTGATAAGTTCACCTGCTAGTTGCTTTCTCGCTTTACGGATGTAGGCATAGCGTTCAAGGTCGTCACGGGTCGGAAAACCATAGACTTTTTTTGGTGGATAGTTGTCTAAGTCCCAAAAGTAAATGTCGTGTCCGTTGGTATAAAAGCAAAAAGGCAAGTCAACGCCTTGTGTTTGTTTGATATTGTAGCAATATTGTTTGGCTTGTTCTCGACCGAGTGCAGCGTCCACAGAAGTCTTTTTGGCTTCAACAACTGCAAGCGGCTTGCCGTCTTTGCCCAATAAAACATAGTCGCTGTATTGGTGTCCTGCGTATGGTGTTGCTGGTTCTTCTACAACTGTCAAGTGAATATCAAATTCCTCAATTACCTGAGTGCGGTCAGTCACATTCCAGCCTGCTTGTTTTAAGCGGTGGTCAATGATTTCTTTCCTTGTCAGTTTTTCGTTCTTCACTTTTTATATTCTAAAATTTATAGTTGGTCAAAATACGTAAAAAATCTGTTTTGTTGTCCGAATGCTCTGTCAGTGCGTTGGCAGAAACGGCTCTTTGGCTATTGCCTGAAGGGTTGGCTTGTGCGGTTGGGGCAAAAGCCAATGTGCCGTTTGCGGGTCGGCATAAAATTAAATTAAAAAAAATGTGCGGTGGGGAAAATAAAAAATACAGAAGGGTCGGCAATGAGTGTCGGCTTACTCGTTGCTCGTTTGAAATATGGTCTGTATGTTGGTCACCTGTCAAAATGGTTTGTCTGTGTTAATTCGTTTATGTTTTAGTCGTCTGTTTATTGTTGCACTGTCGTCTTTTAGGCTTACTGGTAACGTCAGTTCGTCTAAAAACCTC
>DIUJ01000047.1:0-28844 GCA_002422315.1 Bacteroidetes bacterium UBA6161
AAGATTTCGCACCTTTGGTGCTTAAAAAACCTAAAGAAGAAGTATTTCATTCAACATGGGCGATATTTGAGCAAGCCTAAATAGGACCCAAGGTGCGAAATATAATAGCCATGGGTGTAGTCCATAGTAAAGAGGTATACCCGAATATTCGATTATTGGCGCGTGCACCAAACAAAGTTTGGAGGGTATTTTTGCTCTGCATAAAAAATAAGAATCAATAAGTCTGAATCGTAAATCAAAGGTGTACTATTCTATCTGACTTGATTTTCTGTAACAAACAGGTTAGGCCTGCTTTGTCAAAGTTTTTAAACTTTCTTGAAATGGGGTTAAAACTACTTGCTTTTCCTATTTTGGTACCATTTTGAGTCTTTGGCCTGCGAAATTTGCTCACTAGCAGTGGGGTTTCCAATGGATTTAGAATTATGCAAAACCTCTGCAGAAATAATAGCAGCTGCATTAAAATCAGAAACACTTACTTGGTTTGCGCTATCTTCATTCCCTATAAAATATTTATCTATAAATCCTGTATCAAAATCGCAGCTTATGAAGTTTGGATGATTCATTACCCACAAGCCAAATGGCAAAGTATGGGCTACACCGCTAATCTGAAATTCATTAATTGCTCTTTTCATTTTAGCAATAGCAAGGTTTCTATCGGGTGCCCACACAATAAGTTTGGCAAACATGTTATCGTAGTAGATAGGAATTTCCATATCTTCTTCCATACAATCGTCTACTCTTACACCAGGCCCTTTCGGAACCCTGTATACGTTTAGAGCGCCAATATCAGGCAAAAACTTATTGAAAGGATCTTCGGCGCAAACTCTAAGTTCAATTGCATGGCCTTGAATTTTCAAATCTTCTTGACTAAAAGAGAGAGGATTACCGGCCGCTACCATTATTTGTTCTTTAACCAAATCTATACCAGTAATCATTTCTGTAACTGGGTGTTCTACTTGCAATCTGGTATTCATTTCTAAAAAATAAAAATCCATACTTGCATCCAATAAAAACTCCACAGTACCCGCACCAGAATAGTTGCAGGCCTTGGCTACATTTACTGCGGCCTCCCCCATTTTTTTTCTAAGCTCTGGACTAAGAATTCCCGAAGGGGCTTCTTCTATTAATTTTTGATGGCGACGCTGTATAGAACACTCTCTTTCGAAAAGATATGCTACATTTCCAAAATTATCTGCCATGAGCTGAATTTCTATATGCCTAGGTTTGGTAACATATTTTTCAATAAATACCGCATCGTTTCCAAAAGAGTTTCTGGCTTCGCTTTGAGCCATTTGCAGAGCTTCCAAAAACTGATTGGCTTCGTGTACCACACGCATTCCTTTTCCACCACCCCCTGCCGAGGCTTTAATCAATACAGGAAAACCTATTTTAATTGCAATTTGAAGCGCTTCTTCTGCATTTTTGATTGCTTCGTTTATGCCAGGAACTAAAGGTACTCCATATTTTTCTACCGCTTGTTTGCTTTCTATTTTGCTACCCATTAGGTCCATAGATTCTGGAGAAGGACCTATTAGAGTAATTCCCGCATTTCTAAGTTCTCTTGCAAAACCAGCATTTTCGCTTAAAAAACCATAGCCAGGGTGGACAGCTTGTGCACCAGTTTTTTTGCAAAGTTCTATGATTTTATCGCCTCTTAAATACGACTCGGAACTTGCAGCTGGCCCTATACAGTATGCTTCGTCTGCAAATCGAACATGTAGTGCATGTTTATCTGCTTCGGAATATATTGCTACAGTAGCTATCCCTATATCTTTGCAAGTGCGTATTACCCTTACGGCTATTTCGCCCCTATTGGCTATTAGAATTTTGGAGAACATAATGAAAATTATGGCTTAAGAAAATCTAAATAACGTATAGCTTCTTTTTCTTCTGCTTCTATATTACCCATACCAGCAAAACCACCTGTGGCATTTGCTACATGAACCGCTACATTTTTCAAACTTAAAAACAAATGATTGGAAGTGTATTCATCTAGTTTTTGCATTACTGCTTTCCCTTCTTCTAGTTTAGCTTTTATTGCTTCTTTTTGTTCCTCTAAATCTAAAGGCAGAATATCCATAAGTTCTGCAAGTCTGCTTTCTGGATTTTCTATCATTTTATACAAGTCTGCAATCTCTGGTTCTTCCGAAAAAGTCTTGGTTTTAATCGTTTTCACTGCTCTTTCTTGCTCACTTGCATCAAAATGATTGTCGGAAACACCTACCCACATAGACACCAATAAAGGCATATCTATCAATATCTTACGGTCTCTTTCTGCTAAATTTTTAATTGGTGATATCATAAAATTATTTTTATCGTGCGAAATTAAGCAAATTTGTGGCATTGAAAACAATATCTGAACTCTTAATTTGGTTAAAATTAGAAATGTCTCTGGAATTTAAAAGCAGAAGGCTTTTGCTGACTGCAGGAATTCAGTCTATGTCTTTTGTTTTAATATTTTTTCATGGATTAAACAATCCTTCTGGACCAGAGTGGGATACCTTTTTCTGGTTAATGGTTCTTTTCTCTTCTATTGCTGGCCTCAGCAGGAGTTTCCTACTCAACAAATCGGGTTTAAATGTTTACCTGTTTCAATTAATTAGGCCCAATGTGTTTTATTTACTGCGCTGTATCTCCAATTTTGTGTATATTTTCTTTCTAAGCTTATTTACGCTGCTTTTACTTTGGTTGTTTTACGGTTTTATGCCATTTGCATTCTTAGATATTTTATTAATATTACTCATCAGTTCTATAGGATTTTCTGCTATTTTTACTTTTTCAGGTGCCATTGCATCCGAAAGCAATCAAGCAGCCGTATTGCTTCCTTTACTTTCCATTCCTTTGCTCATTCCTTTAATTATGGTCTTGTTTGCCTTGTGTAACAAAATAATTGCAAATCAATCTGGAATAGAAAGTTATACTCTAGACCTAATGCTACTTTTACTGTTGGACGTGCTGTATTTTTTACCGGGTATGTTTTTATTTAAGCACATGTGGGGCGAATAAGTTTATAAGAAACAAATTCAAGATTCAATCCTCGGTATATCTTACATGTGTTTGTTCTGCACCTAATAGTAAGTCCAAAAATTCATAACAATCTTATTTTCAGGTTAAAAAAGTGTCTTTTGTTCCAACCACGAACCATTTTGTAAGGCCTTGGCTTGCCAATCTATTTCCAAATTTAAAAAACTTTCCAAAGGCTCCCCTTTGAGCCAATCATTTTCGAATTTTGGGAGTATGGCCAATGGCATTCTCTTTTTGGTATTGTGTATTTCAGACATTAGTTCATTTGCTGCAGTAGTAATGATAGCAAATGAACGATAAACCTTTCCTGTAGAACGTATGGTATATTCATCCCATAACCCAGCTACAGAAAAAATCTCTTCCCCTTTTAAATTAATTTCGAATTGTACTTTATTTTTTCCCTTAGGGTCTAGCCATTTCCATTCATAAAAAGCGGTTAAGGGAACTAAGCATCTACTGTTTAAACTATGTTTAAAAGCATTTTTAATGTGGAGGGTTTCTTGCCTTGCATTTAAGGTTACTTTTCTAATTTCTAGTGAGCTAGACGATTTAGGAACCAAACCCCAATGGGCCAATTGCAAAGTATTTTCTTCATTGTTTGCTAAAATTGGTTGGTTGCCAAATTCAAAACCAGAGATACGTTCTTTGGTATGATAATTATCCTTGGAAGGAAATTTAGCTTTATATCGCTTCTCTAATTTCTGGGCATCGCTTGTAAGCTGTGAATGGAAACACATGGCAAAAAATAAGTAACAAAGATTCAACTTTTTTACCAAAGTAAAAACCAATTTTTATCTAAAAAAATGAAAGATATACAAGCAATAAAATTATTCGTTCTATCTTTGATGAATGAATTTAAGACTACTCAATTACCCTTTTTCCATTTTCATACTTCTACAATTTATAGCCATTACAAGCACTAATGCTCAGGTAAAAATACCGCAAAGCACTTTACAAGAAATAGATACATACCAAAACAGTCTCTCTTCTATTTCACAAAATAATGAAAAAAACAAAACCCAAGGAGCGGTTCTTATTGGAGGAAAATACTATCTTACCCTGCAAGGATTTGTGAATGAAAACTACGATAGGGCAAAACTAGAGAAAGAAGGCATAATTATAAGTTCCAAGATTGGAAAAGCCATAAGTTTAAAAATTCCTTTGGAAAAAATTGCTACAGTTTCTGAATTGGAAGGAATTGCATACCTTGAAAGACCTATAGACTATAGTCCCTTGTTAGACAAATCCATAGGAGATGTGAGAGCAGACAGTGTGCATGCCGCTATAAATATGGGCAGAGCCTATACTGGGAAAGATGTAATTATGGGAATTATAGATTGGGGTTATGATTTTACGCACCCTATGTTTTACGATACTGCACTGCAGCAAAACAGGATTCTGGCCGCTTGGGACCATTGGAAACTATCTGGGCCCGCTCCAAGCAAATATGGCTATGGTACAGAATACAATACAGTGGAGAGCATGCTAGAAGTGGGATCTGATACTGCAAACGACAGAGGATATGACACCCATGGAAGCCATGTAGCAGGTATTGCTGGTGGCGGCGGAGCTGGAATTGGGATTAAAGGAGTGGCTTATGGTTGTGATTTTTTGTTTGTTCAAGTAGATTGGAGAACAGGCACTTTCTTGGATTGTGTAGACTGGATGTACGAAAAAGCAAAATCTCATGGAAAAAGACTGGTTATAAACATGAGTTTTGGAAGCTACCACAGAGCAACATTGGACACAACTTCTTTTTTTAATGAAGTAATAAAAATGTACACCCAAAAAGGGGTAGTAATGATAACCTCTGCAGGCAATAATGGCAACAACAAAATGCACATTAAAAAAGAGTTTAACCAAGACACTTTGTATACCCAAGTATCCATGCTTCCAACTAGCACCACATTTGCTAGGTACTGGGGACACAATGTTATATCGTGGGGAGAACCTATGCAAAGTTATAGTTCTGCTATAGCAGTATACGACAATACAAACTCTATTATTTTCCAAAGTGAATGGTTTAACACAGCAAACTTCAATAAAGCAATAGATACTTTTATACTTATAAATCAAGATACGCTTTACTACAAAATAGAAGGGGAAAAACAGCATCCGCTAAACAACAAACCAAATCTGAACATTAAAATCCGCAAAACCAACGACAACTGGAGGCTTGCCTTAAGCTCTAGTGCAGAGAAAGGAACAGTGCACTATTGGAATGTGATACAAAATACCAATGGTTCTAGCAATACAGGACAGCCATTTATAGCAATGCGTAATGGCTGGATAGCGGGCAACGATTCCTTTGCGGTGAGCGACCCAGCAGTGGTACCTCATGTAATAAGTATAGCAGCCCACAATCCTGAAACCCGCCAAGTAGGGGGTAATACTTTTCCTGGAGCAATTGCAGGATTTAGCAGCCGCGGCCCCACCATGGATGGATTGATAAAACCAGATGTAAGCGGTCCGGGAGTCGGAATCTTATCTGCCGTTTCAAGTTTTACTACACAGTCTTACCAATCAGAAGCTGGTGTAGATTTCAACAATAAAAATTATCCATTTGCTAGATTTAGTGGCACTTCTATGTCTGGACCAGCTGTAGCTGGAGTAGCAGCGCTTTTATTAGAAGCCAACCCTTCCCTATCCCATTCACAGATCCACCAAATTTTGACACAAACTGCACGGGAAGATATAAGAACCGGAAATGTAGGCCCTAATGGAAACAATACTTGGGGTAAAGGAAAAGTAGACGCCTATGCTGCGATTCAACTAGCGCTTTTAACAGCAGGCGAATATAAAAGCAATCAAGAAAATGTGTTGTATCCCAATCCTAGTAACAATGTGATTTATTATAGCTCTAGTACCAACAGCGCAAACAGCTACCAAGCTAAAATTTATGACATGCAAGGTAAATTGGTTATTGAATCTACAATTGATTCAGGCAAAGGATTAAATATTCAAACCCTTACAAAAGGTGTGTACATTGTAAGAATTTTTGATCAAAACTGGGTAAGCAAAAGGCTTATGGTGAATTAGAAAAAGGGAACTTGAAGTATTTAATTACTAAAAAAAACAATTCACTTACATCATTTCTCGTTTCCACTACCCTCTCACCCTTCCAATCCAAGCATCTTTATCCAAGGGTTTTTCTTGGAAGATAAATTCTCCCAATTGTTTGGCCCAATAGGGTACCATGCTTACTCCTTTGCTGCCCATTCCATTGAATATATAGAGGTTTTTGTAGCTTGGATGTTCTCCAAGATAAGGTCTTCTGTCGTTGGTAGCTGGTCTTAGCGAGGCGTGTACATGCTTTATTGTATAGGGTAGTTTAAAAAAATCAGATAATTTTTCGTTTAAAAAATCTATGCTAGTGGGTTCTGCTTCATAGTCTAATTTATCCCATATATAAGTAGACCCTACTCTTGCCATTTGATTCTGTATAGGCAATAGGAAAACTTTTTTATGGTAAATTATTGGATCTAGGCTCCCTTTAAATTCTATATCCAATATCTCCCCTTTTACAGGCTTAAATGGCAAATAAGTAAAAAAACCATCTTTGTGTTCCATTTCCCCAGTACACAATACAATTTTATCATAAAACTCACTCATTACCTCATACCCATTTTGCTTTACCTTAATTTCGTTTTGTGGGATTTTATGGGCAATAAATTTATGGTGTGCTTTGAAATAAGCATGGGTCTCCTGAACAAATAGTCGCGTATCTAACCAACCGGTTCCATGAATTTTTACTGCTCCAAATTGGGCATTAAATTGACTCGATATTTTTTCATTAAATATACTAAACCAATTACTTATGGGTTTACCAGTTTGCAATGCATCCCATTCGTTTTGGTCTTCAATAGAATCTAAAAAATGAAGCATAGGCATAGGATGAAAAAAATTAGTTTTCATTTTTTGTTCTAAGCTCTTATAATACAATGGGAAAAAATCGAAAAAATCCGAGTCTCTCCATGTTACTCTTTTATGGCCAGCCAAAATAGGGTTAAAAATTCCAGCAGCTACTCTACTAGAGCTTTTTTCAAAAAAATCATCCGCCAGATAAACTTTGGAATTGTATTTTTGAAGTTCGTGAGCCAATACACACCCAGCTAAACCGCCCCCTAGTACCAATATTTTTTCTTCTTGCATGCGAGTACAAAATTGGTTTATTTTCTAGATTAATTCATGAATTTTAAAATTTTATTTCGAGGATTTATAAAAAGTGTGCTACATTTGAAGTAATGAAAAATACACTAAAATACTTATTACTCATCTGTATTTCAGCAATATACAACACTTCAATTTCACAAAACTTTGAAGGAGGAATACAAGCAGGGGCCAATCTTAGCCAAGTAGATGGCGATTTGAATGGAGGATACAACAAAATAGGCATGAATGGAGGAATATTTGTTAGGTATCAATTACCTAAATCCCCAAAAAGCAAAGTGGGTTTTGACATTAGTTACATGAACAAAGGAAGCCAAAATAAACGTGACGAACAAAACTTAAATCCAATTATTATATACAATTATCATTATGTGTCTGTTCCGATATATTATATGTATCAGGTAAAAGAAAATCTTGCTTTGCGAAGTGGTTTGTCGTGGGGCTATGTATTTGGTTCAAGTTTAGACGATGGGGGTTCAGAGAAAGAAATTACGGGTTTAAGAAATACAGATATAGGCTTTCATTTGGGCGTGGAATATGCATTTAACGAAAAAATATCTGCACTTATAAACTATCAATATTCCATAAGAAGCATAATTGATCAAGACAGGAGTTTAATCAATGTACCTTTTGCGCAATTCCGTCGCAATGGAGTATACCATAATTTATTTCAAGTAAGCCTTTCCTATAGACT
This sequence comes from Bacteroidetes bacterium UBA6161, assembly GCA_002422315.1. GTDB lineage: Bacteria > Bacteroidota > Bacteroidia > NS11-12g > UBA955 > UBA6161. The sequence goes on from DIUJ01000047.1 coordinate 7,889, forward strand.
AACAAAACAATGAGAGTCCTAGTATCTTTAGTCTTAGTGTTATTTCTCACCTCTTGCACTACACGCAAACAAAGCATTGGCAATTTTTCAGAAAAAGAAGCAAGCGAATTAGCTATAATCTTACTTTTAAACCAACAAGTAACAGAATGGAATAATGGAAATTTAGATGGTTTTATGGAGGCATATTGGAAAAGTGATTCCTTGCTATTTATTACTGCTACAAGTACTCGCAAGGGTTGGCAATCGGTATACGACAGTTATCGTAAAAATTATTTTAAAACAGAAAGTACAAGAGGTATATTAAAATTTGAAGTTTTAGAGTTTTATCCTTTAAACCAACAAAACAATGAAATTCTGGTTTTAGGAAAATGGGAAGTAAACAAAGAAGAAAAAATATCTTCCGGAAAATTCTCTTTGATAATGAAACAAATAGAAGGCAAATGGAGAATAATTGTTGACCATACTTGGTAAAATAAAATGGCCTTAAACTATAGCTCTTCATTCGCCAACAATAAAGCAAGACCAGATTGGTTTTTACTATTTTTGTACCTATTACTTTCGGTCTTTGGAGTGTTAAACGTATTTTCCGCTTCCACTTCCCCCGAAGATTCGGTATTTTTAGATTTCAGTAAGAACCATGGCAAACAAATAATCTTTTTGGGAGTAGCACTTGTAATAGGCTCGCTTATTATGCTTACCTCTTCAGGTTTTTTTGAATTTACAGCATATTTTATCTATGGTCTTGTTTTATTTTTACTTGTTAGCGTATTGGTAATTGGAACCACTGTTGCAGCTTCAAAAAGTTGGTTTAGCATAGGTTCCTTTAGATTTCAGCCAGCGGAGTTTGCAAAATATGCCACAGTATTGGCATTGGCCAAATTTATGAGTGGATATGATGTACAGTTTAAGGGAAGTAAAAATATAGCTATAGCCTTTGCTATTGTTGGAATTCCTATGTTGCTTACCTTGGCACAAAACGATACGGGTTCTGCTTTAGTATTTTTTAGTTTTGTTTTGGTTTTTTATCGGCTTGGTTTACCTGGTTATTGGCTTTTAATGGGCGCGTATTTGGTTGCATTATTTGTATTGTCTATTGTGTATGAAAGCACATATATATGGCTGGGACTAACTTTACTCGCAGCCATAGCGGCATATATAGGACGTAAAATAAAAAAATGGATTTTATTAGTCAGTTTGCTTTTAATCTCTTCTTTTGCTGTGAACATTGGAGTGGGAGTGTTTTTTAATTCTATTTTAAAACAATACCAACGCGACAGAATTCTGGTAATCTTAAATTTAAAGGAAGACAATAAGGGTATTGGTTACAATCTTAACCAATCAAAAATTGCTATTGGCGCAGGCAGGTTAAGCGGCAGGGGGTTTATGGAAGGTACCCAAAACAAAATGGGATTTGTACCTGAACAAAGTACAGATTTTATTTTTTGTACTATTGGAGAGGAGTTTGGATTTATTGGTTCAACCTTATTTCTTATAACATATTTAGTCTTCCTTGGTAGAATTATATATATTGCAGAGAGACAAAAAAACAATTTCAGTAGGCTTGTAGGCTATGGTGCATTTTCCGTTCTATTTTTCCACTTCTTTATCAATATTGGCATGACCGTAGGGGTTGTTCCTGTTATAGGAATTCCCCTCCCCTTCTTTAGTTATGGTGGTAGCTCTTTTCTAGCTTTTAGTATTATGTTTTTTACTTTCTTAAGCCTAGACTCTAAAAGAGTATTTGAAGTAAACAGATAAATCCTATTTTCTTGTATTTTTAATTCTTTTTTATACTTTTGTTTATGCGAAAAAACCATTGCATAACATTAATTATAATTATAGAACTAGTACTAATAAACTATACAAATATTTATTCTCAAATATTTGAAGTCAACCCAGGTTCTAATGCATCTGTTTTAGGAAGAAATACAACATCTTACGAAAGCAGCTTCAATATTTTCAACAACAGCTCCTTATTAATAAATAAAAATAAGAATATATTTTTTACGGATTTTTCATTTGGAAACCTACATTCCATGAAAGAATTGTACTTGGTCTCTGTTGCTTCGGGCTATACATTTAATAACTCAGCGGTAGGTATAGGGGTATATTCTATTGGCAGCAATGCTTTTTCTCAATACTCTTTGGCAATGTCTTTTGCAAAAAAACTTAGTCCTACCATACAATCTGGAATAGTGATTCAATACTTGGGTACATACGTTTTGGAATATGGAAACTTTGGAACACCTACCTTTGGATTAAATACCACCTATAAATTATCTGACAAGACAAATATTTGCATTCAAATTTCAAATCCACACAAACCCAAAATAGACCAAATAAGCGACCAAAGGCTTAGGTCGTCTTTACAAATGGGAACTAGCCATGTACTAAGTAAAGAAACCTCGCTGTATACACAGTTAAGCATTTACGAAACAAATGACATTTCGATTTCTACCGGTATATCGTACAAACCCAACCAAAAACATAGCTTTTTAATTGGCTACCAGACACTTGCTAGAAATATGGGATTTGGGTATAACTACCATAAGAATATACATATTCAAATTGGTTTCTTGTACCATGCCAGGCTTGGATATAGTTACATTGTAGAAACCAATCTTTTTCGTCAATGAATTTAAAATCATTCGTATATATAGTTTCCTGTTTGGCTTGGCTACCATCAAATGCACAAACTATAGACGAAGAAATAGAACAAAACATAGAAATATTTCTAGAAGAAAAGGAAAATGAAACAGAACTAACCGATTTGATTGAACACTATAAAGATAAAATGTATCAAAAAACGAATTTGAATAAATCAAATTATCAAGATTTAGAAATTTTTGATTTTCTAAAACCTAAAGATATACAAGCAATTTTAAACCATCGAAAAAAATTCGGAAACTTTGTAAGTATTTACGAACTTCAGGCAGTAGAAGGTCTGGAATTAGAAAAAGTAAAACTACTTTTCCCTTATGTAAGTGTGGAGGGTTCTTGGTTTGAATTTGGTACCAAAGACAAGTTATCTTCTCAAAAAAACACCCAAATCATGTTGCAAACCCAAAGAAAGATTGAAAAAGCTGCGGGATATTTAGCTCAAAACGATACTACAAAACCAAAGTATTTAGGCGATAATTTCAGACATGTAATGAGGATTAAAAGTCAAATAAATCCCTATATAAAAATAGGGCTCAATGCTGAAAAAGATGCTGGTGAACCATTCTTTAATTCATATAATCCAAAAGGTTTTGACTTTTATACAGGCTATGTACAATACCAAAACAAGAATGGGATTGTTAAGCAAATAATCTTAGGAGATTACAATGCTGCTTTTGGTCAAGGCTTAACTTTTGGTTCTGGACTTGCCTTTGGGAAAGGATTAAATATATACCAAATTAAGAGAAACCAACACGGATTTAGAAGCTCAAACTCCTTAAACGAAGCGTTATACTTAAGAGGCTTAGCAGTAAATTTGGTTTATAAAAAAATAAATCTCCATACATGGTATTCCAAAACAAAAGTTGATGCTATAGAACGTGGTTTCGACACCCTTGCAAACGAAAGCATATTCGGAATTCAAAGTACAGGACTACATAGAACAATAGCCGAATTAGAATCTAAAAACAAAATAGATAGACAAGTAATAGGAAGCAATTTACAACTAAATTTAAACAAAATAGTTTTAAACTACACTATACTTAACATCTCTGTTTCTGGCCTAATTCATAAATCAAATAATTTGTATCAAAAATTCTCTCCTCTTAGTCCATTTAATTTTAGACAGGGCTTAAGTTTTCAATATGCATATAAAAACTCGCTTTCCTTTGCAGAAGTAAGTATACAAAATACAAACAGTGTATCTTATACATTTGGAACTCTTTGGGCTCTTGGTAAAAATTTAGATTTTTCTTTTTTACATAGATCTTTTTCAAAAAACAGCAACTACGATTTAAGTAATGCTATAAGCGAAAGCAGTTCTATGAGCGGAGAAAAAGGAAACTATATAGGTTTGTCGGGAAAACTTAACCCAAATCTCCATTTTACCAGTTATATGGATATTTTTCAATACAATTGGCTAAAATACTTAACCGATGCCCCTAGTGTTGGTAGCGACTATTTTTTTGAAATACAGTACATAAAAAGAAAATATTGGACCTTGAGTTTTAGATACAAAACAAAGTTAAACGAGAAGAATATAAGGAGTAATTTGCTTACAGAACCTTTTGCAGAAATAACACCGCATGAAAGAAACAATATGCGAATTCATTTTACAAGCAATATAGACTTATATACACAAATAAGACTTAGGGCTGAATGGTCTAGTTTCTCGAGTCCTATAGGAATATTTGAGTCACAAAAAGGATACTTTGCTTATGCCGATGTAAATAGAAAAATTGCAAACGCTAAAATATATTTCCGTTATGCCGTGTTTCATATCAATGGTTTTGATGCCCGAATATATTCTTTTGAAAACGACCTACCATATAGTTTTTCTGTACCCTTTTTTTCAGACTCTGGTACTCGATTTTACATACAGGTAAAAGCCCAAACAATAAAAAACTTAGAGGTTTGGATTAGGTATAGCCAAACAAATTTTCATAACAAAGAAGCAATAGGAAGTGGCAATGAAAAAATTGAAGGAAACAAGGTATCAGAGATTAAGGCAATGTGTAAATACAGTTTTTAAAAAACAGATAAAAGTAGAACTAAATAGTTTAAAACAATAAAAAGAAACCCTAAAAATAACTTTATTTTGCCGACATGGATAAGCACACAAAACTAAGTGTAAATATTAACAAGGTTGCCTTAATTCGCAACAGTAGGGGAAGTAACAAGCCCAATCTTTTACAATTTGCTAAAGATTGTGAAGATTTTGGTGCTCAGGGAATTACTGTACATCCTAGGCCCGACGAACGACATATTACATATGCAGACTTAGATCCATTAATGAAGCAAAATAAAAGTGAATTTAACATAGAAGGGAATCCAAGTCCGTATTTTATAGACTTAGTTTGTAAAATAAAGCCGCACCAAGTAACCCTTGTTCCTGATTCCGATCAGCAGCTAACAAGCGACCACGGTTGGGATACAAAATCCAATCTTCAGTTTTTAAAAAATACTATTAAAACTTTCAAAGACAAGGGGATTAGGGTTTCTATATTTGTAGACCCAGAGATAGAAACCATATCTTATGCAAAAGAAACTGGTGCAGACAGAATTGAGCTATATACTGGTCCTTATGCGCATGACTTCGAATCCAATCCAGAAAAAGCCATAGAACCCTATTTACTAGCTGCAAACCATGCAAACCAACTAGAACTTGGAATAAATGCAGGGCACGATTTAGACCTTTTGAATTTGAATTATTTCTACAAAAACATACCCAATTTATTGGAAGTAAGCATTGGCCATGCCTTAATAAGCGATGCTCTTTATTTTGGAATTCACAATACCATTCGTATGTATTTAAATAGATTACACCCAGACTATGCCCCTTAATAAATATCCATTTGTTTTGTTGCTAATTTTTGGTCCTTTTTTGTCTTTGGGTTGGGGTTTTTATGCACATAAAAAAATAAATGAACAAGCAGTTTATTCTCTTCCCCCAGAACTTTTTGGGTTCTACAAAAACCATCTAAATTACCTAACAGAAAGAGCCACAGATCCAGATAAAAGAAGGTATGCAGTAGAAAACGAAGGGCCTAAGCATTTTCTTGATGCTGACTATTATGAAAAACAGTTGCCACTGGACACTTTGCCAAAAAATTGGTTCAAGGCTGTAGAAAAATATAGCTTAGACACCTTACAAAAACATGGAATAGGTCCGTGGAATTTGCAACTCATGCAAAAACAGTTGGTAAAAGCATTTGAAGAGAAGAACATATTTAGAATAATTAAACTTTCTACAGACATGGGGCACTACGTAGCAGACATGCATGTTCCGCTCCATACCACCTCCAACTACAATGGACAAAAAACGGGGCAACATGGGATACATGGCTTGTGGGAAAGCAGGTTGCCCGAACTATTTGCCTCTAATTACAACTTTGTAGTAGGTAGAGCCGTTTATATTGATTCAGTGGAATATTCCATTTGGAATGCATTTGAAAAGAGTCATTCATTGGTAGACAGTGTACTAAACACAGAAAGAAGAGTAAGTAATCTATTTTCCGAAGACAAAAAATACGTTATAGAACAAAGAGGGGCAAGCACAGTAAAAACCTACTCTAGAGAATTTAGCAGCAAATACCATCAGGAACTTGGCACTATGGTAGAGGATAGAATGAAAGACGCTATGTATTTGCTTAGTTGTCTTTGGTACACAGCATGGGTAGAAGCAGGAATGCCGAACCTAGAACTAAATCAAGGGTTCGGCATTCCGGAATATGACTCTGATGAGTTAAAAGAAATTGAAACAAATTATCAGAAAGGTTCTATAAAAGGAAGAGAAGAACCAAACGAATAATTATTCTTTTTCTGCTTTAATCGTCATGATTGGTTTAATAGAGAAGTCAACGTTTTCTAATACATTTCTTCTAATTTGGAAAACCAATTTGAATTTTACTTTATCTTTTAGGATGTAGTTTTTAATATCTGCAGCATCTCTCCATAGATACAAAGTATTGTAATGCATAGTAGCACTAGTATTTACAGTGGTAGAACCATCTGTTTTGTATGCTACTTTCAAATCTGGCAAACCATCTGCTACCATGTATACATCTACTCCATGTGCAAATCCAAAACCTCTTTCTGTTGGATTTTTCATCTCCATTACAAAGGCACTAACTTCAGTACTCACAATATCGGTAGTAGCAAAACCTGCTTCTGTAATTTTGGCATTTGTAGCAAAGTCTATCTCCTCAGTAATTGTTTCGAAAGTAGATTGTGATGGAGTACCAATAGGCACTTGTAGTTCAGTTGAACTCTGTAAAACTATGTTTTTTGTTTCCTTTTTGGAACATGCTGCAAAAAGCATGATAGAAGAAACAGCTGCTATAGAAAGTATCTTATTCATGTGGGCAAATTTAAGAAAATATTCCAATAGATTACGTTGTTCTATTGAATATATTAACAAGGACTTACAAGTTGTCCACTATTTCCTAAAAAAGATATCTAGCTTCCATTCGCGCTACATGAACTGTAGCAGCTGTTTCTGTTTTTCTACCCTCGTAATTTAGGGTAATTTGAATATTCCGGCCAATACTCCCTCCTAACAGCAAATTCCATGTAATATTGTTCCCTGCTTGTAATCCCCTTAGTATTTCGTATGTCACAGGACTAAAAGAGTTTCCATTGTAGTCTATTTTTATGTAGCTTAGTTTAGAATCTATGGTAACACTTTTTTTAAGAAATGTTCTAAATTGTGCTCCATTTTCTATCCACTTTGCTTTTTCACCACCAAATTCAATTCTATTTTTGGCATCATAAAACTTAGCAAAGTAACTAACTCTAAAATTGTTGTTTGGCTGCCAAAAAACCTCTGGAAAGACTTCTGTATAGTAAAAACTATAATTTCTATTGGGAGCAATTTCGCTGCTAAACCTTCTGTTACCTTCTTCTGCTTGCAATACTACAGACCAGATTTTAGAAAGATTGTACCTCAAATTAATTGCTTGTTTATCAAAATCTCTAGAGTCGAAACCTTGAACCAAAAATTGTTTATTCTGTGAACTTTGGATTGCGTATTCCGCTCCAAAAGTAGGGTTTGAACGATTAAAAAAGAGGGTGTTTTTAAACAATGAATTTACACTTAGCAAACTTATTTCTTCTATTTGGTCTTGAAAAGGGTTTAGAATATTCCAAATATTCTTCTCTGTGCTCCTTCTATCAGACCTAAAGTTGTGAACGGTAGAAAATCTATGGATTGTTTTCCTCCACTTATCCATGCTTTGCCACTTTACAGGTGCGGTTAATTTTATGGATTGGTTAAATTCATTGTTGGTAGACCTTATAAATTCTTGTGTTGGTAACATTACTTTTATATATTTTGCTTGGTCTATAAACTGGGCTATTTCAAATTCATTTAATTCCGGAATTTGATTTTGATTGTAGTCATTCCAAGTGTGTGTACCTCTACCTGCGGGTACTTCTATATACGTAAACTCCCTTTTTTGCTCCCGGCCTGTTCCTATTTGGTAGAATGTAGACCACTGAATACTTTTTTTCAAAAAACTTGCTTGGTATTCTATCCTTGCCAAAATATTCTGCCCTGGAATTTCAGCATTTCCTATTGTATCTCCAAATTGCAAGTTCCTGTATGCAAGATTTAATTTTAATCTGTCTTTGGTTTTTTTTCCTTGGGTTTCTAATTCTAGATTTATATTATTAGAAATCAAATTATTCTTAAATGTTTCTGTTGTATTCAAATCCGGCAAAAAATCCTCTCTTCTATTTACTTCTATTCCAAGTATGGTTTCATTCCAGCTTTTCTTTCCTTTTAACCCTACTTGATTGTATTTGAAACTAGAAGCCCCAAATCGTTCATTTGCATTCAAACTGTCTTTAAATACACTTTGTTCACTTATATATTCTAAGGTAACTATACTATTGTCTTTAAACTCTTTTCCTATGCTTGTTCTATTTTCTACGGCGTTATTTTCACTTTGTAAAATATTTGAAGAGATAAAAGATTGGGTTTTTAATTGTTGTAAATTTTGATTAAAAATGAACCCTCTGTGTTTCAACTGCAAGTTAGCACCAAAATTATTTCCTTCAAAAATATTTTGTCTGGTAAAATTGGAATAGTTTAGTTTAAGATTTAAAAATTTATTCCATGAAATTGCACCGTTATAATTAAATAAATGCTCGGCGGTATTTAATAGGTTAGTATTGGTGGGATTACTCAATTGTTTGTTCCATACCCTTTGAAACTCCACATCTCTGTACCTTTCAAAAGGTTTGAAATTCTGGCTAATACTCTCTAAATTAAGGTTATTTAGAAAAATCAAATTGTTGTTCCCTATTTTTTTGGCTCTTTTATTCACAAGCTTTAGGTTTGCACCGTAGCCTAGGTTATCTAAATTATCTATTCCAGAAAAAGTATTTTTATCTAAATTCGATAGGGCAAGTTCAGCTGAAATTTTGGTGAAAGAATCTAACTGAAAATCAATACCCAAGTTATACATTTGTTGTTTCTGTGGGGGAGTTAAGGGTACAATTGGTTCATAATCTCCTTGTGGAACTCCATTGATTGGCCTAACCCACTCAAAAACTCTACCATTCGAAAGTGATATTTTTTGTCTATAATTACCATTCCCTTGGCCTACCCTACTAAATGTTATTTGATAAAAAACAGTATCTGATTCTGGATTGTTTGTAAATTCATAAATTGAGATTCCGACAGTATCTTTTTGAACATACATTATTCTGTCTGTTTGAAAAGTATTAAACCTTTTAATATTTTGGATAGCAGCCAATTGTAAATTATCGCCAGATTCTGCAAGTATATCTATGGCACTTCTATTGCTTAAAGAGTCGAATAGATCTAGATTTTGCTGAAAAGGTTGATTCCTATTGTCTTGTTCCATTAAAAGCCCTCCTCTAAATTTCCACTTATTGTATTGTACTTCGTTGTTTAAGCCTATTACAGAGCGAGAGTAGTTTCTGTCGGCATACTGAAACTCTACAACAATTCTAGAAAATTGATTGATAAAAGCCCTAGGCATAAAAGTAATTTCGCCTGTATTATAGTCTATTACATAATCGTTTTGTTGCCCTCTTTCGAGTTTATTCCCATTTATAAAAACCGATTCTGTACCAGAAATAATTAATATAAATAGTTCATTGTTTGCACCTGTAAGTCTATATGGACCTTGAACCCCTTCCAATCCTTGAATTTCATTTCTAGCAAACCTTCCTCTGCTGACCGCTATTTCTGCATTCAGATTGTTTCTTATATTTTTAAATGAGTCCAAATACTCTAATTGCAAGCCCCTGCTTTTCTTATAAAACTTTCTAAAATATTCGTTTTCTTTATTCTGCATTAAAAAGTCACCAAGAGTCACACTAGAGCTATCCATACTTAACTTTACGTATACTTGGTCAAAGTCTTGTATTTGTTGGGTATTTCCCTCTGGCTGAATTGGAGAATTTTGGTCGGAAATGGCGGCTACCACCCCCACTTTGTCTCCTAATTTCCCATTTATCTGCAAATTTAAATTACTATTTAAAATCAAATCTTGGGTATTACCAACCCCCACTCCTCTAGATATATTCCCTTGTATATTCAATCCACTTTCTTTAAAAATATCTGGCTGTGTGCTTTCGGCTTGGTATAAAAAAGGATTTTTTATTTCAGCACTTTCTATAAGTAAGGGGTCTTTTTTGTAACTATAAAATTCAAAAACTTCAGATTTGAATTCTTTGGCCCAAAGGTGTAATGAGACGCCTATCCACTGACTGTCGAGAATTATTATATTTTTTTCGGGTATGAAACTGTAATCTTTCTTTGCTTGTAATAAAATTGAATCTGAACTTATTTTTAAAGTAGAAATTAAGATTTTCTTATCCCCAAGATACACTGTATCAGAGTTTGATAGTATTTTTATCTCTATTGGATTGGAATTATTAAGCTGAGCGAATAACCCACTTGCAAAAAAGCAAATGCAACTAAGCAGCATAATATGCAATGGTTTTAAAATCAAAATCTCAATTCTCTATGTTTTTACACAATGGCAGTTCTATGAAAAATATTGTTCCTTCGCCAAGTTTACTTTCAAAATAGATTGTTCCTTTAGATAGTTCTATGGTTTTTTTACTGATTGCCAAACCCAAACCCATTCCACTTGATTTGGTACTGAAATTAGGTCTAAAAATATTTTGTTTTTCTGCATCTGCAATTCCTATCCCATTGTCTTTTACTTTAATTAAAACAAAATCCTTATTTGGGGCATAGTCTATATAAATTTCTATTTTTATTTCTTTATCTTCCTGCTTGGCTTGAATCGCGTTTTTTATCAAATTAATTAAAACTCTTTGAAAATGGAATTCATCTAACAAAACACGTCCCTCGTTTCCTATGGAGTTGTGAAAAATAATCTGTGTTTGCTCTGTTTTTTCGTATAATTTTATGGTATTGTTTACAAGTTTGTCTAGTTCTACTACCTCGTATTTGGGTTCAGGCATTTTTGCAAAATTTGAAAACTCATCGGCCATTTTAGACAAAGAATCAATTTGAGTAATCAAAAGGTTTGTAACCTTGGTAATATTTGCTTGCAAATCCTGACCAGACACCAAAGCAGAACGCTGCAAGTGCTGCACACTAAGTTTCATAGGGGTTAAAGGATTTTTGATTTCGTGTGCCACTTGCTTAGCCATTTCTTTCCAAGCTCCTTCCCTTTCTGATTGTGCTAGTTTGTCTATACTAATTTCCAATTTTTGTACTACTTCATTGTAGGTATGTACTAGCTGTCCCAACTCATCTTTCCCTTCCCATGCTATTTGTTCCATTTTCCTATCTAGTCTTAGTCTTTTTAAATGCACATTAATCATTTTTAGCGGTTTGGTAATAAAGCCAGAAAGTATAATAGCAAAGAATCCTGTTACAAATAAAAACAAAACAAATACATTGGAAATATTGAGAATTAATGCAGTAATTTCTTTGTTTGCTTCCTTGTCGCCAGCAAAATATGGCATGTGTATGTATCCCATTAACTCCTGCTCACTGTTTAGTATTGCTTGGTAATATGAATTGTATTTTATGCCTCCTAAAACTTCTTCTTGATTGTACGAAAATAACTTTTGGACAATCAATTGGATATATGCATCTGGATTTATAAGATTATTGATAAGGCCTTTGTTTAACAAATTGTTGTTGGAAGTGAGAATAAGAACCCCTTCTTTGTCAAATATATTTATATCGGTATTGTAGCTTTCTCCCAAACTAATCAAATATTCTCTTTGAGCCCCTGTTGCTCTATTCCCAAACACAAAACCTGTTTTTTCGAGTTCTACCGAAATACTTTTAACTTTTTCCAGTGTTTGTCTTTTTTGCAATTCATTGTAATTTGATTTAAGAAAGTTTACCACTAAAATACTCCCAATAATAAAACTAATGATCAGTTCTAATAAAAGAGCTGTGCGAATTTTACTGCTTAAAAGCATAGAATGTATGGTAGGCAAATAAAGCCTTTTGTTAAAATACGATTTTCGTACCTTGTTTACGTGAATCCATTTAAACAAATAATTTAGACTTATAAATAGCAACCACGAAAGAAGCAATGACAATAATATAAAACTAAAAATAGTAAACAAGTCGCTCCATTTTCTTTGTTTTGAGACTAGAACTATCGTTTTGTTGTTGCTTTCTTTATATACATAGTATGCATAACCATTTTGTTTAAAACTAGAATCCGTATGTTGAATCACATACTTTGAATTGGTTCTCTCAAATGGAAAATCAGGGCTTACTCTTATTAGTTGATTTTGCGCATACAACGCAAAAAAGTAATCGTATGGATTGGCATTTAAGTTAGACTTTTCAAAATAATCTTGGAAAAGCCTATTTGAGCTTCGAACTTTTTGCCTAAGCAGAATATAAATGGATTTAAAACTATCCGTATTGGGTTTTCCAGTTGTAAACTCTGCTATATAGCCCGAAAAATCTGGGCTATCCATTATCTTATAAAAACTTGTACCTAGTTTATTTTCTTTCGATAAGTGGATATAGCGTTTTAAAGTGCCTATACTTCTTTTGTTATAGCTTTTTCGCTTGCGATCATGCTCTTCAAAAACTTCTACACTTACCTCAAAATCTCTAAAATAATCTAAAAAGTAATCGTATTTAATGGTCTCGTTTATGCTTTTGTAATTTAGACTTCTACCTGATGAAAAAATATTTACAATCACTTTGTCTTCAATCAGATTTTGTTCTGTTTCCAAAAGTTTATATTCAAATTGGAGATCCCTCTCATTAACCAATTTTTGCGCATAAAGGGTTTTGTACGATTTCTCTTTTTGCTGTACAAAATAATTTAAAAACAGAGATACAAATAAACAGTATATCAAAAGCAGCAGCGCATCTTTTCCTATGTTCTTTATTTTAAAACTACTCCAAGTTAAAAACCATAAAATAAAAAGAAAGATAACGAGATACAGACCTATTTGAGATTCTACTTTTGCAAACACAAAACCTATAAAAACCATGCTAAGTATTGCTCCCAATGCGGTAGCAATTGGTTTTTGGGGCCGTATTTTGCTCTCTATATATGTAAACAGTTTGAAAACTTGCAGGAAAAGAATAAAATAAAGGCCTATGAATAAAAGTCCTAAAATAGAAAGCACTCCTATTTTGTCTATTAAAACCGGATCGAAATTTATGTTGGAGTCATGAACCAAGTGCCTAATTTGGGATACTAACCAAAAAACAAACAGTAAAACCAAACCCACAACAACAAACCAAATAAATAAAGAGTATGGCCTGTTTTTGAGATTGAAATTTGATTTTCGTAATACTTCTAAAATAAAAATAGATCCAAAAATATATAAGAATAAATTCAAAAATAGATCTATTGGAGAACTCGTAAAGTTTGAATAAGCCAAAATTTCTGGACTAAAAAACAGGGTATCTTGGAATCTTGTAAATACAAAATTAAAATAAAATAAGATCCTGATAAGTACAAAAAAACCAAAAATATACAACGATACTTTAGACCATTTCTTTTGTTTATCTATCTCAGTAAATAGAATTGAAACAAGTAAAATAGAAAAGGAAAGAACATAAAAAAACAAAAGTAGACTATTCCCAAAGCTTGAATGTACTAGTTTCAAATAAAATACTTCTTTGCCTTTAGTATCTAGTACAGGGATAAAATACATATCCTTTGGGTACAAGGAAAGTTCCACATTGGAATTAATGGACAAATTTGGAACGAGCTGGAACTGGGGCAATGAAGTACCCGCAATGGAATAATGGGTGGCAAGTTTTTGTAAAACAAAATAGGAAAATCTATTCTTTTGAATAGAAGCTACTTTATAAAAACCATCGGCCAACTGAATATAATCGTACCTTACCTTTTCATCTGGTTTAAAAAAACGAAAATTTATTTTATCACTAGACCAAAAAACAGGTTCGGTATTTTCAAAAACAAAGGAATGGTATTTATTGTCTCGAAACAGATTTAAAGCTTGAATATAAAAAGAGTCATTGGTAGGAATATTCCTTACCAATACTAATTTATGTAGAATATCAGCCTCGGTATCCTGAACAAATTTTTGAACTTTAAGATGGATAGAAATTGTTTCTTTTTTCTCGTAAAAGTCTAAAAATTTCTCAGCAAGCACGCTGGCAAAAAACAATACAATAGAAAGCCATAGTATTTTTAAACTAAAAATCGTATCGATGGCCTTTCTCATTAGCTTAATTTTTAATTATATGTAATATGCATGCGAAACCAAGTATTGTTGAACATATTCCTGAACGGCCTCTTCTAAGCTTGTAAACTCTGTTCTATAACCAACATTCCTTAACTTTTGCATATCTGCACAGGTATAATATTGGTACTTGTCTCTAATATCTATTGGTGTATCTATAAACTCAATATTGTCTTTTAAATCCAGAGCGTTAAAAACCGCTTTTGTTAAATCTAAAAAACTACGAGCCACTCCGGTTCCTAAATTGTATATTCCAGATGCTGGTCTATTTTCCATCATATACAGGATTACATCTACCACATCTTTTACATAAATAAAATCTCTTAGTTGTTTTCCATCTTCGAAATCTGGGTGATGGCTTCTAAATAAATTGACCTTACCATTGGCCTGAATTTGATTAAAAGCATGCATTACAACACTTGCCATTCTCCCTTTGTGGTATTCATTGGGTCCGAAAACATTAAAAAATTTGAATCCTGCCCAAAAAAAAGGTTGTTCTTTTTGCTCCAAAACCCATTTATCAAATTCATTTTTAGACACGCCGTATGGATTCAAAGGTTGCAGCTCCAAAGGACTGGTACTGTCGCTAAAACCCTCGCTGCCAATACCATAAGTAGCCGCAGAAGATGCATACAAAAATGGTATCCCATTTTCCAAACAAATTTGCCATAGTTTTTTAGAGTAATTTAAGTTCAATTTATCTAAAATCTCTTTGTCAAACTCTGCCGTATTTGTTCTAGCCCCGATATGCAACACGGACTGCACTTGATTTGCATTCTCCTGTAACCACTCAGCAAAAATTTCTCTATCAATTTTGGGCAGGTCTTTGTGCTTCGTAAAGTTAGGCTTTTTGGATTCTACAGAAAAATCATCTACTGCAACCAAATCTTTGTATCCTCTTTTGTACAACTCCGCAATTAAACAACTGCCAATAAATCCAGCAGCTCCAGTAACAACAATCATTTTTAGTTTCTTTTTTTAACTCTTCAAAAATAAGCATAAATGACGATTTGCAAAGGTTAAATTCTAAGTATTAAATTGCATTTATTTTATGCTATTTAACCTATGCAGGCATTGGCGGAAGACAATAGTTAAACCCAAAATACGCATTAGCGTATTTTGCCCTTTGGTTAATGACAATCCTAACAAAATCTTTGATTTTGTTAGGGTTTTAGGTCTTACGACTGCGATAGTCGTATAAGACTCATAGGAGGTTAACCATTACAAAAAAATGCTTTTCAAGCATTTTTTTTGTCATTTCAACATTAGAAAACTCTAATGCTGAATTCTATCTAACTTAATTTTCTGCGATAAACAAGTTATCCCTATTTTCTCAAAAATTAAAAAAAATCCTTACACTTTAAGTTTAATCCTTTGCGAGCCATTTATTCATTTTAGAATTTTGGGTCGAGAATGCTAAACCCTTCGCTTATTTCGCACCTTTGGTGCTTGTTGATTAATTGTTATTTTTTCATAGCCCTGTCAGGCTATGCTAAGGATTGCGCACCTTTGGTGCTAACAGGAACTTATCCATTTGATATTTCAACAGCGAATGAAATTTGAGCAAGTCTTATATGCACCAAACTATGAAATTTTAATCCCACATTCAGCATTAGAGTTTTCTAATGCTGAATGTGGGATTAACCCTGACAAAATCTTTGATTTACGTCAGCCCAAAACCCAAAATACGCATTTGCGTATTTTGGGTTAAATAAATATACAAGCTTTCTTTGTCAAAGCTTTAAACATTCTTGAAATTTGGGTTAAATTTAGTCTTTTTTCATTTTAAAAGCCTTTTCAGCTCCTTTTCTAGAGCTTACTTTTACGTAATACAATCCTGGTTTTAAATTGCTTACGTCTATACTTGTTTTATTAATAGAGTAGAGCTCTTCCTGCCCTAGAGTATTTAATATACTTACATTTGGCGAGAGTAAACCTTTGATTTCAATAATATCATTAAAAGGATTAGGTATTACATTCCAAGAACTCTCAAGAGAAGTCCCCCATGTTACAAAGACTAAATTACTGTAGCTAAATTTCTCGTCAAAATCTATTTGCTTTAGCCTATACTCTAATTCACCTTCCTCGGGATAAAAATCTGCAAACTGATACGATATAGGTAAAAAAGTAGTCCCAGAACCTGGCAATTGGCCAATTCTATGCCAATCGCTTTGGTTTACCCTTCTTTCTATCTCAAAAAGTTTATTGTTTACTTCCATCGAAGTTGTCCAATTAAGCGAAATGTAATCACTTGATTTTTCTGCTTCAAAATTTAATAATTGAATGGGCAACAAGGATGGGAAAGCGTTAAATGATTTAAAATGAAGAGAAAACTGTCTGTTGGTAGAACTACTACTTCTTCTGCCTATTACCCCAAGTCGAATAGTATAAGAAGAAACATTTTCAAACTCCATTTGAATCATCGCTGCTTTGTCATTGGTATCTATGCTTGTAAAAACCGTAAATCCACTTACTACTGTTTCCCAATTGGCTACAGGCCCATTGGTAATTTGAGATCCTAGTATATTGTTGGATGTAACAGGATTACTGATTTGAACCATTTCTCTAAATGCATTTGTTCCTGTACTGTTTCCACTTCCATCACAATCCACTACAGTCATAGCCAAGCATGGCAATGTAAGAGGTAAAGTAAGGGCCGAATTGGAGAAAAACTCAATTGTGAATTCTGCCCATGAGGTGTCTGTAGTACTGCTTGTACCCGGAAAATTTACAGTGGGCTGCCAAGCATAGCCATAGGAAGTAGATACATCGAAGCTTCCCAATGTTACTCCTGTGCTTGACCTGCCAACCCACGTTGCCCGCATCCATATATCTGGGCTTGTATGTACCTGTATACTTCGATGCCTATGTGGCGATGTAGACCACCCAATACTGCTTGTTGGGTTAGTAAATGGTACATTAAATTCAGGATAGGTACAAGTTTGGCTGTAAACTTCAGAAGGAATATTCAACCAAAATATAAAAGACATGGAAAAATATAGTACTTGTTTGTATCTAAAACTGGTAAAATAAGGCAATTGTATTTTTCGCCTTGTTTTTATTCTTTTTATTTGGCTTTGTGCGAAGCTCAAAAAAGAATTGATTTTGAATTGTGTTTTCATGTTGTGCTTAGCTTAAATCTTTAGCTTTGATTATTCATTTTTTATAATTTTATGTATCCATTTTTGACCGGAATTATAATCCGATATTTCTAGTGTATAAACTCCTACTGTTAAATGACTTAAGTCAACTGTTCCCGACAACAACTCACAGTTAATTTCTCTTCCATGCATATCATAAATCTTAAGTCCAATATTTCCCTCAGAATGGATTTTTATAAGCTTAGAAAATGGATTAGGATATACCAAAGGATTATTTGGAATTGGGAAAGTGTTTATCGTACTATAAATATTACTGTGAATAAAAATGTCGTTGCTTTGTACCATTTTTATTTTGTAGTAGGCTATTGCGGAATTCATCTTCTTGTCTGAAAACAAGTAAGTTCCAAATGTTAGACTATCTTTAGGATCTACTACCCCAATTTTTTGCCATTGTACTTTATCGTCACTTTTTAAAATCTCAAATTGAGAAGCGGTATTACCGGGGCTTATTCCCCAGCGTAATATGTTTTCTTTAGACAATGATTCAACTTTTACATGTGTAAATACAATTGGCAACATAGTTGGTGCATTGTTTATTGCTATCGTTTGGCTTACAGATTCTGCACTTGAGGTAATACTAGCGGTTCGTGTTCCTGTTGAGTCTATATTAGGTTGTACAAAATAACTTAACAATCCAGCCCTTACTCTTGGACTCCCATTGCCATGTGCTACATTTAGGACAGGGGTGGTTCCAGATGGACTCGTAAACACATAATCTTGGTTAATTGAAAATAAATTCAATACTAGGGTTTGCATTCTTGTAGTTAACAGTGGCAAGGCATTAGGAGTGCTTGTATTTTGCACATTATTTATAATACCTTGGATAGGCGCGCTTATATCAAACCCTGTAATATAGGTAATTGCAATTGTCCAATGTCTACTAGAATTCAACAAGTTGGTAAATGTAAAACTAGACAAAGCAGTATCGGAAGATGTTAAAATCTTATAAAAAGTAGCGAGGGTAATATTTGTACTGGTGCTTAAATCCACCAATGTATAACCCAGGGGTAGATTTATAGTAGACGTACCACCTCGCCACCAAACTGTAAATAATGCCATATCGTTTACCTGCAATCCTCCTGGATTTGAAATGGTAGGACTCCGGTCTGGTGAATTTCCAATTGCATTTACTTGGTGGCCTACGATGCTTGCTTGTGAATATGCACCAATACTCGAAAAAGAAATAACAAAAAGTAATAAAATAAATTTGTTTAGTTGTTTTTTAATGTTTTTAAAATTTTTAGGCAATAGTTTTCCTGATGAAATAATTTTCATAAAATGATTTGTGATTTTTTTGACAATAAATATCCTATTCGAGCTGTAAAAACTCAAAAAAGAATGGGATTAAATAAAATTAATTAGCTAGAAGAAGACGTACTTTTCCTTTACATGCCGAAAAACAACATGTTGGAAAACTTATATCTATCGATGCTATCTAACTGGTTAAGATAACTTTGTTAAAGTTAGAAATAAGAAAATTGTTCTTAAAATTGACAAATAAAGGAGGACTCTCCTCTTTGGTGATTGGCTTTTTTGGGTGTAAAGCCTTGTGATTTTTTCTTAGCATTTTGATTTGTGTTTGTTTGTTTAATAAATAGGTGTTACCACATGTGCGTGTGGATAACATGTGCAAATGTAGGAAAGAATTTTAAACCCCAAAATATAATTTTATCTTTTTCGCTAAAAGGCCTCTTTTTCTATTTTATATATCTCTTTTTCAATTAATTAAAATTTATCATTTTGAAAATAAAAGCCAATTAGCCATGAAAAAGAAGGCACATTAAATAGGTACAAGCACTTATATTAAGACTATTACCATTATGATAATTTAGTTTTTTGCGAACTATTGCTTTAAAAACATGAGCTTTTGGGTCATTCCTCTCCCATTTTCCATTACCAACAAGTATGAACCAGGCAATAATTCAGCAGTTGAAATACTTCGATCATAATGACTGTACTCTATGCCTGAAACTACCCTACCAAGATTATCATATACTTCAATTGAATGTATAGATGGACCTTTAATATACATCTTGTCGTCTACTGGATTTGGAAACAAAGAATAATTTAGATTTTGTAAAGTACCCCAATAGGTAGAAACAATATCAGACCAAGTATATTCGCCGTTTCTATCTACTTGCTTTAGTTTATAAAAATTATCCCCAAGTTCAGGATTATAATCTTGGTAAATATAATTTAATCTAGAAAATGAAACTTCGTTACAATAGTTTACGCCAACACTATCCCATGATTCTATTTGCGTGTTGTATTTATATACCACAAATCTATTGCACATTTGTTCGTATAAAGTTTGCCATTGTAATTCTATACCATGGGCATTAACTTCTGCTTTTACATCAGCCAAAGTTACAGGCAATATAGAAGTAAGCACCGAGTAAGGCCTAAAATGAAGTGAAAACTGTCGAGTTGTAGTACTTCCACGCTTTCCTATAACCGCTATCCTTAGTCTTATTTTGTCTACACTACCATATTCTATTTGTGCCATCGCTGCCTTATTTATGGTGTCTATATTATTAAATACAGGAAAATCAGAAACTATAGTTTCAAAGCTATCTACAGTTCCTATAGTTACATTACTCCCACTCAATAGGTTTATCGCATTGGGATTAATAACTTGTACCATCTCCCTATAATGGCTATTACTTGAGGATGTGGTTCCACTCCCATCACAATCTACCACTGTTATTGCCAAGCAATTCAATGTTAAAATAGAACTAAAATTAGAAAAGCTGCTAAATTCTACCACAAACTCTGCCCATGAAGTATCTGTGGTATTTGTAGTTGCAGGCACAGACAAAAAAGGTTGCCATGCAAAACCATAAGGAGAAGTGGCATCAAAATCCGTGAGACCAACAGAGGAAGAAGACCTCCCTACCCATGTTGCACGCATATATACATCGGGCGAACTTGCAACTTGACTTACTCTGCTTACAAAAGGAGACGTAGACCATGTTAAGCCCGAAGTATTAGACGGAAAAGGAACATTATAGTAAGGAAAACTACAAGATTGCGCTGTTACATAGTTTGGTAAAACCAATGTAATTCCTAAAAGCGCTGCAACCATCAATCCCCCGATTGCGTGGTTAAGGGACAAATTAATGTCCACAGTTTTCAGCATGTTCATACGTTTGTGTTTAAGGTTGTGTAATTGTGTTAAAACAAAACTATAAAAAAAAAAGTGCAAATTAAAAAACAGGGAATTATCAAAATGATATTGTCATGATATTCAGACATATATAAAATATATTATACGATTTTCCATATACGTTTTACTTCCCTAATGCAAATCAAACTGTGTTCGTACTTTAAAATTAATTTGAGATACACAGATTAAAATATAAAGGATGCATTTTGTTTAACCCCGTTTTGTGTTTAACCCAAAATACGCATTAGCGTATTTT
>DIUJ01000047.1:28883-38987 GCA_002422315.1 Bacteroidetes bacterium UBA6161
ATTTTCTAATGCTGAATTTGGGTTTTATTACAAACCGGTTCTTTTTCAGAAATTACGACTCCTTGTAGAATCTACTCATTCTATTCTGTATTGGGGATTAAAACTGAATGTGTTTTAGAAATGTATAAGGATTGTTGTTTCTACAAAATAGGCTAAAATAAAAAAACCAAACAGAATACACTGTTTGGTTTATCAATTTTGAACCTAAACACAAGATTTAATTTTTCACTATTTTCTCTTGGTACACTTTTCCTTTAGACTGAACTTGTACCAAATATATACCGGCAGCTAAGCCAGATGTAGGAATATTTTTTGTTTGATTTGTGCTTATGATAATCTCCCCTTGCAAATTAAGAATACGGATATCTGAATTCTCGTCAACTCCATTTAATGAAATATAATCTGTAGTTGGATTAGGATAAGCATAAACTTCGAAACTTTTGTTTGCTTTACCAACTATAGCATATACTATTTCACTAATGCTCTCTTCTCCATTCAAGTCTACCTGTTTCAATCTATAATAATTCATTTGACTTTCTATAGAATAGTCTGCCACTTTATAGCTTTGTGCTTCATAAGAATTCAAGGCACCTTCCACAATTTCTATCGTTCTCCAATCTTTACCATTTGTACTTTTTTGTACTTCAAAATAGCTGTTGTTGTTCTCAGAAAGAGTAACCCATTCTATTTCTACATAATTACCGTACTCGGTAGCAAGTATATGATGGTATGTTACAGGCAATAGAGACAAACCATCGTTTATTGCAATAGTTTGACTAACAATATTTGCAGTGGAATTCAAACCCATAGTAACCGTAGGAGTAATCCCAGGATTGCCTTGGTAAAAACCAGCCATAATTCCAGACCTTGCACTACCGCCATTTGGGATATTTTGAGTGTAATGTTGGGTTAAACTACTAGAATGTGAAAAAGTATTGGAAGCATCTGTAGCTACATAGTTTAGAACCAAAGTATTATACCCCTGTGTATTTACACCTAACACATTCGCAGTAATTGAATTGGATTGGGCATTGTTGTTGGCACTAGCTACAGGCATGCTTAGGTCTGCACATCTTACAATTGTAGAACTTGCGGACCATTGTCTGCTGTTTGGAAATACATTGTTAAATGTCAAAACAGATAATTGCGTGTCGCTACTGTTTGCTATTTTATAAAATGTAAGCATTGAAATTTCCGCATTTGAAGTCGCATTGCTTTGAACCAAGGTATAACCCGTAGGAACTGTTACACCATTTTGATGGTTTTTCCACCAAATACTTACCAATATCAAATCTTTTACTTTAAGATTGGATGGCAACGCAGTAGATGGAGAAGCGCTTACGCTACTAGAATCTGATGTAGAGACTACATGAGCTTGTCCGAATGATAAGCTACTAAAAAATAAAAATAGGGAAATGAAAAATACTTTAGAAAAAGAAATACATACCCCCGTAGATTTTGTTGTTGTGTTTAAGAAATTCATAACTGTTGTGTTTGACCTATAGTTTCCAATACTTGTACCAATTATAAAAACCATTGTGCCATTGCCTCCTTAATACTAATCTATATATTTGATTTTCTGTAATATAAATAATGTTATTACAAATCAAATACGGTATATTTGGCTATGCCAAAAGCAGAAGACCTTTAATCAATTTGAGAATTTAATTATATTTTGAGAACAATAATGGGAATATTTCATAATATAATTTCCCTTTGTTGGGGTGCTTTTCCCAAGATTCTTGGTAATTGGTAGATCTCCAACCAACCGAAACCCCGGGGCTATAAATATTTGTTTTGGGAAATAAAATAAACCGTTAAAACGATTTCCGTTTTTACCAATTATTTAATTTCCACGGTTGTCCAACGGTTGAAACCGTGGGCTATGTTATGAAACGTGGGCCATAATTTGACAAAATTGTGTTTTTGTAATGAAGCGCCAAAGGTGCGCAATCCATAGCATAGCCTGCAAGGGCTATGAAATAAATCAAGCCACCAATCTACAAGCGCCAAAGGTGCGCAATTTACGCCGTGGTTGGTGTTTTAATCCAACCAACCGAAACCCCGGGGCTATAAATATTTGTTTGGGGAAATAAAATAAACCATTAAAAACGGTTTGCGTTTTTGCCAATTATTTCATTCCCACGGTTGCCCAACGGTTGAAACCGTGGGCTATATGTTTTGAAACCGTGGGCCATAATTTGACAAAATTGTTTTAGGGTAATGAAGCGCCAAAGGTGCGCAATCCATAGCATAGCCTGCAAGGGCTATGAAATAAATCAAGCCACCACTTTACAAGCGCCAAAGGTGCGCAATTTACGCCGTGGTTGGTGTTTTATCCAAACAACCGAAACCCCGGGGCTATAAATATTTGTTTTTAGAAAATAAAATAAACCTTTAAAACGGTTTGCGTTTTTACCAATACTTTCATTCCCACGGTTGCCCAACGGTTGAAACCGTGGGCTATGTTTTGAAACGTGGGCCATAATTTGACAAAATTGTGTTTGGGCAATGAAGCGCCAAAGGTGCGCAATCCATAGCATAGCCTGCAAGGGCTATGAAATAAATCAAGCCACCAATCTACAAGCGCCAAAGGTGCGCAATTTACGCCGTGGTTGGTGTTTTATCCAAACAACCGAAACCCCGGGGCTATAAATATTTGTTTTGGGGAAAGAAAATAAACCATTAAAAACGGTTAGCGTTTTTACCAATACTTTCATTCCCACGGTTGCCCAACGGTTGAAACCGTGGGCTATGTTTTGAAACGTGGGCCATAATTTGACAAAATTGTGTTTGGGTAATGAAGCGCCAAAGGTGCGCAATTCATAGCATAGCCTGCAAGGGCTATGAAATAAATCAAGCCAACACTCTACAAGTGCCAAAGGTGCGCAATTTACGCCGTGGTTGGTGTTTTAATCCAACCAACCGAAACACCGGGTGCTATAAATATTTGTTTTTAGAAAATAAAATAAACCTTTAAAACGGTTTGCGTTTTTACCAATTATTTAATTTCCACGGTTGTCCCACGATTTAAATCGCGGGCAATCTGTATGAAAACGTGGGCAATAATTTGACAAAATTGTGTTTGGATAATGAAGCGCCAAAGGTGCGCAATCCATAGCATAGCCTGCAAGGGCTATGAAATAAATCAAGCCACCACTCTACAAGCGCCAAAGGTGCGCAATTTAAGACGTGGTTGGTGTTTTTATCCAACTAACCGAAACCCCGGGGCTATAAAAATTTGTTTTTAGAAAATAAAATAAACCTTTAAAACGGTTTGCGTTTTTACCAATACTTTCATTCCCACGGTTGCCCAACGGTTGAAACCGTGGGCTATGTTTTGAAACGTGGGCCATAATTTGACAAAATTGTGTTTGGGCAATGAAGCGCCAAAGGTGCGCAATCCATAGCATAGCCTGCAAGGGCTATGAAATAAATCAAGCCACCACTCTTCAAGCGCCAAAGGTGCGCAATTTACGCCGTGGTTGGTGTTTTTATACAAACAACCGAAACCCCTGGACTATAAATATTTGTTTTGGGGAATGAAATAATCCATTAAAAACGGTTAGCGTTTTTGCCAATACTTTCATTCCCACGCTTGCCCAACAGTTGAATCCGTAGGCTATATGTTTTGAAACAGTGGGCCATAATTTGACAAAATTGTGTTTGGGCAATGAAGCGCCAAAGGTGCGCAATCCATAGCATAGCCTGCAAGGGCTATGAAATAAATCAAGCCAACACTCTACAAGCGCCAAAGGTGCGCAATTTACGCCGTGGTTGGTGTTTTTATACAAACAACCGAAACACCGGGGCTATAAATATTTGTTTTGGGGAAAGAAAATAAACCATTAAAAACGGTTAGCGTTTTTACCAATTATTTAATTCCCACGGTTGTCTCGCAGTTGAAATCGTGGGCTATGTTTTGAAACGTGGGCCATAATTTGACAAAATTGTGTTTGGGTGATGAAGCGCTAAAGGTGCGCAATCCATAACATAGCCTGCAAGGGCTATGAAATAAATCAAGCCACCACTCTTCAAGCGCCAAAGGTGCGCAATTTAGGCCGTGGTTGGAGTTTTTATCCAAACAACCGAAACCCGGGGCTATAAATATTTGTTTTGGGGAAATAAAATAAACCGTTTAAAACGGTTTGCGTTTTTGCCAATTATTTAATTCCCACGGTTGCCCAACGGTTGAAACCGTGGGCTATGTGCTTTGAAACGTGGGCTAAAAATATTTAATTTGATTTCCATAATTCAAGCATCTGTTTTAATTCTCTTTTTTCTTTATAATTCAATGGAACAACTTTTTCAAAGTATTTGTTGTAGGTAATTTTCAAGTAATAATTTCTTTGCATTTTTTTCAGGAGACAAATATTTCTCAGAATGATATTCTTATCCTTGTACACTATTTTCATATTCATTATCTCAGGTTTCCACACTTCTCTAAGATATTTCGAAACTATAATTTCTTCATATTTTAGTTTGGTATTTTTGTCAAAATCCATTTTAGGGTATAGGTTTATTTAGTTTGGGTAATTTGAAATTATTATTTTTTAATCTTTGAATTTTAATCACTGTTCTTACAAAAAGAAACCCGATATGCTAGGTGCATACCGGGTGAGCTTTTGTATATTATTTGTGGAACAAAACAGAATGGGACATTTTTTTAATTTTACTCTTTTATAAATCTTATTCTTGACACCTCGCCTGCAGCATCTTGCACATGGATAAAGTAAACACCTTTTAGCAATTCTTGCAAATCCATTCTATTTGTATTTTCGCTTTGTATCATTACCACTCCAGCCATGTTGTAAACAGTAACTTTAGGATTTTCTACACCGCTTACTTGTATGGTGCTTGCACTTGGGTTAGGGAAAATTTGTACTGAATTTTTAGAAGATTCACCACCCCATAACACTGTTTTGGTTATGCTGTATTCAAAGTCACCATTCCAATCTACTTGTTTTAGTCTGTAAATATTTACACCTTGGGCAGGGCTATTGTCTACAAACTCATAGTTTGTGATTGAAAAAGTATTTCCATTTCCTTCTACAGTTCCTATGTTTATCCAATTTTCACCATCGTTTGTTCTTTCTACTTCGAAGTGGCTGTTGTTTACTTCATTTGTAGTAGCCCATTCTATTTTCACTGCATTTACAAGAGGCTTAGCAGATAGAGAAGCGTAAGAAACGGGAAGTAAGGAAGGAGTAGAAGTGGTATTAAAATTAGAAATTTCCAAAAATGCTTGAGCGGAAGAAGTATAAACAAATTCAACGTAATAATTACCCGTTGTAGGTACTGTAAAATTAGTAGGAAATGTTTGATCTATGTTTTGGTTAGAGAAATAACCTCTTTGTCTTTCAAATACAGTTGAGTCTACAATTACTCCATTTAAGGTTTTCAAAAGCACTACAAGACGTTGGTTAGAATTACCACTATTGGAAATTCTTGTTGTAAAATCAAAAGAAAAATTAGTAGCATTTACCAAAAGAAAATCAATTGTCCTAACCCAATTTCTTGTTGTTCCTGCTGGGAATTTTAGAACCTTTATTGAATTATTGTTAGATGCAGTTGTAAATGTTACTGCAGTTGAATTTTTTCTCCAACCAAAATCCGACCATAAGTCTAAGCCGTCAGAAGATGCTGTGTTTGGATTGAATCTAAAATCAGTTGCATTTGCTAGTGGAGCATAAGGTTGCGCTTTTGAAATAAATCCTAGAACCAATAAACCTAAAGTTAAAGTAAGGTTTCTGAATGTTGTTGTGTTTAATGTTTTCATGTTGTGTTTTTTTATTTATGTTTTGCCATAATGTTTCCAATTGGCGTACCAAAGCCACAATGCCAAACATAAAAAACACAAAAAAAAATTTACAAGAAATTGATAGTCTTGAAATTAAAAATTTATTTTAAGAAATCAAATTTGGAACAGATGTCCAAATTTCCGTTTTAAAATTTAATCAAAATGAGAATAATTCTCATTTTTTGATTAAAATAAAAGGCTCAGTGCCTGGAAGAAAATCCCGATTTGCTGGGAGAACAAACCGGGATATAAATCAACTTATAGTTTCAATCTGTGGAATGAACGTTTTTTTTAGTCGGTAGTCGCTTAGTCGGTAGTCTTTAGTCGTTAGTCTTTGAGGAATCTAATTCTAGAAACTTCTCCAGCTGCATCTTGTACTTGTATGTAATATACGCCTCTTAGCAAATGTTGTAAATCCAAGCTATTTGTATTTTCACTTTCAAGCATTACCACACCAGCCATGTTGTATACTGTAACTTTAGGATTATCTACTCCGGTTACATGTATAGTACTTGCACTAGGGTTAGGGAAAATTTGAACTGTGTTTTTCACAGATTCACCACCCCATACTACTGTTTTGTTGCTGCTGTATTCGTAGTCACCATTCCAGTCTACTTGTTTTAGTCTGTAAACGTTTAGTCCTTGCACTGGGTTATTGTCCATAAACTCGTAGTTAGACTGAGCATAAGTAGTACCGTTGCCTTCTACAGTTCCAATTGTAATCCAATTTTCGCCATCGTTGGTTCTTTCTAACTCAAAGTGGCTGTTGTTTTCTTCGTTTGTAGTTGTCCATTCTATTTTCACACCATTTGCTACTGGTTTAGCAGAAAGAGAAGAGTAGGTAACGGGAAGAACAGTAGGGGTAGTAGTAGTGGTGAAATTGGAAAATTCAAGACTTGGAGAATTGTTTCCAGTAGTCCTATATGTAAATCTTATTCTATAAATACCAGAAACAGATATCCTATCTCCTGATGTAGATGATGCATTTGTAATTGAAATAGTTCTAATATCAGTTATGGTATTAGTAGCAGTATCAACCAAACTAATTTTTAATGTACTGGTACCACTTGCATTAGTAGCTCTAAAAGAATATGAGAAAGTATCATTTTGAGTGAAAATAAATGGAGTGGTCTCAAAGTAATAATCAGTATTTAAATTAGTTGGAAAAACACTAATTCTTTTAAGTGAATTATCAAATGACACATTAGTTCCAGCTAAACCACCAGAACGGTTCCAATCAAAATCATAATGCAGGTCTAAATTATTTGAGTTGTTAGCATTATAAAATGATGTAGCTAAAATTAATGGCTGATAAATAGACTGTCCCTTTACCCCATAATTAGAGAATGCAAAAAGCGAAAAAAGTAAAACGAAGCCTACTTTTTTGAAAATCGAAGTGTTTGTGTTTGAGTTTTTCATAGTTTTGTTTTTTGAGTGTTTAATATTTTTTTTATTTGCCCATACTGTTACAAGTGGCACACCTTTTTTCAAAACCCTCAATGCCAAACACATTATTAGTTTTTTATTTAATTCATTTTCAACAATATAAAAATATTTTCATAAGTGCTTTTACTTATTTTTTCGCTCAAATCAATTCGATAATTTTCTCATTTTGAGAATTTAATATATTTTTGAGAGTTAGTTCTCATATTTTGAACCAAAAAATCTTCTCAACCTAAAGACGATTGTCGGTGTATAAAATCCAAAAAAACAGACATATAATTACTATAACTTTGCAGCGCAATGACAGAACAAAAAGCCATACTACTTATACTAGACGGCTGGGGAATAGGCAAGCAAGACCAAAGCAATGCCATTTACCAAGCAAAAACACCGTTTACCGATAGCTTGTATTCCAACTACCCCAATGCAACCCTTCAAACCCACAGCAATGCCGTAGGACTGCCCGAAGGACAAATGGGAAACTCGGAAGTAGGACACCTAAACCTAGGCTCTGGAAGGATCGTGTGGCAAATGCTGGAATTAATCAATCGAAGCTTTGCCAATGGCGAAGCCAAAAAGAATCAGACTTTACAAAACCTGATTCAATATTGTACCACAGAAAACAAACCCCTTCACCTTATGGGACTGCTTTCTGACGGAGGGGTACATTCCAATATAGAACACCTAAAACACTTGGTATCCATTGCTGCCGATAAAGGTGTAAAACAAGTATTTATACACTGCTTTATGGATGGAAGAGATACAGACCCTAAAAGCGGAATGCGTTTTTTGCAAAATATTCAAAACTACAACCTAGCCTACCCCAATACCCATATTGCTAGCATACAAGGCCGATACTATGCCATGGATAGGGACCAACGCTGGGAAAGAACAGCCAAATCCTACCAATGCCTTGTAAACTGCCAAGCTGAACATGTGGAAAACCTACAACACTATCTCGAAAAATGCTACGCAGAAAATGTTACAGATGAGTTCTTACTCCCTGCCATTTCTATACAAAGCATGCAGGCTGGTTTTAAAGGTATTCAAGAAAATGATGCTGTTCTGTTTTTTAATTTTAGAACAGATAGAGGAAGGCAACTCACCCGTGTACTAAGCCAACAAAACATGCACGAGTTTGGCATGCATAAACTTAAACTATATTTTGCCACGCTTACCGAATACGACAAAACATTTGAAAACATACAGGTGGTTTTTGGCAAAGAAAATACCCAAATGACCCTAGGTGAGGTTATTTCTAAAGAAGGACTTAGTCAAATAAGAGCAGCAGAAACAGAAAAATACCCCCATGTAACTTTCTTTTTTTCTGGAGGTAGAGAAACAGAATTTGAAGGAGAAAGTAGAATCCTAGCACCTTCACCTAAAGTTGCCACCTACGACCTACAACCCGAAATGAGCGCTATAACACTGAAAGAACAAGTGGTAAAAGCCATTGAACAAAACCAAACCAATTTCTTTTGTGTAAACTTTGCCAATACAGATATGGTAGGACATACTGGGGTTTTTAGCGCCATGGTAAAAGCTGCGGAAACCGTAGACCAATGTGTAAAAGAGATTGTAGAAACTGCACTTGCAAATAATTATAGCTTACTTATTACCGCCGACCATGGCAATGCCGACTTGGCTATAAACGAAGATGGTTCTCCCAATACAGCGCATTCGCTAAACCCTGTTCCAGTTTGGCTTGTTAGCAATTACAAATTATGCGACAAACTAAACCACGGTATTCTAGCCGATGTAGCGCCTACCATTCTAAAAATGATGAATATTCCACAACCTATAGAAATGACAGGCAATGCATTATACTAAAACCATAATTCTTTATTTCCTAATTGTAGCTTCGCTTAGCTCTTGTATAAAAAAAGAAAATACTGCTTTATTAGAAGCCAAGTTCTTTGATTTAAAAGGGTTTATGGAGAAAGAAATTTCCTCCCTGCAAAAAAATAATGCAATCCTACACTCTACTACAAGACTTGGAGAAGAAGTATCCGATAGCACAACCCTTATAGTAGACTGGGAAAAACAATTGGGAATTTTTAAAAGTTTCGACATCAATAAAAATGCTTTTTTAAGCCAATACAGTGCAGACAGTATATGGAACAAAGACAAAAGCGTATACCACTTGGTATATGAAAGCAACAATCCAAAGCTAAATGTAAGTAGTTTACAAATAATGGTGAATGCACAGGACCACTCTCCTATTCTTATTAAAATTGCAAGTTCCAAGGATGCGTTTTTTTTCAAAGAAGATTTACTGTATAGTTATCAGCCTGGCAAAGGTTATGGGATAATAGGTACGCGTAAGCCTTTGTTTTCAGAAGAAATAGATATAGAAATAGCTGGGGAGATAAACTTACCTTGATTATTTTATTAGTCGCCGTGGATATTTAGTGTTATCCTTGGGGAGTGGTTGGTGATCCGCCAATAAATTGGGGACAAGCAAACACCAACCACGGCTTCTAAATTTTCCATTAAACATACCCTATTGACCCTTCGAGGACCTCAGGGTGACAATAGGGGCGAGAATTTTACAGTGGATTTGCTGATCCGCTTACAAAATGGGGACAAGCAAACACCAACTACGGCTTCTAATAAATAGAAACAAAAAAACATCCATAAAATTTGGGATGGTTGGTGACAACACCAACCATGGCTTTAAAATATTCGCCGTGGTTGGTGTTGTCACCATAACTGTTCGGAAGATTCATTTATCTTTGAAAATCAATTTTATCCATAGCAAAATTCAACCCGCCTGAGGCGGGTTGTTAACATCGCCTTATTCAATATCCCCGATTGCAATCGGTGGCTATTCATATTAAACCCCTTAGGGATTTTTAGAT
>DIUJ01000039.1 GCA_002422315.1 Bacteroidetes bacterium UBA6161
GAAGCCATAACTTGGTTTTTTGATAGCGTTGAAGAAGGGATTATTTTAGAAGATGATTGTCTGCCAATTGTAGACTTTTTTACTTTCTGTGATACTATGTTGAATCAATACAGAAACAATCCACAAGTAGGTCATATTTCTGGGGCAAGCTTTATAGAATCCAAACCCAGCAGTGAGTACAACCACTATTTAAGTAGCCTTGGCTATATTTGGGGTTGGGCATGTTGGAAAAAAACTTGGGATAAATATGTACTAGACCCATTAGCAGAAGAAAAAGTGGAGTGGAGTTCGCTTCCAGGGAATTTCTTCCAAAAAATGTATTGGTACAACAATTTAGCTCAAATTCATCTAGGAAAATTAAATACTTGGGATTTTCAACTTCAGTATTGTCTTTGGAAAAATAAATTTATGAGTGTAGTTTGCGTAAATAATTTGGTAAAAAATATTGGATTTGACGAGAGGGCAACACATACAACCCAAGCGATTGAGAAATATATTGTAGACACCACTCCTATTGAAAATATGTCCTTTAAGGCTATGCCTGAAGAGATTGCACAAGAGATGGTGCATCAAGCAATGCAAACGCTTTTTTCGAGAAACAAGGTTATTGTAACCTTAAAGTTTTTTAAAAATAAACTTTCAATCTGGAAATTGAAACTATTCCAAACAGATAACGCAAAAGTATAGTACAATCCATAAAAACTTTATAGTTTTGCGCAGCATGCAAAAAGTACTCACTATCATAGGGGCAAGGCCTCAGTTTATAAAAGCCGCTCCCCTTAGCAAAGCATTTGCTAGTAATTCTCATGTAGAAGAAATTATTGTTCATACCGGACAGCACTTTGACCCCAATATGTCAGAAATCTTCTTTTCGCAAATGGGAATCCCAAAGCCTAAATATTCTCTTAGCATTCATAGTTTAGGACATGGTGCCATGACAGGAAGAATGCTTGAAGAAATTGAAAAAATAATTTTGGAAGAAAAGCCTCATGTAGTACTTGTTTTTGGCGACACAAACTCCACATTAGCCGGTGCCCTAGCAGCCAAAAAACTACATGTAAAGGTTGCACACGTAGAAGCAGGACTTAGAAGTTTTAATATGAGAATGCCTGAGGAAGTAAATAGGATTTTAACAGATAGAATATCAGACTATTTGTTTTGTCCTACCCAAACAGCCGTGAACAATTTAATGATGGAAGGATATGAAAAAATAAATTGTTCTATAGTTCAAACTGGAGATATTATGTTAGATGCAATGACCATGTTTATGGAATTTGCTCCTGGAATAGATTATGTTCGTTCTATTACCTCCGGAAAATATGCACTATGTACAATTCATAGAGCAGAAAATACAGACAATATAGAAAGGCTGAGAAGTATAGTAGAAGCGCTAAATGTGTTGAATGAAACCATAGATATTGTTGTGCCATTGCACCCAAGAACCTTCAAAATATTGAAAACAAACAATATACATGTTGCTTTTAAATGTATAGAACCCGTGGGGTATTTTGAAATGTTATCGTTATTAAAACATTGCGAAATTGTTCTTACCGATAGCGGAGGTCTTCAAAAAGAAGCCTATATGAGTGGTAAATTCTGTGTTACTCTAAGAGATGAAACAGAATGGGTAGAACTTATAGAAAATGATGTGAATGTATTGGTTGGGGCAGATAAAAGTAAAATAATAGCAGCTACAAGTAAAATGCTTCACAGGGTATTTGACAACAAAGCGCAGCTATACGGAAATGGAAATACGGCAATACAAATTGTAGATTCTTTATCTACGCTTTAGACCCGAATCTGTATTGTATAATCCTCATTTTGGGTTGTTGTTTTCATTTAACTGCATTCCACAATCTTTACAAAAACTAGCATGCTCCTCATGTCCTTCGGTCAAGCAATTAGGGCATGTAACAGAGCCCTGCGAAGTGTTTTGGAACAATCCTGCTGTAATTATTCCTGTAGGGACTGCAATAATAGAATACCCTAAAATCATAATTAAGGATGCAATAATTTTTCCAAGGGGTGTAATAGGAGAAATATCCCCATAGCCTACAGTCGTGATTGTAACAATAGCCCAATAAATACTCTCAGGGATACTTTTAAATCCAGGATTGGATTCGCTCTCTATAGCGTACATAATGGAACCTAAAAAGCAAACGGTAATAAATAGGAAGAGGAAGAAAACAAATATTTTTCTTCTGCTGTTAATCACAGAGTTCAACAAAATACTACTTTCCTTAATGTATTTTGTGAGTTTTAAAATTCTAAACATCCTTAATACTCTAAAGAGTCGCAATACGGTTAGATAATGAGTTCCTTTTATAAATAGGCCGATAAAAGTAGGAAGTATAGAAAATAAATCTATAAGTCCATACAGGCTAAATATATAGTTTATTGGTTTTTTAACACACCAAATTCTTAGCAAGTATTCCAGAGTAAAAACGGCAGTAAAGATTATCTCAATTGTTTGAAATTCATAAAAATAGTTGGAATGGAAAAAAGGGATAGTTTCAAGCATAGTTACCAATACACTTGTTACAATAAAAACAAGTAAGAATATGTCAAATAACTTACCAGAAGGATTATCAGACAAGAAAACTATCTTAAATACTTTTTTTTTCCAAGAAGAAGAACCTGCTTTTTCTTTGTTAATCATATTTTTACTTCTATGTTTTTTTCACTAAATGAATAGATAGTATCGCAAATTTCTGCAACCTTAGGGTTGTGTGTACTAATACAAATAGTTTTGCCCTCTTGTTTCAACTTTTTTAAAGAGTGCAAAATTTTATCTGTACTTTCCGTATCTAAATTCGCTGTGATTTCATCTAGTAAATAAAGTTCGGAGTCTGCATAAATTGCCCTCGCAAGCATAAGCCTCTGTTTTTGTCCTTCCGACAACTTAATTCCGCTTTCTCCTGTCTTTTTGTTTTCTAAATTTTCTTCAAACTCTTTTAATCCTGCAAGCAGAAGAGCCTGCTTTACTTTTTCTAGGTTTAAATCTTGCTTGCTCCCAAAACAAATATTTTCTAACAAACTACCATCTAGAATGTAAGGATTTTGCCCTATGTAAGCTACTTTCGATTTCCAGCAGTTTATAGTCTCTTCCCCTAGTTTGGTTCCATCTATATGTATAGACCCTATATAATTTGTTTTTTGACCACTTAAAACTTTTAATAAGGAGGATTTTCCAGAGCCAGATTTCCCTACCAAGGCATTTAAACTCCCTTTTTCAATTTGAATGTTTATATTTTCTAGTATTGGCAGGGTGTCGTCGTTGTAGCGAATCCCAAAGTTGACTAAAACAATATTCCGTTTTAATTGAATAGATTCTTCCAAATTACTTTTCGGGTCGAATAAGCTAAAATTCCGAAGCATAATCTCATAAATATTCAATTGTACCAGATTGAGTTGAATTCTATTTATCGCAGGAATTATTCTAAAAACAGCCAATGCAAAAAGGGTTGCCATAACTAAAAAAGTATCTGCATTGCCTTTAGTAGCTAGGCTGTAATATAGCATAAATATTAATGCAAGTATGCTTAGTAATTCATTTACCCTAAACGGAATGGTTTTATAGAAATTACCTAAGAGCTCTCCTTTGCTCATGTTTAAGATTTTTTCCCCTACTATTTCACTTAAGTGATCTTGTTCTTTACCTTCGGGGTATTCTAAAAGACCACTAAGACCAATATTTAGTTTTTCAAATAAATCTTTACGATTTCTTGCATTTGTTTCGCCTACTTTGGAACTTCTACCTTTCATTTTTTTAAGTATTACTAAGCCACTTAGTCCAATGAGCAAAAACATGCCTATACTTAATAAAGGGTCTACCCACATGAGTGCAATGGTTAGAATTATAACTATAAAACTTTCCTGAATAAGTGCAAAAAGAGGCAAGAAAACCCCCATTCCAATATGTAATGGCTCGAAATATACTTTTTCCATAATCCCAGAACTTCCTTTTTCTATCTTTTGGTCATGGTTAGAACCAAGTATTTTTCTAAGGTTATTTTGAGACAAAAAAGAGATAAAACTACTACAAACCGTTATTTGATAACGATTGATATAAAACGCATACCATAATTTTAGCAAGTAAAAAATAAGGATAATGCTTAAAACAGCTGGGGTATGATTTTGTAAAATATCTGGTAACGGTATAAAGGAAACACTGCTTTGCATAAAGCCGAGAAGTAGCGGCGCCAATATGGCTAGTCCAATAAAGTCTAAAATAGAAAGGAAGATTAGGCCAAGTAATAAATAAACAGATTTTTTATGAAGAGTAACAGGCAGTATGTGTTTAAGATTTTTGAAAATTCCATACCAGCCTAGTAGGTTTGTCATTGTACTATAATTGTTTAATTATCTCTGCGAAATTAACCATACCCTATTAAAAAAAAAATTTATAATTATCTATAGTGTAAAATAAAAGTATTTAGTCTTCGTTTTTAAATTCATAACCCATATTATAAAAAGGAGAAAGTATATGAAAAAGTTCTTATTAATGATTACGGCACTGTTTTTTAGTAGTTTATCTGTCTTATCTCAAGCTATAAGTTTAGAGGAGGCAATAAAACGAAACATAATAACCTACAGTATAGAAGGATTGTCAGGAGATGATATCCCTCAAGGCTCTTCGTCTCATTATGGCAAATGCTTAACAACCACAATACGGAACCATAGTGCTTCCGCGGTAGCTATAAAGATAGAAAGTGGGAGATTTCTTCAGCCCCAAGATACCAATGTACAGCGTATGCTAATTACCAAAACCAGCATTATACGCATAGAACCTAAGAAATCAACTACACAAAAGTTGTATGCAATGTGTAGTCAGTCGAGTAAGGCTTCGCCGAGTAAAAACAACCGTTTTAAAAATGGCAAGCTTGCAGATGCTCCTTTATTGAAACTAGCTAAGATAATTGAAAAAAATAACTACCACAATTCCACGGGACAAGATGCGGTATGGGCAATAGCAAATGGGAAAGATATGGGTTATAAAAAAGCAAAAAATCAAGCTGAAAGAGAAATATTTGGCCATGTACAAAATACTTTTAAAAGTAAAAATGTAGATACATACAATGGAATGACACTAAAAATTGGTTTTGAAATTCAACTTCAAAAAACATCTGAGGTAAGTATTAAGATATTTGATGAATTTGGCAAATGCTTAAAAACATTAAGGCCTAGTGCTTCTTACACCCAGGGGAACCATGATTTTGAGTTTTGGATACGGGAAACAGATTTTATACCAGGCAAATACAAAGCAGTTTTATTTGTAGATGGGAGGTCTGTAAATAAACAAGATTTTGAGTTATGAATTAACAAAAAAAACGCAATTTTGAGGCGTTTTGAACCAAACAGATAAAAAAATATATTTTGCCTCCGATTTTCATCTTGGACTAAGAGGAGAAGACAAAGATTTTTCTAGAGAAAAATTGATTGTTCGTTGGCTAGATAATATTCAAAATGATGCGTCTGAGATTTTTTTTCTAGGAGATGTTTTTGATTTTTGGTTTGAGTATAAAACAGTAGTACCAAAGGGCTATATTCGCTTGCTAGGCAAACTTGCAGAATTGTCTGACAAGGGGATTAAATTGTATTTTTTTAAAGGCAACCACGATATGTGGATGTTTGACTATCTTAAAATACAATTAAATGCAGATATAATTTCAAACGAATTAGTGATAGAAAGAAATGGCCTTAAAATATATCTTCACCATGGGGATGGTTTGGGTCCCGGGGATAAGTCGTATAAGTTTTTAAAAGTTCTTTTTAGAAGTTCAATATGCCAGTGGTTTTTTGCTAGGCTGCACCCAAATTTTGGAATAGGACTTGCTAGTTTTTTGTCTAGGTCTAGCAGGCAAAGAAACTATCGTTCCGATTTAAAATATCTTGGAGACGACAAAGAATTTCTTACTCTTTTTGCCAAGAACAAGTTAGCAGAAACACATTACGATTATTTTATCTTTGGCCACAGGCACCTTCCCTTACAAATCACTTTAAGCCCTCAAAGCAAATATATAAATTTAGGAGAATGGGTCACTCATTTTACGTATGCAGAATTAAGCAGTAAAGACATACAACTGAAAACATTTACTGGAAATATATGGGCATAAAGCATTTACATATTTTTCCCTAAATAAAAAAAGAGGATAGTACTTAAACTATCCTCTTTTGAGCATTTTTCAAATAAATACCTGCATTAAAATTTCCATGTCTCAAATTTTCTCCTCGGTATATAAAGGCATGAGTCATATGTTCCCGGTAAAAAGACCTAGGTAGTTTTCCCAAAATTATACATAGGTTTTTCTAGTGTATATTTTGAAGAATATAAGAGGAAGAAAACAAGTTATAAGAAGATAGATTTTTAAATAAAAAAGGAGCTTTGAAAA
The DNA here is from genome assembly GCA_002422315.1 of Bacteroidetes bacterium UBA6161. Lineage (GTDB taxonomy): Bacteria > Bacteroidota > Bacteroidia > NS11-12g > UBA955 > UBA6161. The sequence continues at coordinate 6,393 of DIUJ01000039.1, forward strand.
GCTCCTTTTTATTTATCCTAAATAAGATTTTAAGATTTTACTTTTTGATGATTTTCTTAGTCTACGTAAAGCTTTTTCTTTTATTTGCCTCACTCTTTCGCGTGTAAGTCCTACTTTCTCGCTTATATCTTCTAAGGTATGGGCTGGTCCTCCGTCCAATCCATAGTAATATTTTAAAACATCTCTCTCTTTTTCTGAAAGAGTGCTTATTACTCTATTTATTTCTTTTTGAAGAGATTCGTTTAGCAATGGAGAGTCTGGATCTGGTTCGTCGTTTTGGTCTAACACCCCAAGCAGTGTATTGTCTTCTCCTTCTGTAAGAGGTGCATCAATAGAAAGATGTCTTCCAGAAGATTTTAGGGCATTTTCTACTTCGCTTATAGAAACATCTAATTCTTTTGCAATCTCTTCAGCGGTGGGTTCTCTTTCTAATTCTTGCTCTAATTTTGCCGCTGCTGCAGAAATCCTGCCAATAGAGCCAACTTTGTTTAAAGGTAATCTTACTATCCTAGATTGATCAGCCAATGCTTGTAAAATAGATTGACGAATCCACCATACAGCATAAGATATAAACTTAAATCCTCTGGTTTCGTCAAACCTTTTTGCTGCTTTAATTAGTCCGAAGTTGCCTTCGTTTATTAAGTCTCCTAATGTAAGTCCTTGGTTTTGATATTGCTTAGAAACAGAAACCACAAATCTTAGATTCGCATTTACAAGTTTCTCTAATGCCCTTTGGTCGCCTTCTCTAATTCTTCTTGCCAACTCCACTTCCTCTTGGGCATCAATCATCGAAACCTTGCTGATTTCGTTCAAATACTTGTCTAATGACTTGTTTTCGCGATTGGTAAACTGTTTGCTAATTTTAAGCTGTCTCATAGTTTGATTTTAGTATCCTTTTTTCGTTTTATTCTTTTGTGTAATATACGGCAAAAAGTCTGCAAAATTAAACAAAAAAATGGAGAAAGTCAAATTTATTGTTATTGTCTTGGCAGCTATCCCTTGTATTATCTTCAACACACAACTGCAAAAATCATGCCTTCCTAATTTGCTTGTTTTGTAAATATTGTAAATGGGCCTTGGCCATACGCAAAAGTGAATAGCTTGTACTCTCTGTACATTTTTCTTTTAATGCACCTAGTCCCATTTCGGGATTTTCTTGTATCAATTTTACAATAGGTTCTATTTCTTCTTCATAATAAAAGTCGTTTACAGAAATTTTGCCTTCTTCAACAAATTTTGCCATATGTCCTTCAATGGTTCCGGGGTTAAGTTCTCTTATTTCTGCTACTTTGGCTATGGATTTATGTTCCAAATATAGTCTTAAGCTTAACTCGAATGTATTTTCGCCTTTTTCTTTTTGCTTTTTCTTTGGATTTGATATGGGTGTTTTTATCTCTATTTTCTTTTCTTCTTTTGTTTTTATTTTAAATATTGCACTTAGACTTTGGCCATCGTTTATCCCTTGCATTACTTTGTGTGCAAATTGTAAAGAAGGTATTTTGTTTTCAGCTATTCTTTGTATTTGTTGTAGTTTTCGGGAATATTGTTTGGTTTTACTCTTCACACTCGTTTCTTTGTAATGTGTTTTCAGTGGTTCAAGAATATTTTCATGCCATTCTTTACAAAAATACTCTACAGCAGAATCTACACGTTGTCTTATAAATTCTAAATCTTGAGATTGAGTAAAGTATTCTTTTACTTTGTCTTGAAATTTGAAAGCTACTTTTTCTATTGCTATTAAGCTGTTGTCTATTTTGTTTAGAATTTGTTTTTTTTCTTCGTCATTTGGCAGGGTTTTGCTATATGCAAAATGTTTAAAGGTTAACCAATCTTTGCCAAAGGACTCAAAATTGAAACATTGTTTTAAGAAATCCTCCATGTAGTTTACCTTTTCTATTTCAAAGACTTCCCTTAAATCTTTTTCGGTTGGTAGTTTTTCCATAAACTTTACAACCTTTGGGTTGCATTTGATTGCATGGGCATAAATAGGGGTTTTTAATATCAAACCTTCAAGAGAAGTAAGTCTTGATAAAGCAACATACACTTGACCATCTGTAAAAGAGTCGCCTGCATCTATAATTGCTCTTTCAAAAGTTAATCCTTGGCTTTTGTGTATGGTAATGGCCCACGCTGCTTTCAAGGGGTACTGGGTAAAGGTTCCTACCACCTCTTCTTCTATTGCACCGGTTTCGTTATTAAAGCTAAAGCGTACATTTTCCCAAGCAGTTTTTTCAACTAACAAAAGTTCCTCTTCGCCTTCAAATTCTACCCAAACCCCTTCCTCGTTTATTTTGTCTATTTTTCCTAATTTACCATTATAGTAGCGACGTATTTCTTTACCCACGTCGTTTTTTACGAACATTATTTGTGCTCCTTCTTTTAATTCAAGGGCCATGTCATTGGGGAAAGCACTGTCTGAAAAAACCCCTTGTATTTCAGCATTAAAAATTCTAGAGGGAGCTCTTAGTTCGTCTAGCCTTTGTTTGTTTATCTGATTTGCCTTGTAATTGTGAGAACATAAGGTAATAAAAAAGGAGTCGTATGCTGCTTCATAAAAAGGGTCTACATATTTTTCAAGTATTTGTAGTTCTTCTTCGTTTGCTGAATTGTTTCGTATTTTATTTAGGATTGAAATAAAATCTTGGTTGCTTTGTCGGTATATAGTTTGCAGTTCAATGGATAAAAGAGGGTGAAGCCTTAGTATATTGGAGTCAAAGAAAAAAGGACTTGGATAGTTTTTTTCAAGTGTAGGTTTTTCATTGTCTGTAAGAACAGGGGGTAACTGAAAAAGATCTCCAATACACAAAAGCTGGACTCCTCCAAAAGGAACTCCTGGTTTTTTTCTTATGGTTTTTAATATAAAATCTATAGCATCCATAGTGTCTGCTTTAACCATAGATACTTCGTCAATAACCAATAAATCTAGTTCCTCTACCAATCTTTTTTTCTCTGAGTTCATTTTTAGAGAGGAAAGTATTTGTTGTTTTCCAAAAACATTGACCGAGGAATTGCTAATTTCATAATCTGAAAGTTCTGGCAAATACATGCCAAAAGGCAATTGAAAAAAGGAATGAATGGTGGTGCCTCCAGCATTTATAGCAGCTACTCCTGTTGGAGCAACTACTACGGTTTTTTTGTGGGTATTTTGTATCAAGGCCTTTAGAAATGTAGTTTTTCCTGTTCCAGCTTTTCCTGTAAGAAACACATTACACTTGGTAAAAGATACTATAGAAAATGCCAAATCCGACAAACTGTTGTTTGTTTCATCCACTTTACTCATTTTACAAGTATAAGTGTTAGTTTTCTATTATTCAATAGACTTTGTTCTATTATTTTTTTGGTTATATTTGTGCTACAATGAAACAGAGTTTTTTTATAGCCTTGGCTGCGCTTTTCTTTGCAACTGCTTGCGAGGAAGAAAACCATGGGGTGATTTTTACTAGGCCGCTCGCTCCATTGTTGGACACCTCCTATATTGACAATGCAATTACTGGCCAAACCTTCAAAACCATATTTTTGGAGGATCTTACGGGAGTGCGGTGCGTAAACTGTCCTCAAGCTGCCCAAAAAGCAAAAGAGTTGAAACAGAAAATGGGAGATACATTGGTAGTAGTTGGATTGTACTTAAAATCTTTACCTAATTTTACAAATGGCTACCAAGGGCAAGAAGACCTTAGAACTGAAGATGCCGAAACTATAGCCCAAGCAATTGGTGTTCCTCAAGGTTTGCCAAATGGCTATGTAGACCGCCACAGATTTGGTGCTTCCGCAGGCATGCCAATTAATGATTGGGAGCCTTCCATAAACCAAAGAAAAGGAAATACTCCAATTTTCTTAAGCTTACAAAAGGAAATCAGATCTGATTCTCAAGTAGTAATTAAATCTAAAATTGCATACGGAGAAAATATGGGAAGCGCGAACCATAAACTTGCAATCTATATTACAGAAAGTGGAATCCGTAGTACACAAGCATTTATTGGAGGCTACGACGAAGACTACATTCATGACCATGTACTAAGAGGTTCTGTAACTCCTACAATGGGGATTCTCTTAACCCAGTCTTTAGAAAAAGGAAGGGTTTTTGAAAAAGACTATGAATACAAATGGAATCCTAAATGGAATAGATTAAAAAGCTATGCGGTGGCCATTGTAATTGATGCCAATACCGAAGAGGTTTTACAAGCAAAAGAAATAAAACTTTACGATTAAATGCATTGGGATTCTCTAATCCAAGGATTCACACTCTATTTAAAACTAGAAAAAGGTCTCTCTGACAATTCTATTGAGGCGTATACAAACGATATTTTAAAGCTCAAATCCTTTTGTGGGAATAGTCTTAATCCCATTAAAGTAAACCAACAGACAATTCATGATTTTTTAGTTTATGTGCACGACTTGGGTCTTAGCGCTACCTCTCAAGCGAGAATTGTCTCTGGACTCAGAGGTTTTTATGCTTATTTACTTGAAGAAAGTCTATTGGATAACAATCCAATGATGTTGGTAGATTTGCCCAAAACTAAAAGGAAACTGCCGGAGGTGCTAAGTGAAGAAGAGATTCAGAATATGGTGGATGCAATAGATAAGACCAAAGCAGACGGGGAAAGAAACAAGGCAATTATAGAAACTCTTTATTCTTGCGGGTTGAGAGTTAGCGAATTGGTAGGTCTTAAAATCAGCAACATATATGGGGCAGATGAAGTTATTAAAGTACAAGGAAAGGGAAATAAAGAAAGATTAATACCTATAGACCAAGGCACCCTGCAGCAGCTAGATTATTATATACAAAGGGAGAGGGCCTTTTGGCCTATAAAGCCAATTGCAGAAGACCTTGTTTTTATAAACCAACAAGGGGGGGCATTAAGCAGGATTTCAGTTTTTAAATTGATTAAATCTCTTGCTCAAAAAGTAGGTATACATAAAAATATTAGCCCACACACTTTCCGTCATAGTTTTGCAACACATTTAGTAGAAAATGGTGCAGATTTAAGGGCTGTTCAACAAATGCTGGGTCATGAGAGTATTACCACAACAGAGATTTATACCCATTTGGACAGGAGTTTTTTAAAACAAACGATGCAACAATTTCATCCTAGAGCAAAGAAATAATATTCAAATCATGGTTTGTAGTTGACCAATTTGTTGGAAAACATGGTTTGGAATATATTTCGTTGGTTTTACTACATCCCTAATTATATTAGCTGTCTAAGTTCATAAAAGTAGCATTCAATTGTGTCTCTATATTCATTCTTAAGTAGCATGTTTTCCAAACGTTATACCCAAAGGTGTTTGTAAAAAGTCTTATGTTTTAGTCTTTTAATATATTCTAAATTTTAACAAGTTATATTGTTTTGGCTTCTAATATTCAGTCACATGTAAATATTTGTTTTATAAATTAATGCTTCTGTAATATATTTTTATTTATATCGCTAAAGGCAAATTTTGTTTGTGTCATTTTGCCTTATATTTTATCTTGGCTGTGATTAAACTAATATATCTTAAATTTACAAGTCGTAAATCGAGGTATAATCGTTTTCGTAGAAAAATTAATTCACACAAATTGTGCATATTATAAAATATTTCTAAAAATATGAAAACTGTTTTCTCCTCGGTTTGTTTAACTTATTTTAAACAAATAACTATATGGAAACATTATTATCTATTACAAATGCCTCCAACATTTTTGGGGGCGAGTTTAATTTAACTCAAGCAATTGCTTTTACCTTTTTTGTAGGTTCAATGGCAATGATGGCTGCTACAGCATTCTTTTGGCTAGAAATGAAAAATGTGAATCCTAAATGGAGAACATCTTTAATGGTATCTGGCTTAATTACTTTTATTGCAGCGGTGCATTATTTCTACATGAGAGATTACTTCGTAGAAACAGGAGAGTCTCCTACCTTTTTTAGGTACGTAGATTGGCTTTTGACCGTTCCTTTAATGTGTGTTGAATTTTATTTAATCACAAAGAAAGCAGGTGGTAAAATTTCTACAATGTGGAAATTGATTTTTGCTTCAGTATTTATGTTAGTTACAGGTTACATAGGAGAGGCTATCTATGGAGGTCAAACAATCTCTTGGTTCTGGGGCTTTATCTCTGGACTTGGCCATTTCTACATAATTTACTTGGTATGGTTTGGAGAAATTGCACAACTTGCTAAAAATGCAGGTGGAGCAGTTCTTAAAGCAAACAAAGCTTTGGCTTGGTTTGTATTAGCTGGTTGGGCTATATACCCAATAGGTTACATCATGGGTACTCAAGGTGGACTTTTTGGTATGGACTTAGGAGTTAATGCTGGATTTATGGATGTTGTTTACAACATTGGTGATGCAGTTAACAAAATAGGTTTTGGTCTTGTTATTTATGCTTTGGCTGTAAGCGAAAGCAAAGAAGTTGCAAAATAATTTTTTAACCTTTTTAAAATTTAGGGGAGGCAATGTTTTTGTCTCCCTTTTTTAAAATATGAGAAATACAATACTATTCATATTTGGCTTGTTTCTTTTGTTTTCTTTTTTAGGCTATCAATTTACAATAGCTATAGAAGCAACAATTGCATTTGTTCTAATTGGGATCATTGGAATGGCTCATGGTTCTATTGATCATATTCTTGCGGTAGAGGTTCTTAAAATAATGCCTCGAAAAAATATGTCTTTGTTTGTTTTTGCTTATGTTGCTTTAGTTCTGATTTACCTTGTTTTTTGGTTTTATTTTCCTTTGCTCTCTTTTTTTATTTTCCTTTTGTATTCTGCATACCACTTCGGGCAGGCAGATACCGAAGATTTAAGCCACAATATTTCTTCTTTTACAAAGAAAGTTTTGGCTTTGAATCACGGGGTAGCTATTATAAGTTTATTATTTATTGCCAATCACACCTCTTTGTTACAAATAGTTTCAGAGTGGTTTTCATCCGATGACTTATTGATATCACTTATTCATAAGTCCACTTTGATTTTTACCACTACTTTGGTTATTGAAACTTTATTTTTAATATTTCTTTTCACTCGCAAGTTGATAAGTACGAATGAACTTGCCAACTTTTTAGTACAGTTTGTTTTTATAATTCTTATTTTTTATTACCTGCCAACGCTTCTTTCCTTTTCTCTATATTTTGGTTTGTGGCATTCCTTGTGGGTTTTGAAAAAAGAATACCACGAACTTGGCAAGTTATATGTAAAGACTACTTTTAAGGGTTTTCTTTTTAAATTGTTGCCATTTACTCTGTTAAGTGTTGTTGGTTTTTTTACAGTTCTCTTTTTGAGTAATGGAGATTCTTATTTTAGCGTTTTAGTATTGATCTCAGTGGTAGCGCTTCCCCATACCATTCTTATGGACCAGATTTACAATAAACAATCCAATGAAAGAGAAAATGCTCTTATCGTAAAGTAGTTATCTCTCAATTTTTAAAATAGTATATCTACCACAGAACTAATAGGAATCATTGTTTCTCCTTTTAGTTGAATATAGTCAGAAGTGGTATTCCAAATTGTAGTTTCTGTCTTCTTAGTACCTTCGGTGGTTTCAAAAATTATGGTTACTTTACCTTTAAATGAGTTGCCTAATTTTTCGGCATTCTGTAGTTTTTGCACTAAATTATTATCTGTGCTTTGCATGTTTCTAGAAAAAGTAAGGCCATTGATTTTTTCTTTAGCGATTAGTTCTATTGTGTTTTGTTGCATAACTAAATTTTGTTTCACACAATTGTACGAAAAAAAGTCTTATGCTGTATTTCTTTTGTAAGATTTTTAGACAATCCAATTAAATTTACCTGCAATAAGTTTGTCTAGTTTTTCCTCCTCTACTATTTTCGGGGTCATTGCAAATAAATTTTCATAGCATTCTCTTTCAACAGAATAAAGAACTCCAAAAGGGCGAGGGAAAAGTGGGTTTTGTGCAAACTGTGCGATCAACAATGCAAGGTTTTTATTTTCTTGATTGTGAATCCACTCTTCTCCTTCTTGTATTTCGGAGGTAGCAACAATACATGGTTCCATATTTTTCAGTACAATACTCCATTCGTTATTTACACCAAATCTGAGCGGCTTGCCATGTTCAATAAATATACTGTATTGGTCTTTTGATTCTTTATCTGTAAAGGTTTCAAAAGCTCCATCGTTAAAGATATTACAGTTTTGGTATATCTCTACAAAAGAGCAGCCTTTGTATTTAGCTGCTTTCAAGAGGGTTTGCTGCATATGAGCAGGAAACCTATCCGCTGTTCGTGCTACAAAACTAGCACCAGCTCCAAGGGTAAGCAAAAGAGGGTTGAAAGGAGTATCTATATTGCCTAATGGACTTGACTTCGTAACTTGACCTTGTGAGGATGTAGGGGAGTGTTGTCCTTTGGTAAGACCATATATTTCATTGTTAAACAGTAAAATATTTAAATTGGGATTTCTTCTGCAAGTATGTATAAGGTGGTTACCACCAATAGAAAGACCGTCTCCATCTCCTGTTATAACCCAAACATCTAGTTCTGGTCTACTTATTTTTAGTCCTGTAGCTACAGAAAAAGCTCTGCCATGAATAGAGTGTAGGCCATAAGTGTCTATATAGTAAGGAAAACGAGAAGAACATCCTATTCCGGAAACAAATACGGTATCTTCTTTAGATTTACCTATTTGAGGCAAGATTTTTTGCACTGATTTTAGAATAGAATAGTCTCCACACCCTGGGCACCATCTTACTTCTTGGTCTGATTCAAAATCTTTTGCAGTGTAAATAGGCACTTGATTTTGTATGTCTATAAGGTTATGCATTTTGGTTTATTTCTATAAGTTTGTCAAATATTTCTTTGGCAAAGAAAGGTTTGCCTTGTACTTTGTTGAAACAAATTGGATGGATTTGGAAATTTGCTTTCAGTATAAAGGCAAGTTGACCTGTATTTAATTCTGGGATTAAGATATACTCAAAAGAGGAGAGTATATCGCCAAGGTTTTCCGGGAAGGGATGTAAGTATTGAATATGAATTTGACTTACTTCTATTCCTGCTTTATGCGCTGTTTCTACTGCACTTGTAATAGCTCCTTTTGTAGAACCCCATCCAATAACTAAAATTTTGCCTTTTTGAGGGCCTTGTAAGATAAGCTGAGGAGGAATACTTTTTGCAACTTTTGCAACTTTCTCTTTTCTTAAGTAAACCATTTTGTGGTGGTTTAAAGGGTCATAAGAAATGTTCCCGGTAATATCTTCTTTTTCAATACCTCCAATTCTGTGCTGCATATCTTTCATACCCGGGAAAGCCCATTTTCGTACCAAATTCCCATCTCTAAGGTATGGCTTATAAGGTATCGCTTCTGCAATAGGAGGGGTTATTTGTGCCAAGTTTTTCATGCTAGGGAACTTCCAGGGTTCTGCGCCATTCGCTATATAACCATCACTTAGGAGCATTACAGGGGTCATGTGTTCTACGGACAACTTTACCGCTTGGAATGCTATATCGAAACATTCTTTTGGTGTTCCTGGCGCTACAACGATAAGTTCACATTCTCCATTTCTGCCAAAAATTGCTTGAAATAAATCTGCTTGCTCAGTTTTGGTAGGCATTCCTGTAGATGGGCCACCTCTTTGTATGTTGCAAATTACGAGAGGCAATTCTAGCATTACGGCCAATCCTATGGCTTCGGTTTTTAAAGCTATACCTGGCCCAGAACTTGCAGTAACTCCAAGGTTGCCACCATAGGAAACCCCAATAGCTGAAGTTATGGCTGCTATTTCATCTTCCGCCATAAAGGTATTGGCCCCTAAATGTTTTAGTTTTGCTAATTCGTGTAAGATGTCTGAAGCAGGTGTAATAGGATAAGCTCCTAAGAACAGTTGCAAGCCTGCTTTGTGTGAAGCGGCTACTAATCCTAGCGCTAGAGCCTCATTTCCAGACACTCCCCTATATTTTCCAGAGGGCAAGGATGCTGCATTTACTTGGTATCTTTCATGAAAAAGTTCAATAGTTTCCCCAAAATTCCAACCTGCTTTTACCAAGCGTTGGTTCCACTCTGCCCATGCTGGATTTTTTGCAAACCTTTGCTTGGTAAGTTCTAATACTTGGTCTAAGTTACGGTTAAACATCCAACAAACCAAGCCAAGAGCTACCATGTTTTTGCCTCGTTCTAACTCTTTGGTGCTTATTTTTTCTCCAAGTAAGGTTTCTTTCGATACCTTACTTAAATCCAGGTTTAATACCTTAAATCCCATTTTTTCCGCTTGTTCTAGGGGTAGGTCATCTGCTTGGTATCCTGCAAGTCTTAGGTTTTTAGAGTCAAAACCAGAACTATTTGCTATGATAATACCCTGGGGAGCAACGCTACTTAGATTACTCTTTAGTGCAGCAGCATTCATTGCCACTAGCACGTCGCATTCGTCGCCTGGGGTATGAACCAAAGAGCTGCCAAACCGAATTTGAAAGCCAGAAACTCCTGCCACAGTGCCTGCTGGAGCTCTAATCTCTGCAGGAAAGTCAGGAAAAGTCGACAAATCGTTCCCATATATTGCAGTGGTAGAGGTAAACAAGCTCCCGGAAACTTGCATTCCATCTCCCGAATCCCCTGCGAATTTTATAATTACAGATTCTATTTCTTTTTGTAACAAAATGTCAATTTATTTTCTGCAAAGATATTTTAATTAATAACTATTAAACTCTGATGTATATCATAAAGTTTGGCGTTTTGTCTAAAATGCTAAACAGTATAAGCTAAGAATTACTATGTAAAACAACTATTGGATTGGGCCTAGTTCTTTTATAAGAAATGAATTGTCTTAAAAAAATCGGGAAGTACATTTTATTGAATTCTTGAGCAATGGTCTTTTAAATACTTTTTTTAGAGCATTCAGCTTTTCTCCCAAATAAGTTTTGTGGAACATAAACGCTCTAACAAAATCAAGAAATGGCATGACATGATTCTTAATGGGAAAAAACAGCAAAAGAGAAAGTCAAACTTTTTGAAAGGTATAAACCAAACCTATAACCTCGCGGAGCCAAAGAATTGCAAACCCGCAAATCCTGAAAAGAGTACTTCCGAAAATTTTATTTCAAGACTAAGATAAAGAGGGTACTACAATAAAAGAGAAAAACAATTTATTACAATTAAAATTATATTGTAATTTTACATTAAAATTAGCATGAAAACAATCCTATTGATTTGCATAACTGCCTGTATGTCATTAGAATTAATGGCAAGCGACACTTCTGCTTATTTCTCCAGGTTTTCCATAGGAGGGGCCTATGGTGCCGGAAATATGAAGCAATTGGGCATAAACTTAAATCTTACATCCAAAAGAAATTATACATATTCTGTAATGCTACTTAACGAATACAGGGTTGCGCCTGAAAAGCCAAAAGATTATTATAGCGGAGGTTTTTTTTCTTCAGACGTGATTTACCATAGAATAAATTCTATAGCAATAACCTTAGGCAAGTCTTTTATAGACAAAGAAAATACCATTAAATTTAACCTTCAAGGCGGAATTTCAATGGGCGAGTCTAGTTACCCTTATAATTTTATTCCTGTTGCAAAATCGGGCTTCTTGTTTGATTTCGGCCCCAGTCATACTTACGATTTAAGAAGAAGAGAGGTTGTTGGCCTGATTTTACATCCAAATGTGGAGTTTATACTTTCGAGGTATGTAGGTTTAAGGTTAGGAGGTTTAGCGCATGTTAACCCGGTATACAGTTCATACAAAGCAGAAATTTGTCTTTTGTTTGGTATACTCAGGCCAAAATATTAAAATCGTGTGATCTTGTTTTCATTAACAAACTCCCAACAATCAGTGGTGTATTTTGCCCTTTGGGTGATGAAGACAATTGCAAGGTTTTTACAGAATGCCTAAGAGCTTATGGTCCTAACAACACCTTTTTTGATTTAAGGTTTTTAACTTCAATTCTCCTGTTACTTTAGCTATTCAATCCTTTCTTTGGTGTAATTAATAAGCAGGCCAAGTGTAATGTTTTATTTTTTTTTTGTTAGCTTATAATTATTTAGATTTCCTATGTATTTATATACAGCAATTTAAATTTGATATTAAAGTACCAGAAAGAAAAGTAGTGTTTAAAAAACAGAAAGGGGATATTTTCACATTAAAAAAGTATTTTTGTAGAACAATTAAATATGCATTTTTAATGTTCAAAAAACTCTTAAGAAGGAAAGTTCTGCTATTGAATCGCACTAAAATAGTAGCTATAATTCTTCTTTCAATATTCCAATTTTTGGGATTTTCAGTCCATGCTCAAAATCAATTAAGTAATTTTGGCAAAGAATTCTGGCTTGCTTTTGCTGAAAACAACAATACAGGCCTAGCTTCACTTCGCATCTATATCACATCCAAAGTAAACACACAAGCTACTGTTGCCACAAACTCAGGTTCAAATACATACAATATAGTGGCTGATAGTACTACAGAAGTGATTTTAAACGCGGCTACTTTCTCTGCGATTCTTAGACTCACAACTCCTATAGTAGAAAATAAAGGGATACGTGTAACTTCCTCACAAGACATTACTGTTTTTGCATCGAATGTGCAAAATTATACCAACGATGCCACTGTTGTTCTTCCTAAAAGTGCACTTGGAATTGGTTCAGAGTATATGTTCAATATGAACGTATTAGGAAATAGTCCGTCAGGATTATTATTTGTTGCAACAGAGGACTCTACCGTCATTCAGTTTTTTAATAAACCTACAGGATTTCCAGACAGTATAACCCTAAATCGCTTTCAAGTTTACATGGTGCCATACTTTAACAATGCTACAACAATTAGGGCTGTAAGTCGAAAAAATTGTAAACCATTTGCTGTATTTTTTACTAACCGATGTACACAGGTAGGAACCTGTGCTGCTTGCGACCACCTATATTCTCAAGTTTTACCAATCTCTAAATGGTCTACAAGATACGTTGCCACCCCAATGCTTAACCAAACAAGTGGATATGAATATTCTATAGTAGCTTTAGAGGACTCTACTAGAGTATCTATAAATGGAGGGACTCCTGTACTGTTACAAAGAGGGCAAAGAACTAGGGGCCTAATTAACTCGCAAATAATCACGTGTTTTGACGCCAACAAGCCAATTAATGTTCAACAATATTTAAGAAGTTTGCAATGCCATTCTTCTGGATCTGTAGGAGACCCCGCTCTTACAGAGTTGAATGCAACCAATCAAAGCATTCCAAGGGCTACTTTCTCCAGCTTAACAGGCGGTTTTATTACCCAACATTACGTGAATATAATAGTAGATTCTGCGTATAAAAATTTATTGTTGATAGATAGTTTGCCAGCCAAGAAAAACAAATGGATGACAGGCGTTGGATGCGGACGTTACGCAGTTTATAGAGATTCAATTTCTGCCGGTTCTCACACCATTATTAACGATAGCGGTTTTATAGCCTATGCCTATGGTTTTACAGGCTTCGAAAGCTATTTGTATTCTATTGGTGCATCTTACGAAAACCAAGTGTATAATTTTAATATAGTTGCTCCAAAACGTTGCCCTGGAGATTCTATAGTAGTTAGAAAAACAGGAGATTCGCTTCGGTCGGTATATTTTTTACAAGGTAATAGATTAGATTCAGGTTCAAGAGCTTCTTATGTTTTTAACCGACCTGGCAGGTATAAAATACAAATGATAGCTACCTCTTTTGTAAATGAATGCGCGGACACCATTACCAAATTTGTAGAAATTGGCGGACCTCCAAAGGTTTTTCCAAACGATACAACTATTTGTAATCCCTTTGAAATTATTGTAAGAATTGATACCAACAGGGTAGATTCTTTTAAATGGGATATTCCTAATTATACGGCCGATACATTACTGATTGATACAAGGGGAAAGTATAAAGTGCAACTTATTGATACTTTTGGTTGTTCGTATACCGATTCTGTTTTTGTATATTTATACAGAGATCCTATCGCCGGACTAGTTGTTCCTAGTTTTAGTTGCTTTGGGGATACTACCAAATTTATTAATAGAAGTATTGACACCTCACAAATCACCGATTTAAGATATTTTTTGTTGGTTGATAGTACCGAAACGTATTTTTCAGACTCGATTTTAAACTTAGTTGTGGCAGATACTGGATTGTTCCAAGGGGTCTTTGTGGCTTCCAATGGGGGGGTCTGTAACGATACTATACCCTTTAGTACCCGAATTAGGCCAAAACCGGAGGTCAAATTCGTAGTGGATACAAGCCAGCTTTGTGCTAAAAATAACTTGTTTAACTTTACGAATCAGACCGCAACATTTAATTATCCTACCCAATATCGATGGAATTTTGGGGATAACGATACCAGCAGCTCTCTCTCTCCAAGCCATACTTATCTCTCTTGGGGTTCCTTTTCGCCTAAGTTAAATGCTGTAAATAATTTTGGCTGTAAAGATTCTACAAGCCTATTCGTTAATGTTTACCCTAGCCCAGTTCCCTCCTTCATATTGAGCGATACCATTGCTTGTTTCAGGAACAATCTTTTCCAAGCTTCTTCATCGAGTACAATTCAAAGTGACACCATAGTTTTTTACAGTTGGAGATACAAGAATGCCCTAAGTGTTCAAAAAGATCTTAACAATATCTCATTTGACAGTATAGGTAAAAAACAGTTAACCCATATTGTAAGAACAAACAAGGGTTGTACAGACAGTATTACAAGAGAAATAGAAATACTTTCCAATCCCCAAGCTGCTTATGTATCCAATAGTTTGCAACAATGCTTTAAGGGCAACAACTTTGATTTACGAGACACCTCCTTGCATTCAAGTATCCTAAAAGAAGTGATTTGGGGTGTTCCATCACTTTCTGTTGTAGATACAGGATCTAGATTTCAAATCAGATTGCTATCCGAAGACACTTTTGCATTTTATATGCATGTGACAGATTCTTTCGGGTGTTCCGATACAGCTATTGGTCAATTGGTGGTTCACCCACAGGCCCAAGCATCGATTCAGGTTTCAGATACCCTGGAGTGTTTTAGATACCAAAACTTTAATTTTAACTCTACCAGCACTATAGTGTCAAAAGATTCTATAACCCAATACTTTTGGGAATACAACAACAGAAGAGATACTGCCAAAAATGTATTTGGAGTTGTGTTCGATACTTCCATTCAGTATACCGTAAAGCATATCGTTACAACAAGATACAATTGTGCGGATACTGCAGCAATTCAGATTTTTGTGAAGCCACATCCACAAACAGAAATAATCCTAAGCGACAGTAATTCATTGTGTTTGAAAGGTAATGCGTACCAGTTTTTTCACAGTGTGGAGCACAACAGTTCTATAAAAAAGTACAATTGGGAAATACCTAGTTTAAATTGGAAGGATACTTCAGAGTATCCCCAGTTTAGTTTTCCATATGCCGATACTTTCCAACTACTCTTTTCTGTAACCGATACTTTTGGATGTATGGATAGTTCACAGCAAACAATCTTTATCCGTCCGCAGGCTAACTTGTCTTTTGTATCGGATACTGCTTGTTTAAGAGATTCGGTAACCCTTCGTTCCATAAGCGCAGTAGAAGTAGGTACAATTGTAAAAACCATTTGGGATTTTGGGAGTAATGAGTTGGACTCTGGATTACAAGTAAAAAGACTGTATACCTCTCCTGGGCTGTATACTGTTAAAATTATAACAGAAACCGACCAAGGGTGCAAGGATACCCTTGAGGGAAATAACTCGGTATTGATAAGACCACTGCCAATTCCCTCCTTTGTATTGAGCGATACCATTGCTTGTTTCAGGAACAATCTTTTCCAAGCTTCTTCATCGAGTACAATTCAAAGTGACTCCATAGTTTTTTACAGTTGGAGATACAAGAATACCCTAAGTGTTCAAAAAAATCTTAACAATATCTCTTTTGACAGTATAGGTAAAAAACAGATAACCCATATTGTAAGATCCAACAGAGGTTGCGCAGACAGTATTACAAGAGAAATAGAAATACTTCCCAATCCTCAAGCCGCTTATGTATCCAATAGTTTGCAACAATGCTTTAAGGGCAACAACTTTGATTTACGAGACACCTCCTTGCATTCAAGTAGCCTAAAGGAAGTGATTTGGGGAATTCCATCACTTTCTTTTGTAGATACAGGATCTAGATTTCAAATCCGATTGCTATCAGAAGACACTTTTGCATTTTATATGCATGTGGCAGATTCTTTCGGGTGTTCAGATACAGCTATTGGTCAATTAGTGGTTCACCCACAGGCCCAAGCATCGATTCAGGTTTCAGATACCCTTGAGTGTTTCCGATACCAAAACTTTGATTTTGTGTCCACAAGTAAGATTAAATCGAGCGACTCGATTACCCAGTACATTTGGGAATACAGCAACCGAAGAGATACAGCCAAAAATGTATTTGGAGTTGTGTTCGATACCTCTATTCAATACACAGTAAGGCATATAGTCACTAGCAAAAATAGTTGTGCAGATACTGCAGAAGTTGAAATTTTTGTGAAGCCACATCCTAAAGTAGCAATTTTATTGAGCGATTCCAATGAACTTTGTTTAAAAGGTAATTCCTATCAGTTTTTTCATAGTGCGGAACACAATAGTTCAATTAAAAAGTATCAATGGGAAATCCCTAGTTTGAACTGGAAAGACAGCTCGGAATATCCTGTATTTAGTTTTCCTTATGCAGATACTTTTGATTTACTCTTTTCTGTGGTAGATACTTTTGGGTGCATGGATAGCTCGAGCAAACAAATAATTATACATCCACAATCCAATTTGTTAATTGTATCCGATACGGCTTGTCATAGAGATTCTGTTACATTGCGCTCTATAAGTAGTATAACAGGAGGAACTATTGTAAAAACCATTTGGGATTTTGGTAACAATGAGTTGGACTCCGGAGTTGTAGTAAAAAGGCTATATAATGCACCTGGGCTATACAATGTGGCAATAAGGACTGAAACAAACAAAGGATGTAAGGACACTTTGCTTACCAATAATGCGGTACTAATAAGACCTCTTCCTGTTCCTTCTTTTGTTTCCTCTTTGCCATTATGCGAAGACGCTATGCTCTCTGTCCAAAATTTAACTTTAGATACTGGCCAACATTCCAATTCTAGATATTTTATTAATTGGTACGGTAGTATAATAGAAGAAAACCGATTAAGTTTTGATTTACTTCCTCAAGATACAGGGATTCAACAAGTGTTTGTAAGCGCGGTAAATACTTTTGGGTGTAAAGATTCTTCTTTGTTGGATTTTAGGGTAATCCCCCTGCCTGTCGCAGATTTCTCGTTTCCTTTTACTGTTCAATGCTTACGCGGTAACATTTTTGAAGCAGAAAATTTAAGCGAAGGATTTTCATACCCATTAAGTTATTTTTGGGACTTTGGCGCATCGATAACTTCTACTGCTTTTGAACCTGTATTTTCCTATCCTGCAAATGGAATATACCCTATGTATTTGAAAGTAACCAATAATTTTGGTTGTGAAAGTATACTAAGAGATACCTTCGCCATTGACTTTTATCCAGCTCCTTTGATAAGTATACAAACGAATTTAGACAGCCAATGTTTGTTTGGGAATAGCTTCGTTTTTGCTAATAATTCGAGTATTTCTTCTGGTACTTTTGACACTAAAATTGGTTTTGAAGGGTTAGATACTATGTCTATTTTGGATACTCTGGTTTATTCATTTACTCAACCTGGGTTTAAAAGAGTAGATTTCTTTATCAATTCCAATTTTCAATGCAAAGACACCTTTACTACCTTTGTTAGGATTTGGGAAATGCCCAATTCAGAGTTTGTAACGAGTAGTAATAGCGGATGTGAAAAACAAAGTCTTTTCACTTTCAATAATACCTCTACCGCTTCAGAAGCCATGACTTTTGTATGGAATTATGATACTTTGTCTCAATCGGATAGTATAATTCAGGTGTCGCATGTATTTCCTGCTTATGGAACATACCCTGTAAAATTAGAGGCAATTAGCCCCAACAATTGTCGTGACACTTTTGTTATACCTATAATCGTAAATCCTGTACCAGTACCTATTGCTTTTTCTCCTTTGGCAGAGCAGTGCTTTAACTACCATAGCTTTAATTTATATTCTGTCTCAACATTGGCAAGTGGCAACTACAATAGTATTTGGCAAGTAGAAGAATTGGGAGAATATAACTCGGATAGCCTAACGAATATTCAGTTTTCGGTCTTCGGAAGTAAACAAGTCAATTACAAGGCAGTGTCGGATTCTCTTTGCGCAGACTCAGTTAGCTTTAATATTGTTTTAAATCCCAGTCCTATTGCTGGTTTCGACCTAGATAAATCAAGCGAGTGCCTAAGAAACAATAGTTTTGGGTTTAGTTCTACTGCAAGTATTGTTGTAGGTACTATAGATAGTTTTTTGTGGTACAATGATTCTTACACTGAAATAGCAAACACCTCTGCAGGCTCCTATTCTTTTTCTGATTCAGGAGAACATTTTATAAGGCACAGGGTGATTTCGGATAAAGGCTGTAGCAGTGATACCCTCTTTAATGGGGTAAGGTTGTATCAAAATCCAATTGCGAACTTTGTTGTAAATTACATGGATTCTTGTTTTTATAACAATGCTATTCAGGTAAGAAGTACAGCGGAGATTTTTAATGGAAGTAGCAATACAATATTTTCAATTTCGGATTCAAGTGTTTTTAAGGATACCGTAGTCTTTGATTATTCTTTTGCAAGTGTAGACACATTCATTGTTCAGTTCATTGTTGAGGATATGCAAAGATGCAGTGACACTAGTTCTCAACAAGTAATCATAAGACCTCAACCTTTAGCTAGAATTGCGGTAGAGGAAATTCAGCCTTGTTTAAGAGTGAATCAATACATTTTTAAAGACAGTAGTTTAAGCCATGGCGTTGCATATACAAGGAATTGGACAATCCCCGATGCTCCAAGTATAGTAACAGATAGTATTTATCCTCATAGTTTTCTTACAGAGGGTACAAAAAAAATCTCGCTGTTTGTACAAGGTCCCTTTGGTTGTAGCAGTTCAGATTCTTTAAGCGTAGAGGTATATCCTAAAAATAATTTAAGTATAGATACCTCTGCATCGGCCTATTGCTTCAATGAACAAGATTTTTTCATTAAATACTCGGGGGCGGAAATTTCTGGCGATTTACGTCAGATATTTTGGAAATTTGGAGACAATACCATTGTATCTGATTCTCAAGTAAACAAAAAATTCTTAGGAATAGGTTCTTACCGCAATTTGTTAATTACGGAAAATAGCTTTAATTGTTTTGATTCCATGGCATTTATTTTAGATGTTTATCCTTTACCATCAGTGGATTTTAATATAAATGATACCTTGTGGTGCTTTAACAACCAAGCGTTGGAATTAAATTCCACCTCTACTTTTTCTCTTGGGTCAATCAAAGAACGTTTGTGGGAGTTTGGAGATGGGAATAGCGATACTGGACAGAGTATTAGTTCAAAAATCTACGCTAATTCTGGGGTATTTCCCATATTGCATATTGCCGTAGCAAATAATAATTGTAGAGACAGTGTAGTTAAGAATATTAGATTGTTCAACAATCCTATCGCTTCCTTTATAAGCGATACCCTAGAGCTATGCGAAAGAAACAATGTTTTTAATCTCACGTCAACTTCTTCTCCTGTTTCTACTATTAGGCAAAATTATTGGAGCATCCCATTAATTTCCATATTAGATTCTGGTAAAACATTTCAGACGAAATTTATCAATTACGGCAATTACCCGTTTTCAATGGTAAGTTTAGACAATCAGGGATGTGCTGATACTATAGAAGGACTTTTTAGGGTATATCCTCAAGCCAAAATATCGTTCCTTGCAGATACTGTTTGTTTTGGAGAAACAAGTCGGATTCAAGATTTTTCTAGTTTAGACTCGGGTATTATTACCCAACGCTTGTGGCTGCTTGGTGACAAAAGTTCCTATTCAGGCACTCTTGTTTCTCACACTTTTGCTAAATCTGGCATATACGATGTAAAGCTTGTAACAACAACCGATGCAGGATGCTTAGATACGCTTGAAGAAAAAGGGATTAGCATGGTTAGGTCTTTGCCCAAACCAGATTTTAGTTTCCAAAAGATTTTAGATTCCTTACAATTTACCGGGTATCAGTTTACAGATTTGAGTACTGGAAATACTTCTCTAGAATACCAATGGTTGTTTGATAAGTATGGAAGTTCAGAAAGTAGAAATCCATATTGGCTTTTTGCAGACACAGGGCGTATGCTTGTAAAACTTACGGTAACGGATTCGTTTGGTTGCCAAAAAGATACTTCCAAGACTTTTGTAGCTTATCCAAATACCAAACCCTTTGTTCCCAATGCATTTAGCCCTAACCAAAACAATCTAAATGAATTTTTCAAAGTAGAAGGAGTAGTGTATGCTAAAGATTTTAAACTTCAGATTTATAACCGATGGGGGGAAATGCTTTTTGAATCCAATGACATAAGCCAAGGCTGGGATGGAACCTTCCGCGAGAAACCGGTGCATGAAGGGGTTTATGTGTATAAAATAAGTTATATAAATTTAGAAGGTGATTTTGTTCGACTATTTGGCGATCTTACATTGTTAAAATAAATTTTCGTTCTTTATTCTATTTGCAGATTAGATTCTGAAAGGTATAAGATTTAACCATGCCATACAAAAAAGACCAATTGGAATACCAATTGGTCTTTTTTGTATGGAAAATAGGTTTTGACTAACCCAAAATGGTTCTAAACTACTGGTTTAAATCCTTCAAACCCTTGAAGGCAGTTGTTGCAATAATGCATGGTTCTGCACAGGGTAGCACCAAAAGGGCTTTTTAGCGTTGTATTCCTGCTGTTGCAAAACGGACAAGGGGTCTCGCTAAGAACAGTTAATTCTATTAACCCTTCTTTGGGAGGTGGCGCCAATCCATGTTTCTTTAAAACTTCCCTCCCTTTTTCACTAATTCTATTAGAATTCCATGCAGTGTGGAATGTGGTTTTAACCTCTGGGTTTGTAAAACCATTTTCCATTAGTTTATCCATCACATTGCTTTCAATTACTCTAAGTGCCGGACAGCCTGCAAAGGTAGGGGTTAGTTCTATATATGTTCCGTTCTCTGTTGCCTCTATTATGGTTACTATCCCTAAGTCTACTATAGAAAGATTTGGTATTTCTGGGTCCATAACTTCTCCTAAAGCCTTCAAGATTGATTCTTTTAGGTTTTCATTTATGGTTTCATTGTATGTGATGTTTTGCATCCCTTTGTTATAATCTCAAGATTGGTAATAGAATAGTGGTATTTTTTACCATTCTGCGGAAGGATCTATTCTAAACACTTCTGTCATTTCTTCCAGCATAGGCTGAAGGTGGGGTGTGTGGCTACCAAATCTTCCACCATAGGAAGGTGTTATACTAGAAATACTTGGAACTTGCAAACCTGCTTTCTCTAAAATAGGGGTCACTAATTGCAACCATTTATCTTGTAAAGCTTTTTCTCCTTCAAAAATACCTTCTTCCGCCAGTATTTCTTCGTGTGTGCCGGGTTCGAAAATGCCTAAGGCAAGGGGAAATGTTTCATTTAAAGCTTTTTGCATACGAAGGTTGCTTTCTTCTGTTGCAGCGCCAAGTTGATTGATCCAAATTTGAGCATGCATGGTATGGTATTTAATTTCGCCTTTTATTTTTCTTGCAACCATTGCCAAAGGTTCAAAAGTTGAATTAGCAAGCATTTCAAAACGAATGGCTTCTGCCATATCAAAGAAAAAATGTCTCATAAGGCTAAATTCATACTCTCCAATAGGATATTCTACCAAATGACAACAGTGGAATTGGTCGTCGTTACGCATAAATGCGATGGTATCCGGGTCGCTTTCTCCCATTTGCGAAAGGATTTCATACATTGCCAAGGAATGTCCAATTTTGTCTTGAGCCATAGAAGAAAAAGCGATATCTTCTTCTAATACAGGTCCTAGACCTGTCCATTCTGAGTTTCTGTGGCCTAAGATTAATTGGTCGTCGGCTATTTTATACAACATTTCCTTGATAGCAAAGAAACCTTTTTCTGAAATATTCATAGTTTAACTTTTTTGTCTTTCTTTAAATGCTTGAATTCTATCCATTACTTTATAAGTGCTTGGGTCTCTGTGGAATTTTTCTGGTGCGCTATCAAAAATATCGGCATCTTCATACTCTGTGGCGAATACATCGCTTGATTTAACCACCCATATATTTACACATTGGCCTCTTCTAGCGTATTGTTCTTTCGCAAAAAGGAATGCTATTTCAGGGCTAGGCGCATGTACACAGCCAACGTGTTGGTGGTGCATTCCCCTTTTAATTTGTTGAAATACTTCGAAGGTTTGCCATTGGTCTAATTCTTTGGCTTCTTCAAATTTTTTCTCTGGGTCTATTTTAGAACGGTTTACCCTTGGGTCAATGGAGTTTATTTTCATAACTATTTAACAGTATAATTATTAAACTAAAGGGGTTACGTATCTAGAGTCTTTGCTTAATAAAGCTTGTCTAACCCATCTGCCTTTTTCTTCTGCTTGTCTGCGCACAGCGAGTCTTTCTGCATTGCAGGGGCCGTCACCATTTATAACTCTTTTAAATTCTTCCCAGTCTGGTTCTGTATATTCCCAAAGTCCTGTTTCGGTATTCTTTTTAAGATTTGGGTCAGGTAGTACCAAGCCTAAATCCCATATTTTTGGAACGTACATGTTTAAGAAAGTTTGGCGCATGTCGTCGTTACTTGCCATTTTTACTTTCCATTTCATTAGTGTTTCTGTGTGAACAGAAATTTTATCGCTAGGTCCAAAGAAGTGCATAATAGGAGGCCACCATCTGGTAAGAGCTTCCTGAACCATTTGTCTTTGTTTTGGGGTACCTGTAGCTAAATAAACCACGTTGTCGTGGCCATATTTTAAGTGAAAAGACTCTTCGGCACAAATTCTATCTAGAGCTCTTACATATGGTCCATAGCTGCCTTTGGAGTTTGCCAATTGATTTACAATAGCCCCAGCGTCTATTAGCCAAGCAATTACGGCGGTATCGGCCCATGTTATTGCTGGGTAATTAAACACATTGGAGTATTTTGATTTGCCAGAAATAAGGTCATTTATCATTTCTTCTCTTGGCTTACCTAGCGTTTCTGCTGCGCTGTAGAGTAGTTGTGCATGCCCTACTTCATCCTGAACCTTAGCAATTAAGGCTAGTTTACGCCTAAATCCTGGTGCGCGAGTTATCCAAGTTCCTTCTGGTAGAGAACCAATAATTTCCGAATGGGCATGTTGTTCTATCATACGGATTAATTGTTTTCTGTATTCTGTTGGCATCCAGTCTTTGGGTTCTATTTTGTCGCCTGCGGCTATCCGGGCTTCAAATTCTGCTAGCTTTATAGGATCTTCGTCCTGGGTAAGTTTGTTTGGAGCTAGGCTTGGGTCGATGTAAGCATTTCCGTACATAGTTTTATTTTTTTTATTTTTTTTTAGTTAAATCTCTTGTCTCTGGTTAGTCCTTGCAAAATAAAGTCGCTAATTTTTTCGGCAATTTGAATGGGTGTCATTGTGCCTTCTGGTTTATACCATTCTATAATCCAATTTACTGCACTAAGAATAGAAAGGGTCGCAAATTTTAAATCTGTTTCTTTAAAAATCCCTTCTTTTTCTCCAGCTTCTACAATTTCTCTTATTCCAGCCTCATATTTGTCTCTCAGTTGTTTGAATTCTGATAAGCTTGGTTCGCTTAAGTGTTTCCATTCATGAATAAAAACATAGGCTGCAGAGAGGTCATGTGTAATTATTTCTACGTGGTTTCTTATAGCAGTGCGTAATTTTTGTTCTGCATCAAAGTATATGTCGTTAACCTCTTCCAATGCAATTAGTAATTTACGACCCAAAGTAAAACAAGTTTGGTTTAATATTTCTTCTTTGGATTGTAAATGGTTGTATAAGCTCGGAGCCTCAATTCCAACCGCTTTGGCTAACTCGCGCATGCCCATAGCGGCATAGCCACTCTTTTGTATCAGAGCGTTGGCCTTGGAAATAATAAGTTCCTTTTTTTCTTGAGACATGCTAACAACCGTTAGTTTGTTATGCAAATGTATGTTATTTTTAAGTTAAATTGGAATACACTTTTGTCGATAAGTGTTTTAAATGTTAATTATCAGTCGGATAAAAAATTTTTCCAAGTTGAAAACATACGGGCATTAAAAACGTTTATAGTTTAAAAGTTACATATAAAAATGTACTTTTGCCCAACTTCGTGGTTATACAAAATTCATGGCATATTCTTCTAAAATAATAGAGCAAGCAGTTGAAAATCTTTCTAAGTTTCCAGGAATAGGAAGCAAAAGTGCTTTGCGCATGGCTTTGTATTTGGCCAAAAGACCCGAGTCAGAAGTACAGCATATTGCTACTTCCATTTTAGAGATTAAAACCAAACTTAAGCAATGCAAAGAATGCGGAAATTTAAGTGATTTTGATATTTGTTTAATTTGTGAAAATCCGGCTAGAGATAAAAAAGTAATATGTGTTGTAGAAGATTTCAAAGATGTTGTTGCTATAGAAAATACAGCTCAATTTAAGGGTGTTTATCATATTTTAGGGGGCTTGATTTCTCCTATAGAAGGAATAGGGCCAGAAGACATCAATATCTCTTCACTTTTTCAAAGGATTAAATTAAATGAAGTAAAAGAAGTAATTGTAGCGTTGGCAGCAAATATGGAAGGCGATACTACTACTTATTATTTAAGTAAAAAAATAGCGGGGGAAGGGATTAAAATTAGCACAATAAGCAGGGGAATATCCATAGGTTCGGAGCTGGAATTTACAGACGAGGTAACTTTGGGCAGAAGTATTATCAATAGAATTCCTTATCCCTTGTAAGTATGGTACAGCTTTCGGTAATAATTGTAAATTACAATGTTAAATACTTTTTAAAGCAAACACTTTTATCTGTTTATCGTGCTGCTCAAAATCTCAAAATAGAGGTAATAGTGGTAGACAACAATTCTACTGATAATTCTAAAGAACTGATTCAAAAAAACTTCCCTGATGTAATTTATATATACAACAAACAAAATCTTGGATTTTCAAAAGCAAACAACATAGGCAT
Organism: Bacteroidetes bacterium UBA6161; assembly: GCA_002422315.1. Taxonomy (GTDB): domain Bacteria; phylum Bacteroidota; class Bacteroidia; order NS11-12g; family UBA955; genus UBA6161. Next base: position 31,439 of record DIUJ01000039.1, read on the forward strand.
TAAGCAAAGCAAAGGAGAGTTTGTATTGCTCTTAAATCCTGATACCGCAATAGCAGAAGACACCTTGGATATTTGTTATGCTTTTATGCAAGAAAACTTACATTGTGGAGCAGTTGGAGTTAGAATGGTAGATGGGTCTGGCAACTTTTTACCAGAAAGTAAAAGAGGACTTCCAACTCCCAAAGCCTCTTTTTATAAAGTATTTGGTTTGTCTAGTTTATTCCCAAATTCTCCCAAGTTTGGTTCTTACCATTTAAAATACTTAAAAGAAAACGAGGTGAATCAAGTAGATGTTTTGTCTGGTGCTTTTATGTTTATGAGACAAGAAGCCCTACAAAAGGCCGGATTACTAGACGAATCTTTTTTTATGTATGGCGAAGATATAGACCTAAGTTACAGAATAGTATTGGCCGGCTACTCAAACTTTTATTTGCCTACCACAAGTATAATTCATTACAAAGGTGAAAGTACCAAAAAGAATAGTTTGAACTATGTAAAGGTTTTTTACAATGCAATGATCATTTTTGCAAGAAAGCATTTTAGTAAAAAACTTGGAAATTGGTTTGCTGTTCTTATCTATTTTGCAGTTTATCTAAGGGCTTTTCTTTCGGTAAGTAAAAGAGTATACCTATACTTAATCCCTAGAGTTGCCGAATTTCTCATGTTGTATCTTATTTTTTTTGGGATAACAAGGTATTGGGAAATGTATAATAAGTGGGTTCCCGGAGGGCTTTATCCACAGGAGTATTATTCCGTTCATTTGCCTTTGTATAGCATTCTTCTGATTTTGGGTTTACAGGTTGCAAGTGCTTACAAGCATTTTTTTTCTGGCAAACATCTCCTAAGGGGTTTTGGGATTGGAATGGTATTGCTTTTGGTTTTTTATGGCTTTTTGCCCGAAAGCCTTCGTTTTTCGCGTGCTATTTTAGGTCTTGGCGCACTGCTTGGCCTAGGGTTTGTTCAGTTTTACCGTTCTGTATTCCATTTTTTTGTTAACAATAGCCTTTCGCTTAGTAGCTCTAAAAGAAAAAAAAGCATAGTAGTTGGAAATTACACTTCATTTTTAAAAGTTAAAAATATTGTTGGTAAAAATAATCTGCCAATTAATGTACTGGGATTTGTTTCTGATGAGGATGAAGAAAAAGAATTTAAATTGTCCAATCTGCAATCTTTAGAAGAAACCGTAGCCTTTTACAAAGCCGAAGAACTAGTGTTTTGTGCAGACAACCTTTCTTACAAACAAATCATTCAGTTTTTTAATAACAAAAGTTTTAATAGAATCCAGTTGGAAATATTGCCAAATGCTTCTAATTTTATTATTGGAAGTTACTCAAAGAATGAGCAAGGGAAACTTTATTCTTTTGAAAATGAATTTTCTATTGGTACTAAAAAGGCAGTATTAAGAAAAAGAGTCTTCGACCTTGTTTTCTCTTTGTTCTTACTTTTCTTGTATCCTGTATATTTTAAATTAATTAAAAACAAAAGTTTTGAGTTAAAAGATCTTTTAGCTGTAATTGTAGGGAAAAAGACCCTTGTAGGATACAACAGCACAGAACAAATTGAAAATTTGCCTGAGTTAAAAGAAGGGGTGTGGGAGTTACATCAAATGACACAAGGTTCTAACAATGATATGGTTTCCGTTCAAAATCAGAATGTATATTATGCTGCTCATTATACTTGGAATTTCGACCTTCATTTACTTAGTTTGAAATTTGCTTTACAATTCGATAATAAAAAGTAGTACTAGGCAACTTTTTGTATAAAAAAACGTCTTTAAATCTAACAAACACTTTCACTATGGAAGAACCTTTACAAAACTCTATTCACGAATTACTGTTGAATGCTGCTACGAAAATTCATGCTCCAGAGAGTGTATTTTTATGGCATAAAAAACAAGGTGTCTTTGAATCTATAAGCTATAGCGAAACATTACAAAAAATTGGTTTTATAGCAAATTATTTGCACTCCATAGGGCTGAAAAAAGGGGATAGGGTTGCTATTATTCATGAAAATAGTCCTGAGTATATTTTCTTTGACCAAGCACTTATGAAGCTAGGCCTTGTAAATGTTTCTATTTACCCTACTTTGACCGCGCAAGAAACAGAATATATTTTAAACGATAGCCAAAGCAAGTTTCTATTGTTAAGCACCCCTTTTCAGTACTCTAAATATCAAAAAATCAAACACAACTGCAATGATTTAATTGGTATTTGCACTAGTTTTAATAAAAAAGAGGAAGGGGTAATTGATTTTAATACACTTTTAGAAAAAGGCCAACAATTAGATTTCGGAAATGAAGTTCAAGATATTTTAGGCAGTATTTGCAAGGAGGACTTGGCAACACTAATTTATACTTCTGGTACCACCGGAGAACCCAAAGGCGTGATGCTAAGCCATGGCAATTTTATTTACAATGCGGAAGATGCGCTTCAACTTTGCCCAACGATTAATAAAAGCGATAAGTTTTTATCCTTTTTGCCTTTAAGCCATGTATATGAAAGAATGGTTTCGTATATACTAGCTATGCGAATAGGGGCCCAAATTGCATTTGCAGAAAGTATAGATAAAGTTTCTTTGAATTTTGAAGAGGTAAGGCCTAGTATAGTTGCCTGTGTGCCAAGAGTATTAGAAAAAGTTGAAGACAAAATTAGGAGAAATGCAAACAATTCAGGTAAAGTAAAGGCAACTATTTTTAATTGGGCAATAGCAATTGGAGAAAAGAATAGAATAGCAAAAGACAACAAAAAAAAGCCAGATATTTTAACACAAATATTTTTGCCGATAGCTGAAAAATTGGTTTTTTCTAAAATTAAAACCAAACTAGGGGGGAACATAAAACTAATAGTTTCTGGCGGTGGTGCTCTTCCTGTATATGTAGGAGAGTTTTTTGGCAATATAGGAATTCGGGTACAAGAAGGATATGGACTTTCGGAAACCTCTCCCTTTGTTTCAGTTAATGAATTTGACAGGCAAATATTTGGAACAGTAGGACGTATTGGCCCTAGGCAACAGGTTGCCATTCAGAATTTAGAAAACTATGAACTAATAACAGTACAAAACTATCAGAGCTTTGATCCTGATTTTTATTGTGAAGAGGGTGAAATACTAGTAAAAGGACCAAATGTAATGCAAGGATATTGGAGAAAAGAAGAAGAAACCCAAAAGGTTTTTGATTCTGAGTCTTGGTTTCATACCGGAGATGTAGGGCAGTTTACCCATGGGTATCTTAAAATTACAGACCGCATTAAAAACATGCTTAAAACCTCTCTTGGTAAAAACATATATCCTACGCCTATTGAGAATATTTACCTACAAAGCCCCAAAATAGAGCAGATTTTTATTGTAGGTGACAAAAGAGAATACATTACTGCTATCCTTTATCCAAATCTTGAAGAAATAAAGACACATTTTGGGGAGAATCGCTACAAGCAATCTGAGAATAATTTGATACTAATTGACCCGGAAATTAGAGATTGGATAATGGAAGATGTAAAAGTCTTGTCTCAAAAACTAGCTAAATTTGAGAGGATTCGAGATTTTATTCTAAAATCGGAAGCTTTTAGTGTAGAAAACGAAGAGCTTACGATAACCCAAAAACAAAAGAGAAAATTCATAGAGAACAAATACGCTCTTCATATTGAAGAAATGTATAAATAAAATTTAATATATTTGAACCCACAATTTAAACTATGCTAAGCTATTACGTTCTCGCTCCTTTTATAAGTATTTTGCTATTTGTATTGTACTATATTATAGGAAAAAAGGGAAACATTACAGACAGTCCTGTAGGCAGGAGTTCTCATAAAAACAGTACCATTACAGGTGCCGGTATAGTTTTTACGGTTAGTTTTCTTGCTGTCAATATTTTGTGTAACACGGGGTTGCCTCTTAGTTTTTTTCTTGGTTTAATCTTATTGGCTACAATAAGTTTTATTGATGATATAAAATTTGTTAAACATTCTGTTCGATTTGTTTTTCAAATCCTTGGATTGATTCTTCTAGTAACTCAAATATCAATTAAAGGAGATTTTTCTGATCAGATTCCTGTACTAATTGCAGGAGTTTTGTTTGGCATTGGAGTTTTGAATGGTTTTAATTTTATAGATGGTATAAATGGGATGCTGGGTTTAAACACGTTAGTTATTTTGGTAAGTTTGATTTACTTAAACGAGAACTTAGTAAACCCTTCTACTTTAGAGGCCATGCCTTTTACAAGCTCTATTGCTTTGTATTCCATCACTGCATCCGTTATAGTTTTCCTGTTTTTAAATTATCGAACCAAGGCCGTTTTATTTATGGGGGACGTAGGAAGCATTAGTTTAGGGTTTATTGTTTTGTTTTTCATTTATCAGTTAATCTCCAAAACAGGAAATTTATCTTATTTGCTGTTGTTTTCCGTAATAGGAATTGACTCTGGTTTAACTGTAATTTACAAGCTTATACAAAAAGAGAATATATTTATTCCCCATAGGGATTTCTTATTTAAAAAGCTTGTTCATATTGGCAGATATGGGCATGTTCGTATATCCTCTATTTATGCGTTAACCCAACTTGCCATCAATGCATTGGTTATTCTTTTACCCTTCAATAAAACATTGTCTGCACAGGTGTCTGTAATTTTTATTTTAGTTTTTATTCAGTGTTTTTTATACATCAATACACGAAACAAACTTACCAAACAGAGGATTTGGAGCATAAGAAAACCTATCTCAGATAAAAAGAAGTTGCCTAAGAAAGACAACTTTACGACTCAAATGAAGGATAATCAATAGGGTTGTATTCGCTCATCATAGCATAGCAAACATTAAAAATGTCTTCAGCATTAGGTTTGCTAAAATAATCTCCATCAGTTCCGTATGCAGGTCTATGTTCCTTTGCAGTGATGGTTTTTGGCTCTGCATCTAAATATTTGAATGCACTTTGTTTTTCCAATATTTGTTGCAAAATATACGAACTTGCACCTCCCGGTACATCTTCATCTAAAACTACTAGTTTATTTGTTTTCTTAACGGACTCTACTATAGCATGGTGTATATCAAATGGCAAAAGGGTTTGCACATCTATAAGTTCTACATTTATTCCAAATTCTTCTAATTGAGTTAAGGCATCTTGGGCAATTCTTACACAAGAGCCGTATGTTACTAAGGTTATGTCATTGCCTTCTTGAAGTATTTCTGGAAAACCTAGTGCAACAGTAAACTCGCCTATATTGCTTGGCATTTTTTCTTTTATTCTGTATCCGTTTAGGCATTCCACAACCAAAGCAGGTTCGTCGCACTTTAGCAGTAGGTTATACATTCCAGCTGCTTGGGTCATGTTTCTTGGCACACACACGTGCATACCCCTTACCGCATGAACTATCATACCCATAGGAGAACCAGAATGCCAAATACCTTCTAGTCTATGCCCTCTAGTTCTTATTATGATTGGAGATTTTTGTCTGCCTGCAGTTCTGTATTGCAGGGTGGCAATATCGTCGCTCATAATCTGAATAGCATAAAGTAGATAGTCTAAATACTGTATTTCTGCAATTGGTCTTAATCCTCTCATCGCAGCACCTATTCCTTGGCCTACAATACTAAGTTCGCGTATTCCCGTATCCGTAACCCTTATTTCCCCATATTTGTCTTGTAAGCCAGCAAATCCTTGGTTTACATCCCCTATTTTCCCTACATCTTCTCCAAATGCTACCAAGGTAGGGTATTTTGCGAGGTTGTAGTCGAAGCAAGCTTGCATAATTTCTCTACCATCCATCATGCTTGCATCGCTTTCATAAGAAGCAGGAATAATCTCCATTTTGTGAATGCTGTTTTCAGATTCACTATACATATTAGAACCGTATCTTTCGCTATTTTCTTGTATAAACTGTTTATAGTAGGAGAGAAGCTCGGCTCTATGTGGGTTGCTTGTGTTTTTACTCCATTTTAATACCTTATGTATTGTAGTTGCAATATCTTTACGAATTGGAAGTTTGTTGTTCTTTAGTTCATTGTATGCCATTTCAATAGCAGAACTCAAAGAAATCAGGGGTTCTATATATTGCAAAGCAGATAATTTGTCGGATTCTAAAGATTGCAAGAAGCTTTTCCAAGCTGCATCTTTTTCATTTTTTACTTCTAGAGTCGAGTTATTTAAAATACTTTCCAGTTCCTCTTCCGAAGCAATGTTTTTTTCCAATATCCACTTCTTAAACTGATTTACACAATCATATTCTTCTTCCCAAGCTAGCCTTTCTTTGCTTTTGTAACGTTCATGGGAACCAGAAGTGCTGTGACCTTGTGGCTGAGTAACCTCTACAACATGCACTACAACAGGCGTGTGTTCTGTTCTACATATTTTTGCTGCCTCTTCATACACTTTACATAGTTCTGCATAGTTCCATCCATGCACTCTAAAAAGCTTTATCCCTTTTTTGTCCCCCTCTGTTACAAAACCACTCAACAAATCGGAAAGATTTTCTTTGGTTGTTTGGTATTTAGCAGGAACAGAAATACCATATTCGTCGTCCCATATAGACATAAGCATAGGAACCTGAAGCACTCCTGCAGCATTCATTACTTCCCAGAAACCACCTTCTGAAGTACTGGCATTTCCTATGGTGCCAAAAGCAATTTCATTGCCTTGAACAGAGAAATTTGTAAAAGGGTGTAACTCTGTGTTGTTTCTATATAATTTAGAAGCATAAGCCAAACCTAACAACCTAGGCATTTGGCCAGCTGTGGGAGAAATATCTGCACTTACATTGTATCTTTCTGTTTGGGTAAGCCAATTTCCTTTTTCGTCTAGTAAATGAGAAGAAAAATGTCCATTCATTGATCTTCCAGCAGAATTAGGGTCTGCTTCTAGGTCTGGGTGGGCATACAATTGCGCAAAAAATTGTTGAACCGTATTAATTCCCTTTGCAAACATAAAAGTTTGGTCGCGATAGTATCCAGAGCGAAAATCCCCTTTTTCAAATACTTTTGCCATGGCAATTTGAGCAAGTTCTTTACCATCTCCAAAAATTCCAAATTTTGCTTTTCCTGTTAGTACCTCCTTGCGGCCAAGTAAGCTCGCCTGACGGCTAATATTTGCCATTCTAAAGTCTTCTAAAACTTGTTTTTTGAATTCTTCGAAGGATAAATTGTTCTCTGCTGCTTTTGTCATATCTGTAAACTTCTGTAGTTGTAATAATCTGTATAAAATTTGAGGCAAAAATACTAAAAACTTTTGTGGGTATGTAATAAAAAAAGCCCCAAAGAGGGGCTTTAATCTAAAGTTTGTTTTTATTAATTTAAGCTACACTGTATAGGTAATGTATACCTTACTTTAACTGCCCTATTGAGCTGCCTACCTGGCTTCCACCGTGGCATACCTTTCACTACCTTTATAGCTTCTTGCTCCAATCCATATCCTAGTTGTCTAGATTCTGGCATTACAGCTTTAACATCGCTTATGGCTCCTTCTTCGTCTACTACAAAGCTAATAATAACACGTCCTTCAATTTCAAATCTTCTTGCCTCGTCGGGGTATTTGAAGTTTTTACCAATATAAGCATACATGGCATCTATACCACCTGGATATTCTGGTTGAATTTCTACCGATTCAAAAATCCTGTCGTCCTTTTGTCCGCCTCCTGGTGGTGGTGGTGGTGGCGGCGGTGGTGCCACCACTGTTTTATCATCAAAGTCGGTATCTGGTATTTCTACATCTTCATCCGTTTCATCGTCTGTTTCTGCAATTACAATGGTAGGAGGAGGGGGTGGTAATTCAAACACCTGTTCGGTAGGTGGTATCTCTTCCATTGCCTCTTCTACGAATACTTTTTTTATTACTTCAATTCTTTCTTCGTATTGAGTGTAACTAAATGCTGCCAATACCAAAAGTTGAGTAACCAATAAACCCGTTAGAAGGAAAACAAATTTGTTTCTTTCTACATCTATCTTGGGATTTTTCTTGATTTCCATAATTTAGACTACAAATTTAAAAATTTAATTTTATTGCGGATGTTTTTTTTCTGTTAATTCTTGTTTTGCTTGTGTTTGTTTTTTAGGCACTTGCTATTCTTGTATTTGAAAACGTATGGGTAGTACAAATTTTACACTCACAAACTTGTCGCCCTGAATAGCTGCTTGCCATTTAGGCATTTGTTTTATAACCCTTATAGCCTCTGCTTGAAATCCATAAGTGTCCTCATTTTCTTCTTCTTCAATCTTAATATTTTCTATTTCGCCTTTTTTATTTACTATAAAAGCAACCCAAACAACGGCATTCACTCCATTTCGAATAGCTTTGGGAGGGTAACGAAGATTGTCTTTTAGGAAATTTTCTAATGCTTTTTCTCCCCCTGGAAAAAGTGCATACATTTGAAAGAATGACTCTTCTGTTTGTACTTCGGATTTTTTTGCTGGGAGTGGGAATTTTTGAAGCATAGATTCTAGAGCTTCTGTTTGAATTACCTCTTTGTTTGTTTCCTCCAAGATAGTTGTAACAGCTTCTTTATTCTTGCTTTCTGGGTCTTCTATTTTCGTATTGTTTTGTGGCTTGGGTATAGGCAAAGGATCAGGTTTTTCTAATTCTATCCATTCTTCAATTGGGTTTTCCTGTAAATATACTTTGGTCTCTTTTATGCTCATTTGTGACCTATACTCAAAAGAATACAAAACAAAAATTTGTGTAATTAATAGAGCAAATAGAAAGCGGTGAAACGAGTTTTTGTTTGGATTAAAATTGTTTTTTACTTTACTGTCCATAATTGTTGCTTTTAGGTGATGGATTAGATTGTTAAATACTTCCCCAAGCAAAAAAGTAAATGGCAGTTTTATAATTTATATACAATCCTAAAACATAGAAAGCCCAACAATACGCCTATGCTATCTGCTAAAATATCGTAGAGCGAAGCTTGTCTGTAATTTGTAAGAGAAAACTGCAAAAATTCTGTAAGAATTGCCAGAAAAAGACCTGAAACAAAGGATAAAACAAAAACCTTAAATAGGAAACGGTATTTGGTTAAATATTTTGCCCATCCTACAGAATTAAGCAGTCCAAAAACAAAGAACAAAACAAAATGAATGGCTTTATCGGTTTGTATAAATCCAAAAAGCATACCTGAATCTATTTGATTACTTGGCACCAACAAAATTAAGCAAATAAAAAGTCCCCATAGTAACGATGGGGACTGGTATTTTAAAAGTGGTAAGGGATTTCTCACCAAGGTATGTTTTAATTATAGAAAGGGTTTAGTTTCCTGTAGAAGTTTTGTAGGTTTCGGCATCCATTAATGTATTTACTTCACTTGGGTTGGTCAGTTTTATTTTTACCATCCATCCTTTGCCATAAGCATCTTCGTTTATGTATTCTGGATTTGAGTCCAATTCTGGATTTACTTCCAAAATTTCTCCAGAAACAGGCATAAATAAGTCTGAAACTGTTTTTACAGCTTCTACTGTACCAAATACTTCTTCTTGAGAAAGAGTATTGCCTACCGAGTTTATGTCAACAAAAACGATGTCGCCAAGTTCGCCTTGAGCAAAATCAGTAATACCAACAATAGCGATGTCGCCATCCACCTTAACCCATTCGTGGTCTTTGGTGTATTTTAATTCAGATGGAAAATTCATAATATTTAATAATTTTATTTTTTAGAATAGATTTGTTTCAACAGTGTAGACAGTTTGTCTTTCATTTCGGTTCTTGGCACTATGAAGTCTACAAAGCCGTGTTCTTGTAGGAATTCAGAACTTTGAAAGCCTTTTGGCAGGTCTTTCCCTATGGTTTCTTTTATTACTCTTGGACCAGCAAAGCCAATAAGTGCTTCTGGTTCTGCAATATTAAAGTCTCCCAACATTGCAAAGGAAGCTGTAACACCTCCGGTGGTGGGGTCGGTAAGTATAGAAAGGTAGGGTACTCCTTCTTGGTTAAGCAGTGCTAATTTTGCAGATGTTTTTGCCATTTGCATTAGAGAGAAAGCGGCTTCCATCATCCTTGCACCTCCAGATTTGGAAATGATAAGCAAGGGGATGTGGTTTTCGCGAGCATAGTCAATGGAACGTGCTATTTTTTCTCCCATTACCGAACCCATGGAACCCCCAATAAATGAAAAATCCATACATGATACCACTATTTTTACACCGTTCATTTTCCCAGTAGCCACTCTTAGGGCATCTTTTAGCCCGGTTTTGTTTTGTGAATCTTTAATTCTAGCAGTGTAAGGCTTGGTATCTGTAAAATTTAATGGGTCTCCAGATTCTATATCCGCATACAATTCCTTGTATTTTTCTTCGTCAAAAAGGATATTGAAATATTCGTGGGAACCTATTTTGTAGTGGTAACTGCAAGAAGGGCAAACGTGTTTGTTTTCTACCAAATCCGACATTTGGGTTATTGTTTTACAACGTGGACATTTTTCCCACAGGCCATCAGGAACATATTTTTTTTCCTTCGATTTTGTGGTAATGCCGTCTGCTACTCTTTTAAACCAACTCATAGTATAATATTAGGCAAGTGTAATTTGATCGTTCAAATATACATCTTGAATGGCATTTAACAATTGAATACCTTCGTTCATTGGCTTTTGGAAAGCTTTTCTGCCAGAAATTAGGCCATGACCTCCAGCTCTTTTGTTTATTACAGCGGTGCTTACAGCTTCTGCAAGGTCAGATGCACCTTTAGATTCGCCGCCTGAGTTTATCAAACCAATTTTACCCATATAGCAGTTTGCTACTTGGTATCTTGTAAGGTCTATAGGATGGTCTGTGGTAAGTTCGCTGTATACTTTTGGATGTGTTTTTCCAAATTTTATGGCATTAAAACCTCCGTTGTTGGTAGGCAGTTTTTGTTTGATAATGTCTGCTTGGATAGTAACCCCTAGGTGGTTTGCTTGTGCTGTAATGTCAGAAGCTGTGTGGTAGTCTATGCCATCTTTTTTAAAGTCGTTGTTTCTAAGATAACACCATAAAATGGTGGCCATACCTAGTTCGTGAGCTCTTTCGAAAGCTTGGGCCACTTCCATAATCTGACGTGAGGACTCTTCCGAACCAAAATATATGGTAGCTCCTATTGCCGAAGCTCCCATGTTCCAAGCTTCTTCCACTGAACCATAAGAAATTTGGTCAAATTTATTAGGATAAGTTAACAGTTCATTGTGGTTTATTTTTACAATAAAAGGTATTTTGTGTGCGTATTTTCTAGAGCATGAAGCCAAAACTCCAAAAGTAGAGGCTACTGCATTACATCCTCCTTCTACTGCTAGTTTAACAATGTTTTCTGGGTCAAAATACTCAGGGTTGGGCGCAAAGGAAGCTCCTGCGGTATGTTCTATTCCTTGGTCTACTGGCAAAATGGAAACATATCCTGTATTTGCTAGCCTTCCAGTTCCATATATGGACTGTAAACTTCTTAATACTTGGGGATTTCTATTGGATAAGCCAAAAGCTCTGTCTACAAAGTCATTGCCGGCTGGCATTATCATGTCTTTGCTAATGGTTTTGGATACGTGTGTTAATAGGCTTTCTGCATCTGCCCCTAGTAGGTTTTGTATTTCAGATAAGTTCATTTTACTACAATAGTTTATTTTGGAGTGCAAATGTATAATTTAAATCCTAATTTATGCAAGCTTATTGCTCAATTTGCATGTTTTGTGTGCTTTAAATAACAAGCTAAGCAATTAAAAACTCGTTTTATATAGTAAAAACATTTCTATAGCATGGAAGAATTGGGGATTAAAGTGAATTTTCGAAATACAAACCGGGTAAAAATATAAAAGGCCGTCTTATGGACGGCCTTGAAAAACATTAATTTTAAAAAGGTTTAGTTGTGGCGAACTACCACTCTCTGTGTTCCTTGGTCTCTGCCTTTGGTAACCCTTACTATGTATATCCCATTGCTAGGAGTATTGGTAAATTCTACCCTATAGCTTCCGTCTGGCTTCTTGTGAAGTATCACAGGAACCTCTGTGCCTATCAAATTAATTATTTTAACCTCTACTTCTCCTTCCGTAAAGTTGTCAAAATTAATTGTAAAATAATCTTCTTTAATTTCTGAAGGATAAACCTTGAATTGTAAAGGATTGCTTCCTGAACCAAGCGCAGGAGTTACCAATGTTCCAAATTGGAACATTATAAAGAGTAACAATACGCCGATTCTTTTTTTGTTCATTAGTAGTTCTTTAATCATAGCTGTGTGTTTGTTTTTTTATTATCCAAAAAATGTGCCGTTTTTTGTTCTTTAATAATGACACAAAAATAAAATAAAAAGTTGCAATGCTTGCAATATTTTAGATTAATTCTAGGTTAATATTTTTTAAAGAGCTGAAAATCAAAAAGTAATACTTTTTGTTTTTGTGTTTATTTTTGATTTTATCGACTAAATCTTCCTTTTTTTTCGCGAAAAACAATTAATTTTGACCCAAAACAAAACCCTATGGAGTACAAAAAAGTGGAAAACGAAGCGGAATATGAGGAAACTTTGCATATAAGAGATGCTGTTTTTATTCAGGAACAAGGAGTTGACAAGGATTTGGAGTATGATGGATTGGACCCACTTTGTGCACACTTTATTGTAAAACAGAATGGAATTAGCGTGGCTTGTTGTAGGGTTAGAGAAACAGAAAACGGTTTAAAACTTGAGAGATTTGCTGTAATTTTACCATACAGGAATCGGGGAATAGGAGCAGAACTTCTAAACTATGTTCTAAAACAGATAGACCATACAAAGAAAATATACCTTAATGCGCAAATCCAAGTGGAAGATTTTTATTCAAAATACGGATTTAAAAGAAGTTCTGATGTTTTTGAGGAAGCAAATATTGACCATGTACAAATGACCCTTGTTCAATAATTTAGTTTAATTGCTTCCGTAGCCACTGTATTGCTGCTGTTCATAGCCCTGTCTTCAAGCCTAGATTCAAAGAGAACAGAATCGGGAGTGTAACCAAGGAAAATAGGTACCGGGATATATACCTCGAAGAGTGCTTTTATACTTTTATCCTTGCCTGTGGGAGTGATAATAGGTAGGCGCTCGTTAAATGTGAGTGTGTCTAGTCCCCCAATAAGATATGGTTTTTTCTCGCCATTTTCTATTTCATAAAATTTAACAAGAAAATTAGCTGGGGCAAATAAGTCATCTTCTGCGTAACCAATATCCCCGTCTCCATCCTCGAAACTATACCTCAATACTATCAAGGAGTCGCCAACACGAGAGGAAGCCTTGTATACTTGAGCCCCTTCTGATTTTAACAAAGGAATGGGCGAGATAGAAGAAAAATCTTCTTTACAAGACAAGAAAAGAAATAAAACAAAAAGGATACTTACTTTTGAAGCGACTTTTATTAGCATGGCCAATTCTTTTGAGTTAACATTTACAAATCTAACAAATAATTCTGATTTTGAAAAGGAAGCATTGGCACTGTATGCTTTTCAAAAAAATCAAAATCCTGTCTTGAAAAGGTATTTGCAGTTGACCAACCGATACAATATCCCAGTAAATTCTATCAAAGACCTTACTTTTCTGCCTGTTTCGTTTTTTAAAACCCATAAAGTAAGTTGCAGCAATAGGCAAGAGGAAACAGTTTTCTTAAGTAGTACCACTTCAGGAGGGAGCCCTTCAAGGCATTTTGTCTACAACCTTAAAGAATATTTAAAGCATACCGAATCTTGTTTCAATTTTATTTTTAAAGACATTTCATCCTATTGTCATTTAGCTTTACTGCCATCCTATCTAGAAAGAGAAGGTTCTAGCTTAGTAAGCATGGTGCAGCATTTTATAGGCCAAAGTGCATTTGCCGAGAGCGGTTTTTATTTACACAACCATCAAGACTTGGTACAAAAACTCCAAAAAAATAACCGTAAAGGTATACCTAGTATATTATGGGGGGTAAGCTATGCGCTTTTGGATTTGTCTGAAAATTTCAATCTTGAACTCCCCAATACAATGGTTATAGAAACAGGGGGTATGAAAGGAAGAAGAGCAGAAATTACAAGAAAAGAATTGCACGAAATCCTGCAAAAAAGCTTGAAACCTAAGGCTATATTCTCTGAATACGGAATGACAGAAATGTTAAGTCAGTGCTATACCCAGGGTGGTGAAAAATTTTATTGTCCCCCTAGTGTAAGGGTTTTGGGCAGGGACATACAAGATCCATTTTCATTGGTAGATAGAGGCCGAAATAAACTCTTAAACATAATAGACTTGGCAAATAAAGACTCCTGTGCTTTTTTGGCCTTAGACGATATAGCCCATATACACTCTCCCTCAGAGTTTGAAATATTAGGAAGAAGCGATTATAGCGACATAAGGGGCTGTAACCTTATGGTACAGTAGTGGGTTAGTAGAGCAGACAATACAGGTAACCAATGGATTCGTATTATGTCCTCTCTATCCGTAGAGTTCCGAAGGGCTCTACGGATTTACAATAGCGTGTAGTCTTGGACTACACAATTATACTCTAATTTTCACCCGTCTGAAAAGAGAAGATTTTTTTATCATTTAGGCTACTGCTTTTTCAGCCATACCACTCTCTATCCGTAGAGTTCCGAAGGGCTCTACGGATTTACAATAGCGTGTAGTCTTGGACTACACAATTATACTCTAATTTCCACCTGTCTGAAAAGAAAAGATTTATTTATTTAGGCTACTGCTTTTTCAGCCATACCTACTCTATCCGTAGAGTTCCGAAGGGCCTCTCTTCCCTGTTTATGGGCAAATCTTGCATCAAGTATTTGTATTTACTCTTCAGGAATCCCTTTCCACTTGTATACCATTGGAATATAAAAAAGGAGTATTAAAACAAATCCTACTAGTGCATTTATATACCCTATTTGCATCATGTGGTCTTGTATGAAATGGTAGGTAGGGTTTAACAATTCTCTTTGGTCGTAGGGTAGATTGTAGTCGGGTTTGTCTAGTTCCATTACAAATAGAGCGATAAGAAAAAAGTACGCTTGCAAACCTAGTATAGCCCAATACAATACTACTCCTGCAAAGGTTTTAAGACTTCTTTGGGCTATTTGACCTAAGGCAAAAAATACAAATACGGCACCCAACAACAACAAGAAACCCATAACCACCAATTCTTCTGATTGCATTACCAAAACAGAAAATAATGGTATAAAAATACTTAAAAGAATGCTACCTACTAAGGTAATAAACCAGGTCCTTATCCCTAAGGTTCTAAACCCAAAAAGAACTAAACTTAACCCTAATGCTGTATAAATCCATCCTAAAATCCCCTCTGGGTTAAAAACACTCACTCTGCATTCTGCAACATTGCCTATTATCGTATTCATATTCCAATATGCTATATACGACGCATTGGGATAGGAATAGTCATATCCCGAACTAAGTGTTTCATCGCTATAAAACTCAAATTTTGGTGCTTTTTTAAATATTCCATCCACCCATTTGTCTACATTAAGATTGTAATCCAAGTCAAATTTTTTATGTAATTTCAAATAAGCATGTATCACCTGTTTGATAGAATCTTTGTGACCTTCTTTAAGCCATCTGTCTGCTTTCTGCCTTCTGGTTTTCATATCCCAATACCCTTTTTGGCTCTTAATATAGCTCTCGGAAATATAGGTGTGGCAGTAGTATAAATAGCTGTATATCCTATTGCTACTTGGTTCGTCTGAGTATGTTTCTTCAGCAGGATATTCTATAGTCTCTGTATCGGAATATTGATTTTCAATTGGTCCAGATGTGAAATTTTCATTGCATCGGTTGCTGTAGTCAAAATGGTATGCTTCCGTAGGTAAAAAATTCATGGCCATATTTATGGTATTGGCCTCTTCCACTAAATTTATTTTAGCAGAAAAGAATCTTCCTGCATGTGTTTTACCCCATTGGTTTGTCCAGAAAAAGGTAGTACTAATAAGCAAAAGGAAAAAAATAAGGAGGAATTCTTTTATGAGGTATATTTTGTCTAAAGGATAAAATACTTTGAACGCATTGTTTTTGAGATAATGAAAAAGCCAAAGTACAAGAATTAAAAGAGAAAGCGCCACAGAAAGCATTCCCGCCCCAAAATCCGGAGACCAAGGATTATAGTCCGTAAATTCGCTCCAAGAGAACATGGTAAACAAACCTGCCAAGTAAAACAAAAGGTGAATGCTAAGGGAAACTAAGCTTACCCAAAGTGCTTTTGTATTCCAGATTAGAGGGTAATGCGTGAGCAAATAAGTATCTATTTTTTTAAACATAATGTTTTCAAGTTAAATTATAGGAAAAATCTTCTAGAGGAAGCTGAAATATCCCTTAGGTATATCAATTGTAAATTACTGTTTGCAAGACACAATAAAAAATCATTGAGGCTTACAGAAGCGTCGCATTCTATTAAAAAGACACCGCCATTGAAAGAGATTTGTTTTACTCCAATGCTTCTTAACTCGTTGGTGAGTTGTTCTTTAGTAGCTCCTTGCAACTCTAGCTCGTAAAGCTTTGTTGGTTTTATTTGGCTTTCACTTTCATCGCTATCTGTCTTATTTGGCGACTCCTTATACTGCGCCCTACCTGCTTTTAAATACACCACCTTGTCGGATACCTTTTCCACTTCATATATATGTTGACTGCTTAATATCATACCAAAAGGGTGGTTTACAGAGCTCGACATAAACTTTAGGTCTTGAAGAATGGTTTGTTGCGAGAGTATATCTAGGTTTGCCAAAGGCTCGTCAAGCAACAAAATATTAGGGCTTCTGAGTAAGTTTTTAGCCAGTTCAAATCTAGTTTTGTATCCAGAAGAAATTTGGTTCCAGGTAAGGTTTCGGAAAGGCCTAAGCCCAAGTCGGGCTACCATTAATTCCGCTCGTAGAGTGTTTTGTTCGCCACTATAACCATACATGCTTAGTGTAAAATAAAGATTTTCCATTAGGGTTCCATACCATCTAGGGATACGTTGTTCTATGTATACAAGCTTGGTTCGTAATATATAATCGTCACTGGAGTCCGCAAAGGCATATTGAATTTTGCCATTATCGGCTTTTAGTTCGTTTGCTACAAGGCGCAAAAGGGTGGTTTTGCCATTGCCGTTTTCCCCAACTAAGCCAATAATTTCGCCTTCATGGAGTTCTAAAGAAATTTTATGTAATCCAAAAGAACCATTCTTATATGTTTTCGATATATTTTCTAGTTGCAAGAGAGGTTTTTCCTGCTTATGAGGGACAATGTGCGATGCGTATACTTTTTCTAAATGTTTTATAAACTCTTGAAAACCTTCGCTAATTAAACCTAAGGAATCAGATTTTTGGTTTTTTTCGAACCAATCACAAAACTCTAAAGCTTTGCGAAGGGTTTCTACATCGGAAACTTCTAGTACACAGTCCAACAAACGACGGTAAGCCAATTGTATATCGTTACCATGCAAATGCTGTGCTACTTCTTTCAGTTTTTGGTCATAAGTTGTGGTGGTCATAGGCTTGTAATGGAACGAAGGTAATACAATTTTGTTGTGAGGGGCAAAAAAGAAATGCCTATGGTTGAAAAAACTATCCTTAAAAAAAACTGTAGTATCCAAAATAGGTTAGAAGCAAATGCCTGTTGCAAAGCATACAAAAGGGAACAATGAGGTGGGGAAAAGCAATTTTTGTTGTATCTTTGCAGTCCCATGGGGCTGACCTGGTATTGACGGGACCGCAATTGGGGTGTAAGCATGTAGAGCGCTGAACCGAGGCTCTTAAATCCCGGGTTCAAAAACAACAAACGGCGAAAATAACTACGCCCTTGCTGCTTAATAGTTTTTAAGCGCATGTTGTCTTTAGAGTGACTTTGTCTCGGCCGTCCTCTTCATAAGGCAATCATCCTTGCCGGGATATGTGGTTTGCCATTTCTACCAACAAGCTACATTATTGCGTAGGATAGTTAAAGATTTAGGTGTTCAACAAACCTATTTTTAGCGAAATTAATCTGATGATAAACATGTAGAAAGCGCCATCTAATTCTCTCTCCGGACCGGAGTTCGACTCTCCGCAGCTCCACAATGAGCCTTGCTTTTGCAAGGCTTTTTTTATAAATTTTTATTACTAATGTATGAAGTGACATAGCTAAGCTGATTGAACCCTAATTCTGCATTAGAAAATTCTAATGCAGAAATGACGAAAAAATTGCTTTTTGAGCAATTTTTTGTTAGGGTTAACCCTGACAAAATCTTTGATTTTCGTCAGCCCAAAGGGCAAAATACGCTAATGCGTATTTTGGGTTGAATAAAGATTAAGTTGTAGTAGCAATTATTTTCACATACACTCCATTCACTACCAAAGATATTTCGATTTTGAAGAATTAGTAAGTTGCCATTTCAGGGCGTAGATTGTCGTTGCCTTATAGCCCAAGGCCATACCTTGAGCGGAAATAAATTGCCCTTTCAGGGCGCAGTAGAGGATGATTGATATGGATTACACAGGCTGAAAATACACAATTGTTTTTCAGGAAAAAACAGCCCACTCAGAGCCAGCTAGCAGATGATTAATCGTACTTACACAGACTGAAAGCCTAGCTTAGCATAACCGAAGGCGAGGCCTTAGTTTATTTGACAAAGAACATGCACCACAGGCTGAAAGCCTAGCTCAAATCTTATTAGCTGGTTGGTGGCAAATACCAACCTGAGCGAAAGCACGCCTATCAGAGGGAAAATGAGTTTGTAATGGTGAGGTAATCGAATCATTAAGGCTTTTTTTATAAATCTGTCTAAAGGGATTGTATGTGGAGACTTTTAATTCTAACGAAGAAATATTGTAGCAAATTCCCTCCGTTATCGTTCGCATCTTGCGAGTGATAAAATATAAATGCAGTATCCACTTTGAAAAATGAATAAATTCGAGGCTGTATATCTTTGGGATTAATAAATAGGAGACTAATTGTAAGAGATGTCAGAGGCAAAGTAAGAGTTCGTTTGCAAGATGCGGCGAGAGCGGGGGTGGATTGAATGTGAATAGCCACCGATGCCAATCGGTGGTTCAGATTAACAAACACCAACGCAACCACAACGTGGTTGAATGTTTATGGAAGATTGGGGAGGGTGAGAGTGAAAGTTAGAGAGGCTTGGAAATTTGCGGGCATTAATACCCTCAAAGGCTAGAAAAAGTCATTCAACAAGCTTTTTTATTAGAGCTGTTTCCATAGCATTTTTTAAATGAATTATTCTCATTGTGTTATCTTTTTTCAATGTCATTTCATATACAAATTCAGGTAATCTATGGTTGGTTGAATTTACATAAAAGTGAAACTGAAATGAACCAATAGAAAAAATATAAGAATTAATTCCTTCTTTACTTCTCATTCTTCTTGGTTCGAGAATTAAATCTTTATAATGGTAGTCTGCACGAATAAAGCTTGTTGTCGTTATCGGGTATTCTAATTCTTCACCTGCATTATTATTCCATATCATTTCTTTAATTTTATCAGCGTGAGGACCTAAATCAACTGAATCAAATTTTTCTCTTACGGTTATATGCGAACGCCATAGTATAGATAGCAAAAATAATTTAAACTTTTTATAATCCACATTTTTACATTCGGAAAACTCAAAGCCTTCCAATTCATAGTTTTGACAATCAGGAGCTTCATTTGGGTTAAGATTTTTCCCGAAAAGAACCTTTTGTGCATACTTTTCTAAACTTCCAAGTCTTTCGTTATCACATACTGAACATAAAATATTTTTGTCAAACTCTCCTATTTGTACAAACGGTTTTAATTTTTTTCCATCCAGAATATCTTGAACCGAGAATTCATAAAATCGATGGTCTTCATTATACAAGTTCTGATACATGAATTCAGGTATAATATGAGCTTTTATCAGCTCCTTTTCTAATCCACAAAGTTTACAATTTTTCATTTCGACATCAACCTATTATTTGCGACAATAAAAAGTAATATTACAACATTTCAGTTTTAACTTTAAAATGACTTTCAATACCCATAAAATCAGAATGGTTATTACCCTTGCAATAAATTATACATGTAGAACTTGACTCTTTAACTGCAATTATTGACACTGTACTTGATAAATTGCCAGAAAGGTCAATCATGCCTTCCAATCCATGATATTCACTTGATTCTGAAATTAATATTCTAAAAATGAATTCATCTTTTTTTAATATTTTAATATAACTCATGGTTTTATTTTATTTACCCCCCGCAAACATACACCATTCCCCCAAAAATCCAAACCCTAAATCCCCCAAAACAACCTCCACCCTTTTCGCCACCGTCCATCACTCCCTAGCAAATCACAAATACCCCCTAGCCAAAAAGCAACGCCTATTTACTATCAACCCACACTTATTAGCTAAAACCAAATGCTTCTTAAAAGCTAACAGATGCTTTTTTGTACATTGTTGCTTTTTCAATGGGGTCGGTAATGATGTTGATTACAGATTTTTTTTCATAATTCATTTGCCAATAAGAAATAGTTGCAATACTAATTTATTATTTAAATAATTTAAAACCTTGTTCTGCATAATACACATCTCTGTGTGTTTTAAGATTTACCTTATCTATATAAGTAAGAGAGTAAAAATACTCTTTCAAAGTATCACATTCGGAAAATGTTATCTTTATTTTGTCATCAGGCAATACATATAAAGAAGCAAATCTTCGCACTGAACCATTGGGCGCAAATAGTAACTTTGTTAGAAAAATAAAACAGTTGCAGTCTTTATTATATACAGCATCTATATCCATAAGAGCTTCTCGCCCAAATTTGTATTTGATTAACAAGGTGTCTTCCTTTTTGGTATCAATTCTGAGCGCAAGAATCGGGAAAACATGGTTGAATTCCTGTTCTCTATCTTTTATGACCGTGTCGGCAACAAATATCCCTCCATTATAGATGCTCTCTTGTTTTTGCGAAGTACAAGACATGGCTGCTACTAAAAACAATATTAATAAATACTTGCTCATTCCATTTAGCTTTTTATGTAAATTCCATTCTCCCATTCCCAAAACCAAATTTTCTTATTAGGATAAAAATTACTACCTATTTCACTGTTAGAAATAACATCTATATGACCCGGACCATCACCACCTCTGTTTGGATTACTTGGGTGTGCAAAATAAATTAACCCTTCTTTGTTGATAAAGTCACTTTCTTGCCATTGCCCTGTTGGATGTGTATGTATCTTTGGTCTTCCTATTGTAATGCTTAACCAATCTGCTAGTCCTGCTGCACTAGGCTGAGCCATTCTTCCGTCATTAATTTTGACTAATGGACGGAATCTTCCAGAGCCAGATATATCAATATTATTATCTAATAAAGCAATTGAAACTCTTATGGCACATTCATTTTGTTCATTACTGTATCGTTTAAGAGGAGTCGGGTATTTGCTCATCACCTCATAAGGAGAAGAGAAAGTTTTATTATTAAGATTGTTAATTCCACCTTTTGGTTCAGGACTTTTAAACAACTTTTCTGTATTCATTATCTTTTTAAATTCATTTTTCCAAAATTCAAAACTGCTCATAACACTATTTTTTAGGTTTAAGGATTAGTTGGAGTTACTGTTGAACCACAATTACAACCACAGCCTCCACTTTGAGACACATCACAACAATTCCCAAATACCTTTTTGTACATTGTTGCTTTTTCAACGGGATCGGTGATTGAATTGATAATCTCAATACTTTGTTGCATAATTTCATTTTCAAGATTTGCTTTTAATACAACAGCATCTTGTGCTTTCAAATTAAAGCAATCCAAAGCCTCTCCTTGACCAAGTATAGAATCCACAATTACAGAATCAGTTGGCAATACCCTATGTGTTACATTTTTTATGATACCACGAACTGAAATTGGGGCTGCACCTGCATAAGGAACATAATCTGATTGGAGGCTAGGGTCTTTTCTAAATCTCGGGGTGCTTGTTGGGGCAGGTGTTAAAGGAGGCCAAGGGTCTCCGGGGGTGTGGTTGAAAAAATCCCAAATGTTTTCATCATCACCAAGCTTAATCATTGGCTTGGAGTCAAGGCATGAGGAATTTTTCGGCATATATTTTTGAATTTAAAAAATTGATAACGACTGTAGTGTCTATCATATTGTATATTTTCCAATGTATTTTTTCAGAAGCGTTAGAACCGCAATTGAAAAAGAACGCCAAAAACAAACCGATGCTGAGAGCAAATTGGAGAGTTTGAAAGAACCGATATTTTATATTACGCAAGAAAGACCAATCAAAAGAAATAAACGGATTTTATTCTTGATATGTAATACCTAGATGCTTTGATTTAGGGTAATATTGGTCTATTTCAAACACATCATTTTTATAGCTTATAACCAAAGAATCTCCTTTGTAGTGATTTCCTGCCAAATCTGTATTTTCTCCAACAAAGGCCAATTTTTTCTTTTCGGGAAACACTTCAATATGTGTAAATCTGCTAATGTATTTAGGATAAATATCTATCGTAAAAGGCATCCAATATCCAAATGTATTTTTATAGTACAAAAAATATTCGAAATGACTGACGATAATAAGCTTCTCATCAGCAAGCACAAATATATCATAGGCTTTGCCGTTGTTCATAATACATGGATAAGACTCAAAGTCATCTAACGATGTAACACAACGGTCGCACGGCCACTGAGAACCGCTAAACAAAAATTCTCCATTTTTATATAACTCCACAAACAATGCTTTGTCACCAGCACCGCCATAGCCCCGTCCACGGCCTGTACGAACGGTGTCACCTAGCACTACGTATATATCTTTGCTATTACTTATCAATGTAACTTTAAATGGTGGTTCGACTTTATTGCTACTGTCGGTCACAGGTAAGGACGCCTGGTTTTGAACCTCTTTATGGTTACAGGCTACGAAAAAGATACTAGAATACAACAGCAACTTAATCAAAAAGAGGTATGGTAACGTTTTTTTCATTGGGTATAAGTATTCTGTTCGATAAGCCAGAGTCAGGTCTAGCTATTTGTGGGGTTATTTCTTGGTTAGTGTATGATACTTCTGACATATATCTTCCATAATTTTTTTGACTAATACGGTCATAGTTAACACCTATTACTCCAAAAGTATGGCTGTATGAATTGAATACAGAAACCAATTCTTCACAGCCAGATTTTGATAAAGCAAAGTTCTCTATAACTGTTTGTTGAAATGCAGGTAATAAAAACTTAATCATTACTCTCATAATAGTAATTCCATAGTTGATATTAAGAGAGTAATACTCTGCATTGTAACATACGTAATTAGCCTTTATAATTTTTGGGGTTTTACTATAACCGTTACCACCATACCTTCCCGAATTCAAACATTGATTAACTTCTTCTCCTGTAAAATAATAGGGGCCTTCTTTTAAGACATCTCGACTTGGAGTATATGAATCCTTTGTTAGAAATAATGTAATGTCAGGCCACTTCTCTAATAAATATTCAGCAACTTTAGGATTGGCTTGTGCGTAACTTAATGCGGTAGAAGTAGCACAGTACATACTACCATTAATTACATCTTTCCAAGTTGATTTTTTAAGGCTTTTAAATGTGGGTGGTGCATCTTTATCATACATAAAAGGTATTGAATAATTACCAATATTTGTACTTGCCCAGTTGACTGCACTTACATATTCTAAGCCTTCCAAATCAACACCATCAATAGGTCTGTTTTCTGCAAAAGCATAAGTACTATTCCATGGATAATCCCTACTTAATGGATCCACACTCAAAAACTTGCCAATAGATGGATTGTAAATTCTAAACCCATAATCCTGCAGTCCAGTTTCATTATCTGTCTCTTTGCCATTAAACCCATACCTATACTCCCCCTTGGAAACACTNNAAAGCGAAGGTAGGGAAAAAGTTTTGAAAACACGCTTTTTTGAAAATATCAAAAGCAGTTTAATTTTACACGCAAGAGACAGTTGTTAGCTAAATCGCAAGATGTGAGCGAGAACGGGAGGTGTTCTTTGAGTACTAGTTTCTTGGTAAAAGTCAAATCCTTGCCCAAGGCCAAGCGTAGAAATGAGTTTGAAAAGGTGATTTTTCTGTAACTTGTAAATTATTTTTTTTTAAATTGATACTACAGTAAATCAGCTAAAATATAATGTTTAATATAACATTTTACAACCCTTACCACTTATTTACATTCTCTTTCCATTCCGGTCCTCCAAACATTTCGGCATCTGCTTTTGCCCAAATTTTAACCTCTATATCATCAGGTTTTAATAGAACTAATAATCTAAATGCAATTAGTTTTAACCCAAAAGGGAATTCCATATAGTGTTTTTCATAAACATATTCTATCATGTATTTAATATCTTCTGGTGAGCTAACAGATAATTCTTCCAAAAAAGTAAAAGTAATTTTTGCTAACTCTTCCAAGTTATTATCTTTAATATTGACTATGTTTTCTATTATATCTAAAAGTTTGTTATTCATTTTGTATTATTTAACAGGATAATATGTTCCTATATTTATTCTGCTATTTGTTTTTGTAGCGGTATATCCTATATTCTGTCCACCAACTGTTATTTTACCTGTAAAAGGTTGTACACCTGGTTTGCCTTGTGGTATAGAAAGTCTATTTGTGTAAGCATTTTTAATGATTGTTGTTTCAACTTCTTGAAAAGATACTTTTCTGGTTATCAAGCCTGTTGAATGTGTTCGGTCATAACCATGACTTGATTGGACTTTAAAACTAGTACCCCTATATGAATACTGTGTAATTCTATTACCACCTGCAAGTGTATTTGAGGTCTGTAGTACATTATTTGATTGTGTAATTGCAGTTTTATTAAATCCTTTTGTGCGAGGAGGTGTAGTTTTTATTGTTGAATACCCAAAAGTAAGGACATCAAAAAACCAAGATAGAGCTTCAAGTTTATCCCAATCACCAGACTTGTCTACTGTAACATCAAAATCATCACCAAAGAACGTTAAAATATCTTGATCTTTTTTAAATGTCTCTCCTATTTTTTGATTTGAAAATTCTTTATAACTAGTAGGATCTGACACTATCAATTCCTCACCTGCATAAATTTTATTTGGATCTTTTATATTATTCCATTTAACTAAATTTGTAACGGATGTTCCTGATTGCTTGGCTATGACAGATAATGTTTCTCCTTTTTGTATTTTGTGTCTAGTTGGGGGTTCAACAACAATAGGACTATCGCCAGCAACATCACTAAACCAAATAGGGTTATTTGCAAAACAGCTATAAGGAGAAAAAGACGGTACATCCTTCGGGTCCACATTCCATCTTCTACCCAATCTCGCATCATACTGCCAATACTCTGCAGAGTAGGAATTACCTTCCCCATAAATCTCATTGTCCTTTTCTTGGGTGTTCA
>DIUJ01000008.1 GCA_002422315.1 Bacteroidetes bacterium UBA6161
AAATGTATGGTTGTTTATCAACCGACTCTAAGTTTCGCAGCATCTTTCCATAAGAAGTGAGGCAGGGATTCATTCAATTCCCACTTAATATTCATAGGTTTTGCACCGTAATGATCTCGCAATTCTCCCTCTCCAACAAAAACATAACCCATAGTGTTTCCAAATTCGTCTTTGTTTTTTTCTCTTACAAATAGTAATATTTTTTTATTTGATTCTTTATGTTTTATATAAGAGAGTCCTTTGGGCGTTGTAGGTCCTGCTGAATTTTGACTTTGCCAATGAAACAATGTCTCATTGATCGCATAATCATCATACATAGTAGTTGGTGAAAAATTTTCCTCTGACTTTATTAGATTAATAAAAAGTAATTCTGTGTTTAATGCTGAATTTTCAGCTATCCCTTCTCGACTTGATGATTTCCTTTCAAAAGTACTTAAGCCAAAAGCAGCTAAAATTTGATCTCTTGTATATCGAGAATGCACTTTTAAAGGTTGGTTGTAAGGTAGGTTGATTTCAATCTCTTTAAAATCGATACTATCTATTAGAAATTCAAGTACCTCCTTTATTTCATCAACCATAACTTTGTTTCGACCTATTTCTTGAATACTAAATTCTAAGGAAGAAAATCGGCCAGCTGTTTTCCAAATATCATAATATAACATCAATAACATTTGTTTTTCGTTTTCTCTAAAATCATTTATTGATATTTTAAAATCTTTCTGTGCAAGGTTTAAAATGAACTGAAAATAGGATAATGAACTACATGATAGCCATTTATTTTTAATCGATTGAACAATATCAGTGACATAGATATCATTAAAATTTTTCAATTTTCCTGCTTCATTGCAAAGCTTTTTCCAACCTCCTAGTCTATAGATCAATTGAATTGGGATATTATTAAATTCTATAAAATTCTTCAGATTAAATTCTAGGGTTGTATGGTGATGAAAATTTTGAATTTTCTGTACAATCTTCATTCGATTTAAAGAAGTGGCTTCAGTTATGTTTTTCAGAATAACCTGCTTTACTTTTTTTTCTAAAATTATTGAGCACCCCAAGGGTAAATGCGGAAAATTATCTTCAATTTCTTTTTTGACAGCAGTTGCAGTTTTCCCTATCATTGCCCTGAACTTGTTCTCAAAACTGTATTCTGGTCTTGCGTTTCCTACAAAATCTAGGACAGTTAAGCAATCCTTGTTGTCGGCTAATCGCAATCCGCGCCCAAGTTGCTGAAGGAATATTGTTAAACTCTCAGTTGGTCTTAAAAATAATACAGTATCTATTTCAGGTATGTCAACTCCTTCATTAAATATATCGACAACGAATAGGTAATTAATTTCCTTTTTAAGCAATTGGGTTCGCACCAAGTCACGGTTTTGATTATTTGAACTGGTTAAATAATCTGCTTTTAATCCTGCAAAAATGAATTTCTCTGCCATAAACTTTGCATGCTCCATCGTCACACAAAAACCAATTGCACGAATATCGTTGATATCTTTTGTGTATTTCTCAAGGGCATCAATAATTTCTCTAACCCTTCTATTATTTGCCGTATAAACTGAAGATAATTCGCTAGTTACATATCTACCCCTTTCCCAACCTACGTTCGAAAGATCAATACTGTCCGATATTCCAAAATATTGAAATGGGCAAAGAAGCTTTCTGTTTAATGCTTCTGGCAATCGAATCTCTGCAGCAATTCTATTATGAAAATCCTCTTGAATGTCGCCACCGTCCATTCTCTCTGGTGTTGCTGTTAAACCTAAAAGTACTTTGGGTGTGAAATATTTTATTATCTCTCTATAGCTACTAGCAGTGAGATGATGACACTCATCAATTACAATATAATCAAAGTACTCGGGAGATAAGCTAATTTCTTTTAATTGATTGTTTACTGTTTGAACAGAGGCAAAAACAAATTCAAATGAATTTGGCACTACTCCATCAAACCATAATTCACCGAAATTATTATCTCTTAAGATGCCCTTAAAAATCGAAATCGATTGCAGTAATATTTCTCTTCTATGTGCAAGAAAAAGCAGTTTGGCTGATTGGTTCTCGTTCTTGAATCTTTTATAATCAAATGCGGAGATTACAGTTTTGCCGGTCCCTGTAGCAGCAACAACTAGGTTCTTGTGTCTATGATGAACATTACGTTCAACTTCAAGTTTTTCCAATATTTCTGATTGGAAAGGGAAAGGTTTGATGTCAAAAAAGGACAGATTTAAATCGATATTCTGCCTTGATTTACCTTGTTTTAAGGATTGGATCAATTTTTCATTGTGAATGTCATCCTCAAATAATTCAAAATCATCACTTTGCCAATATGAATCAAAAGTTTTCTGAAATTTATCTATGATATGACTTACCTCTTTTGTTGTGATTTTTAAATTCCATTCTAAGCCATCAGTTAATGCAGATCTTGAAAAATTTGATGAGCCAATGTACCCAGTATGAAAGCCGGTATCTCTCTTGAATAGATAGGCTTTTGCATGGAGTCTTTCGTTCCCTTGGTTATAAGATATCTTAATTTGTGTGTTTTGTAGTCTGGAAAGCAATTGAATTGCCTTATAGTCAGATGCACCCATATACGTTGTTGTAATAACTCTTAACTGCCCACCCCTTTGAGTAAATTCTTTCAATTCTCTTTCAAGAATTATAATTCCTTTGAATTTTATGAAAGAGACAAGAAAATCAATGCGATTGGAGGAGAGTATCTCCTTTTTTAGTTCACTTTCAAGCGATAGGCCAACGTTACCTCCTGTAAATAATTCACTAGAAGTCAATCTTGTGTATGGGGTGATTTCTTTCAGATGCAAATCTAAGTCTGAAAAATGACTATCTATTTTGGAAAAAACGGCTTTTAGAATTTCACCCTCAATGGATATTAAGTCGTTGTCAAACTCTTCCTTTTTTAATTCCTCTTTTAGAAATAAAATGATTTTGTTAGCGATTTCAATTTGAATTTCAATTTTGTTTTCACCTTTGACATAATTCAAGGCATCTTTTATGGTTTGCGATAGATGTTTTGACAGAATGACTGCCGCTTCTTCCTTATCTATGCTTGTTTTTTTTATAAAATACTTCTCATTGTCTAAGTTGTATATTTTTTGTGAAACAAGTTGTGTTACCAACTCTTCGTATATTCCTTCATTCATATTTTTAAGTTTTCAATAAATATGGGGAGCCTTCAGCACCGCCGTTGTTGCGGGCTACTTGGCTCGTTGTCAGCACGGAAACGGCAATTAACATATAGTTTTTGTTAGCATTAGTTATTCATTAATTTGTCTTGTATATCCTTAAAAGTTTTTCCGCTTTTGTTAACCCACTCCGTAAATCCATTGGAATTTCGTCCTAAAACCATGTTTGCTGCTGCACTCGGACTGTTAAAGATTGCATCCTCAGCAAACACTAATTTGTCTTGATCCTCAATAAGTATTTTAGTTTCTTTTAGTTTCTTTCTCATGTTACGATAAGTGTCTGTACATGATGGAGAAAGCTCTTTTTTACCTTCACTACCTTTTAAAACAATATAACCTTGGTCGGTTTCAATCATTGAAGCTTTAAAAGACTTTGTTTTTATAAAGTATATTTCATGGCCTACATCTTTCTCAAATTCGTTTGACTCAGGTGCAGTTTTTACAGTTGATGGAATAAGAAATTTAAATCCCATAACTGGAAGAATAAGTTTCATTTGCTCAAGAAAATACTCCATGTCTGAAATGTCAGCTTCATGTAGTGTCGGAATACTTGGAGAGGTTCCATTCTCTATTTGTGCTGTTTTTGCATCTAATGCTAATTGAACAAGTCTGGATTCCAAATATTTTATTTGAGTCTTTGTCAATAATTCATCTTTGCTCACGAAAAAACTAATTCTTTAAAGTCTTTATTTGGATCGCTAAGATGTTGTTTTATTCTAACACGAATATTCTCCGCCTCTCCAATATAAATTCTCTCATCAAAAGCATCTTCTGATGGATCACCTTTTAAAAAGTAAATTCCAGGATTATCAAATTCCTGCCTTGACATGATTTTACTTATTGATGCCCTTGGGCTGTAAATAGCTTTTCCAACCCAATTACCAATTTCGCTTAGTCTTGGCCCGTATTCGGTACCGTCAATCATATAAACTGTTAATTTTTTACCCATCTTTTGTCTCTTGTAGTATGTCTTTATGTTTAATGCTAACGTTTTGGCGCTTTGCGCAGGCGGGGATTTTTAGCACCAAACTTCATTGGATGTACAAAACTGTCATAGAATCACTTACCCCCCCCCAATGCGTGTAGGTGCTGTTATGCCTTCGTGCTTCTTTTCTGTCAGTTGTCATTTGTCAATAAATTCAAAAAGTCTTGTGCCTTTGCTTTAATAGTTTCTATCATTTCGTTGTTTTTGTCACTTTCTTTTAAAGCCCAATATTTGTTTTCATTCCATTCAAATGTTCTGTTGTCACCCGAACCATTTTGTGTCATAAACCCCCAAAACCATAAGTCGTCCCAAACTTCAATTTGTTGTCCGTTATACTTTGATTTAAGGATGTTGTTCACTTTGTCAAAGTCCCAATTTTTGGAATTGTCTAACTTTTTGAAAATAGCAATTATTACTGCGTCAACCGGTAAATAAAAAATGTCATTATTGGAAATCGTGTTTGGAACATCATCCCATATTTTTAAGTTTTCTGAGTATTGTCCATTGTGTAGGTGATAAATACTTTTTGTAAATAGTGCAGCAGTCTTTTTTCCCCATCCTTCTTGATTTTTCATGCCGTTGTAAAGACTGTCAAAGTTTAATGGTTGGTTTGGATTTATTTTGTGAATGAATTTGCGCATTGAAGTCATACAACTAGTGTCCTGAAATATGTTTTTGTAAAAACTTGCAAGACTGTCAATTTTGGGTTGGCTTTGAGTGTTTGCAATATGATAAAGCAGTGATATAATCTTTTCTGTCTTGTCGTTGTAAGGTGAAATAACTGATTTGTAAAA
The DNA here is from genome assembly GCA_002422315.1 of Bacteroidetes bacterium UBA6161. GTDB lineage: Bacteria > Bacteroidota > Bacteroidia > NS11-12g > UBA955 > UBA6161. Next base: position 4,980 of record DIUJ01000008.1, read on the forward strand.
CCTGTCTTGCAACGTATGGTTAAACTGTCTGTTTTCGTTTAAAAAGTTAAAAATATTTTTAAGTCTATCATTCATTCTGTCAATATTGTCAGTGTCGTTTTAGCATGAGGCATAACGTTTCGCAGCTACAAGAAGTTGCGTACTTCATTCACTGTCAATTACAAATATAGACAAAACTTTGTTTCAACAATTACCAATTCTGATAAATCCCAAGCCTAGCAATTTCTTGTAACTGCTGTTNNGAACCGCCACTTTTGGGTAGGTGCTGTTGGCAGTAGTTCTTATTTCTTTTCGTCCTTTTTTGGTGGTTCGTAATTCCAAAAGTCTTCTTTATTTAATGCCCCTAATAGTTTTCCAATTTTTCCAACTCCAAGTTTTTCCAACGGTTCATTTCCTTCAAATCCACTTGCTTCGGGTCTTGCTATTAAGAAAAACCCACCGTCTTTTAGGATGTCAGGTTTATTTTGTAATGATGCAGAACCAAAATAGTAGTCGTCACTAAGAACAACTATAACTTCGGACACTCCATTCCTTCTATAAACTCTATAAATATAGTATTCGTCATTGTCAACAAGTTCGATTTTTTCAACAGCAAAATGGCCATTTAAAGCCCGTTCAATAAAGGGTTTGATGGAATAATGTAAGTCTTTACCCATTTTTACTTTCAATTTTAAGTTGGTTAAAGTCAACGAACGCTGAAAATTCTGTTTTGCTATTTTCTTCAAATATTGTGATATGAAGTGGTTTACGAAACTTCACTTTAAAGTCAAACTTTATGTTCTCAATTTTCTTGTTCGTTTCGTTTAGGTCTGTTTCCTTATCTAATAAAATTGCAATGTCAAAATCACTTGCTTTTTTAGGTGTTAGAATTGCTGAGCCAAAAGCAATCCATTTTGATAATTTCAATGTTTTCAAATTTTTTGAAAGCCAATTTAGTTTCTGTTTTAGCTTCCTATCCGTTTTAGCACTTTCAAAACATTGTGTCAAAATTATATCTGGAAACTTTTTTGGAAATTGAAATTCGGAATAGTCGAAATCGGGATTTTCAATATGTTTTTGAAAAGCTTCAATATGTAAAACCATTCTCTTAAAATCATTTTCATATTTTGATGGAATTATTTTCTTGTTGTCATTAATGAGGTTTTTAATTGCTTCATTATTTGGCTTAATAACTTCTTTCTTTAACTCTTCCCAAATTGTTAAATCAGTTCTTAATTCTCCTTTGTTATCACGTCCTGAATTAGGTCCTGTCGTTTTAAATATGTATTCATTGTCTTTTAAGATTGGCAAAATTTCTTGGCAAAGTTCTCCAAAGTCAGTAAATGATTTGTATTCCGTCTGATTGAATGCTGGTATGTTGGGTTTTTCATATTTTAAGTCTAAATATTTATGAATAGTGTTGTAAGTCAAAGCAAGCACAATAACTGTCAAACCAACTGCCCAGTCATACTCACCAATTAATGAAATTTTAAATTCACTAAAAGCTACATTGAGGATGTCAACCCAAATGGGTTTTGAAAGCAGAGTCAGTCCACCAAACACAAGTATTCTTGTCAGAATATTGTAGTATTTGGGTCTTAATAGTTTAAATATTTCTGCTAATGATTTGATGTTCACTGTCGTTTTTTAGAATTACTGCCAACGTTTGGGCTTTGCGTTCGGGCGGGTTTCGGAGCGCAAAACTGTCAACCCCCACTGAACTTGAATAGTAGCACAAAGCTCCAAGTTTGCACGTCACCCCGCCTGACGCAAAACCCGTGTTGGCGGTTCGTGCTTCTTTTACAGTCTGCATGAAAATTTAAGACCTATTTCCTTAACGAATGCGAAGTCGTCAATCCAACGAACTCCCATATTGTTACAAACGTTTGGTATTGTTACAGGCTTTTTTGCATTCAGTGAAATGATAGGACTTTCTTTAGTTACGACTGTTGCTTTCTTGTCTAAAGCGTGTGAAATAACCCAAGGGTCAGCAAGTGACCTGCCTTTAACGTTGTCAACAAGTAGTTTATGTAAAGGATTTGCTTGTATAATATTTTGCCAACACTTTATTACATTTTCTGTCGGTTTATGGACAGGTATGGAACTGCGTTTTAACCATTTTGAAAGGTCATCTTCTTTTTTTTCCTTGTCGTCTGAAACAACAATTTCATTTTTAACTTCTTCTGCTATGAAAATTCGTCCTTGTTTGCCTAATTCATTAAGAATCTCCCAATAGTCAGGGCAAATTTCAGGTGCATAATATTTTTGCCAAGCTTGAATGAGAACGTTGGCATCCAAACAATAAATATGTGCCGTAGAACTCATTTGTATATTTGTGCTTCAAGTTTATGAAAGTTATTAGAAGGTGTCCCCAATAGGAAACTTGCTTGTGTTGGTTGAACAAAACCACTTCTTAAAGCATCAAGCACAACTTGTGTAAATAGTCTGCTGTTTTTGTTTAATCTTAATAAGTATGGATTCGGCCCCCCTGGCTTTTCCTTCTGTTTTAATTTTAAGGCAGCCTTTTTTTCTGCTTCTCTTTTTAGAAATGCCTTATAGTCAATTTCTGCTTGTCTTTTAAGAACTTTATATTCTGAATTTGTTACTAGTTGTAGATTTAATGCTCTAACTAAAAATGCAAATGAACTAACACCAAGGTTTTTTGCTGTTTTAAAAATGTCTTGAGAGTTCTTAAAAACTGTTCTGTCAATATTTAAAATTATTTCACTTGGTATAAGAGCATTAGCTGCAACTTCGTTGCAAAAAAGTTCTATAGGATTGAATTTATCACGATTAGCTATCTCAGGCTCAATTTCATTGGATATACCTGTTGCGGCAATCCAAATGTGTGCAAGTTCATGAACCAATGTAAATAATTGTGGTGCATTCCAATCATCAGAGTTGACAAAAACGAATGGAGCAAATTGGTCAGCAATAGCAAAACCTTGCAATTCTTCTGAGTCTAATTTCATTTTCGAGTGAATGAAACTAGTTCGAGATACAAAAATCCCATTGCTTTCTGCTGCATTAATCCACTCTCGTATTGGGTTATCAGTCTTATATTTAGACGGATTAATACCAAGAGTAGCTAAAATGTCGTCTGCTACTTTCTTCGGATTGCTATTAAGTGAAAACCTGCCTACAAATGGAAGTTTTTCTTCATTATTCTCTGAATATACATCACTTATCCAAGCCTGTTTTTGTTGGATTTCTCTAATTATGAAAATTGAAGATGTAGTTAATTCTTTTGAACCTGATTTTCTAAAATCCTGAAGTGGTTGAAAATCTCTAGGAACTTCAGGTAAAAAAAACAAAGCGAATGGTCTTTTGTAAGCTTTTGCAAGTATTTGTGCTTGTCTGATTGTTGGTTGGCTGGTGCCATCTTCCCACTCTTTTAACTTTTCAACAGTTAACTTTGATATTTTGGCAGCAGCAGTTTCTTCGGTCATTCTTGCCGATTCTCTTGCCCATTTCAGAACATTTGGTGTTATGTATGCTTTGTCTGCCATTTAGGTCTCAAAAATACAAATTTTAAGGTCGGTTTTGTCAAAATACTAATGTTTTGTCGGAAGCTGTCGTCTTTTTAGCATGACCGCCAACTCGCTTATACCCTTACCATAAGTATTGTTGTCCCTATAAATTTGGGTGTATATGTTTACCTTTTGGTCATTAATTGGAATTGTATTTATTTGTTAAATATACTATAAATCATCAAATGGGTTCTTAATATTTTGCAGGCTTTTTGTCGATACATGGGTGTAAATTTCAGTGGTTTTACTAAAGCCTAAAAGGCCTGGTTATACTTGTGCACCGGGATGCAGTTAAGGAAAATTTTAAAGAATTGAGTTGCAGGGTGGTTTTTCAAGGTTTAGTTAATCTGCTTTAAAAATAACTTATTTTACAAAACGGAATGCTCTGGTTGGGGTTTATTTTTTTGGTTTCCAGTATATTTCGGGATGGATTTTTAGCCGCACACTGTTCCCATTTCGAACCAATGGCAGAAACCATTGTGCTTTATTAATCCAGGGTAGGTCTAAGGCCACTTTGGTTATTCGGAACAGTAGAGTTAGGGGAGCTTACTCAGTGGTTTGTGTGGCTTTGCAAATGTGCCAAATTCGGGTTGAGGGAGAAATTTTAAAAAATATAAAGGGTAGGCTGTCTTTTTGGCATTGGTGGCTACGGTTCTCAGCCATACGCAGGCAGGGATTTTTACCACTGAACTTCCTTTGAGGAACTGATCTTTAAATTTACCACTTACCTGTCTCACGAAGCACTACCTGTAGCGCCATAGTGGGAAAACCCCTGCTTGTGTTTAGGTGCTGTTAGCCTTTGTTTGCAGTTATTTCACTTGTTTTTCAAAGGTTAGTTACTGTTCTTTTCTAAAGTACGACTAATATAATCGTTTATAATATCCTCCAGAATATCTAAAGGAACCGCTCCGTTTTTTAAAACGGTAGTATGAAATTCTCGCAAATCAAATTTATCCCCCAGTTTTTGTTTTGTCCTTTCTCTCAATTCAAGTATTTTCAACATTCCTATCTTATAAGCACAGGCTTGGCCGGGCATAACAATATAACGTTCTATCTCTGTGATGACTTGCTTGGTTGGATCACCGGTATATGAAACCATGTAATCAATTGCTTCTTCTCGTGTCCACTTTTTATAATGTAATCCGACATCTACCACCAATCGCACAGCCCTAAACATTTCAGCTTGCAGTCTTCCCAGGTTGCCGAATGGATCGTTTTCGTAGAAGCCTAGTTCCCAGGCTAATTGCTCAGTATAAAGCGCCCATCCTTCAAGATAAGCAGTGAAAGGCATAACTGTTCTAAATGTCGGCAATCCCTCCAGTTCAACCTGTATCCCCAATTGAACATGGTGACCGGGGATGCCTTCATGGTAGGCTAGGGTTTTCATGCCAAATTTCACCACCTCATGTGGCGCTCGTAAATTGGTAAAAAAGACACCACCGCGCGAACCATCCATGGCGGGGGGCTCATAATAAGCAAATGGGGAGCCTTCTTCTTTAAATTCCGGCATCCTTTTTACTTCTAAACCTGCCTTAGGGAAAATGTCAAATGCATCGCCTATGCCAAAGCTGATTTCCTCTAGTATTCGATTGTATTCGGCAATTATCATTTGGCGTCCCTCATCATTGTTTGGATATACAAATCGTTCCTCAGTACTTAATGCCAGAATAATCTCACCAATGGTTTTCGTAGAGTCTGCATATCCTTCGCTCAGAAGAATTGCATTCATTTCCTCTTTGATTCTTTCTACTTCCGAAATCCCGATATTGTACACCTCTTCTGGACTTAAATCGGTTGTTGTATACAATTTCAACATGTATTTATAATAGTTATCACCATTGGGAAATTTCCAAACACCTGCATCATTGGTAGCCTTTAAATACAGGTTATCAAAATAATCGATAATATTTTGGTATGCTGGAAATACCTTATTTTCAATCGCCTCAGCGACTTGATTTTTATAATCGTTTTTTTGCTTTTCCGGAATGTCATTTATCGCATCTACTTTGGTAACAAAGTGGGTATAAAGAACATTTGATTTTACAGCCGCCAGTGGGTCTGCTGAGCCATTGGCCAGAGAATCTGACGTCAGGCCAACAAACCCTCTCATTTCATCAAGTAGAATGGCGATTATAAATCGGGGCAGAATTATACCTTTCGATTCTCTTATTATAAGGTTGTCTAAGAGCTGTGAAAATTTGATTTCGAATTTTGACAGCCGTGTGATATAAGCTTTAATGTCTTTGGCATTATTGAGTTTATGTGAACTGACCATCATGCTTGGCAAATTACTTTGTACACCAAATATTTGGTTGGCAGGATAATCGTAATAGAAGAAAGGCTCTTTCTCTACACTGTTCACCTTTATATAATATCCTAAGATTTGAGTATTGAGCTGATTATCTGATGATTGCTTGTCAAAATTATAACTTAGTAAGGTCTTGTAATTTTCTTTATCCTTTTTTAATTTCTCCCATAGTCTATGGTCGGAAATATCGTCTAAATCATATTTATACAAATCGTAAAGGATGGGAACACCGAGTTGGGTGGTTATTTCCGGACTGTTGACCACTATTTCTATGAAGACCTTTTCATAGAAATGGTTAATGCTAAAGGGCTTGAACCAAATGAGATTGGTTATCCAAACTCCTGCAAGAACAATCAATACCAGTAATGTCCTGCCAGTCCAAAATTTCCATGTCCGTTTTTTTATAGTCATAGATTATATTTTTATTCAATGAAGGCTAACGGTTGAGGCTATATGCAGTAAGGGATTGTGGGCAACTTTCCTGTCGAAAAGCACTGAGGCTGATGCGGGCTGTTAACCTTTATTGTCAGCACCGAAACCGCAATTAATTATATTTGCTGTTAGCATTTTGTTGTTTTTTACCTAATCGCATTACCAAATTTCGCTAAATTTTGCCTTAAAATTAAAATGTCATAATTAATACGAAAGAATAGGAATAAACTTACAATTAGTACTAATGTCGGGAATTTATCCCAGTAAGGATTTGCATCAAAAACTTGCATTAAGGCTGGTATAAATATTAATATTACAGGAATACCTGTCAAGTATAAATATTTCATCCGCTTATTTAATCTCTTAATGATATTGTCAAATTCAAGATTTACTGTTTCATCGAATTCTATTTCGAGATTCTTTATTTTTTCGATATGCTTAAGAAGAATAAGTTCGATATATGAAAATGGAGATCTTAAAGAAAGTGCCATTGTCATCAAAACCAATAAGCCCGCATTTGTCCATTTATCTGATAGTGAATTAATTTGAAATGCTGATATTGCAGATGCAACAATCAGAATAAAAAGACATAGAATTACAATTCCAAAATCTAAGGGTGTCAGCCATTTTAATGTCTTTTCTCTTTTCTCATGAGATTTCCCTTTCCAATTATAAATTGATCTGAATTTCTGTGCAATTTGGATACGTTCGTTTATTTGATTGCTCATTGTCTATTTATTTAGTGGTTTTTGATTTTTACAATAAATGCTAACTCGCTTATGCCCTAACTATAAGTATTGTTATCCCTATAAATTTGGGTGTATATACCTTTTGGTCATTGGTAGGGATGATGCTTATTTTTAATATACCATACATAATCCAACGAACTTTTAATTTCCAGCGGGCGTTTTTAGCTGTCTCTCTTCATTCTTAAGCAGAATTACTTCCGCCTAAAAGGCCTGGTTATACCATGTGCACCGGGATGCAGTTAAGGAAAATTTTAAAGAATTGAGTTGCAGGGTGGTTTTTCAAGGTTTAGTTAATCTGCTTTAAAAATAGCTTATTTTACAAAACGGAATGCTCTGGTTGGGTTTTATTTTTTAGGGTTCCAGGGTTATTCGTGATGGTTTCTTAACCACACACTGTTGCCATTTAGAACCAATGGCAAAAACCATTGTGCTATATTAATCCCGGTTAGGCCTGGGGTTGGGGGAGCTTACCCAGTGGTTTGTGTGGCTTTGCAAATGTGCCATATTCGGGTTGAGGGAGAAATTTTAAAAAATATAAAGGGTAGTCTGTCTTTTTGGCATTGGTGGTAACGGTTTGCCAATATGAGGAGGCTGGGATTTCTGAGCAATCTACCTTTCAGACCGCTGTTTATTGATTAATGTAATAACTTTTCGTAACCCACAGACCCCCAGCTTACTAATATTGGCTGTTAGGCACTGGCATTAATCAATCAATTTATTATCGCTCTTAAAAATCTCAATGATTCTGCTATCATTTCTATTGTCTGGAATAACTTGTCCTTGAACAAGACCAGGGTAACCTAAACTAACTATAATTTTGTTACCAATACTTGTCATCATAGGGTCTATTACAATGCAATCACAACTAGCTGAAGAATAGCTTGGCCAAAAATATCCTGTATAAATAATAGTTTTATCCGCTTTAACTGCAAAAGCTACTCCATGAACAGAGTGTTCCATATTGTCAATCATATTTTTAGCTTTATCAGAAAGCTCGAATGTATAATTTGTTGAGTCATAAGAGATGAAATCTGCGTAGCTTATCAGAGGAGAGGTTTGAGTCTTAATCGTTGCTTCGTCAATTTGAAAAGAATTGTCAATTTTTGAATAAGATTCCAGCAAGTATAATTCAACTTTACCGTCTGAATTAATTTCGTCTTTTTCGCACCCGAATGTTAGAAAACTAAAAATACCGATAATTACATAAGTGAAAATTTTTTGTCTCATTGTTTTATAGATTTAGAATTATTGTCATTTATTATGATGATACTTTACGCCATATGGTTGCGTTGCTTGTGCCTAACTCGCTTATAACCTGACCAAAAGTAATGTAATACATCTGAATTTGGGTGTATATGTTTACCTTTTGGTCATTGATAGGGATCCTGTTTTTTTGTTCAATATACCATACATCATCCATCGGGCGTTTTTAACTGTCTCTCCTAATTTTTAAGCAGGATTACTTCCGCCTAGAAGGCCTGGTTATCTCATGTGCACCGGGTTGCAGTTAAGGAAAATTTTAATGAATTGAGTTGCAGGGTGGTTTTCAAGGTTTAGTTAATCTGCTTTAAAAATAGCTTATTTTACAAAACGGAGTGCTCTGGTTGGGGTTTATTTTTTAGGTTTCAAGGGTTTTTCGGGATGGATTTTTAGCCGCACACTGTTCCCATTTCGAACCAATGGCAAAAACCATCGTGCTTTATTAATCCAGGATAGGCCTGGGGTTGGGGGAGCTTACCCAGTGGTTTGTGTGGCTTTGCAAATGTGCCAAATGCGGGTTGAGGGAGAAATTTTAAAAAATGTGAAGGGTCGGCTGTCTTTTTAGCAATGGTGGTAACGTTTTGCAGCTAAAAAACGTTTGGCATTTCGAAGCGATTACCTGACCACCGAAACGAAAAGTTGCAACAGAGAACAAACCTTGCTGAAACCACCGTTCGCCCCATGTTTTCTTAGGTGCTGTTGTGGTGCGTTTTTTAAATTATTTGTTTTATAACATTCATTGGCAGGAACATTTTTTCACTATCGGGTAGTTGTTCAAAGCCATATTTTTTATAAAACCTTACTGCAAATTCGTTAATAGGGTCTACAACAACAGCCATAGCCCCAATGCTCTCTTGGGATAGAGTAAACGCTCTAAATAGTGCATCCAAAAGAAGGTGCTCTCCTAAACCTGTTCCTTTTGCTGTTATGTCTCTAGCTAGTCTTCCTAGCAGGATGACAGGTGCATTATAGTTTTGAGGAACCTTTTTAATATGCTTATCAGGTATTTGTTCTCTTCCAAGACTTTCGCTTGATAAGGTATAGTAACCAATTACGTTATTGTCTTTGTCGACTGCAACGAAGCAAACAGCAAGTTTTTTCTTTACGTCCTGACTTACTTGTCTCTGGATATAATTGGTAAGTGGTTGCTCTTCGCATTCAAAATTCTTTCTATTATGAGTTTTGTCTAATATCGAAATGTTCAATTTCAGAATTTTTTTGATTTATATCTTTTAGCAGCTTCAACCAAATTTTGATTTGGTTTTGATTTTCCAAATACGACATCAAAAAAAACTTGACGGTCTTTCTCTGTAGCTAAAATTCTATCGTTTTTTGCTACGATTTCTTCAGCGTGTTGTTTAACAACTCGAACAATAAAACTGCTAAATGATTTGTCACCGCTTAGTTTTTGTGCTCTTCTGAAAATTCTTTTGTCAGTAGAGGATACCCTCAACTCTATTCGTTCATCTTTATTTATCTGTGCTTCCATTATTATTTAGTTTTGGACAAATGTACGGTAAATATCCGTACAATGCAAGATTTTTCAAATGCACCACAACTCGCTTACACCCTAACCAAAAGTAATGTTATCCCTATGAATTTGGGTGTAATATGGCCTGATTATGCCATGTGCACCGGGATGCAGTTAAGGAAAATTTTAAAGAATTGAGTTGCAGGGTGGTTTTTTATGGTTTGGTTAATCTGCTTTAAAAATAGCTCATTTTGCAAAACGGTGTGCTCTGGTTGGGGTTTATTTTTTAGGGTTCCAGAGTTTTTCGGGATGGATTTTTAGCCGCACACTGTTGCCATTTAGAACCAATGGCAAAAACCATTGTGCTATATTAATCCCGGGTAGGCCTAAGGCCACTTTGGTTATTCCGAACAGCAGAGTAGGGGGAGCAGAGCCTGCAATTGCCCGGCGCCTCTGTTTTGTTAAGTCCACTTATTTGTAGGTCGAGAGAAAGAGCCATTTTATTGTACTGCAAAATTTATAGAGCAACTCATTGAGCAGTTACAGCCAACCTGGCAAAACAAACCAGGATTTGCTGCAGGCTTGATGCTTTTTTCTGCATCCGCTATTTGGGGCCAGGGTTAGTTTTTAAAAGGTACTGAAAATGGAGAGCTTTCGTTTTTAATATTTGACCACTTTGGCATTGTCTAATAATTTTTTTGCTTCATCCCACGATGGGAGAGAGTCGGCATCTATAGTTATTGTCCTTATTTCTTTGGCAATATTTTTGCCTTTTTTCATAGCGTCTAAATGTGCACCACTTTTAGCAAATTCTTTAAGTTCATTTTCATTATTCCAAAGTGTCATGGTATAATGTTTGGTCCAAATACCTCTTTTTTTAAAGTCTTTGAATTTTGTCGCTTTTAGTTGTTTAATAATTCCATAAGCAGAAGCCGATAATGCAAAAAACTTAAGCGGTCCTTTTAGTTCAATGGATGTAATTGTCGCTTTCATATTTTTTTGTCAGTTTTATTTTATTGTTTGTTGTGCTTTCCAACCATTGCAAGAAACTTCAGTTAAGTAGACCTCATGCCATCAAATAACCTGTAACACTCATCAGAAGAATAAGAACCACCAAAGCAATGGCTATTCCATTGAAATATTTTTTTTCGCTTTTGTACCACAACCACGGAATACCTGCAAACAGAGACACATACAGTAAGGTTTCGGGAATGCCCAAAAGGTGATACTGAACAGGCAGTTTGGTGTAAATATAACCTTCGAACGAACCAGGCGTGGGCCCAATGGTAGAGATATACGAGATTCCGAGTGTAAGTAATGCCAACTTCAAAAAGCCATTGTC
>DIUJ01000081.1 GCA_002422315.1 Bacteroidetes bacterium UBA6161
CACCATTATACTACCAAAAGTATTCTGTGAAAATGTGCTATTTTTTGGGGTTGGGAACATAAAGCGAAGGTAGGGAAAAAATTTTGAAAACACGCTTTTTGGGACAGTATCAAAAGCATTTTTATTAAAAACGCAGCGGCGGTGGATCATTCGCAAGATGCGAGCGAGAAAGGGGAACGTAGGGCAAAGGAGTTCCCCAAATCAAACTATTCTCGGTAAAGTTGTTTTCTATATGTCTTCATTTGACTTAACCATATACCTTTAATCTTTTCATGAATTTCAGGAAAATCGTTTTCCAATTCCTTGCTAAATGTTACAGAGTAATAATCCTCCCATGTCCAATCTTCATGTTGTGGAATAACCCCTTTAACCTGATAAAGTTTGCTGTTATAGAAAACCCATAAAACAACTGTGCTTGGGTCTAATCCGCTCGGATAGCTTTCAATTGAAGTATAAAAATATGCTCCGTATTGATTGTTTGACTTGAAGACATCTAAGGTATTAAGCCAATAGGAAAGGTAAATACTATCAAACGAAACCTCAAATACTTTTTCTTCTATTATACTATCAGCAACTTCTGCTTTTCGAATAACCTGCATTTTGGTTTTATATGGTATGTTATACGGTGGAATATCATCATCTATATAAAAAGAATATTCATCTCTTATTCCTCCTGGACAAACAGTAATTCCATCTGTTAATTTTATATCAAATACAAAATACTCAACCTTGTCAGACTGTGTTATCTTTATCCCATCAGATGCAAAATATGATGATATTAATATTGGATGTATCCCCTCAAAATTGGATATTTTTTCAATAACATCAGCCTCTTCTCTTTGAATAACATTGTTTTCTTGTGTGCAACTCATTAAGAAAATGGCACACAAAAGCAATATAACCACAAAATTATCTTGTACTTTCACTTTTATTCGTGTTGAAATTATGTTTAATGGTTGGTACATTATAATTTGGCGTTACACCATTAGGCATATAGTACCCCGTAACCACATATTTTGAAGCAGGATAAGACGAAACTTTAACTTGGTCTTTTTGATTTCCACCATATCCGTGAACAGTAGCATTATTTACCCCTATTAAGAATGTGACGTGTAAATCACCTGTCTCAATATTTTTAATGAGAGTAATTGCTCCCAAGGCTGGTTTGTCTATCTTTTCAACATTTGAATTTTTTCTATAACTCCACGCATTAGCACTATAAGGATTATCGTTACTTGGCAAACCTACTTGTGTAACATTCCAATTTACGAATGACGCACACCAAGCCGCTTCATCTGTTGTACAAGGCTTTCCTGTGCTTCCGTCTGTTGTAGTTGAATGATATTCTAAAATACGTGGGTTATGTTCACTTTCTTTTATTTCTTTTTGTCCATACTCACCTTTGGCATTGATTAAATAGTTTGGTACGTTATAATTACCTTTTGAGCTACTACTATTATTATTATTAGCAGAAACGGATGCTGTACTCAATAGGTTTTCACCCAAATTTACAAACCCATTCTTCCCAAAAACAGAAGTGGCATTGTCTTCGCTTGGCAACCAAACTGGTTCATCTTTTGATCCCTTTTCATTACTTACGAACCAATCTGCCCCACTTGGGTCCACAAACCAAATAGGATTGTTTGCAAAAGTTGCATAAGGGCTTTCGTGCACCTTCACTACCGGGTCCACATTCCATCTTCTACCCAATCTTGCATCATACTGCCAATACTCTGCCGAGTAAGAATTCCCCTCCCCATAAACTTCATTGTCTTTTTCTTGGGTGTTCATTCCATACCTATACTCCCCCTTGGAAACACTCATCTTTATACTACCAAAAGTATATGTTGGAATTGCGGTGTTTTTCGGGGTAGGGAACATAAAGCGAAGGTAGGGAAAATTGGACAAAAAAAACTTCTATTCTTTTTTTTCTTCCTTAAAAATCCTGCCTATTTCAAATTCCTTGCACTCACAATTATTCTTTGCTGGTTCATTAATAAGGAAAAACGCTTCTGATTTCTGATTTCCTTTGTTTTCTATTGAAATAGTGATTAGTTTATTTATAAGCGTAATTAAATTTATAAATGGTTCGCTATGGCATTCAAATATATGATATTTTGCACTTTTGGTGTCTATACCCAGAAACCATTTATCCTTTTCTACCCTTTTTTCTTCTGAATATTGCGACAAATAGAATGATTTGCCAGAATTAACATAACGTGTTGGCTCTCCTATTGCTTGTTGATCTTTGGGGTTTAATTCTTTACAATCATAATAAGCTGGTTTTATATTGTTTAAAATATATTCCAATTGTAATTCTATTGAGTCTAGAATTTGATTTACTTCAATACTTGTAGAATCCAACACCACAAGGCGGTCTCCATAAAAATAATTTATATATTTATCGGTTATACTTATATGTTCTTCCCGTGAAAATTCTCTACATGGAACCAAATGAAAGTCTTGTATAGATATAAAAAAACGTGTATTACTGCGTTTAAATTCACGTTGTTCTTCCTTTTCCTTTATATATTGTCGTTTTTTAATGTTACATGACAGGATATTAAAAGAAAGCGCAAAGAAAAAAACATAAATTATTCCCTTCATCTAATTATTTTTTAGAATTGTGTGTTTTCAAATAAGGAGAATTAACATCATATTCTTGCTTTTCTTTCTTTTTAATCTCAGGACCCGTATAGAGTTCTTTAACCATATCCATAATGTTAAAATTTGGATTATTTACAACAGAAGGGTCCTTAGAGCTTATTTGTGCATCATTCATTAATGCTCTAACTCCTACAGGGTCAAATATCATCTGAAACATATATGCCTCGTATTCATCCATATAGTCGTATGCTTCCAAAAATGCTCCAATTTCGCCTTTCATTAAACCTAAGCCATGTCTATTTTCATGTACTAATGCCCCAAGGTTTCCGGGCCTAAAGTAAATATATGCAACTTTTCCGTCAGGATCATTTGCTCTTATTTTACCGAGCTGTTTTTTTGACAACATATTCTCATTTGTAGAATAAATAAATTTAATTTCACTTTTTATTATCTCATCAAAATTGTTTTTTATCATTCTTAAATCACCGAGACTTTCATTTAATTTGTTAAGATCTCGTTGATATTTCTTTCCTTTCTTCCCCTCGCTATTTATTAAGTTATCCCTGTCATTTTCTAATGAACTAATTCTAGAATCTAATACATCAATAGCGTCATTAAAATCTTTTTGTGCTTGTAAGCCATATTGGTCTTTGGCAAATGCAGTATCTGCCCCACTTGGGTCCACAAACCAAATAGGATTGTTTGCAAAAGTTGCATAAGGGCTTTCGTGCACCTTCACCACCGGGTCCACATTCCACCTTCTACCCAATCTCGCATCATACTGCCAATACTCTGCCGAGTAGGAATTACCTTCCCCATAAATCTCATTGTCCTTTTCTTGGGTGTTCATTCCATNNACCATTATACTACCAAAAGTATACGGTGCTGGAGTGCTATTTTTTGGTGTGATAAGCATAAAGCGAAGGTAAGGAAAAAGTTTTTGAAACACAATTTTTTGAAAGTATCAAAAGCATTTTTATTAAATGCGCCAGAGACGGTATGCTAGATTACTTGCAAGATGCAAGTGTGAACGGGAGAACTTATTGGAGGAATAATGAATAAGAGACAAATACATTAACTAAAGGTAGTTTTTAATTCAAAAATAACTTTACCTTCAATTAAGTTTTCAATTTTTATCCAATGACGAACATTTAAGTAATTATCATTTTCAATAAAAAACATTTGACCTTGAGATAAAGAATCAATTGTTTTATAAATAACTCTTAAATTACTATCAACTATTGCAAAGTGCTTCCAATCACCTTCATGCAACAATGAAATTAATTCATTTTTAGGTATTTCCAACCTTGCTTTTAGCTGTCTTTCTGTTTTGTTCGATTTCAAAATCCACCATTCACTCTTAACTTCAAAAATTTTAACGCCAGAGGGTAGTCGAATATCATGTTCATATTCCACTCTTATTACTGAATTTAGATACCAATAGAAAATTGCAGGAACAAATAAAACAAAGTATAGAACCACTTTACAATTTAATTTAATCATCTTTAGAATCCGTATTATAGGAAGGTCTTCCTTCATTTTCTTTAAGAATTAATTTACCTTGATCTTTACCAGTGCCATCGACAATTTCTAGCTCCCCAGCTACATAACCTTTATTCCCTCCATGCCGAATTTGTATTTCTCCTTTTGAAATACCGCTACCAGGATAACCTCCATCCCTTTCTACGTGAGTTTCTGGACTAACTGTTTCATAACCATACCAGCGTGGAATAACCATTTTCTGACCCGGCTCTAAATCTATAAAGTCAGGGTCATGTACCATTGTCTTCTCGGTAGTTCCATCTTTCCGAGTAATCAAGCCACCATAATGAGTTATTATATTGCCATCAGAGTTCTTACTTTTCCATGTAACAGGTTTATAAGAATCTCCTGGATTCAGTGTAAAGCCGCCTCTTATAGCATCATCACCATCTCCCCAATCTTGATTATCGCCGTTAACCCTTTTTGAAGAACCGTCAGCAGATTTAATAATTTGTTCCCCATCACCTCTAATTATAATTGGCTGAGTAGAATTATTTTTTATTTTAAATCCCGCTCCTACATCACGACCATCTTTATCGTAATAAAAGGTTGGGTTATTCAATGCAAAGCAGTATGGGTTCCATGATGGGTATTTAGCGATTAACGGATCCACACTCATCCATCTCCCCAATCTACTATCATAAATCCTAGCTCCAAAATCCAGAGAATTTCCTTCACCTTTCAGCTCATNNCCATACCTATACTCCCCCTTGGAAACACTCGCTTTTATACTACCAAAAGTATTCGATGCCAAATCATAGATTTGTGGTTTTGCAAGTCTCCCAAAAGTATTCTGTGCGGAGCTGGTATTTTTTGGGGTGGGGAACATAAAGCGAAGGTAGGGAAAAAGTTTTGAAAACACGCTTTTTGAACAGTATCAGATGCATTTTTATTAAATGCGACAGAGGCGGAGGCTGGCTTACTCACAAGAGGCGAGTGAGAACGGAGTGGGTTTTAGAAAAGTGAAACGATATGCTGAAAAAACCTTGCTATTGAAAAATGTGTGTTAATATAAAAAAATACTCTTTTACATGCTGGGAATATATATCTTCTTCCTCATCTCTTAATTGAATAGAAATGCTAAAATAGTATTTTGAATGACTTTGATTTTCATATTTTAACACATAACCACCAGAAAGAAATTTTGGATTTGAATTTCCTAGTGCGTGATTACTATACTTTAGATATGAATTTCTCCAGGATGTTTTAAAACAAAGCGAGTCGGCTTTCAATGCTCTATTTGACCAAAAACAGACATTTTCAGGCGGAAAAATCAGGAAGGTGTCTTCTTGCTTAGAAAATTCAATACCGAATTTTTCAATAAAGTATAATACACTTAATGTGTCTGGCTTGTTTTTGAAATTAACAGATTCTTTTTTAATTATTTGAAGATATTCAAAGGGTAATACTTCTTTTATATCTATATTGTAATTTCCCTTTGAAACCTGAGCCTTATTTGATGTCTGGCATGATGCCAAAAAAAACCAAATAAACATTGCTATAATATTGGTATTTTTCATTACTTTACTCAACTTTAACAGCAGTAGAATTGTCTCTAGTGGTATCTGATTTAGTTGTTGTCGAATTACCAGTAACCTCAATTTCTCTATTTGTAAGTTTGCTTTTCAAATAATCAACCGCAGCTTTATTTACTTGCTTATTTGAGATGTTTGCAAAGTTAAATTCATCATTTGTTACACCCGTGCCAACGGTAAAATTTGAGGTAATTGTAACCTTACTGACATCTTCCATTGAATTAATAGACGCTGCAAGTTTATTTAATGTTCTTTTACCTTCTCTGGTTAATGTTCCTGATTTTGCAGAAGTGTCCGTTCCTCCTGATATTGGACTAATTGAAACCCAGCCGATCGTTTGATTTGAAATATTTAAAGACTCCCCTCTTCTTATTATTCTTCCATTAAATGGTATTGTTGGTGGGGGGGGGGTGGGAATGGGTAATATTGTTGGGTCATTGGGGTCAGAAAAACCAGCGGATTTTATACCTGTGTTTATTATCTGTTTTGCTCTTGCTTTTTCACGCTCACTTCTCCATTGATTCTCTGTAGTTGACTCACCTACATAAGAGTCTGTATATCCTTCCTCCGCTAATAACCAACCATCTAATGGCTGGCCGCCTTGACCCCACTCGCGTTTGTAGTATTTCACAGTTAATGGCCCGTCTACTTTAACTAATTTAATAATTGTAAACCCTTTATTTACCTCTGTATTATACCAACTAACAACACAATACTCTTCCAATCCATCTATATCTATACAATGAATTGGTTTATTGCCTGCAAAGTGATAAGGAGAATACCACGGATATTGTTTCTCTTTTACTATTAATGGGTCTGCACTTAGAAATTTTGCAATAGAGCTATTGTAAATTCGCTCTCCATAATCCTGCAATCCAGTTTCGTTATCCGTCTCTTTTCCATTAAACCCATACCTATACTCTCCCTTGGAAACACTCACCATTATACTACCAAAAGTACTCGATGCCAAATCATAGATTTGTGGTTTTGCAAGTCTCCCAAAAGGGTTTGGTACTGAGCTGGTATTTTTTGGAGTGGGGAACATAAA
>DIUJ01000080.1:0-1702 GCA_002422315.1 Bacteroidetes bacterium UBA6161
AGTGTTTCCAAGGGGGAGTATAGGTATGGGTTTAATGGCAAAGAGACAGATAATGAAACTGGACTGCAGGATTATGGAGAGCGAATTTACAATAGTTCTATTGCAAAGTTCCTAAGTGCAGACCCATTAATAGTAAAAGGGAAACAATATCCGTGGTATTCTCCTTATCATTTTGCGGGTAATAAACCAATTCATTGTATAGATTTAGATGGATTGGAAGAGTATTGTGTTGTTAGTTGGTATAATACAGAGTTAAGTCGGGGTGTTACATTAATCACACTTGTAAAAGTAGACGGTCCTTTAATTGTAAAATATTATAAAAGAGAGTGGAGTAATAATAATATACCAAACCAAGGAGTAACATTAATAAAAGAAGGTTTCACCGACACATATCAGGGAGAGTCTCGAGAAGCGAATCCATGGAGAACAGAAAGAGAAAAAGAAAGAGCAAACCAGTTGATTCATACAAATATTTCTGCTGTTAGCTTTTCTGACCCCAATGACCCAACAATATTACCCATTCCCTCACCTCCTCCACCAACAATACCATTTAATGGAAGAATAATGAGAAGAGGGGAGTCTTTAAATATTTCAAATCAAACAATAGGTTGGGTTTCTACTAGTCCAATATCAGGAGGTACGGACGCTTCTGCAAAATCAGGAACATTAACCAGAGAAGGTAAAAGAACATTAAATAAACTTGCAGCATCGATTAATTCAATGGAAGATATCAGTAAGGTTACAATTACCTCAAATTTTACCGTTGGCACGGGTGTAACAAATGACGAATTTAACTTTGCAAACATCTCAAATAAGCAAGTAAATAAAGCTGCGGTTGATTATTTGAAAAGCAAACTTACAAATAGAGAAATTGAGGTTACTGGTAATTCGACAACAACTAAATCAGATACCAATAGAGACAATTCTACTGCTGTTAAAGTTGAGTAAAGTAATGAAAAATACCAATATTATAGCAATGTTTATTTGGTTTTTTTTGGCATCATGCCAGACACCAAATAAGGCACAGGTTTCAAAGGGAAATTACAATATTGAGATAAAAGAAGTATTACCCTTTGAATACCTTCAACTAATTAAAAGAGAATCTGTTAATTTTAAAAACAAGCCAGATACGTTAAGTGTAAATACTTTTCTAGAAAAGTTTAATTTTCAATTTTCAAAAAACAAAGACTCTTTTTTGATTTTTCCTCCAGAAAACATTTGTTTTTGGAGTAAAAAAGCAAATAGTTTAGACACTCTATGTTTTGAATCCTCATGGGGTAGCTCTTTTTTAAAGCATAGTAATTTTGGACTAGGCAATTCAAATCCAAATTATGTTTCTGGAGGATATGTTCTTCATTATAAAAATGAAAGATTTATAAATTATTACTTTACAATTTGTTTAGAAATTAGGTCAGAAATAGAAGACCCATATTCTGTTTTATTAATTGAATATTGCTATATTTTAACAGAGGTTATCTAATAGATAATTATAGAAAAAGTTGAATTAATAACGTCCTGAACAAAAAAACGAAAATTCTCAATTTTTTATACTTGTACACACCACCATCCCTGTTTTTACAAAGTAACTTACCAATAAGTATAATAAAAACGATTTTGTGGGTTACTCTGATTATATGATACTTTTAAGATACTTTCAAAAAAGCGTTTTTTCAAAACTTTTTCCCTACCTTCGCCTTATGTT
>DIUJ01000080.1:1754-3207 GCA_002422315.1 Bacteroidetes bacterium UBA6161
ATTTATGACAGTAGATTGGGGAGGTGGATGAGTGTGGATCCGTTGGCGCATACTTATCCTTCACTTACGCCTTATAATGGAGTAGGGAATAATCCTGTTTTATATATTGATTTAGATGGTAAAGATTATGGGGTTTATGTAAATGACAAAGATAAAACAATAACTATTCGTGCAACCTATCATACCGTAATAGGAGATGATAAAAAATTATTGGAAACGGGTATCTCTCTTTGGAATAATAATAATGGGAAAATGCAATATTTAATTAATGAAGGTTCCAATATTATAGCATATGACATCGTTTTTGATTTGAAAATAAAAGAACATGAAAGCTTGGAACAATTAAATGAGTCTTTCAAAACGGATATTTCAGGCGAGTCTAATAAATTTATTTCAACACCTCCAAATAACCAAACATGGGGCAGTGCATCAAATGAAAAAGGATATGGAATAAATCTAATTGAAGTTGAGAACACCCCGGAAGCTATTAAGCGAAATACCGTAGCGCATGAGATTGGTCATACATTAGGTATCGGTCATTGGTCAAAGGGTTTAATGTTGGAGGGAGATAAAAGAAAACCTAGTGAACAAGAAATTACAGTCGGGAATATTTCAAAAATATTAAATAATGTAGGTATTGGTCTTTCTATTAAAAACGAAAAAGACATTGAAGTAGAAAAAACCCCACAATCCCCAAGTACAAATTTACAAGGCACCTCAACAAATAAGAACTTTATAAATGGAACTGTAAATGAAAAACAAAGCAAAAATTAATGTGTTTTTAATAATATTAACATCTCTATCCATTTATCAAAAACCAATTGCTAGAGGCTACGATATTAAAAATAGAGAAAAGCTAATATTTATAGATACTATTGGATTCGAAGATCATGTTATAATAAGTTTTAAATCCCTAGGCAGTAATAAAGGAAAAGGGACACTTCTTGTATCCTCAAAAGATTTAGAATCGATAAATCCATCGGATACAATCCTAACTTTAACAGGTTTTTTGAGTAAGTATAACAGTTATTTATTTATAACTCCATCGAGATTCACATGCATTTTAAATTCTTGTAAAAACAATACTTCCTTAAAAAACGATACACTATTTTTAAAAGAAGTTGAAAAAACGATTTTGAATTCTATAAAAGATACTATTTGGAAACCTATTGATAAAACACAAAAAAACACTCAAAATATAAACGGTTGGGAATTTTTTAATATTTATCCCGACAAATTCCTTTTGTTTTTAGTAGAAGCGGCATCTTATAATAAATGTAGGGTAATAAATGAGATAAAGTTACAAAATATTGACAAAATATATGTTCCCTTACTTGTTCCAATTACAAGATAATTCATGTTATAAATGCCGTCTTTTTCCCTACCTTCGCTTTATGTTCCCCACCCCGAAAAATACCAATCCAGCATCGTATACTTTTGGTAGTATAATGGT
>DIUJ01000055.1:0-7339 GCA_002422315.1 Bacteroidetes bacterium UBA6161
TGTGCAACAGCTACGCCTGTTATGGGCTGCCTTTCTTGTCTTTTTATATGGTGTCAAGTAAAGTTTCAATGTCTTCTTTAGTCTCGTTAATTCCTTGTTCTGTAGCCAAAAAGCAAATTATGTTTAATGGTTTATTCAATTCAGTCGCAGCAAACATTTTATGGTGTCCGTCAAGAATATAGTGAGCTAAACACCAATGTCCGGGAAATTCAGGTTTTTGGTCGTCAATCCAAACAGCAGGAGCTTTTATGTCAAGAACAGACAAACAAATTGCAGTCGGAGTTTTACCATTTTCTATTTGTTGTTTATAAAAGTCAACTCTGTCGGGTTGTAACCAAGTCTGAGGAAAAATGGGGATTATAAATTCAAATACTTTTTCATCTTGTTTTATTGGCTGGTCTGTCCCGCGATAGTATGGGATTTTAGGATTGTGTGGCATTCCCCAAAAGCCGTCAAGTCCCCATAATTTAATTTCTTCGTTCGCAAAATAGTCTTGGTCAGTTCCAAGCTCAACTTTTTTTGGTTTAACTGTCATTAAGAGAACTTTGTATTTTCCATTTGGAATTATCTCTGCAATTTTCCCAATAGTTTCTCTGTCAAGTTTGGCAAAGCCGTCATTTAACTGCTCAATTAAGTCTGTTGGGTGAACGCTTTGGTTTGCTCCTTCAAGTCTCTCGAAGTAAAAACTACAAGTCCCACAAATATTTCCTATTTCATACGCTGGTTTACCATCAATAGAAATAAATCTATGCCATTTTTCCCATTGTCCACCACCTTTAGTGGCAAACGAGATAATGGATTTTGAATCCTTAACTTCTAAACTGTCTTTTTGTAGAATTCTTGTCATTTAACTATTCTGTATCGTTGTTTTAGGTTGCCCATAACTCCTATATATGTGCCATATATTGGCACATATACCACCAAAATTGGTTGGCTTTGTGCCATAAAGTGCTACATATTTGTTTTTCATTGTTACAAACATCAACATTTTTTTGCGTATTTACAAATCATCAAAGGGGCTCTTTATTTGTTGGATACTCTTGGTACTTACATGCGTATAAATCTCAGTTGTTTTACTGCTGTTGTGACCCGAAATTTCTTGTACATGATGTAGTCTTTAAGCTTGCATGTAAGGGTTGGTATAAACGGTCAACGTTATTCAAACAATTGTCAATTGTCAATTGTCTAACCTCTACCTTCTTACTTGTTCCCATAATCCATCTATTTTACACAGTTTGTTTACAAATAAAAATACCTGGTGAAATAAGCTAAACTACCTTTGTGCAAATGAAAAAAAGAAACAGGATATTGACTCTGTTGGCACTGGTGCTGGTTTCGCTATTGCTTATATTCTTTAAAAACAAATCTAGACTTTCTTCTGCTGCTTTGTCTTCTATTGGTTTTCAAGATTCAACCGATATACCCAAAGATAGTTTAGAGATAGATCAAGAAGACGAGCCCGACCCTCCGGCCCAAATGGAAAAGGATGGAAGATTCCCTCAGAATTATTTTCGTTTGCCAGTAGATTACGATGTTTTTTTGGCAGGTACATTCGCAGAGTTAAGGGCAAATCATTTTCATGCAGGCATAGATATTCGCACGGGTGGGGTAGAAGGCAAGCCAATATATGCAGCCGCCTCGGGCTATGTAAGCAGAATAAATGTGAGTGGTAAAGGCTATGGTAAAGCACTGTATATAAGCCACCCCAATGGTTATACTACGGTATATGCACACTTGCGTGAGTTCGAAAACAACATAAAGTTTTATGTAAATAAAATGCAAGAATCCAGAGAAAGCTATGAAGTAGAGCTGTACCCAGAAAAAAACCTGCTTTGGGTCGAAAAAGGCCAAGTAGTTGCATATTCTGGCAATACCGGGGGCTCTGCTGGGCCACATTTGCATTTCGAAATTAGGAAAACTGCTTCTCAGGATGCGGTAAACCCTCTACTTTTTGGTTTGCCTATAACCGATAATCTAAGCCCAGAGTTTCTTAAACTGTATATTTTAAAAGCAGATACAGATATACGAACTACAGAAGGGCATTTCCCTTTTTTCTCCATAGATGTATCCAAAGCGGCCAAGCCTAGGCGCAGCACAATCCTAAAACTAAAACCGGGGAAGTATGCCACTTCTATGTTTATGAAAGATTATTTTAGGTCTAAATCCGAAAATTTAGGTTTGAACTATTCTAGCCTTTGGGTAGATGGAACAAAGGTTTTTGAAACTAAAATCGAAACCCTGAATTTTGCTAATACTAGGTATATACACAACCACATGGAGTATTGTGTTCACAAAACAGAATCTAAAAAAGCCCAAAAGTTTTACCATGAAACAGCCAATAAATTAAATTATTACCTCACAGAATCCAATAAAGGATGGGTTGACTTGGAAGAGGATTCTATCCACATGCTCTTTATTATTAAGGATTTGACAGGAAGAACCGATTCTTTTAATTTGGTATTGGTAGCCGATTCCAATGCTTCGGTGTACTTTAGTAAGCATTGGGCGGAAAGTAAATCAAACAATTCCTCTTGTAAACTTGTAAATTATAGCAAACCTTTTTCTATGCAAACAGATTTTGCGAAAATTACTCTTTCCGAACTTTCGCTTTACTTTGATTATACCTTATGCCTTTCCTCTAAATCTAGGGGCGAATCTGCTCTTTCGCCAGCCGTAAGTATAGGCAATAAGGCCACTCCGCTGCACAAATGGTCTATGTTTGGAATTAAGCTAGAAGCAGAAGTAGAGCCTTCTATGAGAAATAAACTTTTGCTTGTAGAAAGTGGAGGAGGGCCTGTAAATGCTTGCCAATATGTAAATGGGTTTGTGCAAGGAGAGATTAGAGATTTTGGGACATACTACATAGCGATAGATAGCATAGCACCCTCTGTAAATCTTACCCAGTTTTTTCCGAATTCTACAGTCATAGCATACCTTAGCGACAATTTGTCTAGGGTGAGTTCTTATAAGGCAAGTATAGACGGTAAGTTTATGCTTATGGAGTTTGAACCAAAAACAGGGCAGTTGAAAGGTAAAATGCCAGAAGATTTGGCAGCAGGAAAACATATTTTTAAACTTGTTGTTAAAGATGAAAGAGGCAATACAAAAACGATAGAAAAACAATTTAATAAATAATACCATGATACAAGAAGGAAATCCAATACCAGAATTTTCGGTTCGCAACCAAAGAGGTGAAACCATTAGCAACAATGACTTAATAGGTAAAAAAACAGTACTTTATTTTTATCCTAAAGACGATACCCCAGGTTGCACCGCACAGGCTTGTAATCTGAGAGACAATTACGCAGAACTACTAGCCAAAGGATATACAATTTTTGGAATAAGTCCAGACAATGAAGCCAAGCACAATAAATTCATTGCAAAATATGAATTACCATTTGATTTGCTAGCAGATACAGAGCAAACTATGGCTTCTGCTTTTGGTGTGTGGGTAGAAAAGAGTATGTATGGAAGAAAATATATGGGTATAGCGCGTACCACTTTTATAGTAAATGAAAAGGGAATAGTAGAAAAGGTAATTGAAAAAGTAGATACTAAAAACCACAGCCAACAGCTAGGTTAGAAAATCGGATTTCCTTTTTGGATTTCTATTCCTACATGATTTACATTTAACAGAGAGGAGTCTCTTGTGTTTTGTTCTATCCCTATCACATACCTTCCTGCATGCTCAAATGTCATATTTTCTGCAACAGGTATTTTGAAGGTTTTTTGGTTTCCAGAACCACTGTTTTTCACCCAATTTCCCTCGCTGTCCGACAGTTCTACATTTATTCTATTGGTAGTTTCTTTACCTTCCTTATTTCTTAGATGCATAACTAAATACAAGTTTCTGTAGGCAAATTGCTCTGAAATCTGAATGTTTAAAAAAGCATTATACTGAAAATTTGTTTCACTAATTTCAAATTCAAAAGCAGGTATATTTTCATAATTCCAACCACTTTGTGGCAACTCTTCAATTTGGTCTATAACTGTGTTGCTGTTGCAAGCATAGATTAGGAACAAGGAAAGAAGTATAAAAAAGTTACTTGTTTTCATGATTGGCAAAAGTAAGGATTGATTTGGTTATATGTTCCATTAATTTATTAAAATCTTGCTGATTTTCCCATTTATTTTCTATCCCAATTACAAACCATTTTTCTTTGTATCGCATGCTTTCTTTTAGTTCATGGTTCATTCTCATCCAATCTTTTTCTGTGGTAACAACCATACTATTTTGAGTCAGGGCCAATTGTTCTATTTTTTCGATATCATTTTTTACAAAAGAATAATGGTCAGGGTAATTTAGAGTCTGTATAGCATCAAATTTATTTGTTAGATAAAGTTCTAAAGGTTTAGGGTTTGCTATCCCCGTACAAAGTAGTATAGAAGTTTGATTGTGAATCAACTCTTTGTTTGTAAAAGGGTTTGTAATCTTATTGTACTTTATTTTGCTAAATAGAATATTTTTATCTCCGCTGTATTTCCAAATATCTGTTTGGATTTTTGATTTTTCGGATAAGGTTAGTTTGGAGGGGCACTTGCTTACCACAATGGTATCTGCTCTTTTGCTAGAGTTCCTATTTTCTCTAAGCATTCCCATAGGGAAGGGGTGGTCTTTGAAAAAAGGTTTAGAGAATTCGGAAAGTACAATAGTAAAATGTGGTTTTATTGCAAAGTGTTGAAAAGCATCATCTAGCAGAATTGCTTGAATATTTGGGTATTGTTCTATAATTTTTTGAATTGCTATGGCTCTGTTTTCGCACACCGCTACAGGAAGATGAGGTAATTTATTTTTGAATAATAAGGGTTCGTCTCCAAATAGATCCGCTCTATTGTTGTTTAGCACCCATTTAAAACCCTTGCTTTTTCGCCCATATCCTCTAGAGAGAATCGCAAAAGAAATTTTACTTTTTGTTAATTCCTTTGCCAAGGCTAAAACCATAGGTGTTTTACCAGTTCCACCAGCTTTTATATTTCCCACTACAATGCTGTACACAGGAGGAGAATATCGCTTAAAAAAACCAATACTGTACAAGGCATACCTTAGTTCAGTGAGTAATCCAAATAAAATGGAAAAGGGCCATAAAAAATACTTAAAAATCACGCTTGCAAATTTGGTGAAAATATAAACATAAACTAATTTGCGCAAGATTATGAAAATTAAAGATATTGTAGAGTGTATAGAAACAATAGCACCGCTAAGTTACCAAGAGGATTATGACAATGCAGGATTGATTGTGGGAAATGAAAACGATGAGATTTCGGGCGTATTGTTGTGCTTGGATGTTACCGAAGAAGTGGTAGAAGAAGCAATTCAAAAAAAATGCTCATTGGTTATTTCACATCATCCTACTGTTTTTAAAGGAATAAAAAAACTTAATGGCAACAACAGTATAGAAAGGATTTTAATTCATTGTATAAAAAACAATATTGCGCTTTATGCAGCCCATACCAACTTGGACAATGTGTTGCAACATGGAGTAAACACTAAAATTGCTGAAAAACTGAATTTACAAGATGTAAAGATATTAAAACCCTTGCATGGAGATCTTCTTAAAATGACGGTATATTGTCCTGAGAAAAGTTCTTCAATACTCATAGATTCGCTTTTTGCAGCAGGAGCTGGAAAGATAGGCAACTACAGCGAGTGTGCTTTTGTGAGCCAAGGCACAGGAAGTTTTAAACCAAATGTAGAGGCAAATCCTACAATTGGAAGTAGTGGGATAAGAGAGTATGTGCAAGAAAATAAAATAGAGTTTATTTTTGAGAAATATAAAAGAAAAGAGATTTGGGCGGCACTGAGGGCAAACCACCCTTATGAAGAAATTGCCTACCAAGAAGTGGGTATCCAAAACACGAACCAAGACAAAGGCTCTGGAGTAATTGGAATGCTAAATACTCCAATGCAAGCGGCGGAGTTCTTGACATATCTAAAAAATCAAATGGGTTTGGAATGTATAAAGTATACAAAATTTAGTTCCAGCATTCGCAAGATAGCCCTATGCGGAGGCTCAGGCAAGTTTTTGCTCCAAGAGGCGATGAAACAAGGAGCAGATGCGTTTATTTCCGCAGATTTTAAGTATCACGATTATTTCGAAAGCGAAGGAAAATTGATGATTTGTGATATAGGACACTATGAATCAGAAGTTTATACAAAAGAAATATTTATGAAATTGTTAAAAGAAAAATTCACTAACTTTGCAGTCCATTTTTCGGAAATCAATACAAACCCCGTTAACTACTATTACTAAAATGGATTTGTCAATAGAAAAAAAATTAAAATCGCTTTGGTCCCTACAAGAAGTAGATAGCAAGCTAGATCAACTAAGTGCCTTAAGAGGCGAATTACCACTTGAGGTTTCTGACCTTGAAGATGAAATTGCCGGTTTGCATACCAGGCTTGAAAATATTAAACGCGAAATTGAGTCCTATGAGGACCAAGTAAGCGGTTATAGAAACAAGGTGAAACAAAGCGAACAGTTTATCCTTAAGTTTAAACAACAATTAAACGAAGTAAAAAATAACAGAGAGTTTGAAGCACTTTCCAAAGAAATTGAGATAATGGAATTAGAAATAATTGCAGCTCAAAAGAGAATGGGAGAGGCCCAACTAACTATTACCAACAAAACTGTTACTTTAGATGAAACCCAAGCCAATATTGATGCAAGAACCAAGGATTTGGATTTGAAAAAAGAAGAACTGGTGACTATCGTTCAAGAAACAGAAGAAGAAGAAGCCGAACTTTTAAAAGAAAGAACTGAGGCATTGAGCGTATTGGAGGAAAGGCTTGTAAATGCATACGAAAGGATTAGAAGAAATGCTAAAAACGGAGTGGCTATTGCTCCTATAATGAGAAACTCTTGTGGCGGTTGCTTCGCAAAAATACCACCTCAAAGACAATCTGATATTAGACAACACATAAAAATTACCGATTGCGAACATTGCGGAAGGGTAATTGTAGATAGTACTATCACTGGTATTCAGTCTGAAGAAATAAATACTGAAGAAAAACCAAAAAGAAGATTGAAAAAACGTTTAGGCGTTGCAGGTTAATATTTCTTGACTATTTCATAAAAAAACCGACCTTATTTATAAGGTCGGTTTTTTTATTTGTAAATATATATAATCACTCTGTTATGGTCATTTAATTAGCTAAAGTTTATAATTTAATTACGACCATTTAATTCGGCCAGTGTAAATATTTATTGTTTTTATCCCAGTTTGTTTTTCTATAAAGATTGTGTTTTTATGCAACAATTTATCCAGTTAGACCTTTTAGGTGATTTTTAAATTTCTTAAACCTCAATTCAGTATTAGAAAATTCTAATGCTGAAATGAC
>DIUJ01000055.1:7389-26288 GCA_002422315.1 Bacteroidetes bacterium UBA6161
CGTCAGGATCGTCATCACCCAAAGGCAAAATACGTTAATGCGTATTTTGGGTTAAAAGTTTGGTTTAATCACTTTTTCTAATGGATTAATTGACGATTATTATCTTATAAACATTGGAATCATGCTTATTCATTTGAAGGTGAATACTATATAATCCATTGGGTATCTCTGTAACATCAATACTAAATTGAGTATTTTTTTCAGTTACATCTATTGTGCGTACAATGTTTCCTAACACAGATATGATTTCTATTTTATGGGGAATGTTTTCTTCGCTTAAAAATTCAAAATTTATCACATTGCTTGCAGGATTTGGAAAAATCCGAATGCTACTATGACTTTCTACAGCCAAAAGACCAAGAGGGTCGCAATGTATAGAGTCTATAGTCATACTATCAGAATAAAAACAACCCCAAATGTTACTCACTTCCAAAACAACTTTTTGGGGTGGTTTGGCTGTAAATCTATTTTCTGTAAAGGTGTTATTCCATAAATACGAATTCATATTTTCAGGTGCAAAAAGTATCAATGAGTCATCCTTACAAATAGCAGTATCGTTTCCCAAATCAAAAATAGGGAGAGCATAAATTTCTACAAAAGCAGTATCTATGGTTTTGCATTTTGAGTCATGTTCTATAATAAGTTCAACTGTAGAAGTTTGATTTACTTCAAAAGAATCTATTCCTTGAGTTTTATTCCATTGATAAGTGGCGTTGTTGTATTTGTTTGCTTTGATCACAATCTTATCACAAGCATTAAATTGTTTGGCCAGACCTGATTCAGGAACCAATATAGATGGAATAAATATACTGTCGCTGGCACTACATCCATCCTTGTTAGTTATCATAAGGCTGTGGGTATTGTTGGGCAAAGCATTAAAACTTGTACCAAAGTGTTCGCCATTGTTCCATGAATATACCAGATTTGGAAGAGAATAAGGAGCCTGTAGGACTTTTATATTATTGCTACAAATACTATCTGAAAATGGAAATGAAAACAGCGCAGGACTTGGTTTTTGGGAAATGAAAAAAGTATCGGTAAAATGGCATAGTTTGTTGTCCGTAATTTTCAAATAAAACCTGCCAGAATCTTTGCATAAAAAAGTATTGGAATTTAGAGAGTTATTGTTCCACTTATAAATACCTTGAATAGGAGCTATAATAAGCAAAGAATCTCTTTCGCAAAAAAAGCTATCGGGCAAATTGAAAACTGGAAGAGGATTTACCACTACACTAAAAGTATCTTCATAATTACACCATTTTATAGAATACGACAGGATTATAGTATCTGTATAGTTTATTTGTAATGTATCTTCATTGAGATTGGTTTTATTTCCAAGCCACAAAATTTTGCTTGCAAAATTGGGCGCATTAAAAGTAAGCGACTCTCCTTCGCAAATTTCCTTATTGGCAACTGATTTTGCGGGTATTTTAATCACAAAAGAAACCGAATCCGAACCACACAAAGAGTCGTAAGACGACACAATTAATTTAATCACAGCGGAATCGAAATTTGCACCTATGGTTAGTTTTGTATTGGCATCATTGGAAAAAAAAGTACCATTTACAAACCAGGAATACTTTAGCCCTTCCATAGTGTCTTGGTATTGTAAGAGTGGGAAATTCTGACCCTTGCAAACAAATTGATTTACTAATTTGGGAGCAATTACCTGGCAGCATAATTTACTTGTAAAACTTTGTCTAAAACTATCGTTCAAACTAGAATTAGAAATTAATCCAACATTAATACCCAAAGGGTTTAATGTTTTGAAGGTAACAGTATACCTATTTGCAGAATAATTAGAAGAAGCTAAATAGCTGTTGCAAGAGGCATAACCAAAAGTATTTGTTTTGGTAAGATACATATCGTAATTACCGGAACCAAAAGAATTAGTAGAAGAGAGTAAAGAAAAAGTACTGTCCTTATTTACCACAATTTCGCTAGGCCAATGTCCATCTGTTTGGCTACTGCCATATGCTCTGGCAAATAAGGGGGTGTAAATTTTGGTAGTGTTATTTAATCTCAACTTAATTAAACAAGCATCCCTTCCCCCTGCGGGTCCATTATTCAAATAACCTCCTAAAAGTAAATCACCATCTAAGGCTTGTTTAATATCGAAAAGCAATGTGCTACCACTAAAATTGGATACTTTAGCCCCATTAGCCAAGAGCGTATTTTCTTGAATTTCGAAAAGGATACCAAAATTGTCGTTATTCCATCCTGTAACATAATATTTGCCGTCTTTTTCTATCAAATCATAACCTCTAGATTCTTTGTTTATTTGTAAAGAAATTTCTCTTATCCCAAAACTATATGCACTTACAAGATTAAGATTAGAATCTGTTTTATACAACAACATTTGATTTAAAGAGTTGTGTTCACTACTTTTTCTATACCAACCTGTAGAAACATAGTTGCCATCAGAATCTTCAATTAAATTAAATGATTCTTGGTTTCCTCCATGTAAAAAGGCTTTAGAATGGATTAGAGAACCATTTGGACTAAGTTTTGCCATGTATATATCAAAACTATCGGAAAGGGTTTTTCTAAGACCTGTAGCTATTATATTTCCAGATTTTGTTTCTTTTAATCCGTACAGAGCAAGAGAAAACGTATCTGAAATAGAAGTCTGCCAATCTACATTGCCATTGGGGTGCATTCTAATAACCAAAGCTTGGTCTGCCTGGTTATTTGGAGTGGTGGTATTTCCTGCTAAAACAAATCCCCCTCTTTGGTCACAAATAATTTGCCATGCTCTTTGGTTTTGTGTGTTGGAAATAGTTTTACTCCACTCAATTTCTCCTAATACATTGGCTTTAATTACATATATATCCAAGGTTGCACTGTAGTTTTCTGTGTAACCTGCCATAATATAGCCACCATCTAGGGTTTTACAAATAGAATAATTGCGGTCGTTTCCACTTGTACCTAAAGTTTTTTGAAAATTGATTTGTGCCTGAGAGAAAATCCCTAATTGAACAAGCAATATAAGTAGGTATAGTTTTTTCATATTGTAAATTTATAAATAGCAGAAAATGAGTTTCTTGTACTTTGGTTTAAAGAGTTAAGCTACACAAAGCTATGTTATTAACATGAATAAAACAAGATACCGGATTCTAAGTTAGAAACTATGCCATAAAAAAAGCCATTCGTAAGGAATGGCTTTTTTGTTTGTGATCCCGCTGGGATTCGAACCCAGGACCCCTACATTAAAAGTGTAATGCTCTACCAGCTGAGCTACAGGATCGTTACTTTGATTTTGCAAGGGTTTAAAGTGTTTCCCCCTCCGTGTCAATGTGGGTGCAAAAATAGTACTTTTTATAAAGAGTGCAAATC
This sequence comes from Bacteroidetes bacterium UBA6161, assembly GCA_002422315.1. GTDB lineage: Bacteria > Bacteroidota > Bacteroidia > NS11-12g > UBA955 > UBA6161. The sequence continues at coordinate 10,726 of DIUJ01000055.1, forward strand.
TATCTTTGTTTTTTTTTATTATTTTTTTCTTTTCTTTCTAGTATCTATGCTTAAGTTGATGAAAATCAATGTTTATGAGTATGTAAATGTGGATAAGTGTAGTCTTGTATCCCTAATAAAGTACTGCAAAATTCATTGTTTATGGGTATGAATCCGGGTTTTTATTGACTTAAGCCATTTAATAGAAGGATAACTCCATAATTTTGGGTGAAGGATGTAAAAGAACGAAAGGATATATACAGTGAATGTATGGAGTAAAAACGGGTTTTAGCAGGAGGAGTTATACATTGAAACGGAAGTGCATGCAATCTCCGTCTTTAACTATGTATTCTTTACCTTCTACATGTAGTTTACCAACTTCTTTTATTGCGGCCTCTGTTTTGTATTGCACATAGTCCTCAAAAGCGATTACCTCGGCCCTGATAAATCCTTTTTCGAAATCGGAGTGAATTACACCTGCTGCTTGAGGCGCTTTCATCCCTTTTGTTATGGTCCAAGCCCTTACTTCTTTTTCACCTACGGTAAAATAAGTAATATAATCTAAAAGTATATAAGCACTTCGTATCAGTTTAGCCAATCCGCTTTCGCTAAGTCCGTAATTTTCCAAAAATTCCTGTCTTTCTTCTGGGCTTTCTAGTTCTGCTATATCCGATTCTAATGCAGCCGAGATCAAAAGTACTTCAGCATTTTCGGTAGTAGCATGTTTTTTTACTTCTTCAACCCATTTATTTCCGTTTACTACATCTTCTTCGTTTACATTGCATACGTATAAAACGGGTTTTATGGTAAGCAATTGAAGATCCTGAACAATTTTAAGTTCTTCTTCTTCCATTTCAAGTGAGCGAACAGATAAACCTTTACCAAGGTGTTCTTTTACTTTTTCTAACAAAGCAACTTCCTTGCTCGCATCCTTGTCTCCGGCTTTGGCTGCTTTGGCAGATTTGTTTATTTTATTTTCTACTGATTCTAGATCTTTTAACTGTAGTTCAGTATCTATAATTTCTTTATCGCGAATTGGATTTACGCTCCCTTCTACGTGAATTATATTGTCGTTTTCAAAACAACGCAGTACATGCAAAATAGCTTGGGTACTTCTTATATTTCCTAAGAACTGATTACCTAATCCTTCACCTTTGCTTGCACCTTTTACAAGGCCTGCAATGTCTACAATTTCTATGCTAGCGGGCACTACATTTTGTGGTTTTGCAATTTGGGTAAGTGTTTCCAGTCTTGGGTCTGGAACCGTTATTACACCTATATTGGGTTCAATTGTACAAAAAGGAAAATTTGCCGCTTGTGCTTTGGCATTCGTTAAGCAATTAAATAAAGTGGATTTTCCAACATTGGGCAATCCTACAATTCCACATTTTAAAGCCATTTTTTGATTCTAGATTTTATTTGTATAGTTAGTTATAGTATGGGGTAGGGGACTAATTTTTTTTCATTAGTTCACCTATATCCATGATAATTTTTTTGGCAAGATTGTCTGCTGTAGTTTGCGATTTGCTTTCGGCATATATTCTTACTATTGGTTCTGTATTGGATTTGCGCAAATGCACCCATTCTTCGTCAAATTCTATTTTCACACCATCCTCTGTATTGATAGGGTTACGTTTGTACTTTTCTTGAATTTTTTCCAAGATATATTCGGTATCAAAGCCAGGTTCAATATTAATTTTATTTTTTGAAATCACATAACTAGGGTATGTACTTCTTAGTGTCGAGATTTGTTTGCCGCTTTTTGCCAACAAGGTGAGGAAAAGAGCTATGCCAACTAAGGCATCTCTTCCGTAGTGTATTTCTGGATAAATTATACCTCCATTTCCTTCTCCACCTATTACTGCATTGGTAGCTTTCATTTTTTCTACTACATTTACTTCGCCAACAGCAGAAGGGGTGTATATTTTGCCAATTTTTTCAGTAATATCTCTTAGTGCTCTAGTAGAGCTCATGTTGGAAACCGTATTGCCTGGGGTGTGTTGTAGAACATATTGAGCAACTGCTACTAGGGTGTATTCTTCGCCAAACATAGTTCCATTTTCGCATACCAATGCTAGTCTATCTACATCGGGGTCTACGGATATTCCCAAATCGGCTTTTTCTTTTTTTACAGTTTGAGCCAATTCTGTTAGGTTTTCGGGAAGGGGTTCGGGATTGTGAGCAAAATTGCCGGTAGGGTCACAATTTATTTCAATAATATCTTCAACACCAAGAGCTCTAAGAAGCATAGGTACAGCAATTCCACCTGTAGAATTTACAGCATCTATCACCACTTTAAACTTTTTGTTTCTAATAGCTTCTACATCTACAAGTTTCAGGTCTAGAATTTTTTGGATATGTTTGTCTATATATCCTCCATGCTGGTGAAATATATTGCCCAAATTCTGTACTTCTTCGTATATAATTTTACCTTTAACCGAAAGGTCTAATACTGCTTGTGCTTCTTCTGTATTCAAGAATTCCCCTTTATTGTTCAGTAATTTTAGGGCATTCCATTGTTTTGGGTTGTGGCTTGCGGTTAGTATTATTCCACCTGCGGCCTGCATTTCTGAAACAGCTAATTCTACAGAAGGAGTAGTGCTAAGGCCTAGATCTATAACATCAAAACCTAGTGCAATTAAGGTTGAATTTACTAGTCCTGCAACCATGGGTCCTGAAATTCTGGCGTCTCTACCTACAACGATAGTGTTACCCCAGTTTTGTTTTTTAATAAAATTACCATACGCAGAGGTGAATTTAACAATATCAGGTGGAGTAAGGTTGTCGCCTTTTGGTCCTCCTATTGTGCCTCGGATTCCAGAAATAGATTTGATTAATGACATATTTTTCTTTTTAAAAAAAGGTTCGCAAAAGTAACAAAACCTAACTTTATTTTAATGCTAAAGTTATGCATATTGTATACCAAAATATATTTTACATATTTGTTTGATTAACAAAGAACTGTGGAAAATATTTGCAGAGGTGAATAAAATACTCACCATTGTATCACTTTGCCTTTAGATTCTAACAATATTTTGGCTTCTTTCCATTCGGGTATGGATTCGGATTCATAAGAAAGTGTAACTATTTTGTTGGCAAGTTTTGCACTTTGATTCATTGCTGCAAGGTGGTTTGCACTTGTTGCAAAATTTTTCATATCAATTTGAGAATCCCACTGACTTATTGTGTAGTGTTTTTTTCCGAAACCTGTTTTTTTGAATTCTCGAAACCCATTACTTTTTTTCATTTGTAAAGTAATTCCCAATGCAAGCTGAGACAGTTTGAAAAAATGCCAAATGGATTTTAATTTGATTTCTGTAATTGTAACATACATGTGTTTGTAATTAAAAAAAAGGCTATTTCTTGCGAAACAGCCTTTTGGATAGAACTGAATTTTATTTTTTTGGTTTAGCTATGGAATCTCTCATTTCAGTGTCTGCTATAATGTTTTTCATTTTATAGTAGTCCATTATGCCAAGATTTCCGCTTCTGAAAGACTCTGCAATAGCCATTGGTATTTGGGCTTCTGCTTCTATTACTTTAGCTCTAGCTTCTTGGGCTTTTGCTTTCATTTCTTGTTCTTCGGCTACAGCCATTGCCCTACGTTCTTCGGCTTTTGCTTGGGCTATGTTTTTATCTGCTTCAGCTTGGTCCATTTGCAGTTTTGCACCTATGTTTTCACCTATGTCTATATCTGCTATATCTATGGAGAGTATTTCGAATGCAGTACCAGCATCCAATCCTTTAGAAAGAACCGTTTTAGAAATAATATCTGGGTTTTCTAATACTTCCTTGTGGTTTTTTGCAGAACCTATGGTGGTTACTATTCCTTCTCCAACCCTTGCCAAAATGGTTTCTTCGCCTGCTCCTCCAACTAGTTGGCGAATATTTGCACGCACTGTTACTCTTGCTTTTGCAATTAGCTGAATACCATCTTTTGCAACCGCGGCAACAGGAGGTGTGTTAATTACTTTTGGGTTTACCGACATTTGAACCGCTTCAAATACATCTCTACCTGCTAGGTCTATAGCAGTAGCAGAGTTAAAATCTAAGTTTATGTTTGCTTTGTCTGCACTTATTAGTGCATTTACTACATTAATTACATTTCCACCTGCAAGAAAATGCGCCTCCAATTGGTCGCGTGTAAGTGCCAGTCCAGCCTTGGTAGAGTTAATCATTGCTTTTACTATTACAGAAGGTGGTACTTTTCTCCAACGCATAAAGATAAGCTGAAGTAATGGTACTTTTACACCGGAAAGCAATGCAGAAAACCACATGCCGATAGGTACAAAATAGAAGAAAACTAAAAGAGAAATAACCAAAGCGATAAATCCACCTGTATAAAACACAGGGTTCACTTCCAGTAAGATACTAAAGATTGTTTGTTTCATTGTTATATTTTTTTACGTATATTTTTTTGTCTATGTAGTGCGATATTTCTATTTCTTGACCAGCATCTATCCATTCTTCTCTGCTTACTACTTCTACTATTTCATTGTTAAAAATGGCAGATCCCGAGGGACGAATGGCGCTGTTGGTAATTCCTCGCATGCCTATTTTTGCATCAAATCCAACATTGTTTCCCGACTTTGCTTGCAACTCTTCATTTACACTAAATCTTTTCCAAATATTGCTTTTCATGCCCATGTAAATAGAACCTATGCTAAGCGCAGAAAGTCCAAGTGCAGATATGTTTCCCCAGGTGTTTCCGTAGGATTGGTACACAAAATAAATGGCAGCAAACCAACAAGCAAACCCAACAAGCCCTACTATAAAACCAGGAGTTACAAATATTTCTAGCAACAACAACAATGCGCCTATGCCTATAAGAAATAAAATTGTTCCCATGGTTTTAGTTAAGAGAGTTTAGCACTTCTTGAATTGCCTCAAAATTAGGGATTTTACCAGCATCCTCCAAAATTTCTTCGTATACTATTTCCCCTTCCTTGTTTATTACAAAAGCCGAACGCTTAGAAACTCCTTCCATCTCTAAGACAAAATTTTCGTATAAACTATTGTATGATGCAGAAACTTCTTTGTTGAAATCTGATAGTAAATCAAAATTTAGTTGCTGTTCTTCTTTAAATTTCCCTAAGGTAAAAAGGGAGTCGACCGAAATGCCGTAAACTTTAGCATTGGCATTGTTGTAAAACGATATTGAATCCCTTACCGAACACAATTCTGTAGTACATGTACTTGTAAAAGCCAATGGGAAAAACAATAACAATACATTTTGACCTTTTAAATCTGAAAGACTAACTTTTTCTTTTGATTGATTGAATAGACTGAAATCAGGTGCTTTTTTCATAGTTTTTATCCGAATTTTGAAGTGGTAAATTTAACTTATTTTTCGTTTTTGCAACAAGCATTCATAACTTTATTTTGCATGCTAAGCCATTTCCTTCATTCCTCCTTTTATACCAAATATTAGCTTTAATTTTTTTATGTTTGCAAACGCTATAAAACCTAACAAATTTGCATGTTGTCTCCAATCTCCTTAAATTTTTATTTGAATAAATTTGGACCCCGTGTATTGTTTTTTCTTTCTTTTCTTTTTTTTACATCCATTACTTCAAACGGACAAAATTCTACTACCCGGGTAGAGGGAACAATATTCAACGACGACAGCAATCCCTTGGCATTTGCAACCATACAGGTTAGGAATCTGAAAATTACTACAACTTCCGATGGACAAGGAAGGTATTCTCTTCGTGTACCCGAAGGTTCACATATACTTACTGTTAGCTTTGTGGGGTACATTTCTCAGAGTAAAAGAATAAATATTGGAGGTCAAGAAAATAAAACAGTAGATTTTTATTTGCAAGCCGAAGTAAAAGAACTAAAAACTGTAGAAATATACTCCGACAGTAGAAATAAAGCCAAGGAGATTATGCAAAAGGCAAGGGCAAGAAGAGAACTTTACAATGAAGCTATTCAAACGTATACTTGTAGCACTTATCTTAAATCAGGTTTGGAACATAAACCATATATTTCAGATAAAATTAAAGACAATAATATAGAAGAAACAGACAGTGGGAAAATAGAAGTAACACTGAAAACAAAAAATCAAGCAACAGAAAATGCTTTGTTGGAATACCTTTCACTTACTTATTTTAAACATCCAGATAAAATAAGAGAAAAATTTGTGGCATACAACGAACACAAATTTGAAAGAAGTGGATTTAGCAGGGGAGTATCTGTGGGTTACTCTCTAAACAGTAAAGAATTTGGACCTCCTGCAGAAGAAAACAACAATCCCTATTTATTATACAAGGATTTGAATAGTAGTTTGTTGAATTTTTATTCTAATTTGATAAGTTTTCCTGCTGTAAGTACCAAGCCCCTTATGTCGCCTTTGGCTTCTACCTCTTATTTGCATTATAAGTTCGATTACGAAGGGATTAGTACAAGATTTGAAAAACCCTGCCACATTATCAAAATTAGTCCTTTCTCGAGAACAGAAGCTCTTTTTGAAGGAACAATTTATATAGAAGATAGCAGTTTTGCTTTGGTATATGTAGACCTAAGTATTCACCCTGCTAGTTTGAATTTTTGTAATTATTTTACTCTTACCCAAGAATACAAAGCAATAGAACCCAATACATATTTGCCCATACAAAGAGGCATAAACTATCGTATTGCTTTGGGAAAAGACACGCTAAATGGGGAAGTGCTAGTGAATCATTTCGAGTACCATATTAACACAGAAATTGAATCCAAAATTTTTACTGGAGAAATTAAAAAGTTTGAAATAAGTGCTTTTGATAAAGACTCAAATTTTTGGAACAGCTATAGGCCTGTGCCGCTTAAGCCAAACGAAAAGTTATACATAAACACCCAAGATAGTTTAAGAAACTACTACGAAAGCCCTGAATATTTAGCAAAGATTGATTCACAATTCAATAAAATTAATATATGGAATACTCTCTATGGAGTAGGGCACCGCAACCGATTACGGGGAACGGAATGGTATATAGGGGGGATTTTCGAACAAATGAATTTTTTTGGAATAGGTGGCTACAGACACAAGCTTCCTGGTTATTTTTATAAAACCCTTTCAAACAAAAACAAGCTAGAGTTTAGAGGTTTTATAGACTATGGATTTATGAATAAAGATGTGAAAGGCAAATTAGGAATAGGCTACAATTATAGTCGCAAAAGGTTTATGCGAACCTTTGTAGAAATAGGAGATTTTTATAGTCAAATTAATAATTTTGCATCTATACAGCAGGCATTTAGTAGGAGCAATTATGCCCGAAATATTACTTTCCATATAACCCAAAGACTAGAGATAGTAAATGGTTTGTATGCAGAATTTGGATTTGATTATGGAGACCAATCCCCTATAAACAATTTGCAGTTAGAAAAATGGTCGGGAGATCTGTTTGGCAAAATAAATACTCCTGTAGAGTTTGAGAGGTATATCAAATCAGAGTTTCACTTAAGGTTTTCTTACAGTCACAAGCAACAGTATTATTTTAAAAACAACCGCAAAGTAATTGTAGGCAGTAAATACCCCAAATTGGTGGTAAATTACCGCAAAGGAATTCCTAGTTTATTTAAAAGTGAGGTAAACTTTGACTATTTGGAACTGAATGCATATGACAATAAAAAAATAGCGAGATGGGGAACCTTGAGGTGGGACGCAATGGTGGGGAATTTTTATAACAGTAAAAGTCTTAGATTGTTGGAGCACAAGTACTTTAGGGGTTCGGATCCATTTTTCTTTTCCGATCCATTGGTTAGTTTTCAGCTACTTGGCCCTACGCTCAATACCAACAAGGATTTTTACAAACTTAGTGGTATACACCATTTCGAAGGAGCTATTACAGATAAAATCCCTTATTTTAATAGGCTAAAGCTTCATTTGGCAGGCGGTGCAGGTCTCTTGAGTATACCATCCATTCAGTTTCACCATGCCGAAATGTTTTTCGGGTTTGAAAGAAACTTTAGGATACGAGAACAGATTTTTAGGATAGGAGCCTATGCTGTTTCTGCTGCCAATTCTAAGCAGGATGCCTACTGGACCTACAAGTTCGGAATTAGCTTTTTTGATCCTTTTAGTGGGAGATTTGATTATTAGGGAAGGAAAAGCATTAAAGGATTAATTTAAAAGTATTTAAACAAAAAAAGGCGTTTGCCCCGCCTTAAATGTTTTGTTCGCTTTAATTTTTTTGATGAAATGAGCTCACAAAACATTTAGTTATAAAATAAAAATGCCCCGAAGATAGTCGAGGCGCTAAATGTTTTCACAACGGAATAATCCTTATTGTGAATTGGTTTCACTTGCAAATGTAATATTTTATTTTTAAGTTGCAAGCATCAAAACAACAAGCTAAGCATTATGAAGAAAATATTAGGATTAGATTTAGGGACCAATAGCATTGGGTGGGCATTGGTGGAAATTGACCACGAAAATAAAATTGTTAAAATACTTGGGATAGGCTCTAGGATTTTAACAATGGATGCAGCTGAAATTGCAAAGTTTGAAAGCGGAACTAAACTTGAAAGTACTGCCGCTAAAAGAACTACACAGCGTTCTCCACGTAAATTGAATGAAAGATATTTATTAAGAAGAGATAGGCTGCATTGTGTTTTGAATCTATTGAATGCTCTTCCTGAACATTACAGATTATCTATTGAATTTGAAAATCAAAAAGGAAAACGAAGTGGAAAGTTTAAAAAAGACACGGAGGAAAAGTTAGCTTATTTTAAAGATCAAAATGGAAAATTTCAATTTTTATTTGAAGAAGCATATCTAAAGATGGAAAATGAATTTAGATCAAAATATCCTGAGATAAATGACAAAAAAACAAAATTACCTTACGATTGGACATTGTATTATTTAAGACATAAGGCAGTTACAGATAAAAACTTTGAACTTACTAAAGAACAGTTAGCTTGGATTACTTTAAGTTTTAACCAAAAAAGAGGTTATGAAAAAGTAGTTGGGCAAGATGAAAAAGCACAAAAGGAAGGAGAGCTAACCGACACATTTGTTGGCAAAGTAAAAAATGTAAAAAAGCTAGAAAATGAAGATGCTTATGAAATTATTTTAGTAGATAATAACAATGAAACAATCCAGCTATTTAAGTATAAAGAAGAAAGTAATATTTCAATTACAGAAATTGGAGATTTGAAAGAAGTAGAAATTATTTCAAAATATGATGATGAAGGTTCAATCGACTCGAATAAAACAGAATATATCATTAATGAAGTGCGTGAATTTAAAATTGTTGATGTTCGTAATACGGGTCAAAAGAGAAAAGAAAATTTTGTTTTTGAAGTAGAACTTGAAACAGGATGGATAAAAGAACAACAGAGTAAATATCTGCCTAAATGGAAAGATACAAAAAGAGATTTTATTATAAAAACCAAATATGATGAAAATGGGATTAGAATCCCAAAAGGAGCAGATAAAGGGAGGAATATTAATATTCCAAAAGAAGAAGATTGGACTTTGATGAAATTGAAAACTGAAACATCATTAACTTCTTTCAATGCAAAACACAACACAAAAGGAATTGCTTCTTTTGTGTATTATAATCTTCTTCAAAATCCAAATCAGAAAATTAAAGGTGACTTAATTACTGTTATAGAAAGAGAATATTACAGAGAAGAGTTGGATGTTATTTACAGAAATCAAGAGAAGTTTCATCCAGAACTAAAGAATATAAATTTATACGAGCAAGCTATTCAACTTTTATATACTAATAATAACAGTCATCAAAAAACGATTAAAGAATTAGATTTTAATCATTTAATTAAGGAAGACATCTTAATGTATCAAAGAGATTTAAAGTCAAAAAAATCTTTGATTGCTAATTGTGTTTATGAAAAAGAAAACTTTGAGCGCAAAGATGAAAAAACTAGTAAAATATTTAAGAACTCACTTAAAGCTATACATAAAGCAAACCCAATTTATCAAGAATTTAGATTGTGGCAATTTGTCAAAAGGCTTAAAATAATTAAGAAAAGTGACACCTCGGGCAATGTTAATGTAGATGTAACTTCTCATTTATTGAGCAATGAAATAAAAGAAGAATTATTTGATTACTTGAATGATAAAGAATTTGCGACAGAAAAAGATATACTTGGATTTGTAAATAAAAAACACAAAGATTTGGTTGTGAATGCCGACAACTACAAATGGAATTTTACATCTGAAAAAGAACCATGCAATACAACAAGATATAAATTTATTCTCCTTTCAAAAAGAGTATTGGGAGCTAAATATAAAGAATTTTTAACTCGAGAAAATGAATATTTACTATGGCATTTCTTTTATTCGGTTAAGAAGAAAGATGAGTTCAATAAAGGATTACGAAAGGTAATAATTAAATTGCTTGAAAAGTCAAAATTTCCTCAAGATTACCTAAACGACTTAATTAAAAGTTTCAGCTCATTTGGCGGATATGCCAATGATTATGGCACATATTCAGAAAAAGCCATCAAAAAATTGTTGCCATTTTTAAGACTTGGTAAATATTGGAATGAAAAAGAAGTTGAAACTATTTTATCAAAAGCCAATCAAGATGTTAAACAAAAGGTATTAGATAAAGAAGAAATCAATGGCGAATTGAAAGATTTTCAAGGTCTGTGGGTTTCGAGTGCTTGTTATTTAGTATATGGTCGTTATTCTGAAGTTGGAGAAGTTCAGTTATGGAAATCGCCCACTGATATAGAGAATTATTTGAAAAATGAATTCAAGCAGCATTCTTTAAATAATCCAGTTGTTGAAAAAGTTCTAGTAGAAACCTTACATATTGTTAAAGATATTTGGAATCATTATGGGAAAGGTGTAGAAAGTTACTTTGACAATATTCATATCGAATTAGGCCGTGAAATGAAAAAGAATAACAAGCAAAAAGAAAAAGACGACAAGAATAACAAAGAGAATAGAAAAGCTAACGAAAGAATTGTTGAGCTAATTAAAGAGTTAAAGAGGAGCAATTCTTCACTTCAGGAAAAGTCACCTTTTCAACAAGAGAAATTGCGAATTTTGGAAGATGGACTTTTATCATCAATTGAATTTGATAAGGACACAACAGAATACCAATTAACAAATGGAAAAATTACTAAAAAAGAAATAAAAGAAATTACTTCAAAAGAAATTTCTAAAATCAGTAGAAGTGATTTTGAACGATACAAATTATGGCTAGACCAACGATATCAGTCACCATATACTGGACAGTTCATTAAATTGTCAGATTTATTTGATCGTAAAAAGTATGAAATTGAACATATTTTTCCTCAAGAACGTATTACACTAAATGCAATGTACAATAAGGTAATTTGCGAATCGGAAGTAAATAAAGACAAAAGGGCAGCAACAGGTTACGGTTATGTTGCAAATGCAAAATGCAAAGAGATTTTTTGTGCAGCACACAATAAAAAAGTCAAGGTGTTAAGTATTACTCAATACGAGAAGTTGGTTAATGATAACTTTATAGGTAAGAAAAAAGAAATTTTATTAAGTAAAGACATACCATCCGAATTCACAAATAGTCAGCTTAATAATAGCCAATACATCTCTAAAATGGCAATGAAATTATTGAGTAATATTGTTCGCAAAAAAGAAGAAGACACATACCGCTCAAAAAGTGTTTTGGCAACAAATGGAACCATAACCACAACCTTAAAAAGACATTGGCAATTAAATGATACTTGGAATGAAATAATTTCTCCAAGGTTTAAACGTTTGAATGAGCTAACTAATTCAAATTTATTTGGAGATTACAGAGAAATTAATGGACACCAAGTCTTTATCAATACCGTGCCAGATGGAACAAACAATAATTTTGACCCAAAAAGAATAGATCATCGCCATCATGCTTTAGATGCTTTGATTATTGCATTAACATCAGAAAATCACGTTCAATATCTCAATAACATTTCTTCACAAAATGAAAATGAAGAACAGAAACTAAATACTAGAAAAGGTCTAAAAAACCAGTTAACTAATTCAAGAAAAGGAGCAAATGAGGAGAAGGAATGGTATTTTTTACCACCGGCTCAAATTAAAACTACTCTTGGAATTATTGAATATGAATATCAATTCCGTGAAACCAAAAGCGAAGTGTTTAAAGAAATAGCTCAAAAGGCACTTGAAGCATCAATTGCTAGTTTTAAACAAAAAAACAAAGTAATTCGCCAGCGTTGGAACAAATATTTAAAACCTATTGATGGCAAAATTGAACTTGTAAAACAAGAAGGATTAATAGAAACAAAAAACTATAATGTAAGAAAACGACTTCACGAAGACACATATTATGGTAAAGTGAAATTACAATGCAAAATGATAACAATTGCTATTGAGAAAGCAATAAACGAACAATTTGATTTGGTAGATAAGAATCTTGCTAATAGAATTGAATCTCTAAAACTAAATGATGGAAAATCTAATAGTGAAATTATAGAAGAAATTGGGAAAAAACACTCCAAAATAAAAGTTTACGATAAATTTGTAGCAACTCGTTTTGGAAATAATTTAGATACTTTTGCTTTAATTCCTTCTGATAAAATAATCAAAGCCATTGAATCAATTTCAGCTACAAGTATCCAAAGAATTTTAATTAATCATCTTGGCAATTATAAAACATTAATTAATGATAAAATTATATACGACACCGAAAATGCTTTTTCTACTGATGGAATTAAAGACTTGAACAACAACATTGTAAAACTTAATAATGGAAAGTTTCATCACCCAATTTTCAAAGTAAGAACTATTGATGCAATGGGAACAAAATTTCCTGTATCTGAAGAAGGTCAAAAAAGCACCAAGTATGTAGTTACAGCGGCAGGTAGTAATGCTTTTTGCGGATTTTATCAAAAAGGAAAGGAAAGAAAATTCTATATCCCAACATTAAGAGAATCTGTACAAAGTTTAAAAGATGGTTTTTCTCCTTGTCCAGCTTCCCATCCTGATGATTCAGATTTCAAACTTATTTTCTTCCTTAATCCTAGTGATTTAGTTTATGTTCCAACAGAAGAGGAAAGAGAAGTACCAAACTTGGTAGATTTTACTAACTTAAGTAAAGAACAAATAAATAGAATTTATAAATTCAGAGATGGAAGCATTAATGAAAAAGGAAGTGTACAAATCAATTTTATGCCATCAAATTGGGCTAGTTTAATTTTTAAGGCTTCTAAGGAAGGAGAAAAAATCTCTTTGGTTACTAATCAAGAACTAAAAGGAGAAGTTACATTAACATCAGATAAGGATAAATCGCAAAATACTATTGATGATGGAGTTCAAATTCGCTCCTTTTGTTGGAAGTTGAAGGTAGATAGAATAGGTAATATTTCAAAAGCATAACAATTCTAACCCCTTAAATTTTTAAAAATCTTTGGATTATGTAGCTTGGGAATATTGATTCTCAATCTACTATTATATTGAATTTACCAATTTCAAATATGTTTAAACCTAGCAGCTATTACCATATTTACAACCATGCCAATGGTTTTGAGAACCTTTTCCAAGAAGAAGAAAACTATCGCTATTTTTTACAACAATGGGAAAAGTATATTTCTTCCATTGCGGAAACATACGTTTATTGCCTGATGCCAAACCATCTTCATTTTTTAATTAAAATTAAAGACGAGGTGGAGGTTTTAAACCTTGGAGGTTTTCAAAACCTCCAAGGTTTGGAAGGTTCCGAAAACCTCCAAGGTTTGGAGGATAAAACCTCGAAGATTATCTCGAAAAAGTTTAGTAACTTATTTAATAGTTATACCAAAGCTTTCAATAAACGTTATAATCGAATGGGCAGCCTTTTTATGCCAAACTTCAAGAGAAAAGAAATTGACAATGAAAAGTATCTTCTAAATCTAATTTACTACATACACCGCAATCCCGTTCACCATAAATTTTGTAAGGATTTTAGAGATTGGAAACATAGTTCTTTTCATGCTTTGACTTCTGACTCCACTACTTTTCTAAATAAAGATTTTATTGCAAGCTATTTTGAAGATATAGATAATTTTAAAGTAAGCCATGAGCAAGAATTGAACGCAAATGAGGAATATTTTTTAGAAAAGTTTTAACCTTTAACTTTTGCAAAGTTTGACACTTTCCAAAAGTTAGGAATAATTAAAAAAAACGATGATAAAACGCACGCTCTACTTCGGAAACCCCGCATACCTTAGCCTTAGCAACAAGCAGCTTGTTGTAAAACTGCCGGAGGTGGAAGGCAACAAACAGTTGCATGAAACATTTAAAAAAGAATCTGTTGCAAGTATTCCAATAGAAGATATTGGATTAATGGTTTTAGATCACAGTCGCATTACCATAACACAAGCAGTAATAGCAGAGCTGTTAGAAAACAATGTAGCTTTAATTACTTGCGATGCCTCTCACCATCCCACCGGGTTGTTGTTGAATTTGGATGGAAATACCTTGCAAGCAAAGCGCTTTATGCATCAAATTGAGGCCTCTCAACCACTTAAAAAACAACTTTGGCAACAAACTACCAAACAAAAAATTCTAAATCAAGGGGTGCTGTTAGAAAAACAAAGGCAAGGCAATGCCCAAATGCTTTATAATATGGCCAAGCAGGTGCGCAGTGGCGACCCCGAAAACTTTGAAGGAAGGGCTGCGGCTTACTATTGGGCAAATTTATTTGGAGTAGAAAAAAATTTTATTCGAGATAGGGAAGGGCTGCACCCAAATAGTTGGCTGAACTACGGCTATGCAATTCTTAGGGCCAATGTTGCCCGTGCATTGGTAGGTAGTGGCTTGTTGCCTACTTTGGGTATTCACCACCGCAACCAATACAATGCTTATTGTCTAGCCGATGATCTTATGGAGCCTTATCGCCCTTATGTAGACCAATTGGTATGCAGGCTTATTGCCCAATACCCACAAGCCCAAGGCGAACTAAGTACACAGATAAAACAAGAACTACTGCAAATTCCAGTATTGGATGTGGAGATAGAAGGAAACAAAAGCCCACTGATGGTTGCGCTGCAACATACCACAGCTAGCCTAAGCAAGTGCTACGAAGGCAAAGAAAAGAAGATAAAATACCCGCAAATGAATTTATAAAACATGGCAAAATATGGCTATCCAAGACAGACTAAATGCATACCGTATTATGTGGGTATTGGTTTTTTTTGATTTGCCCACCGAAACTAAGCAAGAGCGCAAACGCTATGCAAAATTTCGAAAAGATTTATTGGCCGATGGGTTTACTATGTTTCAGTTTAGCATATACCTGCGCCACTGCCCAAGCAAAGAAAATGCAGAAGTGCATATTCGGCGTGTAAAAAGGGCACTACCAGAACACGGCCATATTGGTATTTTGAATATTACAGACAAGCAATTTGGGGATATGGAAATGTTTTATGGAAAAAAACCTGTAGTAGAAAAACAAACAGGTGTGCAACAATTGCAAATGTTTTAGATACAACTTCTTGCTAAACTTTTAGATTTTCTTAAACCTGGGAGCTTGAAAAAAATGGGGATTTAGGATATAAACCCCCATGTTCTAAAACCATTTTTTTTGTTCTTGGAAAATACGCCAAACTCTTAGCGTTGCAATGGCTTTGTAGAGGGTATATTGTTTAAGAACTCTACAAAG
>DIUJ01000036.1 GCA_002422315.1 Bacteroidetes bacterium UBA6161
ATTTGCAGAGGAAGCACCGTAAGGGCTAGAAATGTAGGTAGAGATTTTTTTGCAGGACTAAAAAACATTATAGGGGGCGAAATTAGCGAATACACCCAATTACAGGCAGAAAGCAGAGAACAAGCCATTCAAAGAATGGTGCAAGATGCACAAAGGCTTGGCGCAGATGCTGTAGTAAATGTACGTTTTAGTACCAGTATGATTATGCAAGGAGCTGCAGAAATTTTGGCTTATGGAACAGCTGTTAAAATTAGTTAGTATAGCTTTTGGGCTCATGGGTTTTATTGTATTAGGGACTGCATCTTTAGGGATTTTTATTTATTTTATATGGAAAAGACTGAAGGATAAAGAGCAAGAAACCTTCGAGAAACGCAACAACTAATTACAATGTCCGAAAACAAGCGCTCAATTTTTTTCATGTCCCAAGCTATTGCTTTGGCTCAAAAAGGATTAGGATATACCCAAACCAATCCTCTTGTGGGTTGTGTAATAGTACATGAAGGTGAAATTATAGGGGAGGGTTACCACACCGCATTTGGCAAGCCACATGCCGAAGTGGAAGCGGTAAATAGTGTAGCTGATAAAAGTTTATTGCCTTTCTGCCAAATGTATGTGAGTTTGGAGCCCTGCTGCCACTATGGTAAAACCCCACCATGTACCAATTTGATTTTGGAACATAAAATCCCCAAGGTGTTTATTGCAAGCCTAGATCCTTTTGAAAAAGTTAAAGGCTCAGGAGTAAAGATATTGACAGAAAATGGGGTTGATGTGAATGTGGGTTTACTTGAAAAAGAAGCCAGACTAATGAACCGCCGTTTTCTTGTAAATCAGAAATTTAGACGTCCATATATTATCCTAAAATGGGCCCAGTCTTTGGATGCTAAAATAGCAGGACCAGCAGGAGAAAGATTGCAGATTTCAGGCGTAGAAGCCAATATTCTAAACCATATTTGGCGGGCGCAAGAAATGGCAATTGGCGTGGGATATAACACCTTTGTGAACGACAATCCTAGGCTAAACAATAGGTCGGGCAATGGACCCCAACCTATACCCATAGTTTTTGGCAACTATAATATCTCCAACCCACAAGATTTTTTTCTTACACAGAGCGAGCAAAACCCAAAACCCATTTTTATAGGGAAAAATTATAGTAATTCCTTCAGTATTTATCCTACAGTGTTGGATATACATTCTCATTCTCTTGATAACATTTTTGAAGTATTGTATTCTCAAGGCATTGCTTCTATAATTGTAGAAGGCGGCGCCAAGCTTTTAAATACTCTAATCCAAAATGGCTTCTACGATGAGATCCGTTTCTTTTCTTCCAAATCCATGAAAATAAGCCATGGTTTGGATGCCCCTGCTTTACCCACTCTCGATTTGGTTAGTCTCGATTTGGGTCAGGACATGCTTTATACTTTCTTAAAAGAACATACTTTGTATAGTTGATACAAGATTTTTACATACAAGCGCAAAAGCAGGTAGAGTGTAAGCAGCTGATAAAAGGAAGCAAGTTTTTTGGTTTTTTGTACCCTGTGGCGGGCGAACAAGAGGCAAAAGAAAAGCTTGTAGAACTTAAAAAGACTTACTCCGATGCCACACACCATTGCTTTGCCTATGTATTAGGAAAACAATCCGAGATTGAAAAATGGAGTGACGATGGGGAGCCCTCTAACAGTGCAGGAAGGCCAATTCTAAGGGCCATTCATTCTTCGCAATGTACCAATGTGCTAGTGGTAGTAGTTCGATACTATGGAGGCAAACAACTTGGTGTTCCCGGTTTAATAGAAGCTTATGGCTCCACCGCAGAAAACTTATTTGATCAAGTAGAACTAGAACATATACCTATTCTATTGGATTATGTAATACAATGTGATTTTGCACACGAAAAAGATGCATGGCTTTTTATCCGACAACAAAAATTACAAAGCAAGCAAATTGAGTATAGTCATTCCCATTGTTTTATTAAGGTACAAGTGCCTGTTTTTCAAGAACAAGATTTTTTGAAAAACCTTTCCACTTTTTATATGCTTGGGGTAGATAAGGAGGATTAGTAATGGGGGAAACTTTTTTTGTGTAAACTTATTTCAGGACGAGACAACTCCAATCATACCCATAATATCGTCCAAGTCCTAAGGTGCCGAATAATTGTAAGTGTCCTGCGATAAGCCCTACAAATAAAAACACAGCAATTATTTTATTTGTCAATGTTTCTTCTTTTCTTCTGAAAATTGATATTAGTAAAATTCCAAATGTGGGCAAAAGTCCAACGAATAAAAGCAATTGTATCCAGCCAAGTCCTACGCTATCGTGTGAACCACCTGAGTATAGTTTTATTAATATGTCGTTCAAAGCAACAAAAAAATATGTCAAAAAACTTATAAAAATGATTTTGATATTTTTTGTCCCGAAGCAAACAAGGGTGCTCGTTATTGTCAAAACAATTGGGGTGAACATAATTCCATTTGGAGCAAAAAAATGACCAATGAGTCCATTTAAGATTACCGTCCATGTCGCGAGTCCTAATGCTGTTTTATTGTCCATATTTTCTGTTGTTAGTTTAGTTAAAGCCTAACCGCCAAAGCCCCCTTTTGTCTCCTACAAACATATTCTAAAATAGTAAATTTCCAAAGCTTGGCTTTGGATTTGCAAGGGGTAAATCATTCAATGACGAAATATGCGTAAACTTATTTCAGGATTAGACATTTTTCAACAGGTGAAAAAGTTTTACATGCGACTACTCTCTCTCTCTTCGGCTTGAGTTATACTAGCAAGAATTTTTATGATTGGGTTTCTTTTTTATCGCCTAGTAGGTATCCCCAGGGCTTTAGGGTTTCTATTCTATCGAATACTACCTTAACAATTGCCAACAGTGGGATAGCTAAAAACATTCCGGCTATTCCTGCCACTACTCCCCCTGTAATTACCCCTACAATAGATGCAAGTGCATTTATTTTCACTTTATTTCCTACAATCCTTGGCACTAAAAAATTATTGTCAATAATCTGCACCACGATGTATAGTACCATAACCCCAATTACTATAAAAGGCTCGCTAGAATGAATAAGGGTTGCCAAAATGGCTGTTACTACAGCCATCATAATGCCTATATATGGAATAAGATTTAATAAGGCCGTAATGATACTTAATAGAATAGCGTATTTAACCCCAAGTATAATTAAACCTATGTACGTAAGGATTCCTACCACAAGCATTTGTAACAAAAGGCCTACGATATACCTTTTTAGAATATAGTTAACTTGGGTTAAAATGTCTTTAAGTATAGATTGATAGGAAACTTTAACAAGTTTGTATAGGAAATGTATAAAGATTTCTTTGTACAGAAGAAATAGAAACATATATACAGGCACCAGAACCATGTTTAGTAGGCTGTTTGACAATATGCCGAAAGAGCTTGTCATTATAGCGCTGCCACCATTTAGGATTTTTCCAGAAGTAGTACTTAAAAAACCTTGTTGCTCATGTATACTGTACCCAATTGTATCTCTGATCCAAAATCTAATTTTATCGGCATATATCCCTAGGTTCGACTGTATTTTATCCATATCCTTTGCTAAATCGGAAATTTGCCAAACAATAAAAAGTACAACAGCAAGCAGAGCCGCTACAAATAGCAGAACGCTTAAAACAACCGCCAAAAAACGAGACAAATGAAATTTATTTTCTAAGATATATAAAATTGGATTTAACAATATTGCCAGTAACAATGCAATGATAAGTGGGATTAAAATTGGTTTTCCAAAGTATAACAATACAAAAATTAGAATTATACTGATTAATGTAAACGAAAGTATAACGTAAAATGGGAGTTTTAGTGCTTGATTTTTCATTTCTTCATTTACTATAATAGTCAATTACAAATGTCTTTTTTTAAGAACGGTTAGTGAAACTAGTGTTTTTTCTTATTGGTAGTGTGCGACCTAACAATTAGAAAAGTATTTCCTAGATTCTTATGTTTAGATAGTGGAGTCTTTGTTATTTTGAGTAAGGTTCTTTAGTGCATTGCCTAGTTCATCTAAATCACGTTTTAACTCAGTTTTGAAATTTTCCCAATTGTTTGTATCGTCTGCACTATATGCATCGTTTTTAGCTTGGAGTTCCGTGTTTTTTTTCTCTAATTCGTTAATCTTTTTCATTTTCTCTGCAAGAATTTCTTTTTTATCCTTTGCAATAGAAAGTTTGTAAGACTCTATTAATTTTTTATTTTCTTCCACTGCTTTTTGGGTTTGCAATCTGTGGTTTTCTAGGTCTTCAGCGTAGTTGGCATAGGCTCCTTCTAGATTTTCACTAGCAGTGGTTACTGCAGTTTCTGCTTTTTCTACTTTTTCTGCAGAACTACTGCATGCGGCGAATAGCAATAGGCTACCAATAATACTAATGGAAGCGAGGTACTGGGTTGTTTTTTTATTCATGTTTGTAATATTATGCTACAAAGATGCTGCTTGCTGAAAATTAAAATGTTACAGTTTGCAATATATAATTTGTAATATTTTATGGTCATAAAAAGGGTTATTCGCCATGTTTATCGAAACTTGTCCCTCTCTAAGACTCATGGGGATTAGTGGGCTTGTCCCCAATTTATTGGTGGACTTGTCCCCAATTTATTGGGTGTCCACCAACCATCCGAATCAAAAATATGGCATTTTTTTATTTATACTTTTTGGCATTGCCCAAAAAGTAACAAANNAAAAGCTAGTCCCGGAAAATAATTTTCGGGCTCCCATTTGCTTTTTTGGCAGTGTCCCATACTTGTTTGGGAACCATTGTGGGTGATATCCCACTCCGTGTGATCTTCCCACATGGTTCCCCAAAAAAGCTGCATTCCCACCCAAAAATTCTTTAACGGGACATTTGCTGACGCACGAGAAATAAAAAAGTAAAAACTTTTAATATTAATATACATATTGTAGAATATTGATGTCTTATAAATACCCGTAACTGCTTGGTTTTTCTTGTTAGAGGATTAAACCCAAAAAAGACCGCCTTGTAAAGGAGGTCTAATTTGTTTTGCAGTAACAATTTCTTGTATGGTTTACTTAAATTGTGCAAAAGCTTTTGTAATTACATAAGGTTTATGAAAATGTCCTTAAAAACTGAATCAACAAATTTAAAGGATACGTTTATTTTACTTAGCAATACAGTTTAAAATCCAAAAGCGATGTGTAAGAAAAAAACTAAGCTTTAGAAACTTGGTCTTTTTTTAGAATGTTGATTACTTCCTCACGTTTTTTGTTAAGTCTGTTTTCAATTCTTCCAAGTAATTCCTCTTCTTTACCAGTTTCGAATTTTAAATCAGATTCTGTTAGTTGAGGAAATTTGTCTTGGATGTGCTTTGCTTGTGTGTCCCAGTTTCCTGTGATTTTGAATGCTTCGTTGTTTTGTTTCGGGTGGTTATCCATCATATTTTGGTTTAATTGTAATAGAATTATTACACTACAAAGATGCGTCCTTGTAGAATCAAATCGCTTACATAATAAAGGCTTAATGTTACATAAATAAAATAGGGATAAAGAAAGTGCTATGCTTTCTTTTTAGGATTAAAGACAATTGCTTATCAAAACTTTTGCTAAGGAAGCCAAATATGGAGATAAGTACGATGGTTTTTTGGGTGGGACTCTGTTTGAAATTTAAATCTTGGCCATTAGCCTCTTATGCAATGCAATATTTAGCTTTTTATTCAATCAATGAGAGTGAAACTTAAGCAAAGTGATATTTTACTTTCGCTTCTATTTGGATCGTTATCAATAGAATTTGGAAAAAGACAGATTGGTTCTAGCAATAGCAACACAAAGAGTAAGATTCTGCAAAAAGATAAAAAGGAGCTTTTCAGGGTCTTCATTTTTTCACTCTTGCATACAGTTTGCCCAAGTTCTTTTTCATTATTTCCTGTTGTTTATCGGAACTTAGGAATACACCAACAAACAAAACAACAGCCGCAATAACCTTTATTGCAGTAAGACTGTCTTTACCCAAACTAACGGCTATATAGGTTGCAAAAAGTGGTTGAAGGTAAATATAGGACCCTACGATTACCGAACCTCCTTTCTCAATAGCCCAAGCATTGAGTAAATAGGCTACAAAAGTGGTAAAAAAGACAACGAAAGCAATTTCTAAATATATAAATGTGGGAATTTGAGAAAAATTGATTTGCTGCAATTCGTTAATAGCAAATGGAGTAACAATGAGTAATCCGAAAAGAAAAGTCCATTTAGAAACGGTTATAACCGTATATTTTGAAAGGAGTTTGCGAACATAGACCAAGTAATAAGCATAAAAAATAGCGTTTATAGTAACAAAGATGTCACCCAAAAGGGTGTCCTGGGAGAATTGAAGTTTTTTGCCCAGCATAAGCAATGCTGCACCAAAAGCTGCTAGCAAAATGCCTGCAATTTTTTTAAAGCTTAATTTTTCCGATCCCGTAATCCAAGCAATAAGCAATACAAAAATAGGTGTATTGAGCATGAGTACAGCACCATTTATAGGGTAGCTTAGTTGTAATCCTTTAAAAAACAGAAGCATATTAAAAGCAACTCCAAACATAGCGGCGATAAAAAGTCTTTTAAAATCTTGTGTTTCTATTTTGGTTTGAAGAGCACTTACAAAAAAGTATTTTTCTAGCGGGGCTATTGTCCAAAAAAGAATTAGGGCACCCAGAATCCTAAAGAATACCATAGCCGAACTTCCTACATAAGTAGGCATAATGTCTTTGGCTATGGAAAAAGTAATAGCATAAATGAGGGTAACAAACAATAAAACAAGGTGAACCTTAATCTGTTTCAAAAAGCAAGTGTTTTTTTGTTATTCCAATAAGAAATCATCGTAGGTTTTTAATATTTTGCCAAAAACAAAGTCTTGTAATTGCATCATTTCCTTTTTGTTGTTGTTTAAAAAGGCAAAATAGTTGTCTTGTTCAAAGGGTAGTTTAACCCCATATTCATCTACATAAGATTTGCTAGTAGTACCCAGCCCTTTTCTATGTATTCTAATGGTTTTTTCTTCTTTGTTTTTAGCTTTTACAGTAAGTACCACAAAGGGCATAGTCTTGGTATAAATAGAGTCTATTTCTGCTTTGCTTTTGTTGTTTGGGAATCCCTCATAGGACAATCTATCAAATTGTTTTAAATAGGATTTTAGTTTGTTTGCATTTACTGCATTCTGTGGTCTGGATTTTCCAAGTCCTTCTATACTAGCACCATTCTCAGAATTGCGTATTGTAAATCCTTTGTCTTGATTTTCGGTCCAGTCTATTTTCACCCACTCTATGTCTTCTTCTTGCAATTCAAAAAGCATTTTACTTCTCCAGTCGGCTTCATTTACAAAATAGCGTGGGGTTAAATATCCTACAAAGCCTTCAATATGGCAGATGTATGGTTTTGCTGCGCCTTCTATCCACATGTAGGTCCCGGTATTGTCGGGGGTTGGGCCACCCACATAGTATGTTTTAATCTTTTTACCTTTCGAATAAAGTTCAACTTTGGTTCCTTTCCCTGCTAGGTTTCTAATTACCATATCCCAATAGTCTTTGCTTACTGGGTGTTTTACGCGCACATCGCGTATCGCTGTAAGCAATACATTTATCTTAGAACCGTCTGCATCATATTTGTTGTTTATTGTCCATTTGTTGTCTTGTTTTGTTAGTGTTGCCGAAGTATTCAAGAATTTCGCTTTCATGAATATTTGGTCTATTTCTGATGTATTTTCTACAGCAAAAGCAGTTTCGTCTTTTACAAGGGTGCTGGATTTGTCTTTCTTAAGTAAAAAATATCCTCCAATAACAAGGGCTAAAATAAGAAGACTCAGCAGTATTTTTTTATTTGACATGGATGTATCTATAATTGTTGTTTTTATTGGTCACAAAAATATTAAAAGAATTGGGCTTCTTGGTATTTGTTTTACCTATTAGCCAAAATATACAACCAAGGGTTACAAACATTTTACAAGTAAATGTAAATAACTCCCTCTAATGGCTCCTGCTTATTTTTTTACATTTGTGGCTATGAAAGAGGAATTGTTGACTAAAAAACTACGCAAAATTGCCCAGGATATAGCTTTGTTGTCCTACGACATGGAAAACAACAAGTCTAGACAGAGGTTTTTTTCAGACCTGATTAAGCAGCGTGTTTTTGAATTGTATGATGTGTTGGCAGAACTTAATTCGGAAACACCCAAAGACCAAGATTCGAAAAAAGAGATGCAGTTTATTAAAAAAGATGCTTCTCGCGAAATGTATAGAACAGAAGAATTGGCCAAACAAAACCAATTGGCAAATCTTGAAGTAAAGGAAGAACAACAAGCTGAAAAAGAAACGGTACGTGAAACTGAAAACCCTACTTCTTTGTCTCCTGCGGAGCCCATAGAAGAGAAAGAACAAGACTCTGAGCCTCCTTTAATTGAAGAAATTAAACCTGAAACCATTGTGCCTATGCCTCTGGATGATAAAGAAGAACTACAGAATAATGAGGAGGAGAATTTTATAGTCGATCAAGAAATTACTCAGCCCCCAATAGAACAAGAAGAAAACAAGGTTCCTCCGCAAGAGAGTATCCCTGAGCCAGTAATAATTGTTGAGGGAAAAATAGAGGAAGTGAAAATTGAAATGCCTTCTTTATTTAATTCAAACCCAGTACCAAATAAAACTAAAAATACACCTCTTTGGGTTGAATTAATTCTGGAAGAGTTCCTCCAAAAGATTAACCAAATAGGAGGGGTGGCAGCAAAACAACAAAATAGTCCAGTAACTTCGCTAACTGCTGTTATTTCTATAAGCCAAAAACATGAATTCATTAATGGCTTATTTGCAGCAGATGTGGAAGCATACAAAAAAGCAATCTCTCAAATTGAGTCTTCTAAAGATCTAGAAGAAGCTTTGCAATATGCAGAAAACAACTTGGTAGATCAATTTGCTTGGAAACACAAAGAAAAACTAGCTTCTGAGTTTGTTTCCTTAATTAGACGAAGAAAGTTGGTTTAAATTCCATTTCGTTTTTTCTCTTTTGGCAGAAAATTTAAAGGTTGGGAAAGTGCGTTTTGGGGAGCGTAAATGTAAAAAACCAGAGAGTCGAAATATGCTTTCTGCTTATTAATTATAGCCCCTGAGTTTTACATATTACTTATAGATAAGCAACATGCAGATTCAATTGTGAACTTACTTTTATTTGTTTTTTATAGTGCTTGGAATTTGCTTTATTTGTAAGTAAGATTCTAAATGCATATGCTTTGGCACTCGCAATTTTATTTAAGAATATTAATCCCTTTTATACTTGGTATACTTGGGGTGCGTTTTTTTTCAATTTCCTTTACATGGATTCTTGGTGTTCTATTTTTCTTTCTTTTGTTGTTGTTGCTTTTTCAAATAGTTCCAACATTTAAAAAATACAAATATAGAAGAGTTCAAGGTTTGCTGTATTTATCAGTATTTGTATTGTTCGGCTCAGCAGTCTCTCAATACAACAAGCTTAGCCATACCCTGCCACAAGATTTACAAGAAAATCAATATACTAAAATTCTTGCTACTGTTTCAGAGCATCCTATACCTATAAAAAAAGGACATAAATATATTGTAGATGTTTTTGCTTTGGCATCTCCGCGCAATGAACACAAAATAAGCAAAGGCAGGATATTGGTATACTCTAATGGCCTCTCTTCCGCTTTACAGATAGGGGATACCATGGTTTTTTTAAAACAATATATAAGGCCTATTGAAAAAACTATGCATGGTTTTGAATTTGATTACAAGGCTTACATGGCCAACCAATACGTGTACCATCAGACATATATAAAACAGAACGGGGTGGCAGTTTTGCCTTTGTCAAACAATGCTCTTAATATATTCAGGTCGGCCATAGAAGTGCGCGGGCATGTCCAAAAAAGGCTAGAACAAATATTTGAGGACAAAGAGATCTTGGCAATTTCTCAAGCTTTGTTAATAGGCTACAAAGCCAGTCTGAGCCAGGAACTTGTAGGGGCATTTTCTGCCTCTGGAACAATGCATGTACTTGCGGTAAGCGGTTTGCATGCTGGTATAGTTTTTATGGTCCTTAATTTTCTTTTTTTGCCATTCGCAAATTCATTAAACAAGAACCGGATTAAAGTATTGGTAATTGTGCCTTCTTTGTTTTTTTATGCTTTTGTAACTGGGTTGTCTCCATCAGTAGTAAGGGCTGCTATTATGCTAAGCCTTGTTCTGATAGCCTCGGCCTTAAATCGTAGAGGGAATATATACAATACAATATTTGCGACTGCTTTTTATATGTTACTCTTCAATCCTATGTTTTTGTTTCATGTGGGCTTTCAACTCTCCTTTTTAGCTGTTTTAGGCATTGTCTATTTTCAACCCAAAATCAAAAGAATTTATCAAGCCCCAAATAAAGTAATGTTGTACTTATGGGAGATAGTATGTGTAAGCATTGCCGCACAGCTTGCTACTTTTCCTCTCACATTATATTATTTCCATCAATTTCCTAGTTATTTTATCCTTTCGAATTTATTGGTTTTGCCTGCTGTTTTTCTGGCAATGTTTTTTTTGTTTCCAAGTATTTTGTTTTTAAATGTATCTTACATAGGGCCCTTTTTTAAGATTGTTACCTCCTTTATTCTAGGTTTTATTAGCAAAAGTGTGGTTTTTGTTGAAGACCTGCCGGGTTCTACTGTTGCCGATATCTTCCTTCATCCTTTTTACATTTTTGTGCTGTTTTGTATTGTTTTTTTATTTGGATACTTTGTGTACTCCTCTAAAGCTAAATGGATTATATCTATATTGGTGCTGATTTTGATATCGGGTATTTTTAATGCTTATGATAGTTATTCAAAAATATACAGAAAATATGTAATTAAACACCGGTCACTGGGCATTGTAGTGGTTAGTGGGAACAAATTAAATATCCTTAGCGACAGTTCTAATTTAAATAATCTAGAGTTGTATTCGCCTAAAATACAGGCAATAGGTTCTTATTATGGGGTTTCGAAAGAAAACATAGAACATGTATGGGTTCGAGACATACATAATATAAAAGGCGTGTATTTCAGATGAGCAGCCTTTCATGTACAGAAAAAATGTATTTTAATAAAAATTAAAATGATTGAAAAACAGCATTTAAGGTGCTGTTGTAATCAAATATCCTTCAATAAAATTAAGAAAAACTTGATTTTGCCAGAATAAAATTTACTTTTGTATTCTAAATACAGAAAAAAAGGATTTATTATTATGGCAAAAAACTACAAAATCAATGCATTGCTAGGTCGGTTATCAAGAATATCTGTATTATTGATACTATTGATACCTGCATCTACATTTGCCCAGTTGAATGGAACTTACACATTAGATCCCTCTTCTGCGGCATCTTCTACAAACTACACTACTATGACTTCTTTTGTTCGAGACTTAAGAGGCTTAGGTAGGTTAGATGGCGGAACAAACAATGGTGCGGGAGTGAACGGACCTGTAACTTTGAATGTTGCAGCCAACATTACCATGACCGAGCAAATTGAGATTACTGCTATTGTGGGGATGAGCTCAACAAACACAGTAACAATTAATGGAAACAATGCTCTGTTACAATTTAATGCTACAAGTTCTTTTACTAGACACACATTATTTTTAAATGGTGCGGATTTTTTCACCTTCAAAAATTTAAGAATACATGGTTTAAATGCTTCATGGGTTTACACTGTAAGGTTGTCGAACTTTGCAGATTACAATACATTCGAAGATTGTGAATTAGCAGCGCCTAATTACAATTTTACATCTGTTACAGTAGGTTGTCCTAACTGTACTTGGTCTAATACAGCTTCTGCTGGTGCTGTAGTTGCTTTTACCAATTCCTCCAGTAATTTACCAAACCGTACCACCGGCTTTAATGGTCGTGGAAACAAGTTTATAAACAACCTAATTACAGGTCCTGCGGATAATGCCGTATTGAATGGACCAACTTACGGGGTATTTGAGCAAGGAACTACAGGAACCTCCGTAGGACAAAATGAATACATTAACAACACGATTAAAAATTTTAGTGGTGTTGGGATTTATTCTTGGTATGGCAGTTCTACAAAAGTAATTAACAATAAAATTTCAAGACAATTGAACCTTAGGCCCCAGTCTGGTGCAACCAACGGGTATATGTATGGAATTTATTTGAATTATATTTTTATTAACCAACATTCACAAGATGCAGAAATTATAGGAAACGATGTGAGTAACATTGGAAAGGATATGGACAATACCAATGCCTATTATTTGTATGGTATCGCTACTTCTTATACCAATGGTTCAACTATTCCATCTACTATAAGCCAAAGAGTTAGAATAGAGAGAAATTTTATTGGAAACAATTATTATGGGCACTTGAACCAAACTTTCAATTATTTCTACGGAATCTATACTTATTATAATGCCCAAACAGAGGTGGTGAACAATATAGTTTCTCAAAACCTACCTTATAATGTTAGTAGCTTTCGTTATTATTTCCATTATGGTATTTATGATTTTTACTCCAGAGGGTTAGATGTCTTGCATAACTCAGTTATTCTAGATTTTGCAATACCAACAAACCATTATATATACAACTATATGATGTACCAAACATACTGTTGCACTAGACCAACCGCGGCCAATGAGCAAATAAGAATAAACAACAACAATGTATTTGCTAATTTAACGGGAAGCATACATTACGACTACATGGTATATTTCAGATACTATACAGAATCAAAAGGAAACAATATTTTTAATAGAGGAGGCAACTGGAACTACATAGGATACAATGCTCCAAGCGGAACAGGTGCATATTACTTTAATATAGCAGCTTTCAATGGCAACTTGCCTGCAGACCAAAGAACGAATGTGAGTGGCAATCCAAATTTGGTTAACATAGCAAATAGGAATTTTGCATTTACCAATCCATTGTTGAATGCAGCAGCAGCTCCATCGAATGTTACCACAGATTACAACGGCACCCCCCGTAATTTAACAGCACCAGATATAGGAGCTATTGAAGTACCTTTTGACTATTCTATTTCTGGTACATTCCAAGGAGGAAGTACCGTATGCGGAAGTTATTCTGAAAACTTGAAGTTTAACATTAATAATTTGATGCCATTTGCATTGCCAATGGGCAGATTAGGCTTTCAATTGAACAATCAAGCAGTTC
>DIUJ01000002.1 GCA_002422315.1 Bacteroidetes bacterium UBA6161
AAGTAAATAATGAACCCAATCCTTCTGTATTATATCCTAACCCCAACAATGGTGTATTTACTATCGGTTTTGAAAGAAACTTAGAGGAAAATGCAGTACTAACGATTATGGATATGTCGGGTAGAAAAGTAGCAAGCAATACACTAGCCAATGGACAAAATACTTTCGCTATGGACTATAGCTCACTTAGTTCTGGAGTGTATATGGTGCAGATAGTGTACAAGCAAAACAAAAGCACACACAAATTGGTGCTAAGAGAAGTGCATTAGCGAAGGCTTAAAGAGTGTTTCAAATAATCTTTTACTAAAGAAATAGCCACTGCTTAAAGTAGTGGCTATTTTATAGAAGAAGACTATACCAAAATGTAACGAATTAATTCAAACTCTACTTCTTACTATTTGCAGAAACCAAGCGTGCTATAACCACTGCAGGAAATAACATACCTACCGCAGATAAAAATACCGAAAGCGATCGAGTAGCGGTATTGGCTGGTAGAAAGTCGCCAAATCCTACGGTGGTTAGGCTTGTAAGACTAAAGTAAATATAACTTATAAAGTCGCTGGTATTGCCTTGAAGAGTTACAGGCCCTTGAATAGAACTCCCAAAGGTATGTTGTATAAGGTCAAGAAGAAAGGCTCCTAACAATGCAAACAACAAGTAAACATTAATTGCCCCTACAATTCTGTAGTAGTTGTATTTGTCGTCGCGAAACAAGCATTGTATGTTTATATAAATAAAAGCCAGGGTATTAAGCACCGATGAGATCTTGTCGATAGTGTGGAGGCTGTAGTGTAAAGGATACTGAATAACTAACAAGTGTAAGATAACTTGTGCCCCAAACAAAAAAGAAGCAATAAAAATCCATGTGGTTTTTACAGAAGACCAAATTCCAATAAAAAACAAAAAAAGCATTACATACAAAATACTTTGAGAAGGAAGTATGTTCTCTTCCAAAAGTGTAGGAAATACAAAAAGAAGATTAAGTAGAATTAACAACAAGGTATTAAAACTAAAGTCTTCTATCCAATAGGATCGGAATTTATGAAAGTATTTTCGCATGTATGTTATGTGTTTACGAAAATAAGCAAAAAGCAAAAGTTTACGAAAAAGTTTTTTCTTTGTTTTTTTGAATTGCTTTCCAAAGCATATCTTTCAGTTCTTTTATTTGAATGCCAGCCATGGAAGATATAAATACTGGTTTTAGAGACTTTAGGTCTTTTTTCATAAGGCTTAGCAGCTCTTCATCTAGCATATCTGCTTTGGTAATAGCTATAATCCTTTCTTTTTCAAGAAGTTCTGGGTTAAATTTTTTGAGTTCTTTTTGCAATACCTTGTATTCTTTCTTAATATCTGGCGAATCTGCAGGAATCAAAAACAAAAGCACAGCATTGCGTTCTATATGTCTTAAAAACCTATGACCAAGGCCTTTTCCTTCGCTTGCTCCTTCGATTATACCTGGTATATCGGCTACCACAAAAGACTTGTAATCATAGTATTCCACTACTCCTAAATTTGGAGCCAGAGTGGTAAATGGGTAATTTGCAATTTCGGGTTTAGCTGCCGAAACTACAGATAGCAAAGTAGATTTGCCTGCGTTTGGAAAGCCAACAAGCCCAACATCTGCAAGAACTTTAAGCTCTAAAACGATGGCTGTTTCTATCCCCTCCTCGCCTGGTTGGGAATAGTGGGGCGCTTGGTTTACGGAGCTTTTAAAATGAACATTTCCCAATCCTCCTCTGCCTCCAGGAAGCAGTATTTTTATTTCATCATGAGAAGTTATCTCACATAGTATTTCGCCAGTTTCTGCATCTTTTGCTATGGTACCTAAGGGCACTTCTATCCATTGGTCTTCGCCACTAGCACCAGATCGTTGGTTTTCTTCCCCAGCCTTGCCATCTTCTGCAAAGATATGTTTGCGGTATTTCAAGTGAAGAAGAGTCCATAGGTTTCTGTTTCCTTTTAGGATAATATGGCCACCGCGGCCACCGTCTCCGCCATCTGGGCCTCCTTTAGGCTTGCCTTTGGCTCTATGAAAATGTGCACTACCTTTTCCCCCTTTGCCAGAACGAAAAAAAATCTTTACGTAGTCAATAAAATTGGTTTCGCTCATAATTTAAATTTGGAATAATAAATTGTATAAAATAGGAAAAGTTTATGCTAAAGTGCGGTCAATTACAGTACATATTTCAGAAAAAATATGTTCTATTTGTCCTACACCATGTATCTCAAAAAACTTGTTTTGATTTTTGTAATAGTTTGCCGCTACTGCAGTTTGCTCATTGTACACGCTAATTCTGTTGCGAACTATGTTAGGGTCTGTGTCGTCGCTTCTGCCACTGTCCTTTCCTCTTTCCAGAAGTCTTTTTACAAGCTCTTCTTCTGGCACAGAAAGGGCCACCATTAGGTCTACACTAGTATTTTTTTCTGCCAAAAGAGCATCCAAAGCCTCAGCCTGTGGAACAGTTCGCGGAAACCCATCAAAAATAAAACCTTTTGCATCCGAATGTTTTTGTACTTCGCTATGCAACATTTTAATGGTTACCTCATCTGGCACCAATTCCCCTTTATCTATAAAAGACTTTGCCCAAAGGCCTAGTTCGGTGTTGTTTTTAATATTGTAACGGAATATATCCCCTGTGCTTAAGTGAACTAATTTATATTTATCAACTAACAGAGAAGATTGGGTTCCTTTTCCTGCGCCCGGAGGGCCAAATAATACGATGTGAAGCATGTTTAAGACTTTGAAAATTGTTTTAAAAGAGTACAAAGGTAAGGTTTAAAAGCCAATATGTCAGAAAAATTGGAAAAATGGATTTAAAAAAGGGAAAAAACAAGAAGAAAAAAACCAATCAATGGGTTTTGAAATTCCCCACTTTCAATCTGTTCCAAACATCAAACAGGAGTTTTTGTATATCCGGAGAAAGTTTAAACTTTAGAGCCAGGGCGAGAAATAAGCCAGGAAAAAGGATACTGCGAATGGAGGCATCTAGCCATGGATTTTGGAAAGGAGGCAATAAAAAATTCAAGCCCAAAACGCCAGCAAAAAGCAAACCCATCCAAAGTAAAGGCATGCTAAAAGGATGGAATTTGAGTTTAAAAAGGATGGTAAAGTAAACGATAATTTGTTGGTAAACCAACACCATACCGGTGGCTAAAGCGGCCCCCACAATGCCATAAATTGGAATAAGCCATAAATTTAATAAAATACCAATTACAGCAGAAGAAATGGTAAGAACAAACATGAAATGATAATACTTTGAATAAGTTAGGATTTGTGTTCCCAAGCCAAATATCATCTCTACAGCTTTGGCAATTGCGATTACGGCAATTACTAGTTTGCCACCTTCATATAGTTTGCCATTGGGCATTATTTTGTACAAGTTGTCAAGATTGATTAATAAACCTAAAAGTAGAAATAAAGCTGGCAAGAATTGTAAAATAGCGGTTCTTTTATAGAGTTTAGCAGTATCTCTAATTTTAGCATTTGCCATGTTTATTGCAAGGGGAGGGGAAAGTATTTGAACCAATGCTCTTTTGGGTATTTCAATTATCGTGGCACAATGAAAAGCAATGGCATATACCCCTGTAAAAGCAAGTCCTTTGATGCTAGAAATCATAAAAAAATCCAGTTTGGTAATCATTAATCCGCTAATACTCCCTATGGTTATGTATCCCGTATATTTCCAAAAGTCTTTTAAAATGGCCGGGTTTTTTTTCAAAAATTCGAAATCTGGTTTCAGGTCTAGTTTTCTTAATTTTAAGACATAAACAAACAAAAGTACAAAATGAAGGAAATAAAAAACAACAAGCAACAAAACAGATTGATCAAAAGATAAATACCCAAACAGGTAAGACAAAAACGCAACAATGCTAAATACCCTAAGCACCACTTCTTTGATAAGTTTTGGGACCGCAATCCTGCCTTCTACAGAAGCTATGGCTTCTAATACAGAGAAATAAACTTGTGAAAAAATAAGAGGAATAAACAGAAGGTAATACTCCATAAATGCGGCTGCATTCTCCATCATCATACTCGCTATCCAGTTTTTTAACAAAAGCAATAAAATAGAAACCAAAACAGTACCTAAAAGAGGAATAAGTAGCGCCCAGAAATCCATTCCATGATTTTTACCTTGCTCATTGGTTTTAAACATGGGATAGTACCGAATAAGAGAACTAGAGATACCCACAACAGCAAGGCCAGCAAAGGCAATGTGGTTTTCAATAAGCATTCGAACTATACCAACCTCCTTTTCGGTAAAAATCAAAGGCATAAGAACAAGAATAACAACGAAGCCTACCGCTATTCCAAGATAGTTTACAATTGATGCTTTAATGGATTGCCTTACTACTACTCCCATAGAACTTACAAAGATGGGTAAAAACTGGAATTTTTGAACAGTTAAAGAAAATTATTCAAAAGTATATTTGGTTTTTGTATTACTTTTGTGAAATAATCAAATTCGTATGTCTCTGAAAAAAACCATATTAAAAGTCTTTCCCTTTCATTATTTTAAATTCAATAAGTCATATTCTCAAGAAGGTGAAGATTTGATTTTAAAAGATATATTTTTTGAACTAGGAATAAGAAAAGGTTTTTTTGTTGACGTAGGAGCACATCATCCTGTACGTTTTTCAAATACGTATCTTCTTTATAAAAAAGGATGGAACGGAATTAATTTTGAACCCAATATATCAAGTGGTAGAATATTTAAGGTTCTTAGAAAAAGAGATAAAACGTACCATATAGGGATTGGTAATGAAGAAGGGGAAAAAGATTTTTACGTTTTTGATGAACCTGCAATTAATAGTTTTGATAAAGAAACATCTTTAGAAAGAGATAAGAACAGTCCATATAAACTATTAAAAACGGTAAAAATCCCAATTTTAAAACTTTCAACAGCTTTATCCAAATTTTTACCAAGTGGAAAAAAAATAGATTTAATGAGCGTTGATGTTGAAGGTTTGGACTTGGAAGTTTTAAAAAGTAACGATTGGGAAAAATTCAGGCCAACAGTATTGTTGGTAGAGGATATGTATTTTGATATGGAATCTCCACAGAATTCAGAGATTTGGTTATTTTTAAGAGATAAGGGGTATAAGGTTTATGCCAAAACCAAGCGCACCTTGGTTTTTATTGAGAATAGCTTATGAATAAAGGAATAATTTTTTGGATAATATTAATCTCAACTAGTTTAGAAGCATTTTCTAAGTCAGATACTTTATTTTGGTTTGTAGCGCCAGAAGTAGAAAATAATGGATATGATTTTGATAGACCTGTGGTTTTAAGAATATCAACATTGGATGTGGGAGCGAGTGTTACTATTGATTTTCCAGCAGCGTCTAGTTTGACACCCATATCTGTTAATATTCCTGCAAATACCCTTCAATCTATAGATTTAACTTATATTATAGACGATATTGAAAATAAGCCTGCAAATGCAATTCTAAATAAAGGCATTAGAATTCGGTCTAATAATTTTATAAGGGTCTATTATGAAGTTGTAAGTTCTTCCCCTTCTTTTTGTACAAACTGTAATACGGATATTTTTGTTTTAAAAGGTCAAGATGCTTTAGGCTTGAAATTTCTTGTTCCTTTTCAAACTTCATATAATAATGGATCTGTTGGTCCTCATTCTTCATTTGACATTGTGGCTACAGAGGATAACACTTTAATAACGATAACCCCTACACAAGATTTGGCAGGAAGATTAAAAAACATCCCATTTTCAATTACATTAAACAAAGGACAGACCTACTCCGCTGTCTCTTCTAGCAAATCAGGAACGTTAAGACCATCTGGTAGTTCAATTGTTTCAAATAAACCGGTAGCAGTTACTTTTAAAGACGATCATATACAAATAAGCTCTTGTCAAGATTTAGGAGGAGACCAGTTAGTGCCTGAAGAGAAAACCGGAAAAGACTACATTATAATAAAAGGAGATCTGTCTAGTAATGATAGATATACGGTACTTGCCATAGAAAACAACACCCAAGTTTTTGTTAATGGCTTTATGGTTACAACTCTTAATAGAGGACAAACTTATACTAATAGTTTATCCGCAGCAAGCGTAAGGATAAATTCATCAAAGAATTTTTATTTGATTCAGTTGTCTGGTTTTGGGTGTGAAAGCGCCTTGGCTCTTGTTCCTTCACTAAGTGCTTCTTGTTCAGATAGATTTTGGTTTTCTAGAGCATCTACAGACCCCCTTTACGTTTTAATTTGTGTGAGAGCTGGTGGGGAGTCAACTTTTCTTGTAAATAATTCAAGCGGAATAATCAATACTTCTGATTTTCAAGATGTGCCTTTCACAAATGGTGAGTGGAAATATGCAAAGAAATTATTAAACCTCAGTATTATCCCTTTAAATTTTCCAAGTAGCATTTCAAATACGTTTGGTAATTTTACTTTGGGAATATTACAAGGAAAAAATATTGCAGGAGGCGCTAGGTTTGCCTATTTTTCTGACTTTAATTTTTCAAGAGAGATGGAAACAAAGTTGGCCTCGGTATGTATCGGAGATTCTTTAAAGTTAAAGTCAAGCTTTCTCTTTGATATAAATACCGATGAATGGAAAGGGCCCAATGGTTTTTCTTCTTCGTTAGCCCAGCCAAATGTATACTTTAATGATTTGAATATGGCTGGCAAATACTACGTGAATAGAAATTCTTCGGGTTGTACTTCTATCTCCGATACCATACAAGTTTCTGTTTCTCCTTTGCCTCCACCTCCTTCGCCTCTTGTTGCAAATTCTCCAATTTGCATAGGGGATACTTTATTGATTTTTGCCGGAACCCAAAATCTTTTGTATACTACGGTTTGGACAAAGGATAACGATACTATTGTGACTTCTCCTTTTAACCTGCTTATACCTAGCGCTAGCCTTGCCGATATGGGTACTTATTTTGCACAGAATTTTAACCTGGCAACAGGTTGCTATAGCACCAAAGATTCTATACTAATAAATGTGAGCGGCCCTTCTCCCAAACCTTCTATTCTTGCAGAGAAGGACTCCTTGTGTGAAAATCAGTCTCTCGTTTTAAAACATAACCTTAACTTAGCAACTTCGGATTCTCTGTTTTGGATTTCCCCCTCTTCAACTTTTTATACCGACAGCCTGGTTTTGCCTTCTGTATCTGTTTCCGATAATGGCTTGTATGTATTACATTACTTCCAAGAAGGAACCTGCGCTCCCGGTTTGGATTCTTTTTGGCTACGTGTGTTTCAAGATCCAGATATCTCCTCCGCAGCTATTTTAAGCAATAGCCCCCTCTGCGAAGGCAAAGAAGCATTGGTTTATGTAGAGCCAACAAACCCATTCTATACCTATTCGTGGCGCGGGCCTAATGGGTTTACGCATTTAGGGCCCTCTGTTTCCAGGCCTAATGCCCAGCTTGCTTTTGCTGGCCAATATAGCCTTACTGTGGCCAATGGGCCTTGTGTTTTTGTAGATACACTACTCTCTTACTTAAGCGTACATACTATGCCAATTGCAAATTTTAATTTCTCTGCATCTTATGCATCGGTTGGCGTAGCTTTTGATTTTGTGAATACAAGTGCTAAAGCCAATTCTTTTATTTGGGATTTTGGTGATATGACTCCCCCTTCTACACTTCAGAACCCAAGCCACACCTATCTCTCAGAAGCCAATAGGATTGTTACTCTTATAGCGGTAAACGACAGCCAAACCTGTATGGATACGATACAAAAACCTCTTTGGGTGTTTAATGAAGAACAATTATTAATTCCCACAAGCTTCTCTCCTAATCAAGATGGGTACAATGAAGAATTTTCTTTATACATTACAGGAGTAAAGGAATACCGAATGGAGGTTTATAACCGATGGGGTGAAAAAATATTTGATTCTGAAATTGAAAAGAAACTAAGTTGGGATGGAACTTTTGCAGGAAAGCCTTGTCAGCAGGATGTTTACGTTGTTTTATTATACTATACAGACAGGCTAAACAAAAGAAACATGACAAAAAAAACAGTACAATTACTCCGGTAATTTGGATATTTAGTCGAAAGAAGCTAGTATTGCAGTAAAAATCAGATTCATGTATAAAAAATCAAACATTTTATTTGTACTCTCTTTTTTTGTTTGTACCGCTCTTTTTGCACAGAAACAAAATCTAAAAGAAAATTATGAGGCTATAAGGTCTGGCGGTGAAATTCCTACAGACTTTACTACAAGGTCTACGGATAAATATGCAGCAGATATTGAAAGAATAGAAAATGCATCCCGTAAAGAAAAAAAATCTCAGAAAGAATTTCTCTTGAATAGCAATTTCTATTTAGATAGATATATTCAAAGTGGCAATGTATTGTTTGGAGACCCGGTAACTAACTATATAAATAAAGTTGCTGACAAGCTACTTGCTTCCGAACCAAAATTGAGAAGCGAATTAAGGTTTTATACAACTAAAAGTACCGAGGTAAATGCATTTGCTACAAACCAAGGAATGGTATTTGTAAACATTGGTCTTATTGCTCAAGTACAAAATGAAGCACAACTTGCATTTGTATTGGCTCACGAAATAGCACACTATGTTAAAAAACATAGCATAAACTCTTATGTGGAGCAAAAAAGCATGGCTAGAACTAGAGACTTTAAAGGCCTAAGCGAAAGCCAAAAAGAACTTGTTTTGAGTAATTATTCTAAAGAAAATGAATTTGAAGCCGACGTATATGCCTTGGAAATGCTCAGAAAAACAGAGTATGCTTACGAGGCCTTTGAAGGGGTTCTGGATGTGCTGCAATATTCCTATTTGCCTTTTGACGAGGTTCCATTAGACAGCGCCTGGTTTCAATCAAAATACTATAAGTTTCCCGGGGCTTTTTTGCCAGATACAATCAATAAAATTTTGGGGAATGACGATTTTGACGATGACAAAAGCTCACATCCCAATATCAGAAAAAGGAGAGAAGCTTTTGAGGAGTACATAGAAGAAAACAACAAGTTTAAAGGAACAAAATCGAGCCTATTGAGCGAACAAGAGTTTGAGTATGTACAAGACCTTTGCAGGTTTGAAATGACAAGAATTTATTTGTTGAACCTTAGGTATGCACGAACACTTTACAATGTGTTTTTGCTCTCTGAAAAATATCCCGACAACCTTTTTCTAAAAGAAGTAAAAGCAAAGTCGCTAATGTATACTGCGATCTATAAAACAAATAAAACAGGTGACGATCTTTGGGAAGCAAAAGCCCAAATAC
The DNA here is from genome assembly GCA_002422315.1 of Bacteroidetes bacterium UBA6161. GTDB lineage: Bacteria > Bacteroidota > Bacteroidia > NS11-12g > UBA955 > UBA6161. The sequence goes on from DIUJ01000002.1 coordinate 9,218, forward strand.
TGGATATTGATACAGAAACAGAAAAGGCTACCCCTATTTCTAAAAATAACAAAAATATAGAAGGGGAAATCTCTGCTATGTTTCATTTACTTGCCAATGCTGGTGGAGAAGATATGGCGATTTTAGCAGCTAAAAGCAGTTGGGAAAGTATAAATAAAAAAAACAAAGACAGAATGTTGCCCTATGCAACCTATAGTATAGAAACTATGGTTAGGCGCTATGGAATGAACCCCAAAGATTTTTATAGAAACGTAGAAGAAATGGAAGCGGGCCTGAAAGAAAATAAACCTAAAGAAGAAGAAACAGAAGAAATTGAAGACGAATCAGAGGAAAAAGAAGACAAAAAATCTAAGAAGAAAAAGGGAGACAAATATTCTAAAATTAAAAAGAAAAAAACGGGATCTACCAATTACTATTACAAATCTGCTTTTATAGAGTTGGGAGAAAATGCAGAAGAATTTTGGGAACTTTTTGAAAGTAAATTTGAGGAATATAAAGATGACAAAGAAAAAGCTAGGGAGCTTCTTGCAATGTCTTTAAAGGAGAAATCCCAATACAAAAAGCAGTTTTATAAAGAGCTGAAACAGAATAAAAAAGAGGAATCAAGAAAAATCACCAAGCTATTGGTGTTGAATCCTTTTTACTTAAAAGCCAAAAATAGAGACGGGGATGTAAAAGAAACAGCATTTCAAAAAGCAGAGGCTCAAAATTTTGTATACATGAACTATTTGAGAGAGTTTGCAGGAAAACTAAATATGGAAGTAACCATATTGAGCAATAAGGAGCTGGAAGAAAAAGACTTAGAGAAGTTCAATGACTTTGCTTTAATGAAAGAATGGCTCTCCGAAAATCTTTCCCATGGCGATCATTTAGGTTTTAGTAGCCAAAGTGTAGAAATAAAAGCAATGATGGAAAAATACAATTGCAACCATTTAATGGTTACTGGAGTGTTAAATGTAGATGTAGGAATATCTGATTTTTTGTCACAGCTTAGGGTGCTTACCTTTCTTTCTGTATTTGCTTCTCCAATTGGAGTGTATCTAACAGTTAGAAAATACCATAATACATCAATTTTTAGCGTGGTTTATAATACCAATTCTGGAGACAAAGTATACAGCCAAAGCAAAACAATTACACATAACGATAAAAAGGATTATTTGCGCTCCATAGTTTACGAAACCTTGTTTAATGTAAAGAATAGAAAATAATGAAAAATAAATATATATGGCTTATTTTAGTGGTGTGCTTGTTGCCCAATCTCTCTTTCTCACAGGTTGCTGGTTATTTGGGTAAAAGGGTTCATATTGGATTAGAAGGTAGAACGTTTCCCAATATATTTTCTCCCCAAACGAATGCACTGTATCAAAATTTCACCAAAGGTATTACTGCAAATTATGTATTGACAAACAAGTTTTCAATCGGTGTTTCTTACTTAAATACAAAACTGTCTTGGGCAGATGACAATCTTAGAGATTATGTTTATCAAGACAGGTATTATGGAAATAACGTGGCAATGTATAAAACCATTTCCCCAATATTAATTAGCAGTAATACCTTGGAGGTTTCTTTTAAAAGGTTTTTTAAAGAAATGGCTCCTTTGGGAAATTATATTGGAATGAGGCTTGCTTATAATTCAACGGATGCTGAAAACAATAACTTAAAGATGTATTTAAGCTCAGTGTTTCCTCCACGTCAATCAAATACTACAGCAATTGCTCCTGAAAGCATTGTAATTCCAACAGAGAAGCAACATTCCATGCTTTTTGGAGTGGAATTAGGAAAAACAAGGGTGATTATGGATAGATTTGTATTAGATATAGGTGTTTTGCTCGGAGCAAATTTTACCCTGATTAAAGATCCAATTCCAATTTCGCGTTTGGATATCACTGCAGAAGAAACACTTGCCAATTTTAACGACAACTTAGCTAAAAGAGTTAACAGACATAATTATATTCAGTTTAAAGCTGGCGTTTCCTATTTGATTTATTAATATAACAATCTATGAAAAATACTTATTTTATATTCATTGCATTTATTTTTGCTCTTGTTGCATGCAAGAAAGAAACAGAAAAACCCGCAGTAGAAGCAGTAAAACTAACCTATATTGATTCTTTCTCGGTACAGTTAGATGGCAAAGTGATAGCCGATGGCGGTGCTGAGGTAACCCACACTGGTTTTATTGTTGCAAATAGTGCCTCTGAAATTAATAGAATAAAAGAGAATGGTCTTTACCAATATAGTGGATTCAAATACAGCTCTTTGAAACAAAATTCTAGAGAATTTACCAGCATGGCCACAGACTTAAACTTCAACCAAAATTATTTTTATGCTGCATTTGCTGCAAATAAAAATGGAATGGCAATTAGTGAAATTTTTACTTTTACAATAGATGGCAGGAGCTACCCTATAGTAAATACAAGAGCAGCAAGTAATATAGAAAAAACAGAGGCCACTTTAAATGCAGATATAGAGGTAGATGGAAATGAAAACATAAGCGAAAGAGGATTTTTTTGGTCTGAAATTGCGAACCCCAATAATTCTAGTGCAAAGCTTGTATATAGCGGTACTAACAATACATTTGGAGCCAATCTTACAGGACTAGTAGAAAACAACACCTATTATTTTAGAGCGTATTGCATAAACAATGGTATCTTGAAATTAGGTCAAATTTTGTCTTTTAAAACCAATACGGATATGCCTGCCAACATGGTGGATATAGACGGCAATATTTATCCAGTTGTAAAAATAGGAGGACAGGTTTGGGCGGCAGAGAACCTTCGTACCACAAAGTTTGCAGATGGGAGTCAAATACCTTATGTAAGTGGTTCTAGTCAATGGGAATCTATGACTACATCTGCAAGATGTTTTTATAACAATGACGCAAATATAAATTCTGTATCAGGAACGTTATACAATTGGTATGCAACAGTAGATCCTAGAAAACTATGTCCAACGGGTTGGCACGTATCTACAGACCAAGATTGGAAAACCATGGAAACATTTCTTGGAATGCGTGCTAGCGAACTTGAAAATTTTGCATGGAGAGGTGAGTCGGAAAATGTTGGAGGAAAGCTTAAGAAAACAACAGGGTGGACTAACCCAAATTCTGGAGCAACCAACGAAACGGGATTTAACTCAATTGCATCAGGCTATAGGTCTTGGGCTGGGTTATTTGTTAGCCAAAGCATCTTTAACAATAACTCAATCTGGACATCTACACAATCGTCTCCTTTTCCTATTGTTAGAGGAATGCTAAATGATAGAACAGGTGTGGTAAGAGCAAATACATTAGATCCAAGAACTGGTTATAGTATAAGATGCGTTAAAGATTAATGTTTTTATAAACCTCGATAGTTTTTTCCACGCTTTGTTTTATACTAAAATGGGAAAAGTTTTGAATTCCCATTTGTATCCAAAAGTTTCTATTAAAGTTACTTTCTATAGTTTGCCTCATTAGTTTGGCAAGTTCATTTGCGTCTTGTGGGTCAAAATATCGTGCGGCATTGTTCCCGATTTCTGGAAAGCAAGAAGCTCGTGAGAGTATTACCGGGCAACTTGCACGCATTGCTTCTAAAATAGGGTAGCCAAATCCTTCGTAATAGGAAGGGTATACTAATGACAAAGCATTTTCGTATAGGTAGTTTAATTGGTTGTCATTGACAGTTATATGGTGTACAAGGTTCTCTATACCTAGGTTTTTTAGCAAACCTATTTCTTTGCTGTCCCAGGGTTTCCCCGTGCAAATAAGGTGTACCGTTTTATCCTTAGTTTTGGCTAGGGCCTCTGCTACAACCTCAAAATTCTTATATCCACCCCTTTCGCCTACATACAAAAAGTAGGAAAGTGGAAGCCCATCGATCTTCTGACCAACATATTCTTTTTCAATTCCATGGTAAATTACGGTTATTTTAGATTCTGGGATAGAATAAAACTCTAACAAGTCTTTTTTGGTATGTTCCGAAATTGCTATAATGTGGCTTGCATTTATTATAGCCTCCTCTTTGTATTGTAATGTAAAATCATGGTTGCTTTTAAACTGTTGAGGAAATCTCTCGTGGGTCATATCGTGCACAGTAAGCACATAGGGTTTAGTGTTTGTTTTGCTAAAATAAGTATTGTAATAGGTAGGGTGAAAAATGTCGTATTCGCCTTTTTTAAGCACCTTTTTTACCATTTGTTCGTTTATTTTTCCAAGCAAAAATTTGTTTCCCTTAAATTGCTTTTGTAAAACTTTAGGCGGTAAATAAGGCGAATTGTTTTTATCTTGTAAATAAAGATTGTTGGAGTATTTGAGCAAAAGGCTGGTCTCTATTTCTTGGTATTCTCTAAGATGGTGAAGTAGGTTAACAAAATACCTAGAAATACCCCCAGTTCTTTGCAAACTAAAAATTTGATGGTCATAAACAACTCGCATAATCAAATCAGTGTGTTTTTCTCTTCTAAAGTGTCGTAAACCGGTAGACCTTTTATTAATTCTAATTGTTTATCAGAATTGTAATAGGTTAATTTTCCGCTTTTATCTCTACTCTCCCTAAACTTAGCTTTAACATAACCATCATCTATTGTTCGTGGTTGAATGTCTTTTAAAAGAGTTTTTTTGACAAAATAAGCGTTGTTTCCAGCAGCGTTACAACCAATAAATTCATATCCTTTTTTTGAAGACAAACCTATGAGTGCTTTAAGAGATGCTCCATAATAAAGATTAGAATAATGAGCCTGAGTGCGAAAAAAGGATGGATTATATGGAACTGTTATGCTTCTTTTATTTCCAAACAAACTATTGTATTCAATAATTACAATACTTGGCTCTATACATGTTATTGCGTTCCATATCCAATAATCATTTCCGTCAATATCAATATGTAAAAGACCAACTTCGCCATTAAAACCTGCACTAGTTAGAATTGTATTTATGTTTTCTGCAGTAACAAAAGAATGAATAGCTGTTAAAGAGTGTCGCCAATATAAATTATCTTTTTTTACAAAGTCCATATTTTTCTTATTACCATCTATTATTAAGCCTTCCCAATTATTTTCTAATAACAAATATCTTGTATTTGATTCTAAATAATTTTCCACTCCAAACTCAATAAAACTTTTCTTGTTGATATCTAAATAATCTACAAGAAACTGAATAATACCATCGTCACCATATTGGGAAAATACTTTATATTCAGCCTTTTGAATATCTTCAAGAATATTCTTTTGATTTTGCCAGTTTTGGCTCCTTAAGAACTTAGATTGTAACAACATTAATGAATTAAGTTTGTCATCCAATTTGTTTATTTTGAAAAGCGATGTTTTTATTTTCTTAATAATATGCAACATGAATAATTTTTTAAGGCACAATTTTAATTAAAAATATTGGAACAAACCTTACCTCTCTCTAATATCGATTTGAGGGTATAAACTAAACCGCTTCTAAAAATAAAATATTCTATTATTTTGATTTACTTTGCATCATATTAATCATAGACATATAATTATGAAACAAGCTGTATTAAAAAAAGTTAAGGAGCATTCGTTGCCTATTATGGCGATGTTTTTGATTGCTTTTATATACTTTTTGCCAACGTTTAATGGCAAAACTAACAGTATGGAAGATGTTAGACAGTCAAAATTGACAATGTCTGAAGCCATAGAATATCACGAGAAAGAGGATATTTCCCCAGGCTGGACAAATAAAGTTTTTGGAGGAATGCCTAATGATTTGGTGTATGCAGAACCTAATGCATCGATACTTCAAAAAACCACTTATCTTACAATTTTTGATAATCAATCCTACCCTTTTCAAAATCTTTTCCTTTGTTTTATAGGCTTTTATGTTTTATTGCTTTGTTTTAGTGTAGACCCTAAAACTGCTCTATTTGGCGCATTAGCTTATGGTTTTATGACCTTTACTTTTTCTAGTATAGAAGCAGCCCACGTTAACAAGGTTTTTGCTATGGCCATGTTGCCCCCTGTGCTCGGTGGCTTTTATTTAATGGCTACAGGAAGGCTCCTCAATGGGTTTGTGGTTTTTACATACCATTTTGCTCTTCAAACCTATTATTTTCACTATCAAATTACTTATTATACACTGTTGGCTTTAGGCGTTTTTGGCTTGTTTTATTTTATTAAAAACCTTCAAGAAAAACAGTTTAAAACCGCTTTAATGCTTGTGTTGCTAACCTTGCTAGGGGGAGGGCTTTCGGTAGTCTCTAATTTACAAAAGATAAGTACTACCCAAGATTATTCTAAGTACACTATGAGAGGTGGTTCCCCTCTTGAACAAAATAAGGAAACTTCTCAATCAAGCGAAAATGGCTTGGATAAGGAGTATGCTTTTAGGTGGAGCTATGGCATTGGCGAAACTTTCACAGTTCTTGTTCCCGGACTTTACGGTGGCAGTACCCAAGAAAAAGTAAGCGAAAAATCACCCCTGTATCAGAAGTTCCAAAACCCGCAAGTATTGGAACAGCCATGGCCTTTGTATCATGGCGATATGCCTTCTACTTCGGGTCCAGTTTATTTTGGTGCAATTGTTGTCTTTTTGTTTTTGCTTTCTTTTAAATTGCTTCAAAATCCTGTAAAATGGCCATTGTATGCGGTTACCCTGCTTGCTCTAATGATGGCTTGGGGAAAAAACTTCGAGTCTTTTAATTATTTTTTATTCGATAATCTGCCTTTTTATAATAAGTTTAGAACCCCTATGATGGCTATGAGCCTTGCTCAGGTTTCTGTTTTGTTATTGGCTATTCTTACTCTCAAAGAGGTTTTTACACAAAAGTTAGATACTGTTTTTCTAAAGAAAACACTGTTACCCGTATTGTACGGAGTAGGTGGCTTTTTGCTTTTGACAATGGCGGTGGGTTCTAGTTTGTTTGGAACCGATGGCATTCAAGACCAAGCTTATTTGGGGCAAAATCCAGAACTGCTTAGTGCAGTGAAAGAAACCCGTGGCCATCTTATGCTTAGCGATAGTTTTAGAAGCCTGTTTTTTGTGGTTGCTGCTTTTGGACTTATCTGGTTTTATGTACAAAATAAAATTAAAAAAGAAGTTGCAGTTTTAGCTATTGGCGCTTTTATGGTGGTAGATTTAGTTGCGGTAGATAGAAGGTACCTAAATTGGGAAGATTTTAAATTTGATAAAGAAATATTTGAAACCCCAGCCCCAGATCCTGTTGACCTCGAAATATTAAAAGATGCAGACCCGCATTATAGGGTTATGGATATGTCTAGAGACCCTTTCAATACAAACGATGCCGCCGCTTTTCATAAGTTAGTTGGGGGGTATCACGCTGCTAAATTAAGTAGGTTCCAAGATTTTATCTCTAATTATATTGTACCTCAAGAAAGCTCGCAAAATGCTTTAGATATGCTTAACTGTAAGTATGTTATTGGAACCAATAGTCAAACCAACCAGAGAATGTACCAAGATAGACCTTCTGCCTTAGGTAACGCATGGTTTGTAGAGTCTGTAATTCCTGCTTTTTCAGAAGTTTCTGAAATGGATAGCCTTAAGTCTTTAAACCCTGCTAAACAGGTGGTTATAAATACTCAGCAGCAGAATATTAGCATTTCGGAAGACATTTCCCTAGAAGACACCAATGCCTTTATTCAACTATATGCGTATCACCCAGATACCCTTAGGTACAATTATTCTTCAGAATATCAAAGATTTGTAGTTTTCTCTGAAGTATATTATCCTTATTGGAAACTTTTTGTAAATGGAAAAGAGCAGCCATTGTACAGGGTAAATTACACCCTAAGAGGTGCTGTTTTGCCTCCTGGCAAAGGCGATGTGGAAATGGTTTATACAAGAAAACCCGCACTTGTGCATTATGCAGAAACAAGATACACCTCAATATTTGTGGTAATTCTCACTTTAGCTTGGATAGTTTATTCTCTTTTTGTTAAAGGTAAGAAACATCCAAACATGGTAAAGGAGTCATAAATGGATACAACAGATTCTGTATTGATTTCTGTAATAACTGTTACCTACAATAATTTAGGAGGCTTGCAGAAAACCATACAATCTATTAATAATCAAACATGTAGAAGTAACATACAGTGGGTATGTATAGACGGAGGTTCTTCTGATGGTTCTGCTCATTTTGTAAAGCATCAGATTCATTCGCAAGATTATTTTTGTAGTGAGCGCGACAATGGTTTGTATGATGCTATGAACAAAGGAATAGCTGCTAGCAAAGGTGAATTTGTTTGGTTTTTAAATGCCGGAGACACTTTTTATTCAAATGAAACAGTTGCCAATTGTATAAGTAACTGCTCTAGTTCCGATTTGCTATATGGCGAAACCATGCTTGTAACAGAAGAACATATTCAAGTAGCCACAAGGAGTAAGAGCAGCTCTAGAAGATTACCCCAAAATTTAAGTTATAAAAGTTTACTGGGTGGTATGGTTGTAAACCATCAATCCGTGTTGCTAAGGAAAAGTTTTTGTTTAAATTTTGACCTTCGCTATGCCATTGCTGCCGATTATGATTGGCTTTGCAGAGTTCTGAAACAAAACCCAAGGACATACAATACCAATCAAATTTTATCAAATTTTGAATTAGGCGGGCTTTCCAGCAGGAAACTTAGAAAAAGCTGGAAAGAGCGTTTCCACATTATGTGTAATCATTTTGGAATACTTCAAACACTATTTGCTCATATTTGGATAGTTATTAGAGCAATTTTTCATAAAATCAAATGAAAAAAATTTTATTGATTTCCGATACACATGGGGTTCTCCTTGCAGATGTTATGAAACACGTAGCAGAAGCAGACGAGGTATGGCATGCAGGGGATTGGGGCGGTGGAAAAGAAGCGTTTTCTTTGCTAGAAGATACAGGAAAAACGATTCGTGGTGTTTATGGGAATATTGATGGTACATTTATACGTTCGGTGTGTCCAGAGAACTTGTTTTTTGTATGCGAAGGGCTTAAAGTTTGGATTACTCATATAGGTGGATATCCTGGAAGATATGCCAAAGGGATTAAGCAACAGCTTGTTCAGCACAAACCAGACTTGTTTATCTGTGGGCATTCTCATATACTTAAGGTACAGAGAGACCCTGAACTAAAAGTAATGCATTTTAACCCTGGCGCAGCAGGTGTTCATGGTTTCCATAAGTTTAGAACCATGCTTAGATTCGAGATAGAGAATGCAAAAATCCAAAATTTGGTAGTTATAGACCTTGGCCTGAGAGCGGAATAAGTCTGTTTGTATAAAACACTCTTATTTTGTAAGTTCAAATTCGAAATCTAAAATACTGTAAACTTCAGAATCCCAAAACCGGCCACCAAAAAACTCGTTCTGCCTCAATAATCCTTCTCTTTTAAAGTTGTTTTTTTCTAAAACCCTCTTAGAAGCATCGTTCAAAGGGTCTATAATAGCCTCTACTCTATGAAAATGTATCTTTTTAAAGGCAAATTCTAATATTTTGTGGACCGCTTCACTTGTGTAACCTTGGTTTTGAAATTCTGGTAAAAGCATGTAACCCAGTTCTGTGCTATAATGCTCCGGTTTGCTGCGGTATAAGCCCATAAATCCAATCGCCTTTGCACTCTTTTTTTCTACTACAGCCCAGTTAATATCTGTATTGTTGTCAATTTTTTTATTCATAAGCGCAATCAAGTCTTCTGCTTGGCCTAGGTTTTTAAGAAGTGGACGAGGCAAGTATTTCATATTTTGAGGATTGCTCCTAAGCGCATAAACCATTGAACTATCACTAGGTTTTAGCCTGCGTAAAAATAACCTTGCAGACTCTAGCTCTGGAAAAGGATAAAAGGATAAGTGTAACATGTTTGTCTTGCAAAATTAAGGGAGTGTATAATAATAACCTAACAAGAATGTCTTTGTAAAGTCACAAAAAGCTTCTAGGGTTTAAAAATTATCGAAGCGATTTATAACAAAAAAGAAAGTGTATTATAAGGTGAATAAACACCCAAAACTATTTCAAATAAGCAGCATGAAGCGCTCGTAGCTTACTCAACTTGGGGCTTATAACGGCTGCGCAATAGGGTTGGGAGCTGTTTTGATTGTAATAATCCTGATGGTATTCTTCTGCTGTATAGTAGTTTATTAACTTGGATACTTCGGTAACAATTGGCTGAGAAAAAATCTCTTTTTGGTTTAAATCTCTAACAATTTTCTCGCCTGTTTCTTTCTGTTCTGGAGTAGTATAAAATATTACACTTCTGTATTGAGTACCTATGTCGTTGCCCTGTCTATTTAGTGTAGTTGGGTCGTGGGTAGTCATAAAAATTTCTAGCAAGGTATACAAGGATATTTCAGATGGTTTATACCAAACTTTTAACACTTCTGCATGGCCTGTTTTGCCTGTACAAATCTCTTTGTAGCTTGGGTTTTTTATAAATCCGCCACTGTATCCAGACTCCACTTTTTCTACACCTTTTATTCTTTGCATTACAGCTTCTACACACCAAAAACATCCTCCTCCTATAACTATAGAGTCTATTTCATTTTTTTCGCTTGCAGGCTTAAAACCCATAGACAGAGAGTTTACACAGTAGCGTAACCCTGTTTCTGTTGGTCCATCATCAAACAAGTGACCGAGATGCCCCCCACAGTTTGCACAAACTATTTCGGTTCGTATCATTCCGTGGCTGCGGTCTTCTATCTTTAGAATTTTGCCACCTTCTATTTCTTTGTCGAAACTAGGCCAACCACAGTGAGAATCAAATTTCATGCTGTCTGCAAATAGCTCGTTTCCACAGCCTCCACAGGTATAAGTGCCTTTTTCGTTGTGGTTTAGTAGTGCCCCGGTATAAGGTCTTTCGGTCCCTTTTTCTCTTAAAATTCTAAACTGTTCTGGGCTTAGAATTTCTTTCCATTCTTCTTCTGTTTTTTGCATGTCGTTGTTGCCTGTTGTAAATTGTTTTTGTTGATTGCTTGTTTTTGGAGAACAAGCACTAATAAATGCCAAGATAGTTACGGTTATAACTTGTTTAAAGTATTGCTTGTTTCCCATGTTTTGTTAACAATGCACTACCTTGTTATGTTTCATTTTATGCACCAAACTTGGCTTTTTAAATCTTGTTTTCATCTAAAAACTCTTGCCTATGCCAATAAGCCACCTAAAAGCCAAATAGTCTTCTCCTGCGGGTGGTCTATTTAGGAAGAAAGGCATATCGAAGCGCAAGCTAAAAGGTTTAATGGCATTCCTTTTGCCCCAGCTGCGAATTGTCCATACGCTTCCTATACCCGCATCCATTCTAAAAGGAGCTGCAAAGCCCGGGTTGCCCATAGAACCAGTACTTTGCATGCTAAGGATACCCGCATCGGCAAACATGTAAGCATCTACTTTTAACCATCTTAGCGCTTTAGGCCTAAAATTAATGTAGTTGTCAAAATCAAATTCTGCAGAAGTAGAAACGCCAGAATTGCCAAAATATAAGTACTCAATTTGGTTGTTAGAATTTAATGCAGGCGCTAAATAACCGGCATATCCCCTTAGGTTTAAGCCTCCTCCCATGTGGAAATTCGATGTGCTTGTTCCGTTCCAAAACATGGACCCCGGAATAATGCCAACACTGCGGGTAAATTTGTTGTCCAATAACTCTTCGTCGTTTGCGCCAGCTAGCATTATTTGCGACTCTCTTACCTGCGAAAACCTAGACTGCATTGTAGCAGCATAAAATCTAGTTCTTAGTGATGATTTTAGTATATTGCTTGTTTGTTTGGATTCTATTTCAAGTTTATAAAAAAACTGCTCCGTAAAGAGAGATGGGGTTCTAAAACGAATTTCTACCATGCCACTTCCTTTTTTGTATTGGTAGTTTCTTGTATAGTGTAGGTTAAGGGTATAGTTTTGGCTCGAAAATTTCTGTTGGAAAGTGTTGCCCAGCTCTATTTTTCTATCAAAAAAGTATGGATTGTCTATTAAATAGGAACTAAAGGCTTTTGCAAATACGTTGATTTTGTTTTTTCCGTAGGATTTGTTTACGCCCAGTATGTCCATGCTAATTCCGTCATTTAGTCTGCTATGGTAGTAAAACCATGCATCTTTTCCTATTAGGTTTTTGTAGTCTAAGCTGTAGCTAATCCAAGGCGAAACGTCTCTAAATGCGGCATCGCTAACCAAATCCTTGTTTCTTCCTATACCTGTATTAAACCAAAATGTACCATCTATTATGTGTTTTTTCTTGGCATAGTTAGCGCTTACATTCACTCCAACCTTGGTTCCATCTATGCTATTCCACCACAAGTCTGGCCTTATACCAAATGGGTAAGTATAAAAATTCAAAGGTTTTTCTATGCCTTGGTTCAAGTATATTTTACCAATCCCTTTGTAGCTATTGTCTATTCTGTAAATGTCTGCTAGCCTTTGGCTAGTGTCGATTTCTATGTTTTTTATTCTTCCCTCTGCCGGTACGGTAGCGGTATAGGTTTTGTTTAGTTCGCCCCAGCCGCGCCACTGTGGTAGAACTTTTGCCGAAGTTTGTTTTCTAAAATAGGTATTGGGTATATGGTACAGTTGTTTGTTACCCTTTTTATCGGTCACCACAAAGTCTATTGGCATTTGCATCTCACCATTGCGCTTAAAAGTAATTTTATAGGCCTTGTTTTTTCTCTCCCTTTTTACTTTTACTATGGCATAATCTATGGATTTTGTGGTTTCAAGCCATTGGTCAAAAAACCAGTTAAGGTCTGCCCCTGTATATTCTATGATGGCTTGTCTAAAATCTTCGGGGTATGGGTGACAAATTTTCCATTTCTGCACATAATGTTGCATGGCTTTTATAAACAAATCATCGCCAAGGGTATATTGTAGATTTGCTAGCATAGTAGCAGTCTTGTAATACACATGCCTGTAGCCGCCACCTTTGCCTACTGCGGAGCTAAAATCATCCGAATGGGTGTTTAGGGCTGGGTCAGATTGGTTTATAGCATCCGAAAGGTATCCATTGTAAATGCTTCTATCGTCCATAGCTGAGGGGAGCCTCTCTTGTTTGTGGAATTTTTTTAGCGACCAAGTAGTAAGGTATTGTGTAAATCCCTCGTCCATAAAAGCGCGGTAGGTTTCATTGTTTCCAAGCATACCATAAAACCAATTATGCCCTATTTCGTGGGCAATTACGTATTGGTGGCCAGGCCATTCTCCACCATTTAGGGTTATCATTGGGTATTCCATTCCATCTCTAGCATCGGCAGCTACCATTTTGGGGTAAGCATAGGCGCCAAAGTCTTCGCTGTATGTTTTTACTATAAATGCTACAAAATCTGCGGTAGGTTGCCATCCCCAAGCATTTTGCTCTTGGGCAAGCGCTATACATTCTATGCCATTGTACATGGTTTTGCCTATTCTGTAGCTAGGGTCTGCTGTCCAAGCAAAATCATGCACGTTTACAGCGTAGTATTTCCAGGTTTTTTTTCCTGTTCTTGGAATACTATATTGGTATGCTTGGTTTTTGGGTGTATTGTTTTTGTAATTTTCAATCTTGATTTTTTCATACAAAGACTCAGGCATAGCCTCTGCTTTGTTTAGCAAACTTCCTGTAGCTTCTACTATGTAATTGTTGGGAAGGGTTAGTTCTACAGAATAGCTTCCATAGTCGCCGTAAAACTCTTTGCTTAAGTGTTGGTCTGTGTGCCAGCCAAATTTATGGTCGTATACACATATTCTTGGATACCAGAGAACTCCATCAAAATGCTTTACTCCATTGTGTTCAAATTTTTTCATTCTGCGGCGCAAACTGCCTTGGTCGAAATAGGTGGTAAATTCCATTTCTATCTCTATCGTTTCGCCAGGTGCTACCGTTTTGTTTTTCAGGTTTATTATATAAATACTTTGGTCTAGCGTAGAGGAAGTCTCAAAATCCTTAACCTTGTGTTTGTGAATTACTGTACCAAGTTTTTGTTGCTCGTATTTGCCGTATTGGGGTACTACTTTGTTTGCGATATTTAAGTTGTGGTAGTCGGTGCCGGGCTGAAAAGCATTTTGGTACAAGCGGAAATACAAGGTACTTAGAGAGGCAGGCGAATTGTTGGTGTACAAAAGCACCATTTTGCCCTTAATGGTTTCGCTGCTGTCGTTAAGTTCTGCCTGAATGGTATAGTTTACATCTTGTTGCCAATAAGCGGCATGGGGTTTTTTATTTTTCCAATACAAAGGATTGCTTTCTACAGCGTAAATACCTGTATAGGGAAGGCTTTGGGCTCTAATGGAGCTAGCCGTCAACAAAAACGTCAAGAAAAGGGAAATGCCCTTTAGGAATGGGGGCCAAAAAACTAATTTCATAAGGTAATTTTGTAGCAAATATATGTTTTTTGGCTCTATTCAAAATCTCTGCTATAAAAAAGACTTTTTCACATATTTAGGAAAGGTAATTCTTTAAAATTCCAGAGGCCACATTGGATTAAAAACAATTGCTAACTTCTTTAAACAAATACTAGGCAATGGGTTACACCCATGGCTAAAGATAACGCACCTTTGGTGCTCATTTTATTACTTTTTGGCATTGACTGATTGGAGATTGAAGATTTTAGATTTTTTGCTTTATCTCAGACGTAGTTAGTACTATGTATAGATAGCAGGGTTTTCGGCTTCGTTTTCCCTCGGTCTTCGGCTTCGCTCAGACCCCGAGGGGTTTATTTGTCTTTTACTTTTTGGCATTGCCGATTGGGAATTTTAGATTTCAGATTGAAGATTTGTTGTGCTATGGTTAGAGATTTTTCTAAAATTTCCTTGTTCCGAATCGGGGCTACTTCCTTTCCATGGGCTACACCCAAGGCTAAGTATTACACACTTTTGGTGCTTATACGACTATTAGGAATTTACTCCCGATTTCTGCATTTGTGCAATGAAGCACCAAAGGTGCGCAATCCTTAGCATAGCCTGCAAGGGCTATGAAAGAAATCAAGCCACCACACTACAAGCGCCAAAGGTGCGCAATAATGGAGCTATGGCGTTGTCACCCAAAAAGAAGAATTCCAAAGGATTAAAAATGTAGTTGTAAAAGTAGTTGTCTGCGTTAAAAGTCTAGTTACGAAACCCCAAACCATATAGTAAAACTAAGCTAGAATTGAGCTAGGCTTTCAGCCTGCGGTGCTTGTACTTTGTTAAATAACCCAAGGCAAGGCCTTAGGTTAGACTGAGCTAGGCTTTCAGCCTGCGTAAGTACAGTATCATCAATCATCCGCTACTTCGCCCTGAAAGGGCAACTTATTTCAGCTCAAGGCAAGGCCTTGGGCTATAAAGCAACGGCAATCAACGCCCTGAAAGGGCAGCTTAATCTACATAGCTATATTGTAAACCTATTGTAGGATAAATTTGAATGTATCTTAGTTTAACCTTAGGTTCTCGAAGGAAATGTCATGGT
>DIUJ01000025.1 GCA_002422315.1 Bacteroidetes bacterium UBA6161
CTTTCCGAAAATCTCATTGATGCATATACTCATTTAATTACTAGAGGAGGGGCTGCATTTATTAATGGAGTTTCTTATGGTTATGGAGACATAAAGTTCGATAATGGTAATGCAACAAATCTAAAACTAGGATATTTAAGATTTAATTGGGAAAATGGATTTATTAATCCAGGATATAGTTTTGATAATTCTGTTTCACTCTCTAGTAATTCTCAATCTCTTTCATATGAAGACGGGAAAAATATAATGTTAACTATTTCAACCATTGTCTTGTTTCCAGTTAAAGCAACTACTCCATTAGAGAAAGTAGCTAAATTTGGTATAAAACCTTTATTGAAAACAGGCTTAAATTATTTAGATAATAACTCTGAACAAAACCAAAGTTTAATTAAAACTCATACAGTATCAGGAGATGGGGTTCGTATAAGAAGTGGTGCAGGAACAGATAATTCAATTTTAGGATTATTGTATACAGGAGAAGGAGTAATCGCAACTGGTAATATAGATGGTGAATGGTCTGAGGTTTCGACTAATAGTGGAACTACAGGGTGGGTACATTCGAGTTTTTTAAATTCTAATAAAGAATCTACAGAGGAATAATATAAGTTAATCAACTTAGAAATTAAAATCATTCGATTATAAAATAATGGAAACAATTGTTGAATTAATTTTAGTTGTAATATGCCAATATCCAGGAGCTTTTATAAGATGGTTGATTTTCAGAAGAAAAAAGTTTAAAGAGTATTTACTTGATGACTGGTATTACAACTGTTTTCCTGTTGTAGTGCTACTGATTTTATATGCTTTAGTTTATCAGATTTTTCGGTAGTGATGTAGATTTGGGGTTTTGAGTCAAATATATTTAATCAATAGCAAAAGAGCGGAAGATGTAACCGTTCTCGCTCGCATTTTGCGAGTGAACTAGCATACCGCCTCTGGCGTATTTAACAAAAAGGCTTTTGATACTACTCAAAAAAGTGCATCTTCAAAACTTTTTCCTTACCTTCGCTTTATGTTCCCCACACCAAAAAATACCAATCCTGCACCGTATACTTTTGGGAGACTTGCAAAACCACAAATCTATGATTTGGTATCGTATACTTTTGGTAGTATAATGGTGAGTGTTTCCAAGGGGGAGTATAGGTATGGGTTTAATGGAAAAGAGACGGATAGCGAAACCGGATTGCAGGATTATGGGGAGCGAATATACAATAGCTCTATTGCAAAATTTCTTAGCGCAGACCCATTAATAGTAAAAGGGAAACAATATCCTTGGTATTCTCCTTATCATTTTGCGGGTAACACACCAATTAGTGCTATAGATTTAGACGGATTAGAAGATAAAATAGTAACTCATTATTTTGACAATATTGGGGGCAAGCATCAAACACATGTAAAAATTCCAAAAAAAGTGGGAGCTAAAGGCTATGGAACTCTTCATCTCTATATCAAACACGACTTAGTTGAAACCAGCAGACAAACCTCTAATGGTGGATATAGTTATTCTAACTGGGAAGTCAAAGACTTTAAATATAAGCAGGACAAGTGGGAGCCAACACCTATAACAGAACAAGTAGGGAATAAATTAAATGAAGCACATCAAACAGTCGTAGACTTTGGAAATGTTATGAAAAGCGGAGGGATAGGTATTCAAGGGAAAGCTACACTTGGTATATTCTCTATGGCAGGAAGTGTGGATTTGTTTGGTAATAGTGAGAATTCTGCAGGAATTAATATTCAATTTGATTTTAACAAAACCGGCTCCTTCACATTAAGCAATGGAGGCATTAAAACTACTTTTAATGATTGGATGAAAGTAGGTGCTACTGTTCAACCTTATGTTTTTTTAGGTGATAAAAAACTTGAAAGTACCGATGGACTAAACCTTAAAGTAACAGATTTAGCTGAAGGTTCATTAAAGGCTTCATCTTTAGGTAAGGGAATAGGGATGTCAATTTCCAATAATTTGAATACTGGAGATACAAAGTTTAAAATCGGGCCAGAGTTTGGTGTAAATATTGACCTAAGTAAAAAAGAAGACAAAGGCAGTTCTAAAGTTGGTGTAAGCGGAGGTGTTACAAGAAATTATAGAGCACAATATACCTCTAAAGAAACAAGTACTCAAAAATGAAACAAGTATTTGCTACATTCTTTTTTTTAGCTAGCATTGTTTTAATGGCATCTATATTAAGATCAGATTATTTACATTATAAACACTGTACTAATTCAAAAGTTGAAAAATCTATAGTATATGAATATGAGGCAGTTAGCGGAGGAGGGTATGTTTATAGATTGAGATTAAACAACGGATTAAAATTTAAGCTGTTTTTGAATAAAAACAATCACAATACAGGGGATACCCTTTTAATTAGATATATAGACAATCCAAAATATGAAGAAGCTAAGCTTGCAGAAATGCCAGATTGGTTTGATAATTGGATAGCTTTAGGGCTTTTTATTATTGTATATACTTTAGCTATAGGGCTCTGGGTAATTTCTAAGGAAAATCTCAGCAAGGTTATCGATGCTTATGTTCGTTTTATTGAAAAGCTAAAATTTATAAAATAAAAACTTTTTCCCTACCTTCGCTTTATGTTCCCTTCCCCAAAAAATACCGCATTTACACAGTATACTTTTGGTAGACTTGCAAAACCACAAATCTATGATTTGGCGCTATATCCTTTTGGTAGTATAAAAGCGAGTGTTTCCAAGGGGGAGTATAGGTATGGNNATGAGCTTAAAGGCGAAGGAAATAGCTATACTACGGAATTTAGACAACTTGATACAAGACTTGGAAGATGGTTTTCTGTTGATCCAGTGTTTCAACCCTGGCAAAGCCCATATAATTCTATGAATAATAATCCTGTTTTTTTGATTGATCCACATGGAGATGTAGCTGGTGACTACTATTCGTCAGATGGAAATCATTTAGGTAGTGATGGCGAAAATGATGACAAAGCTTATGTTGTTGACCCAAAGAATGTAGTTATGAAAACAGATAATAAAACTATTGACAAAGAAAAAACAATAGGTGAAAAACTACTATCAATAGGGAATAAAGAGTTACTAGATCGGGCAACATGGGTTCACGGAGAAAGCGGAGGTTCTGGGGAAGTAATTACCCAAAGAGTTCAAAATATTGGCAGTGCTTTAGAAACATCAAATGCTAGGGTTGCTGATTATTACGCGGGTGCAATAAATAACGCATCTAAATCTGATGGTGGGTTTTATAAAGCGGTTAGCAATAGGATGGGTAAAAGAATAAATGGAAAATATACAAAAACATCAGAAGGATATTTTGAGGGGAAAGGTAAAGGAGGAAATGATAATAGTAAGAATTTTGCAAATGCTAGAAAAGCAGGAATGGAACAATTAATGGTAATTCCCAATGCCAAAACTTCTATCTCTGCTGTAATAGGAAGTGTGAGCGGAGGTGTTGACCCAACTGGTGGCGCCAGAGCTTGGCTAGGAGCTGATGATGCAAAAAAGTATGTAAGAGACAGTTCAATACATTATAGTCGTGCAACTTTCCAGTTTAGTTTCAGTTCTAAAGGGGGTAGTTTTAATCACACATTTTATAAAAGTAAGTAAATGACATTACGAATTTTTATCTTATTTTATTCATTTACATGCTTAGGTTCTTGTTCGGAGAGAACAATGGAATTATATAAATTTCCAAAATTGAATACTTTAGACATTGCCGATGCAGGCTTTACTAGAGTAACAATTGAAAGTGTTGACATAGGATTGTTTTTTAATGATAGACTAAATGAATACCCTTCACTAGAAGATACGTTAAAACGGGACTATATTGATATTGGTAGAATTGTGTTTATTGACTCAATAACAGGATTAAAACAAACAGATTATACTGGTGCTTATGACTATTCCGATATTCGTGTAGTAAAACACAGAAAATCTAGATTTATTATTTTATCTTTAGTAGATACATATATTTATGGAACGGATCAACAGGTTTACCTTGTTGTATTTAAAGAAAAAGATAATAAACAAGTTTCAATTGTTGCTTGTTATACTAATGAAAATGATTCGCCAACTGAGGATATTGTAGTTGTAAAAAATGGCAGTGGAATTGAGCTAAGAGGACTTCATCTTTTAAAGTCCAAATAATGAGGCCCTGTATTTTTTGATAATTACAACTCCTGTAAAAAGCTATTAATAGAATTATTTTTAAAAATAAAGTACGCCAACGCCGTTCTCGCTCGCATCTTGCCATAAAACAGCCTACCGCATCTAGCGTATTTAAAAAAAATGCTTTTGATCCTTTCAAAAAAGCGTGTTTTCAAAACTTTTTCCCTACCTTCGCTTTATGTTCCCCACCCGGAAAAATAGCACAATTGTACTAAACCCTTTTGGTAGTATAATGGTGAGTGTTTCCAAGGGGGAGTATAGGTATGGGTTTAATGGGATGGAAAAAGATAGTGAGCTTAAAGGAGAAGGAAATTCTTTAGATTTTGGAGCAAGGATTTATGACAGTAGATTGGGGAGATTCTTTAGCATTGACCCAAGGACAAAAGAATATCCTTTTTGGTCTCCTTATTCTTTTGCTGGTAACAATCCGATTAGACTTACTGATGTTGATGGCGAAGGACCAGGAGACCCAATGCACCATAAATTTTTAACGACTGTTGCTATAGAAATTTATGATGCTGCTAAAGCAAAAGGGGCATCAACAAAAGGAGCTTTACTAGTCTTAGCTCAAGCCTCTCTTGAATCTGGATGGGGACAATCAGCAATAAAGTATGGGGATTTCAATTTGTTTGGTGTTATGGGTTCTCCATCAAAAAGGAAAACATCACATGGTAGTGTAAAGGATTATTCTAATGCTGGCGGGTATACGGGCGCATTAACTGATTACTTTAATAAAATTGATAAAACATGGCCAGATTTTAAAGCTGTAATTGCAAAAAAAGATTTTACTTCTAATGATATTGACAAAGCACTTAATACAGGTAGCTCATATCCCACCGACGCCGAAAGAATGAAGGGTAAGTATGCTTATAATGCAGATTTAGATGCAGCAGGTAATAACAACTATGGTACTGCCCTCTTTAAGCAAATGAATGTTGTTAAAAATCGACTAATCAAAAGTATTGATTATCAAATTGAGCAAAATAATAGTCAAATAAAACAAATCGATTCAAATTTAGCTACCGTAGTTATTCTGACAGAGAAAGGCAGAGCTGACTTAACTACACAAAAAGAAACATTAATAAATCAAAATGCCAAATTAACAACGGTAAAAACAGAAATAAATGCGGTTCAATAAATCAAAACATATGCTAATAAACATTCCCATATTACTTATGTTCTTTGGGTGTTATCAAAACAAAAATGAAAGCAAAATAGATACAAACAAAGAAGTATCAGCTGTAAACTCTGTGACTGCGAATTATAATAGCGTAGAAAAAGATACATTAAATAAATTTCAATTTCTTACGAAGAAGGGAGATACTATAAAAGTCTCTTACTTAAAAGATACATTACGAATTACATTTAACAATGAATATGCTCGTATTAATATCCCTTACTCTGCACCAGTTGAAAGTATTATACCGTGTAATTGTTTAGCGATCAAAAAAAAGAGAGACTTTTTTGTTTATGAAAACCATTATCTATACAGAGATTCTATATTGTTATTACCTGTCTTGGATTTTGACGGAAGAATAAATTTATTTGTAATTAACACAAATAATGGAAAAACTTTACCTGTGCATAAGCCTAGAGAATCCTATATGCTTAATACATATTTAACTTGGTTTGTTTTTAATGAAAAAAATGGTTTGATAATAACATCAAATAGTTTAGACCTTGAGGGGAAAACAATATTACATACTTTTAAAATTAACAAGTCGGAACTAGCTTACAAAAAGAGCATTAATAAACAGTCGAATTGGGATATATATTCGGATGAAGAAAATATGAAAGACTACATTAAACGTATTGCAAAATAAGCCCTATTCTTGCTCGCATACCCCGTTCTCGCTCGCATCTTGCCATAAGTGTACGGAAGATAACAATATGCTAAAAAGCTAGTTATATTTCGTGAATCATAAAATCAAAACGATATATAAATGCCAAGTGTATACTTTGTGATTTTAGTAAGAAAAGTAATCTTAAAAGGACTTCCGTACACTTATAGCATCTTGTAAGTGAGCTAGATATAATAAATGCTTATTTATCTTTGAAAAACAAATAAATTCGTGGCTGTGTATTTTTAGGATTAATAAATATGAGACTAATTGTAAGAGATGCCAGAGTCAAAGAAAGAGTTCACTCACAAGATGCGGCGAGAGCGGGGGTGGCGAAAATAAATTTGGTTCAGGAGGCGTTCAACAATATGAAGCGGTTGATAGAGCTAAAGCTGAATGGTTCGGAGAAGCAAAACCATAAGAATAGAAAATAATGAGTAAAGTATATTTTGGAAATCGTAAAGTAGGTGACTTTAAATATCCGATTAGGTGTCTTTTAGATTTGACGAATAAATACATAGTTCTGCTTGAAGTTCCTTCAAATGAGATGTATTCAGAAAATGTCTTTTGTATTAATAAAGAGGGAAAATTGTTGTGGCAAATTGAAAAAAAGAAAATGCCTCATTCTTTTAGTTCGTATTACGGTCTTGATTACAATAAAAACGCGCTACTGGTTTATTCCTCTAGTATAGAGAGGTTGGTTGACTTGAACTCAGGTAAAATATTAGAAACAGATATTGTTAAATGAAACTAATCAACTATATACTTTTCCTAGGATTGCTATACTCTTGTAGCAGTGGAGAGTCGAAGGCTAAAGATGAAACAGTAATAAAAGAAGAAACAATTTTTGCTGGATAGCTAATCAGAAGAAAAAGTAAATACAACGGTATTACCTTAAAGTAACACATCGGAAAAATTTACTCCGTTTTCGCTCGCATCTTGCGAGTGATATAAATAAATGCAGTATCCACTTTGAAAAATGAATAAATTCGAGGCTGTATATCTTTGGGATTAATAAATATGAGACTAATTGTAAGAGATACCAGAGGCAAAGAAAGAGTTCGTTCGAAAGATGCGAGCGGGAGGTAGGGGACAAAAAGCGAAGGTAGGGAAAAAGTTTGAAAACACACTTTTTTGAACAGTATCCAATTCCATTTGGTATAGTATCACAATGGATGCTATATTTCCATCTATAGGCTTAACTCTACTACAATAACAGGAATTCTAAGGTTTTTTGCAAATACTCTTCTGTATTTTCGGCATGCAACCAATGGCCTGCTTTGCTTACAGTTTTAAATTCTACTTGAGTGAATTTTTGTTCTATTTCGTATTCGTCTTCTGAATTTATATAATTTGAATTTTCTCCTTTTATAAACAGAGTAGGGATAGAAATAGGATAAGGTATTTCAATGGCTCCAGAAATTATAGGATACGCTCTCTCAATGGTTTCTAAGTTGCATTTTAATTCATAGCCTTTTTCTGCTTTCTGCAAGTTTTTTAGTAAAAATAACCTTATTCCGGCATTGCTCTCAAATTTTGCAAATGCTTCTTCTGCTTCTTTGCGGCTTTCTATTGCCGAAAAATCAATGGATTTGAAAGCTTCAAAATACTTGGTATGTGCTGCTTTGTATGCTTTAGGTGCAATGTCGGCTACAATTAGTTTGCTTAATATTTCTGGGTGGTTTACAGCCACTTGCATTGCGGTTTTGCCGCCCATGGAGTGCCCCATTAGGATTATATTTTCTAAATTAAGTTGTGAGCAGAAATTGGCTATATCTTGGGCCATTGCATCGTAGTTCATTTCTGGGCTATGAGGCGAACGCCCGTGGTTTCTTTGGTCTAGGGTAAAAACCCTAAAGTGTTGGGCATAAACCTTGGCTTGTAATTGCCAATTGTCCAGCATGCCAAAAAGCCCATGGAGAATAATTAAAGCAGGTTTGTTGTGGTCTTCTCCGTATTGTTTGTAAGCTAGTTCCATATTAAAATAAAAAAACGGGAAGATAATTCCTCCCGTTTGTTAAACTATTTGAATGTTGAATAATTAGTTTGCGGTAGCGCCTAAAACTTTTTCAACTGGGGTATATTCTAAATTGAAAGCCTGGGCCACACCTTCGTATACAACTTTGCCTTCTACAACGTTTAAACCAAGTTTAAGTTCGTTGTTTTCTAAGCAAGCTTTTTTCCATCCTTTGTTTGCTAACTGAATTGCATAAGGAAGGGTAGCATTGGTAAGGGCTAGGGTAGAAGTATAAGGAACTGCACCGGGCATGTTTGCTACACAATAGTGAACCACACCATCTACTTCATAAACAGGTTCTGCGTGTGTAGTTGGTTTAGAAGTTTCAAAGCAACCACCTTGGTCAATAGCAACGTCGGCAATTACAGAACCTTTTTTCATGCTAGGAAGCATGTCTCTGGTTATAAGTTTAGGAGCTTTAGCACCTGGGATTAATACCCCTCCAATTACCAAATCTGCTGTTTTTATAGCCTCACGAATATTGTATTCGCTGCTGTATTGTGTATTTACGTTTGCAGGCATAATATCGTCTAGTTGTCTTAAACGATTCAAAGAAATATCCATAATGGTAACATTTGCGCCTAATCCTGCTGCCATTTTAGCTGCCTGAGTACCCACTATACCACCGCCTAATACCAATACTTCTGCTGGTTTAACCCCAGGTACGCCACCAAGTAGCACGCCTCTTCCACCCATTGGTTTTTCTAGGTATTTTGCTCCTTCTTGTATAGACATTCTGCCTGCTACTTCGCTCATAGGAACAAGAAGAGGAAGGCTACGGTCTGTTTTTTCTACAGTTTCGTAAGCCAAACACACAGAACCGCTTTGGATCATTGCATGCGTTAATGGCTCATAAGAAGCAAAGTGGAAATAAGTAAATAGCAACTGGTTTGCTTTTATAAGTTTGTATTCAGACTCTATGGGTTCTTTTACTTTTACAATCATTTCTGCAACAGCATATACTTCTTCTATGCTAGGAAGTAAAGTAGCTCCTGCACTTTTGTATGCTTCGTCAGAAAATCCACTCCCGTTTCCAGCGGTAGATTGCACATAAACGGTATGTCCGTTTTTAATAAATTCAGAAACACCGGCAGGAGTAACAGCTACGCGGTTCTCATTGTTTTTGATTTCTTTTGGAACTCCAATTATCATAGGATTGTTTTTAATATTTTTAAGATTGAAATTTGCGCCACAAAAATAAGGATTTAATTGCGATAAAAAAATACTTCAAAAGCCAAGCTTAGAACCACTTTTTTCTTTTGAAAAAGTATACCATAGCCAAAGTAATTACACCCATTATTCCCCAAACAAGGTAATACCCATATTCCCATTCTAGTTCAGGCATTTCTTTGAAATTCATGCCGTAAACGCCTACCAAAAAGGTAAGAGGGATAAATATAGTGCTAATAATGGTTAGCATTTGGATTACTTTGTTCATTTGGAAACTAACTGTACTTAAATACATGTCTTTGATGCCTGTAGTAAGCTCTCGGTAGCTTTCTAACAAGTCCAAAATATGGAAAATATGGTCGTAAACATCGGTAAAATATCGCTGTGTATCGCTGCTAATTATGGGGTTTGGGTTGCGCTGAATTCTGCTAATGGCCTCGCGAAGGGGAAAAGCATATCGCCTAAAGTAGAGCAATTCTCTTTTTAATTCATGGATGTCGTTCATGTGGTTTGCATTGGCATGCTGAAACACATTTTCCTCTAATTCTTCTACGCTTTCTCCCAATTTTTCGATATACTGAAAATAATGGTCTACCACCAAGTCTGTAAGGGCATACAATAGGTAGTCGGCTCCTCTTTGCCTAATTCTCCCTCCAGAGGTTCTTATTCGTTCTCTTACCTCCATAAATACATCGCCAGGTTTTTCTTGAAAAGACAATAAAATTTGTGGCATTAGGACCATCGTTATCTGTTCGTCTTGTACTTTTTCGTTTGGGGTGTATTCTTTTACCATGCGCAAGCATAAGGATACATATTCCCCATAGTCATCCATTTTGGGTAATTGGTCAGTATTTAAAATGTCTTCTAACAACAGGTTGTGCAAGTGAAAAAGTTCGCCAATTTCTTTTAGAACCTCTACATTGTGCAAGCCTTCGATATTTAGCCATAAGATTTGATTTTCTTTGGGAAGGTATTCTTTTAATTCGCTTACACTATGTATGTCTTTTTCTAATACTTCGCTTTCATGAAACAAAAAAAGAGACAACAAAGTGTTGTCTGAGAAACTCCCAACTTGTTTTTTAAGAGCTCCTGGGGGCAAGCCAACTTGTCTGCCGGGTTGTTTTAGTTTTCTCTTGTTCAGGGCTTGTTTTTTGTTTGCCATTTTGGATTGATTACAACAAATGTAACAAAAAGCTATTGAAGACTTATTTGAATTAGAAAAATTCGCCATAGTTCTGGCTGTATCTCTTTCTTGTTGGCGGAACATGTCCCATTAAACCTATAAGGTTTTTTTCTCTGATGCTGAAACCTTATAGGTTTTCTTCTTCCACTAATATTTTTAACATAAAAATAGTTTGGTATATTTGAGGTTTAAAAAAAGGGAAATAAAATGATACTAACGAACACAGAAACTATTCCAGGAAAGGAAATTGTAGAAGTATTGGGTATTTGCAGAGGAAGCACCGTAAGGG
>DIUJ01000015.1:0-38339 GCA_002422315.1 Bacteroidetes bacterium UBA6161
TTCCTCGTTCTGCGTTCTACATTCTGTATTCTGTTTAAAACCGTTTTTTCGCTTTATGTTTTTGTCACGTTTTTTGCAGGGGAAGGCAAAAAAAAGTGCCAAAAACGTAATTTTGCTTTCATTTTAATCCCCGGGTTAAACCCCAGGGCTATAAATATTTTTCTCCTCTGGAGAAATGGAAGCTTTGTTGTTTTTTAAAAGGATTGCTGGTTAAGGAGATTTCGGGTTAAGCCATAGTTGTGTCTGCTTGCCAATAATGCGTTAGTCTCTTTTCACTTTTACCTTTTCGCTTTTCACTTTTCGTTCTACATTCTTCGTTCCTTCTTCTAATGTTTACAGTTTACGGTTTACAGTTTACTTTCAACTTCTTCATTCCTCGTTCTGCGTTCTACATTCTTCGTTCCTTCACCTAATGTTTACGGTTTACGGTTTACTTTTTCACTTTTCACTTCTTCATTCCTCGTTCTACATTCTTCATTCTTCGTTTCTTCCCTCTAACTTCTTACTTCTATATCTATCAATCGTATTCAGAAATTCAAGTTAGGATAAAATGGTGTTTCTAAAAAAATTTGTTCTATTGGTAGATTTAAATAAGTTTGCAGGATAAAACTAAATTCAAATAATTTACATGCTTATCCATACTTTTGGCATATATAAGAAACCTGAAATTTTGATAATATATAAAGTTACCAGCATTTAAAAAAACAAATAAACAAATGACACATTTTGCAATTACTAATATCAATAGAAAAAGCATTTTAAAAAAAACATTCCTTATAATCATTGGTTTTTTCCTGACAGGTGAGAGCAAATCTCAACATACTTTTGGGAGTTTTTATACCAATGATGCTTTAGTAAATTTTATAAAGTCGGGAAATAAAACAGAAAGTGCAACTATAGTCATGGTTCCAGGACTTAATTTAACATCATATATATTCTTTACGACTCCTGATAACAGAAAAGGATGGGCCGAATTATTTGCAGATAAAGGGTATGATGTATATATGGTAAATGATCCGAAATTTGATTTCGCCACTGGTGGCATTATGGCACCTTTTAATGTGCCAAGTAATGGAAAGCCAGCCACCACAGGGTCGTCACAAGCATGGCAGTCGGACATATGGAGGAGGTGGGGATTTGGAACTTCTCAAGGAAATCCATATCCTGACGCACAATTTCCTACGGATTCTTTTGCCGATTTCGCATTAAATTATCCTTATGTAGGAACTTCTTCTTATCGATATGAAAATGCTATAAGCGCGGTGATGGATTCTATAAAAGGCAAAGTTTGGGTACTGTCTCACAGTGCTGGAACACAACCGGCCGTTTTAGCCGTCCATCAAAATAAAGCACAAGTTAATGGCCTAATTTTAATAGAACCAGCCGGACCGCCTGATAGTACTGATTTTCCAGATTTTAATGGACTACACATGTTTGGCGTTTATGGCGACTATATAAGTTCTCGAAATCAAACGAGCAGAAAGTTGGCAGTAGAAACTGTTTCCGCTCTTTTTCAAAATGCAGGTGGTATATCAGACGTTGTATCATTGCCAGATGATTCTTTAGTTAGAGGAAATAGCCATCTATTGATGCAAGACAAAAACAGCTATTATGTTTTTGATATTATTGGGCACTGGCTCGAACAGTTCAGCACCAATCCCCTTGGAATTGAAAGCAAATTAGAGAATAATATCCGTATAAACCTTTATCCAAATCCGACAGGCAATGAAGTTTGGGTGGAGAATAACTCAATAGATAATATAGAATACAGTATTTATTCAATGCAAGGACAATTGCTGGAAAAGTCCAAAGTAATGAATCAAAAAATTGATTTATCAGGTGTTCCTAATGGCTTATTGTTTATTAAATTCGATCACAAAGAACAAGTAATTATTAAAAAAATTATAAAGAACGGGATTTAACAGTCTAGCTGTTCTTCCTGATGCTATCGAGTGCGTAATTCTTTAAATTATACAAATCATAATTCTCGAGACAAAACAGTACTTCTGTTAAGCCTTTTTATGGTATGAATGCATTCCTGTTGAATAATTTCATTTAACCTAATTAGTTTTTCAAAACCAAAGTTTGGAATATTGAATTTTTACAAATAGAAAGTTAGGGACTTTTGGGGAAACAATCTCATACATATATATGTGTAAACATACCCCAATCTATACCATTGCATGGGTAAAAATAATAAGGGCAAGGATAAATTCCAATATTTATTAAAAACATCTAATATAGAAATCTAGACTTGAACACGCTTGTTTTAAATAAGAAATATACGCAATTTTGCGTGTATAGAAGCGTTGAGTGGCATTATAAAATACAACAAGAAAGAATATCTAAAAATTGAATAATGGGAAAAACGAACCTAATAAACAAGAAAACAAAATTTACAATACTTGCATTGCTTTTAATTATCGGCAGACTTTATGACGTTTCAACAACATACCTATTCACGCCAGACCTTAAAAACGAAACTAATGTTTTAGTAAAATTTCTAGGTGCAGGTTGGACAAGTGTTATAATCATTCAATCACTTCTACTTGGACTTACCATTTACTTATTGTATTTTTATTTTTTTAAGTTTAAACCAGAACTTCCAACTAACAAAGACCTGACATTAAAACAATTTGCTTCGTATCTCTATTTCAACGACAAATCATCTTTTAGCAAACTGTTTTACAAATTACCTACTAACAAAAAAACATTGCTTGCTTCAACCGGATATATTGTAACAATGACGCTTCTTGCAACTAGCTTTATTGTTGGCACTTCCACGACATTTTTGCTTATAAGTGATAATTATACGCAACTATACAAACAAGGAATTCCTATCATATTATACACTACTATGATAGGTCTAGCTATTTTGTTTACCATTAGATTTATCAAACTTGAGTTTAAAAAATATCAAATTTGTTTGACAGAAAACGATAGAAACAAAGAACAATAAGCTCTTTGTCATAAGGAGGGCATTAAAATGAACAACCCCTTCTAAAAAAAAGCCTAAGATAGAAACTTATAAAATCCTATCCTTGGCTGCAATTTATTTAAACCCAAATTAATCACTAGATATAATCAACCACATAACGGCTTATCTTTCAATATATAATTGATTAAAACAATCCGTCAGAGGGGTTAAAATTTATTTTGTTGCAATGTTCCTATCATGGAAATTTAGGGAATTTCTTAAAGTCTGGCTTTCTTTTTTCTAAGAAAGCATTCTTGCCTTCTTGTGCCTCTTCTGTAAAGTAGTATAGAAGGGTGGCATTCCCTGCCAATTCTTGGATTCCTGCTTGACCGTCCAACTCCGCATTCAAACCACATTTGATCATACGCAAAGCGATTGGACTTTTTTCCATCATTTCTTCACACCATTGCACAACTTCATCTTCTAGTTTATCCAACGGAACTACCTCATTTACCATACCCATATCTAAAGCTTGCTGAGCAGAATATTGCCTACACAAAAACCAAATTTCTCTTGCTTTTTTCTGTCCTACGTGCCTTGCAAGGTAACTGCTTCCAAAGCCTCCATCAAAACTTCCAACCTTTGGACCCGTTTGACCAAAAATTGCATTTTCGGAAGCGATTGTAAGGTCGCACACTATATGAAGTACATGCCCCCCTCCTATGGCATAGCCATTTACCATGGCTACCACAGGCTTGGGAATAGAACGAATCTTTTTCTGCAAATCCAATACATTCAAACGTGGAATACCGCTCTCGTCTTTATATCCTCCAACTGTTTTAATATTTTGATCGCCACCGCTACAAAATGCCTTGTCGCCAGCACCCGTCAATACTACACAATAAATATCTTGGTGTTCCCTACAAATATCCATTGCATCTATCATTTCTATATTTGTTTTTGGTGTAAATGCATTATGGTATCTTGGCCTATTGATAGTAATTTTAGCAATACCATTGAAATATTGAAACAATATTTCGTCATACTCCTTAATCGTTACCCATTCTCTTTGGCTTGGGTTGTCTGTTTTATTTGGTTCCATATTTGTTTGTTAATTTTCGAATTGGATTGTATTTCTAACACACAAGCAAGCTTTGTGTTTAAGAACTGCGGCAATAAATCGGATAAATCTTCCTTATTTTCAGCTTTAAAATAATCCACCCCAAAATCTTTGCAGATATAGGCGCAATTTCTTTGGTGTGGTGTAGTAAATAGGTCAATAGCTTTTGTACTTTGTGGCCCCGGCAACATATCAAAAATATTGCCCCCGAAATTATTTAATACTATAATTTTAAGATTAGGAACTAATTCGCTATTCCACAAGGCATTGGAGTCGTAAAAAAAAGCCAAGTCTCCACAAATCACAAAATGTGTTTGTGTGGGGTTTGCCATAGCCGCACCGTAGGCAGTAGAGATGCATCCATCTATTCCACTAGTTCCTCTATTGCTAAATATTTTTATACTAGAATCTATGCTGCACCAAGCAGCATACCTAATAGACATAGAATTGGCAAGATGTAAAACAGAATTTGAAGGAATTTTCTCTATGCAAGAAACAACAGCAAAAAAGTCGCTAAAAGGCTCAGCTCCTAGTATATCTAAAAGTTGTTTATTGGTTTTAATCGCAGAAAAAGAATTTGACCATGCTTTAGAAAAATCCTCATGTGGACTTTTCACTGCTATAGTTTCTGCAGACAGGCTTCGACGGATTATTTGCATTTTGGTGCCAAACATATTTTTGACCAAATTGCTATCTGCTATGTGATAATGGATAATGCTTGGATCTTTTCGTAAAAGCAATTTAAGGTTTTTATTTAAAAAAAACCTGCCAGTAGTAATCAGCATCGAAGGTTTTTGCTTTTCCCATTGGTGTTCGCTTATACTTTGTTCCCATTGGCTATTTGTGCATAAATCTCTGTAAGGGGAAAGTAGATCGGCCAATAAGGGGTAGCCCAAAGCTTGTAAATCCTTTAAGAAATTTCTGGTTTCTTTATCCTCCGATCCTGCACCACATAGTATCAGTGTTTTAGGGTGTATTTCTTGTAAAGTAGTGGTGTTTTTAGGAAAGGTAAAACTTCTTATTTTAGTTTTAAAAGGTTCATAATCTGGCAAACCTGCATTGGGGAAATAAAGTGGTTCAGAAAAATGAAAATTTATATGTACCGCACCCTGGTCGGGAAAATGTAAACTATCCCATGATTTTTGGGCCAATCGTATTACCGATCCATAAGAAGGGCTTGTTTCCATTCGCCCCTTCCACTCATAATATTTATTTACAAAAGTACCGTATACTTTTTTTTGTGGAATTGTTTGGTTTTCCCAGCTATCTACAAGATACTGTGGCCTATCGGCTGTAAGAACAAGAAGCTTGGCATGTAAATACTTAGCTTCTGCTATAGCAGGAAAAAGATTGAGAGTTGCAGTTCCTGAAGTACAAATTAAAACTGAAGGAAGATTTGTAGCTAGAGAAACTCCTAATGCTTTGTATGCCGCACTTCTCTCATCTACCACAGAAACTACGGAAAATGGAGCTGCTTCGGAGGCTGCTATAATTAGAGGAGCATTTCTGGAACCTGGAGACACAAAAACATGGCGTATACCCATGTCGTACAAGCAGCGAAAAAATAAATTCAGGTTTTTTTGTCCAGATACTTTCATAAAAATCTATAATCCAAGGGATGTTTAGCGGTCCACAAAAATATTCAAAATATTCAATCCTTTGTGTTTTGATTTATGGAAGAAAAAAATGGACTTTTAACTACTATAAATTCTGAAAATCCAAAGCAGTTTTGCCGAGTTCAGTTCTACCTTCGGCAACTCCACGAGGGGAATAAAGAAAAGTTCAAACATTATTCCATACTATACTTGTAAATCAGACAATTCCTAAGCAACAATTTACATTGAAAGGGGGTGAATATTTAGAGATTAAAATACTATATTTGCGCTGTTGAATTAGTTCTAAAATATGCCCGGGTGGTGAAATTGGTAGACATGCCATCTTGAGGGGGTGGTGCACTTATGTGCATGCAAGTTCGAGTCTTGTCCCGGGCACAGAAAGCAGTTTGGCACGAATTTTTCTAAGATTAATCTTAAATTTAAAAAACACACCTATGCAAAAAAATATTCTTTTAAGTAGTTTGGCTTTAGTATTTGCCGCAATAGTTTCTTTTACTACAATAGGGTCTAAAAACAATAGCAATATTGTATGGTATGATTTTCAGGAAGGCTACGACCTAGCGGTTAAACAAGAAAAAATGATCATGGTGGATATGTACACCGAATGGTGTGGATACTGTAAACTTATGGATAAAAATACGTTTAGCGATACCGGAATCATTCATAAGATAAATAAAAACTTTATTGCTATAAAATTCAATCCAGAGATAGACGCCAAGTATTTAGTAGACGGCAAAGTAATGAGTTCAGGAGAACTAAAGCTTTGGCTAGGCGGAGGCAAACACTATGGCTACCCTACCACTTATTTTTGGACTAAACCACACAAAAATAATAAAATAGATTTGTTAGTTGGCTATCAAAAACCAAAAGAGTTTGACAGAATGCTAGATAAATACATAGCTGAAAACAGCAATTAAATTACTTTACTGGTTCATTTTTCGCCCATGTTCCATTGAAAAGCAGAGTGCCTTCTGCAGAGACCAACTTCCCTGTTCCCGATCTTAAATCATTTTCCCAGTTTCCTATATATTTTTCTCCAGTGGCAAAAGTATATTCTCCAAAGCCATGTCTTTTGTCGTTTACAAAGTCACCTTCATATTTATCTTTGTTAGCCCATATATACCAACCATTTCCGTGTCTTTTGTTATCCTTCCAATTCCCCTTGTATATCCCACCTGTATTGTAAAATCCTACGCCATAACCCTCTGCTTTTTGGTTATTTAATTTACCGAAATAGTTTATCTCTATACCATTTGAATTTAAAAAACTCAATTCCCCTATGCTATTTTCTAACTTTCTAATGCTGTCGGATAGCAAATTGATTTCTATTTCTTTGTGCAATAAGAGGCTGCTAATTTGTTTTTTATTTAAGGAAAGACTGTCCGCAAAATGCTCTAAAAACTGTACTTGTTTTTCGGAATTAAAATACTTTTTCAATTGTTTAGAAAAATTGGAATTGCTTTGGCCCAACAAAGTTTCTAGAGAATACAGGCTATCTTTTATAGCACTAAATGTTTTAAGAAAAATCAAACTTTTTTGTTTAAAAGGGTTGTTATCTATTGATTCTAGGGCAAGTAATGCCGAATCGAATTCATAGTTAAAGATAAATTCATTTGATTTGAGTATTGTTTCAGCGTTTTTTAGAGAATCTTGCAATGCTGTATTTTCTTTTTGCAGGGCTAATTTCTCTTTGTTAGAAAATATAAATAATCCAATGGCTATAAGAAAAAGCAGTAAGGTTGAGAGTAAAAGGAGTTGATTTTTATTCATACTTAAAAACCTAAGTTTATTGAGGGAAGTTTATTTTCGATTTTTCTTGCATCAAAACCAATCATTATATTGAATCTTAAGATATGGGATGTTCTATATTCAAAACCTGTAGATTTTTGGCCTAGTGTCCACATGTGGCCTGCAAAAAAGGTAATATTTTTATTGTATACATATCCAAAGCCATTATAGGTTCTAAAATCTTCAAAAGGATTGTAAACTATAGACTTTCCGGAGTGCATAAAAATCTCCGTACTTGGTGAGAAATAGAGCGTTTTTTCCTTTATTTTTTTGGTATTAATTGGGATGTAAGCAAATAATTTGTAGCGGTAGCGATTGGTATAATCATGACTAGTACCTATGCTATTGCTTCTTTTCCATCTGTGTTCAAACCTAAATTGATGGTAAACTTTAGCTCGACCAATTTCGTGTCCTGTAAAGAGCCATTGGTGCCAAATTCTTGGCTCTAGGGTTACTTTTTCAAAATTAGGATTTCCGGGGTCTGGAGTAAAATTAAAAACAAGAGTCGGCCCTACAACTATTTCAAAATGAGGGTTTACAAAAATATTCAGGCCTGCCCTATTGTATATTTGCCTTGTTATTCCTACAAAACTAGCAACATTTTCTGGGGAGTTACCCAATCTGTAATGATGCTCTCCATAATATCCTAATTTATTGGTAATTTTACCTTTAATATATGCCCCATTCCATATTCCTGTTGCTTCTAAATTTATTTGGGAATTGTTTTGCCCACTAGAGGAATTTGTAAAGCAAACAATTAAAAAAAGAAACGAGAGGTTTTTTAGCATATTGGGCCTAAATAAGGTTTGCAAAAATAATTATTTTTTTTACAAACATTTGCCAAACAAACGCTTGCTAACTTATAAAAAAGTAAGTCTAACGAATTTCATCGTCATTTTCAGAAAATGAGTCGGGTTCGGCTTTAGGTTTAGTGGTTAAAACCCTATAAAAAAAATAGGCCGTTATCCCAATTACTATTGTTTCTGTTACCAGCATGGTAACTAGCGCTGTATTTGTCATGATGTAAATCTCCCTTCTTTAATTCTCTTTTTATAAGCATAATAAACCATGTAAGCAATAAGTCCCCAAACAGCTAATAATCCTGTTCTAGATATGTTTACAAAAAGCCTCTTGGTTAATAAAAACTCCTTGTGAGAACCTTCGGCCAAACCAATCTCATTATTTAGTGAAGCGTTTGTAATTTGATCCCAGATTCCAGGCAAACTCATAAAGAAAACGTAAGCCAAAAGCAATGGAGTAATATATTTTATTATAAACTTAAATATGGATGGAACTTGAATATCTGCACCGGCAGTAATTTCCTTCCAGCCCTTGTCCATGCCAAATATCCAAGCAAAAAGAATAATTTCAAATAGTGCAAAAACAACCAATGAGACTGTACCAGCCCAATAATCATACTCATCAAAAACCCCATAATTAAAGAAAACTACAGTTGGCAAACCCAAAAGAAAAACAATTGCACCAAAAGCTAATGCAGAATTCTTCCTAGACCAAGAGAATTCATCTTGTAAAAATCCCATCATTGGTGTACCCATTGCAAGAGAAGAGGTTACCCCTGCAAAAAAAAGCAATCCAAACCAAGCTATTCCTGCAACAATAGCCAATGGGCGGCCCCACTGTTCAAAAAGATATGGAAGGGTCTGAAAACCCAGCCCTAATCCTCCATTTTTTGTTGCTTCAATTACCTTATCTATTCCCAAATAACCAACAGAAATAGGGATTAATATAGCAGAACCCAAAACAATTTCTACAAAACCATTCATCCAGCCTGCACTCATTGCATTTAGCGCTATATCGTCTTTCTTTTTTATGTAAGAAGCATAGCAGTGTATAGAACCCATGCCCAAAGACAAGGTAAAAAACACCTGCCCGGCTGCTGCTAACCATATTTTGGGCGACAACAAAGTATAGTTACCTTTTCCATCTACAAAAATAGGATCCCATAAAAAATTCAAACCCATTGTACCATCGAATATAGCTCCATTTTCACCTGCTTTTAAAGTAACTGCTTTGTATGCCAAAAAAGCTCCGAATACTAACAACAAGGGCATCCCGATTTTTGCTGCTTTTTCCACTCCCCCACTTAATCCCTTAGAAAGAATCCATGTATTTAGAGCCAAACAAATAATCCAAAAAACTATAGGCTCTAACGTATCCAAGGAAACATATTGGCCGAAAAACAACTGAACTTGTTCTTGGCTTTGACCTGCAAAAGTACCTTTTATGGAATGCCAGACCCACGAAAGGGTCCAAGACTCCAAATAACAATAGTAAGAAGCCACTGCAATGTTTGTAAAAATTCCAAATACGCCAATATACTTCCAAAACTTGCGCTTGTCCATAGAATCCAAAATAAAAGGAGTACTGTGGTGGCCATTTTTCCCTCCATACCTTCCTGTAGACCACTCAACAAAAAGAAGTGGCAAGCCCATTAGTAAAAAACAAACCAAATAAGGGATAATGAATGCTCCTCCACCATTTTGTATAGCTTGCACAGGAAATCTTAAAAAATTACCTAATCCAACTGCATTACCAGCCATTGCTAAAATCAAGCCTACCCTCGAACCCCAACTTTCTTTATCCGACATATACTATTTGTAAATTTAATTCCATTTTTGAGCGGGCTAAATTAGTATTTTTGATTTATAAACCCAAAACTAAATCCTGAGGATTTAGAAAAATATAAACTAGATCTTAGATGTATCAGAACTTCTCTGTAAAAATTGGTTCAATTATAAATCCACCTTTTTTCTAACCCATTAATTAAAACCAATCAGATGCTATAATTTATATTTTTTAAATAAATTTGCCCTCTTGACAGTAAATTTGGAAAATACGCGAGAAATAGCCATAGTGGGCGCTGGTAGTTGGGCTACTGCAATTGTAAAGATTTTGTTAGAAAACCCATCCGTTGAAAAAATACACTGGTGGATGCGAAAAAAAGAAGTAGTGGAATTCTTTAACAACTTTGGCCACAATCCCAATTATTTAAGCAGTGTATTGTTTGATAAAAGCAGGATTGTAGCTTATGACAAGGTAGAAGAATGTATAAATGCAAGTTCATTTGTAATTTTGGCTACCCCATCCGCTTTTTTGCACCAAAGCATTTCACATATTCCAGCAAGCACTTGGCGAGGCAAAACCGTAGTAACGGCAATAAAAGGCTTGGTTCCAGAGTTCACTCAAATAGTATCGGATTATATGCATGCGCAATGTGCTATACCAATGTCACATATTGCTTGTATAAGCGGCCCATGCCATGCAGAAGAAGTTGCAAGAGAAAGACTTTCTTATTTAACTATGGCATCTGAGTCTGCAGAATTAACAAACAACTTGGCAGCTCTCTTCGATTGTAGATTTATCAATACCAGTACTTCTACAGACATTCAAGGAATAGAATATGCAGCAATACTTAAAAATATTTATGCTATAGCTGCAGGTGTTTCCAATGGCTTGGGCTATGGAGACAATTTTAGAGCAGTTCTTATATCCTATTCTATTCGAGAAATGGAAAACTTTTTAAAACAGATGGGTTTGCCAAGCGACAAAGTAAACCAAAGCGCTTACCTAGGAGACCTCCTGGTAACTGCTTACAGTCAGTTCAGTAGAAACAGGAACTTTGGCAACATGCTTGGTAGAGGATATTCTGTAAAATCTGCGCAAATGGAAATGAATATGGTTGCAGAGGGCTACTATTCTACCAATCAAATTTACATATTAAATGAAAAAATAGGAGCTAAAATGCCAATATTGGACTGCATGTACAGTATTATTTACCAAAACCAAAGCCCTAACAAAGCATTCAAAATTCTAGAAGAGCAAATTTTTTAAAACGATGCAGGTTTACAACAGCTCTTGGTGGGAACAAAAATATATTTTCAACTCTATAGATTTTCTTATTGTTGGATCTGGATTTACTGGACAATACCTTGCGTATTTGCTAAGAGAAAAACATTCTTCTGCTAAAATTTGTATGGTAGACCGAGCACCTTTCTCGGCTGGGGCTAGTACCCGAAATGCTGGGTTTGCTACTTTTGGCAATGTAACCGAAATTTACGACGACTTGCAAAATATGCCACAAGAAGAAGTATGGCAATTGGTAGAAGACAGATACCGCGGTTTAGAATGGATTAAACAAAGCTTTGGCCCGGAGGTTTTTGATTACCAAAACACTGGAGGTTGGGAGATTTTTACAGAAACAAACCACGATATATCTTCTCTTGCAAAGGAGTACAACCAAGAACTAAAGCATAGAATTGGATTAAAAGAAACTTTTCAAATAAAAGACACCCATGATTTAGGATTTAAAGCTAATCATTTAGGGGTTTTTAATCCCTTTGAAGGACAACTCAACCCAGCAAAACTTTTCCTTCATTTGCATAGTTTAAACCAAAAGAGAGGGGTTCTCTTTTTCGGGGGTATGGAAATAGAAAAAATAGAAGGGGGGAATTTATTAAGCAAGCAAGGTTTTGAGCTAAAAGCCTCACAGATTATATTGGCTACAAATGCTTTTACTTCTACGCTATTTCCAGAATATGCACATACTATAGTACCTGCCAGAGGTCAAGTATTAGTTACAAAAGAGCTTGAGAAACCCTTAATACCAGGTATTTACCACAGCGACTTAGGCTATATTTATTTCCGGTCATTGGGCAATAGATTACTCATTGGAGGGGGCCGAAACAAATTTAAGGAAGAAGAAACTACTTGGGAGATAAAAAGCAATGAAAATACATTAAACTATCTTCTGGAATATACAAAATCGGTAATATGTCCAACACAAAATGTTGAGATAGAATGTAGTTGGAGCGGAATAATGGCTATGGGAAGTGGCAAATTTCCTATTGTAGAGAGAATTAACAGCAACACATTAGTATGTGCTAGAATGGGCGGAATAGGGGTTGCACTAACACCAATAGCAGCGCAAAAAGCGGTATCTTTATTGTAGTTTTAACTACTGTTTTTTAGCCATTCTTAGGCTTAGCATTTTCTAATCTATGCAACAACTCTGTTTTGTAATAAGAATCCAGACCACTTATAGCTATGCCGCCATTCTCAGACAAGTTTAACCATCCATCCTCCGCTATAAGTTGTTCCTGTATCCTTATCCCTTCTATTTTGGCTACAACTAGAACAGAATTACTCTCCGAAATAATATATTCATTCTCGTATTTGCAATACAATTGAATTGGACTACCATAAACAAAAGGAATACTGTATGGGTCCACAAATTCTTTGGTCAAACCAACTTTTTCAAACTCGGAGATATCCTCTGCATATTTGGCAGAACTCAAATGAGCGGGAATTACAAGCGATTCTGCAACCTGATTTACGGTAAAATAAGCATTTGATTTTAAATTCATGTAGGTGTTTCTAGGGGTTGGATTTAATCGAAATACTACACCTATAAGAGCAGGATCACTATTTAAATGCATTACAGAACTAAAAATTGCTACATTATAATTTTTGGATGATCGGGAAACTAAGAGGTTTGCAGATTTAAAACCCACACAAGCATTGAGCAAATGCAAACGGTTGTTTTTGGGAAGGTTCTGAAGGTCTTTTGAAAGTAAGACAGTATATTTTTCCTTAACTTGCATGGATAAATAATGTAGCAATTAGAAAGGAATTTTGTTTTGAACAGTGACATATCTTTTCTTCCTAAATCAATAATTTGAAAATTAGGAGATATTTTGTCGTCCCTATGCAAATAAACTAACAACACACTTTTAGTCAATTACTTTCAGTTACTTTCACCCAACACAAGTTGTTGGTTCGTTTCTGCTGTAGTTTCTTGTATTATTTTTTGAATTACAAATGCGGCATTGTTTGTATATTGTCTATAAACCTCTGTTTCGGATTGCATCCACTGCTCCACTTTTTCAGAAGAGATACTGTGGTTTACACATACTCCCATTTGTTCTAGAGCTGCTGCATTATAGTATTGTTCATATTGATTTTTGATAGGCACAACCATTAGTTTTTTATTTAAGTAAATGGTTTCTGCAGGTAACTCAAAACCGGCGCTGCACAAAACCCCCTTGCTTTTTGCCAAAGTTTTTAAAAACAAGTCTTGTTGAATAGGGTAAAAAGTACAATTCCCTATTTTCTCTTTCATTACACTTTGTTTAGAAAAAACTATCCACTTGCTGTCTAGGTTTTGCAATATCATATACAGAATTTTGTTGGAGTAGGACGGTAAATAAACTAAATATTGGTCTCTATTTTCTATTTTTAGGTTTCTTACTTCTTGGCGAATGATAGGGGTAAAAATATTGTCAGCGTAATTTTGAAAATGGAATCCATATTTCCTGCTAATTGGAGCATAATAATGAAGAATAAGTTCGCCTAACCAATTGTACACCTTAGGCTTGGGAACCTCTTTATGAAGCAAGGCGCTTTGATGTGATACAGAAACAATATTAGACTTACAAAAAATGCTTTTCCAAGCACTAATAGGCTCAAAATCATTAATCACTAAATCATAATCTCTTAAAGGAACAGACCTTATCTCTTTAATTATTCGGAAAATATTTAAATGCAAAATCGTATTCAATATAGAGATTGCCCCTTTTTTGTTGTAATACAAAGAAATACCGGTAAAAGAATATTTGATGGGCTTATTAATTTTCAACTGAGATTGGGTTCCGCTGGCCAAAATATCCACTTCTCCATATTGTTCCAAAATGGGGATTAATTCTTGGGCCCTTGCCAAATGCCCATTGCCTGTTTTTTGAACCGCATATAGTATTTTCATATTACTCCTCCTGTTACTTCTAAAACCAACTCCTCTAAACTTTTAAATGACTTATAATCATTTTTTTGAACATTTACTTTCGCTGTTTTTAGGCTAGTGTTGTATTGGAAAATTTTCCA
This sequence comes from Bacteroidetes bacterium UBA6161, assembly GCA_002422315.1. Lineage (GTDB taxonomy): Bacteria > Bacteroidota > Bacteroidia > NS11-12g > UBA955 > UBA6161. The sequence continues at coordinate 14,339 of DIUJ01000015.1, forward strand.
ACCATTGTGGTCAAGTTCTAAAGCACTTAAGTTTTCTACCCAGTCTCCACTATTCATATATTGTGTTTTTCCTTTATGGTTCTCAAAACTCTTAATACAAGGCTGATGAATGTGCCCACAAATCACAGCATCATATTGGTTAGATACTGCAAGTTCTGAAGCAATTGCTTCAAAATCACCTATGAATTTCACTGCTTTTTTTACACTAGATTTTATCTTTTTGGAAAAAGAATATTTTTCTTTCCCAAGTTTTGCCAAAATAAAATTAGTTAAAGCATTTAGCCTAATGAGAAAATCATAACCATAACCACCTAGCTTAGCAATCCATTTGGAATGGTGCACAGAATGATCAAAAACATCTCCATGAAAAATCCATATTTTCTTTCCTTGAATTTCAAGAATTTTTTTGTTACAAACTTCAATATTCCCAAACTCAACATCTGTAAATTTCCTTAACATTTCGTCGTGGTTGCCAGTTATATATACAACCTTAGTTCCTGCAGAAGCCATCTCTATGATTTTTTTTATAACCTGAAGATGGGAAGCAGGAAAAAAGTTTTTTCGAAATTGCCAAATATCAATAAAGTCACCATTGATTATTAGAGTTTTGGTTTCTATGCTCTGCAAATAATTTAAAAGTTCTTTTGCGTGAGCACCATAGGTTCCCAAATGTACATCTGAAATAACTACAACCTCTTTAATATTTGGATTTTCCATTCTCGTAAATTAAATACAAAGCTAGTTTTACTATATTAGCTTTAGATTGTTGCATTGTTATTTAAAACTTATTTAAACTGCTTTTAAAATAGGTTTAAAATCAATATAGGTAAAGAGACCGCTAACTTACAAGTAAAGGAAGAGTATGTGAATTTAAGGCTATACGGTTTTATTCAAAAAAAATGATTTAAAATACCTCATAATTTCTCATTCTCTTATTTTTAAAAATACACGTTTTTTGAACCAAGGATTTTAGTAATTTTGAACCGATTATATTAGAAGTATGTTTTATCTTTATGTTTTGTATTCCCCTTCCGCTACTAAGTTCTACGTTGGCCATTCACAGAACCCAATAGAAGCACTGGCTCTCCATAATTCCGACACGGAATCTAGGTACACAGGGAAATACTCTGATTGGGAAATTAGGAGTGTTTTCGAAGTGTCTGACAGCTTAGAAGAGGCTTTGGAGTTAAAACGTTTTATAAATAAGCAGAAAACTAGAAAATTAGTTCTAAAGCTAACTGACCCGAAATTCGAACCTTCTGGAGTATTGGAGAAACTTAAAAGAACAACTTTAAAATAAGACTTCATCTTATCCGAAAAGTTCCGAAGGGCTCTACGGATTCTATATAGAGTGTAGTCTCAGACTACATTAAAATAGTTTTTTTATATTTTAAGTAGTCTATCCGTAGAGTTCCGAAGGGCTCTACGGATTCTTAATAAAGTGTAGTCTCTGACTACATCAAAATAGTTTTTTATGTTTTACGCACTCTATCCGTAGAGTTCCGAAGGGCTCTACGGATTCTTAGTAAAGTGTAGTCTCTGACTACATCAAAACAGTTTTTTTTATATTTTTGACCAGAAATATCCCTTTATGAAAGAAGAAGGTTATAAAATAAGAAATCAAAATGCTATACATTTTATTACGTTTTCCGTTGTGGAATGGGTTGATGCGTTAACAAGGCCTATATATAAAAATATTATTGTTGAAAGTTTAATCTTTTGTCAAACTAAAAAAGGATTAAATATTCACGCGTGGGTTATTATGAGTAATCATGTTCATCTAATTTGTTCTGCTAGAGAGCCAGATAAATTATCTGATATTTTAAGAGACTTTAAAAAATTCACTTCAAGTAAAATAGTTGAAGAAATAGAAAAAAATCCGCAAGAAAGTAGAAAATCATGGATGTTATGGATATTTAAAAAGGCAGGAGAAGTAAACATAAGAAATGAGAATTTTCAATTTTGGCAACAAAACAACCACCCTATTGAATGTAGCACTATAGAAAAATTGAATACAAGAATGAAATACCTGCATGAGAATCCCGTAAAAGCAGGAATTGTAAATTTTGAAGGGGACTACAAATACTCTAGCGGAATGGATTACTACCTGAATAAAAAAGGCTTAATAGATATAGACTATTTATAACTAAATGTAGTCGGAGACTACAAACCATTGTAAATCCAACTCTACGGATACCTGAATAAAAAAGGCTTAATAGATATAGACTATTTGTAACTAAATGTAGTCGGAGACTACAAACCATTGTAAATCCAACTCTACGGATAGGGGAATAAAAAAGGCTTAATAGATATAGACTATTTATAACTAAATGTAGTCGGAGACTACAAACCATTGTAAATCCGTAGAGCCCTTCGGAACTCTACGGATAGGGGAGAGATCTTTCTTCTCACAGAAATAGGTCTAGCCTACGAACCCTATATCTACTTTCTTAGGTCCATTATCTGCTGCATGAGTAGCTAAAAAATCGCATCTTTCATTCAGTGGGTTCCCTGCATGGCCTTTTACCCAGAATATTTTCACTTTAAAGAGTTTAGAAATTTCTAAATATTCTTTCCAAAGGTCCACGTTTTTTTTGTCTTTAAAATTTTTGCTTACCCAAGATTTGAGCCACCCTTTTTCTATCGCATCGTGCACATATTTGCTATCTGTAAAAACATGAACCTCCATGTTTATTTTTTTAATCTTTTTAAGTGCTTCAATTACCGCCTTTAGCTCCATTCTGTTGTTCGTTGTTTTTACAAAACCTTCACTTAGCTCTAGTTTATGAGGGCCATACAAGAGAACTGCTCCGTAGCCACCAGGCCCAGGATTACCTCTGGCTGCACCATCGGTATAAATTAATACGGGTTGTTTACTTTCCATTTTTTAATTTTCTAATCACTTCACAATCTATTGTTTCCGCTACTACAAAGGTACTCGCTCCTATAAAAACCAAATCCTGTGAACTAGCATTTTTCAATGCAGATTCCAAAGCTTGTTCGCAAGAAGCGTATGCAGAACCAAAAAAGCCTTTCTCTCTTGCTTCTTCTTGCAAAAAACTTTCACTTAAACCTCTAGGCACATTGGGTTTACAGAAGTAATATACCGCCTCTTGTGGAAGTATTTTCCAAATCTTATCTCTTTTTTTATCGTTCATCATTCCTATTACAAAATGAAGCACTTTATATTTTTCTACCTTTAATTGATTTACCACTTGCTGCAATCCGTCTTCGTTGTGTCCAGTGTCTGCTATAACTCTAGGCCCAGAGGCATGCAATATTTCCCATCTCCCTCTTAGTCCGGTATATTTGCTCACATTGGCTAGTGCATCCTCCAAAAGATTTTGATTTAAGTTTATAAAACCAATATCCTGCAATACAAGGCAAGTAGTATAAATTGTTTTTAAATTTTCTTGTTGGTATATTCCTTTCAGTTCAAAATCTATATTCTCAGGAATTTGTTTTTCCCATGCTTTTATAATTGGGGCCTTATTTTGTTGTGCCTTATTTTCAAAAACATGTAAAATTTCTCCTTGATTTCTGCCCAAAACTACGGGTGTATTGTTTTTAATTATCCCTGCTTTTTCAGCAGCTATTTGAGGCAATGTGTCGCCTAAAAGGTCTTGGTGATCGTAAGATATATTGGTAATAACAGAGACCAAAGGATGGATTATATTGGTTGAATCTAGTCTCCCTCCCAATCCAACTTCGATTACAGCCACATCTACCTTTTCTTTTGAAAAATACTCAAAAGCCATTGCAAGGGTAATTTCAAAAAAAGAAGGGTTTATATTTTCAATTAGTGACCTATGCGTATTTACGAAATCTACAACAAACTTCTTTTCTGCCAGATTACCATCCACCCTAATTCTCTCTCTAAAATCCAACAAATGAGGGGAAGTATACAATCCTGTTTTAAATCCATGTGTTTGAAGAACCGAGGCTATACTATGGGAGGTAGAACCTTTTCCATTGGTACCAGCTATATGAATACAAGGATAATTCGTTTGTGGATTACCTAGTTTTTCGCAAAGGGATAGAATATTATCTAGGGAGTTTTTAATTGCTGCTTTTCCATCTCGGGTAAAAAAAGGCAACCTGGAGTACAAAAAATCCATGGTTTGCTCAAAGCTAACAAAAGGGGGGTATTGCACAGAATAAGAATTTATTTTCGGGGATTAATTCTTGAAAGTTACAGTAATTTCACCACGTGTATTACCAACTCCTGATGTTGGTTGTAGCTTTATTCTTTTAACTAATTTTTTTCCTTCATCAATTAAGCAGGCGTCGTTTATATTCCCACCTCTTGCTACACCAATTATATTTACTACATCTCCAGCCGGGTTTACTTCAATTTCCAAAACCAATTTTCCACCCTTAGAATTTACACAATTGCTGGTAACGGCAGGATAACTTTTAATTGCTCTATTTCCAAAGCCACTTCCTAATTTAAAACCATCTCCACCTGTTCCCGCTCCAGGCCCTTGTCCTGGGCCGTTGTCATTTGGCCCATCTCCTGGATTATTCCCCGGGTTGTTTCCGGGTCCTTGTCCTGGGCTTTTAGGAGAATTTTTAAATAAATCGTTTAAAGCAGGGTCTATTTGCCTTTGGGGTTCTTGTGGCGGTGTAGGGGTTGGCTTAGTGGGCTTGGGTGAAGGCTTAGGCGATGTAGCCACATTTTCTCCCTCCTCTTGGTTTGTAGTGTGGTGCTCTTGAGCTGGGGGGCTAACAGGTTGCACTGGCACTTCTCTAGTTGTTTCTGGAGTGCTTGAACTAGAAGAAGCGCTATTGGCCATATCTACCATTAGGTCGTTCTCTTCCCCTATTTTTTCGGGGGCAGTAAAACCAAATAATACCATTAACAAAAAAAGCAAAGACAGGATTACTCCTGTAGCTACACCTGCTTTTACTTTGTTTTTCTTTTCTTCTTTAGTTAACTCTTCCATAGCACTTAATTTTTTAGGGTTAGTTTATTTTTTTGCTTCTTTATCCAAAGCCAAAACCACTTTTGCTCCTTTGTCATCGGCTATTTTCACAAGGTTCATTACTTCCTCATATTCCACTTTTTTGTCGCCGTGCACAGAAACAACCGCCTCTGGATTTGCGTTTAATGCCTCTTGAAGTGCAAAAGGTAAATCTTCTAAACTAACAATATTTTGATCTACGGCATATTGCTTATCGGCGGTTACGGAAAGCTTAATTGTTTTTTTAACCATATTGTCGGTAGGCCTAGCTTTAGGTAGCACTACTTTCAATACGGACTCTCTTGTTACAGAAGATGTTACTATAAAGAAAATAAGCAACAAGAAAATAATATCTGTCATGGATGACATATTAAATTCGGTACTAATTTTCGATTTTTTTCTTAATGACATGGATACAGTGTGTATAAGTTAAACGAATTATTCTGCAGGTTGTTGCAAAATATCCAAAAATTCTACTGTTGTAGCTTCCATCTTATGAACTACTTTTTCTATCATAGCGGTAAGAAGGTTAAAAGCCAAGTAAGCAATAATACCTACTACTAATCCAGCAACAGTGGTAACCATTGCTTGGTAAATACCACCACTAAGCACACCCATATCGGTACTATCTCCTGCTTGGTTCATAGCATAAAGGGTTTGAATCATACCGGTTACGGTACCTAAGAAACCCAACATAGGTGCTGCACCTGAGATAGTAGCAATTATTGGCATCCCCTTTTCCATTTTATAAATTTCTAGTTTCCCAACATTTTCTACTGCTACTTCTATATTTTTTAATGGTTTACCCATTCTTGAAAGTCCTTTTTCCAACATTTTTGCGATAGGGGATTCCGTTTTTTCACAAAGTTTTCGTGCGCCCACTATATTGTCGTTAAGCACCATATCTTTAATTTGAGCAATGAAAAATGGGTCAAGCTTGCCAGCTTTTTTTATGTTTAGGTACCTTTCTATGGCCAAATAAAGTGCAACTACCAACATAATTGCTATTGGAATCATTACAGGGCCGCCATTTAATACTAAGTCAAAAAACTTTAATCCTTCTTCTTTTGCGGGAGCGGCTTCTGCTGCACTTGCTGCAGGAGTACCTGTTTCTGCTGAAATTTGCAACAAGGCAAATAATTGAGATATGTTATTCATTTTTTATTTTTGAAATTCTGTGATATATGCACCTGGTATAAATTCTCTAATTACATTTAAATTTTGTTCCGCAATTTTCATGCTACTAAATTTTCCAGTTTGTATCTTAGTTATATTTTTACGCGTTCCATTTACAGGATATACTTCGTATCCTTTGGCTGTCATTTCTAATTCCCTAGTTTTAGCATTTTGCTCTACTTCAAAAGCCCCTACCATAACCGTGTAGTAGTTACCAAAGTCTTGTGAATTTATTTGTTCCTCAACAATAGGATTGCTTGGTTCCAAAATGCTTTCTTCTGTTGGGTTTTGTATAACTTCTTCTTGAATCTCAGGTAAAACCTCAATGGGTTGTACGGGAGTTTCAGTTTTTTGAATATTTTCTGACTTAGTTTCCTCTTTAATTTTCACTTCATTCCCTCCAAAAGTATCAGAAAAACCAAACATTTGTGCTTGCTGAATCACTTCTGAACCTAAGCTAGCTAACTGGTCTTTCCAAATTATGGAACCACTTGCTAATAAAGCTAAAACTACAGATGCCGCTATAGCCTTTATCCATTTGCGGTTTCTGTTGGTGCTAACTGTTAGAGGCGCTTGGGCAGCAGATGGCATAGGAACAGAACTTGGTAAGTTTTTTGCAATAGTTTTGGCCACTACTGCTTCTAATCCATAACTGTCTTTTGATAAATTAACTTTAGGGTTTGGAGAAAACCATTTTTTACCCTCCATATTTACATAAAATGTACCTAGAGCACCGAACTTAAACATGGATTTTTCTTCCATTTCTTTTTCCACAAAAGCAACCCAATCCCTAACCAACTTAGCAGCTTCTACATAGCTAACTCCATGGTTTTTAGCAATGCTATTTAACAACAAGCCATCGTTTGTGGTGAGAACGTGATTAAAAAAAAGAGATTCACCCCTCGGCTTTATCATTCCATTGGGAGTAATATAGGCAGGATTTTGTCTTTTTATAAATCCACCAAAATCTGGAATCACAACACAATCGTTGTCAAATAGCAGGTTTTGTATGTAATTTTCTGGTTTTAGCATGGGAAACGATTTAGGGTTCAAATGTACTAAAATTCATCTTTATTTTGAATTAAAATCTTACGCCAACGCCAGCATTTGCATTAAATCCATACACAGGGAAATTATACCAGCGCTGATAAGTGGCCCCAGCTATATTGTTTAACTGAACAAAAGCAAAAAACATTTTTTTGAAATGATAATCTACTCCAAGATTTATATCTACCAGTGGTTTTAATTCCAAGCTACTCAAATTCTCTAATCGAGCACTTCTATTACCCATCATTAGTAAATCTGTTTTTATAAATAATTTCTTTGATAAGATATAATGAAGCCTCAATTTAGTTTCAAAATCTGCATACATCCAAGCATTTTGCTCTGTTTCCATGTTGTAATTGTAATATGCTGCAATCAAATTTGCCCATATTTTTTCGCCTATACTAAAATTCAACTGACCTTTAATAGTGGTTAAACCTACGTTGTCATAAATCACATCGAACCTTCTAAAACTATCGGAACTAGCAACAAAAAGTGGCAGATTTGAAATAGTAGCATGAGAAACCTCCGCAACAAAATTTGCTCCGGGAGCTACTTTTGCATTTATACCAGCAAACAAACGCAAATTGGTATATTTGTTTTCCAATAGGGGAATATTTTGTATGAATGGGTTGTTTGAAAATAAGGATTGGAGACCTTGCTTTTCATAGCCGCCATCTACGCCAGCTACCAAAATCACCCTTTTATCCATAATTGGCAGTTGTGCATTTGCATAGAGGTTTGGGAACAACTTTGGCTGAGTGGTATCTGCAAAAACACCTAAATTTAAACCGAAATCAACGGTAAGGGTATTTTTTCCTAAATCCACAGCAAACTGATCTCTTGCTTCAAGCCAAGCAAAAACCCTTGTAAGCTGCAAATCAGAACTCAATCTTACTTGATCTATATGGGTTTTTAGCAAAAGGTCTAAGGTCTGCCTATCTTTGGACTTAGACAAGCCAAAGCCTTTGTGGTCTTTTCTAAAATGCACCTTACCCTGAAAACTATTTTCAAAGCGGTTCATGTTTAAATTAAACCTATCAAAATCAAAATCTAGTCTTAAATATGGCTTTCTACCAGTCTGATTTATATTTCCAAATTTGTAATAGGTATTTAAATTCCATTGTTCCATGGTTCGGGTAAGTTCCTTTCTATCTGCAACCTCCACAGAGTCTGGCAAGTTAAAAAAACGCAATGCCAATCTAGAATAATCAAAAGCAATCCCAAACTCTTCATTCCCTTTATAAAGTTTGGTAAAAGCACCAATTTCATTTCTACTAAAGTCTTTAAAGGTTCCTTTTTCATTTAGCGAGAAATGATTGTATTTAAACCCATAAGCATTGGTAGGGCTGGAATTGTTTGCCAGATATAAGTTTCCATTCCAAGCATTTAGATTTCCATAACCTAGAGAAGCATATCCATTGGGCAAAATTTCTTTTTTCTCAGGGGCAAAAGTAATTGGCGGCAACACATTTACATGCTTTTCTGTAGTCGTAAACTTATCAATTGTAACAAATTTAAGAGGGGCTTGTTCTATTTTATTCCTAGAAATTTGAGGCAAAATTTCCAGTTTCCTTCCTTCTGAAAGAGATGGATTGGAAGGTACATGAATAATAATTTTCGAACTGGTATCTATTTGAGCATAGGAAACAGAAGGAACAAGAAGCGAAATGCCCAGGGCGAACAAGCTGCAAAAGAGTTGCATTAGAGAGTTTTTCATGTAAAGAAATAAAGTCCAAAAATGGGGTAAAAATTGTGTACTTCACGGCTTCAATTGTTCACAATTTAACAAACCTGGCCAAATATGTATACAAAACAAGAAAAGTCGCTGTGTATATTGTATCTTTTTTTGTGGATAAACATAAAAAAAACAGACTGAAATTGCAAAAAATATTGAGTTAACATGTCAGACAACAAAGCAGAAAAACTAAAAGCCCTTAAATTAACTATTGACAGATTAGAAAAGAGCTACGGGAAGGGAGTAGTAATGAAAATGGATGACCCTGGATTGTCGGATGTATCTGTAATTTCTACAGGTTCATTTAGTTTAGACCTAGCCTTAGGGATAGGCGGATTTCCTAGGGGCAGAATCATAGAAATATACGGTCCTGAGTCATCGGGCAAAACAACCTTGGCATTAAGCTGTATCGCTCAAGCTCAAAAACAAGGTGGCCTTTGTGCATTTATCGATGCAGAGCATGCTTTTGATAAATTTTATGCACAAAAATTAGGTATTAGTATAGAAGACCTATTGATTTCGCAGCCAGACGACGGGGAGCAAGCCTTAGAAGTTGCAGACAATTTAATTCGTTCTGGCGCATTGGACGTAGTAGTAATTGACTCCGTAGCTGCTCTTGTGCCCAAAGCCGAAATTGAGGGAGATATGGGTGATTCTAAAATGGGTCTACAAGCTAGGCTTATGTCGCAAGCTCTTCGTAAACTTACTGGAACCATTAATAAAACAGGATGTATATGCATATTTATCAACCAATTACGCGACAAAATAGGAGTAATGTTTGGCAATCCAGAAACTACTACAGGTGGTAATGCGTTAAAGTTTTACTCTTCTGTTCGTATTGACATCAGAAGAATTGGTCAATTGAAAAATGGGGATGAATTGATTGGCAATAGAACCAAAGTAAAAGTTGCTAAAAACAAACTTGCCCCTCCTTTTAAAGTAGTAGAGTTTGACATTATCTATGGTCAAGGTATTTCAAGAGTTGGAGAAATATTAGATTTGGCAGTAGAAGCAGGCGTAGTAAACAAAAGCGGTTCTTGGTTTAGCTATGGCGAAACAAAATTAGGTCAAGGAAGAGATTCTGTTAAGGATCTTTTGGCAGACAATGTAGAATTGCTTGCTGATATTGAAAATAAGTTAAAAGAAAAAATGCTAGGTGAAACAGCATCTTAAACCCTTTCTTTTTATTTTAATAAGTTATACTTTGAAAAGCCTCTTCCCCAAGGGGCTTTTCTGTTTGTAGGCAGTCACAAATCTCTATAAATGGGAATGTCTACCCCCGCTTCTAGTTGGAGGGACAAACCAGAGGTGACGTTTACCTTTAAGTTATAAAAGAAATGTCATCCTGTGTAAAAATTCCTTTCATGCAAAAGAATATAAATGACGTTAAATTTTCGACAATCAAAAATAAACAAAACAAATTGAATACTAACTGTTTGTATAAATCCGTCAATGGTAGTCTGGACTACCTCAAGTTATTCATATTCGCACACCCTCGGTCTTCGGCTTCGCTCAGACACCGGGGGAACAAATGTCGCTCTTCGTTTCGACCTTCTACGTCGGCCAATTTTAGATTTTAGATTGCAGATTTTTGGAGAGTAGGGACAACCTATAAGTTTTCGTATTCTCACAACGTAATAAATTCCCCTGAGTAGAGGGGTGGCTGAAAAAGCAGATGTTCAAAAGGTAAGAATAGCTTTACTTTTCAGCCGGGGTGTTGTATTTGGAATATAATTATGTAGTCAAAGACTACACTCTATTACAAATCCGTAGAGCCCTTCGGAACTCAACGGATAGAGAAAGTAATCGGATGCCTGTTTGCAAACACTAACAATTCGCACACCCTCGGTCTTCGGCTTCGCTCAGACACCCGGGGAACAAATGTCGCTCTTCGTTTCGACCTTCTACGTCGGCCAATTTTAGATTTTAGATTGCAGATTTTTGGAGAGTAGGGACAACCTATAAGTTTTCGTATTCTTACAACGTAATAAATCCCCCTGAGTAGAGGGGTGGCTGAAAAAGCAGATGTTCAAAAGGTAAGAATAGCTTTACTTTTCAGCCGGGGTGTTGTATTTGGAATATAATTATGTAGTCAAAGACTACACTCTATTACAAATCCGTAGAGCCCTTCGGAACTCAACGGATAGAGAAAGTAATCGGATGCCTGTTGGCAAACACTAACAATATGCACACCCTCGGTCTTCGGCTTCGCTCAGACACCCGGGGGAACAATTGTCGCCCTTCGATACAAACTCCTTCGTCGGCCACTCAGGATATCATTTGCGTGGAACCGCTTATCGATAACCCAAATTGTCATCCTGTGTAAAAATTCCTTTCATGTAAAATAATATAAATAACGTTAAATTTGCGACCATCAAAATTAACATATCTAATTGAATACTATCTTCTTGTATAAAACCGTCAATGGCAGTAAAGTTTCCCCAAAACCTCTAAAAGAAATGTAATCCTTATCTGGAGTTTTCCCAGAAACTTTAAAAGAAATGTCATGGTGAGGCTCTCGAACCACGACATTTCTACCCACTCTTTCATAGTTCGAGAGCCTCACCAAGACAAAAGTACTGCGCAATAACAAAAGTGCCTCGCCGTGACTAAAGAGCTGTGCGATTACAAAATCCTATGCTCTCAAAATCATTATACTATTCGTATCTAAAACATAAGTATATTCTTGCATTTCAAAATCTAAATATTGTAACATGATTTTAAAATTTGAGGGTGTGCCTTGGGGATTCATATAATTAAAAATAACGGAAGCATTTTCTGACATGGAATTGCGCAAATCCAGCCAAAATTCCTTCTGCATAACACCGCCAGGTACTTCGGTGTCAATAAACAAGTCTACAATTACTAAGTCAAATCTTTGTTTGTTTTGTTGTAAATAAATTACTGCATCATTTAAAACAATTTCCAAAGTTGGGGATGCTACTACTCCGAATTCATTGTGAGCAATTTGAATAAGGATTGGGTCTATTTCTACAGCTGTTATATTCCCAGTATATTTAAATTCATTACGAAGGGTTTGAATTACCGAACCACCGCCCATCCCAAGTATTAAAATATTCTCTACTGTAGAATCATACACTTTCTCTAACCCAAAATGTAGGACTTTTTGGAGATTCCCAAAGGAGTAATTTGCATTTGGGGAATCCAAAACTTTTTTACCATTTACCCAATTTACTTCCAATACTCCATTTATATTGGAATGTATTTTTTTAGAAAAAGGGAAAATATAACTTGCTAGTTTTTTGAACATTGACATTGGTACAAAGAAACGACAAAAACACAAATGAAAATCCAGTGTACTTAAGCTATTAATTTACGAAACTCCAAAAAAAAAACCGCTTATTAAAGCGGTTTTTTAGTTTTATTTTGTACACTTTCATGTACCTGAAAATATATTGTTATTCAGTTACCATTACTTTTTTGGTTACATTGATACCAATTAAATTTTATTGAACTTTTGAACTTTTGTTTGGCCATTGCTAATCCATTCTAAAAAGTACAAACCTTGAGAGAGAGAGCTAATATCTATACTAGATTGGTTTATTTGTATATTTTGAACAGACAATACTTTGCCTTCCATATTTCTTATTTGTACTTTACTTTCGCCAGTTGCAGTATTGTTAAAGTATAAAATACTTTCACTTGCAGGGTTTGGATAAAATAAATTGGTTTCTAAACTCGCGTAAGTTACAGAGTTTAATGCATCCCAAGCAGTACAAAAAGCCACTATAGTTACCTTCTGCATAGGGTTTTCTCTACAAAAAAGATCCACTTCCATTACGGCTGTTCCGCTTCCTGAACTAGGATAAAAATGGGTAAACATTACTCCAGAATCGCCTTTTTGTAAAACAAATTCAGCGGCATTTACATCTGAAGCATGACAAAGATTAATATCGCAAAATGCACTTTCCCAAGCAGAAGAAGGAAGGTCATTCACCCTTCTCGCCCATACAAACGTATCCGTAGTAGCATTTATATTTTTAAAAGTAAACCCTTTATACAAATCTGCCGGGAAGTTAGGATTGGTAGTATTTTTCCCTTCTATATTTAGGGTGTCTTGATTAATTGAGATTTCTTGAGCTGAAGAAGAATATGTCCCCAACAGTGCAAGGATGAGAATTGCATAAAAATTAAATAATGATTTTTTCATACTTCAAATATAGAATAAATTACTAAAAAACAAAAGGCCCTTAAAAAAGGGCCTTTCCTATAAAATATTTATTATTAATAAAATTATTCCGCTACAAAACCATTTACATATTCGTATTTAGCACCGTTTTTCTTCCAAACAATTACAGCAACAGCGGTGTTTGAAGCATTCAAATTCCAAGGAACTAAACCAAAATTAGGATTTGAAGCTGCGTGATGGTTTATATAATTCAAAGTGAATGTTTTAGAAAATTCTGTACCATTAGCTACAGTTCCAGTAGCAAATGCAGAACTTCCAAATACACTTTGATTGTTTAGCTCACCATTTTGCATACTTGCCCTGATGTTGTATTTATGTTCATAATCATTAACATCTGTTCCGCCTACCTTCTGATAACCATTAACACTTTTCTCTAAAATTAAAGCGGACCAAAAATATTCACCATTACCTTCTTTAAAGAATTTTGATTTAGCATTAACAGTAATTGTATTTCCATTTACTGATTTATTTGCTGCAACACCTAGGACAGGAGAATTAGCATTGAAGCTATTCGCTCTATCTGTTATCACAGCAGAAGTAGTGTTGCTTGTACCCAAATAACTATTGTTCATAGAAAATGCAGGTATACTAAATGAACCATTATTATCAACAGGAATATTTAAATTTGACAATAACGCACCATAAATTGGGGCAATAAAAACAGAATCTTGACTTTCTACACCTGGCTTTTTAAATATAGGAGTTAATCTTGAATTGCTCGTTTGAATATTTAGTGGAATAATCTCAGATGTCCCTTTAGAAGCTACTGCTGCTTTGAAAGTTGGACCACCTGCAGAACCACAAGGTCCACACCAAGTTGCGGTTACATAAGCCAACATAGACCTTTGTTTGTTTTCAACAGTCAGGCTTCCACCTCCTGTATTATCGTCAGGCGTTTCTTCTGTTTCTTTCTTACAACCTGCAAATGAGAACATTAACGCAGGAACTAATGCTAGTAAAAATATTTTTTTCATTTTTCTTTTTTTAAATATGAGAACAAAACTAGAAGAAAAAACTAAATCAAACACCTAGGTAGAGAAAAAAAAAGGTAAACATCTGATATATAGTCAAATATTTTTCTGTCACTCCCATTTTTAATGAAACTAAAAATAACTAAAAGCCAATATCAACTACTCTATTTAAAATTAGACACTAACCGACTTGTTAAATTAAGTATAAACACTTAATCTTGTAATTTGGGATAAATTCTGAGTAAGGTTCCGTTCAACTCAAAATAAAATCACCTAAGACAACCGTAATCGGCTAATAATCGTCAAATAAGAAAAGAAATTTTGAAGAAACAAACTTTTGCCTACAAATTAGTTTTCAAACTAATATCAATATTTTTTGAGGAATGGGTAAGCGCTCCAATAGATATAAAATCTACTCCTGTTTTAAGGTATTCCATTAAATTAGAATTATTTATCCCTCCAGAGGCTTCGGTTTCGTATTTTTTGTTTATAAGAGATAAGGCTTGGGTTATTTCTTCTGGGTTAAAATTGTCGAGCATTATTCTCTGCACGCCCCCTACCCTAAGTACCTCTTTTACCTCCTCTATGTTTCGTGTTTCTATCTCTATAGCTAGAGTTAGGTTGTTTTGCTGCAAGTAGTTGTTTGTTTTTACAATAGCATTTTCAATCCCGCCACAAAAGTCTACGTGGTTGTCTTTAAGCATTACCATGTCGTACAAACCTGTTCTGTGATTACTTGCCCCACCTACCCTTACGGCATATTTTTCTAAGAGCCTAAGCCCTGGCGTTGTTTTTCTTGTATCTAAAATAGTAACCCCATAAGGCTTAGCCATCTGTGCATAGTGTTTAGAAAGTGTGGCTATTCCGCTAAGTCTTTGTACAAAGTTTAGGATTAATCTTTCTGAACTAAGAATGGAAGAAGCAGAACCTTTTAGAAAAAGTACTTTTTCGCCCTTTTGTATCCATTGTCCTTCTTCTTTTAGTAATTCTATTTCTATGCTTGGGTCTACTTTGCTTAAAATTTTTGCAACTAAGGGTAAGCCGCAAAGCACTGCATTTTCTTTGAAAAGCATAAAAGCGGATCCCATTTTCAATGGGCCAATAGAAGCTAAAGTAGAGTAATCTCCTGGCCCTATATCTTCTTTTAGGGCTAGGTCTATAATCAAATCAACATCGGTGGTGTTCCAAACAGGGTCTTGAAAAAAATTCATGAAAATTGAGTAGGGTATATTTATTTTTCTATGTCTATCTCTTGGATAACATAATCCGAAGCAGATTGTTTGAGAAAAACCGTGATTCTAAATTCTTCTGTTTTGGACTTATAAGTTAAAACCACAAATGTGGATCCTGTATTAGAGGTGCCTTTGTGTAAAACAGATACCGAGTTTGGTGCATATTGAGTAAAGAACTTGGTCATTACTTGTTTTGCTTGCACTTTGCTGTATACCCCTTCGGAAGTGGGGGTGGTAATTTCGATAGTAGAATTAAAAGAGGTGCTTAGTTGTTCAGAATTACCAGCTTCAAAAGCCTTCACAATCTTATCTATATCCAAGGCCGCTTCTACGGGTGCAGCAGTTGCTCCATTCCATAAAAGTAAAGACCATAGTACTAAAAATAAATTTTTCATTGTTTGTATTGTTTGGTTTTATTGGATACAAATAGCTTGCCAAAAAAATAATGTGTTGTATGTAAAGGCAAAGGTAAGACAAATGTAGAAAGAAAAAAGTACTTTTGTAGCTATCCGCCAGTAAATATTGAAATGGAAAACATAGAATGCATTTATTTTGATTTTGACCATACACTATGGGACCTTGAAAAAAACGCGGAACTAACCTTGTTGGAACTGTTTGAAATACATAATTTCCAATTATACACACATTTTAAAGCCCAAGATTTTTTTAGTTTTTTCCAGAAACACAACCGAGCACTTTGGGAACTATACAACAATAAACTTATAGACAAAGACACCCTTCGAACCAAACGCTTTGAGCTGGCTTTGAACGATTTGAAAATACCCAATGAAGTTCGTCCAGAGAACTTATGGCAGGAGTTTTTGCAGCTATGCCCAACCCAAAAACAACTGATGCCCTATGCAGAAGAAACTGTGGCTAGACTGGCAGAAAAATATCCATTGTATCTGCTTACCAATGGTTTTACAGAAACTCAAAAGCAAAAAATAGAAAATTCTGGATTAAAAAAGTATTTCCAACATGCTATAATTTCGGAAGAAGTTGGTTTTGCTAAACCTAAGATTGAAATTTTTAAATATGCTGAATCCATTTCCAAAAAGAAATCTGAAAATATACTAATGGTTGGGGATTCTATTCCTATGGACATAGAAGGAGCGCTTAATGCAGGGTGGAATGCCATTCATTATACTTATCAAAACCCTAGCAACAATTACACATTACCATCGAATGTTATTCAGATTCGTAATTTGAAAGAAATTGTAGATTGGGGGGATGGGGATTTTAGATTGTAGATTTTAGATTTTAGATTGGGGATTGGGGATCTTTTTAAATCTGAATTCTGAAATAAAATATCTGAAATAAATAAAACCTATTTAATCTTAAATCATGAAAGAAATTATAAAGTCAAGAACAAAAAGTTTTGCAATTTCAGTTTTGAAAGCTATTGAAATCATTGGAACTGGAGTTGGAAAGTCCAATGTTTCAAATCAATTAATTAGAAGTTCTATGTCAGTTGGCGCTAACTACCGAGCAGCTTGCAGAGCGAGAAGTGACAAAGAGTTTATTTCTAAACTTAACATCGTTCTCGAAGAATCTGACGAGTCTCTTTATTGGTTAGAAATTATTCAAGAAATGAATTGGCTCCCTCCAGAATCACTTTCTCCTTTAATTTCTGAAGCCAACGAATTAACTGCCATCTTTGTGAGTAGTTTAAAAACAGTAAAGGAAAGATTAAGGTGATTTTAGATTGCAGATTGTAGATTGTAGATTTTTTATATCTGAATTCTAAAATCTGAAATAAAAGATGAATGTAGATGTCTTCAAATCTGAATTCTGAAATCTGAAATAAAAAGATGAATGTAGATGTCTTCAAATCTGAATTCTGAAATCTAATATCTGAAATAAAAGACGATTGTAGATTGTAGATTTTCGATTTTAGATTGCAGATTGCAGATTGGGGATTTTTTAAATCTGAATTCTAAAATCTGAAATCTAAAATAAAAGAAGTGTGAGAAATTCATTTGACTCAATACTGCCTAATATTCTCTACCCCTCATGGAATAGTATCAAATGCTACTAGAAATATCTTGTCTTTTTCTATTTGAAAATGAAAAACTATTTGATGTCCAGGATTTATTTTAGAAGGTTCTTGCGTAGTTATAAGTATTTCTGCTTTGTTTCCAGAGGGATGTATAAGAATTTTAGTTTTGTCCATATCTTTAAAAACAGAAGAGAACGAATCGGACGGAAAATGTTTGAAATATTTTAAGAAAAACGACTGCTTAGAGAACGTGAAACACGATTCATCCGCATCTAAAATACTTTCCGTTTCACAAAATACAGGGCTGTATATACTATCCGCACTTAAGGAGTATAAGTTTACACTATCTATTTGTAGCAAAGCATTTGCAAATCCTGCCCAATGGTAAAGGACCTTTTCTTTTATATCCGGGGAAGTTTGGTTTTGGATTTTGGTATTTGACAAAAAGACAAAACTCAAAAAAACGCAAGAGGCAAGAAAATATAGCTTTACGGAATTAAATACTTTACTACCAACTGTCTTCGTCATAATAGGAATCATTAATTTCTTTTGCACTTGCCCTCTTTCTTTCTTTTACTTCAAATTCTTCGATGAGTTCTTCTAAATACTTATCTAATTTGTCAGGGTTTTCGAAACGGATAGACGACTTAATGTTAATTCCTTTGTTTACAAATGTACCATCTTTGGTTTCTACCGCTACAAAGGCTAATTTTCTGTAATCTTTGGGGCTGAAATTATATTTATCTGCTGCACTTTTGCTTATAAAACCATTTACCTGATAAATAAAATACTGATAGTCTTTGCCTTTTATAGATTGCTGTCCATTTTTAATAAGTTTAAAAGTATCTTTTTCGAAATCGTAGGCAGAACCATAGTATGAGTAGCCCCCACCTGAATTGTTCAAGCTAAGTTTCGCAAGATTTTCTGTAGCCAATAATTCCTTTGGGATTTGAGAATTGGCATTAAGGGGTTCTAACATTTCGTAAAGTTTCAGGGTATAGTTAACGTTTTTAGCTATTGCTTTAATTTCGTTGTTATCTACGGGCAATTTGTTTTCTAATCTATACTTCACCATGTAAATCTTATCTATATCCGAACGAATATTTGCTTCATATTCTTTTATAATCTTACCCACCATAGGGTCGTAGGCATGGGGTAAGAGTAATTTGTATTTTTGGACCAAGGTCCAATTAGGATACATGGTAGGATTGTTTGATTTTTTTTCTTCTAAGGCTTCTTTTTTATCTTCTTCTAATTGTTTTTTCTGTTCGATTGCAAGCTGTCTTTTTAAAACAGTTCCGGCTTCGTCTTTGAGTTTATGTAAAAACCCGGCATAAAAACCAGCATCTACCACGCTGCTATCAAGCATGCGAGCAAGGTCGTAAAAAATCATAGATTTGTATTCTTCTACATGGTCAAATTCAAACATTTTAGGATACAGATTTTTCCAAAGCCCCATGCTGTCCATTCTTAGAGGAGACAGAACAAACCTGTCGTTTTCCATAATAAAAGGCAGGTCCTTATCCATAATTTCCTTAAGGGCTTCAACCGCTTCTTTGTTTTGTTGAGCACAAATAATTCCAATTGCTCCAAGTTGTACAGGATAATTGTTAGGATTTGTAAAATACATGTTTTTAGCAAAAGTGGTTAAAGCGGGATGTTTTACTTTTTGCAATAACTTTACAATATGTGCCTTTAAATAAGGCTTGTTGTTATTTAGTTTGTCGAAATTTTCAATAATTCCGATGGCTTGTAATGCATGTGAACTATCTAGTTTTATGTTAGCCAAAGCCTCCATTGCTCTTTTATTTGCGGAAGAATCTGTTCCAAAAAGGTCGTTTAAAAATAATTTTCCTTTGTTGTCAAAAATAGAACTTCCAAAAAGAGTGTCCTTGGGTGTAAAATTTTCATAAAAAGCATTTAAGTAAGGAGAAGTAGGGAAAATTGTATCCACTAAACTTTTCACAAAATACATAGCATCTCCTTCTTTTTTAAGCATAAGCATTAGTTTTACGGCTCTAACAGTAGCGGTATCCGTAAGCATTAGGTCCAATACGTAGTGGCCATTTTTCACATAAGCCTTCTTAGATTTCAGAAGCATTGAGTTGTCTATTGTTTGCTCTCTGATGGTTTCATCCCAAAGCGAATCTATATTGTCGTAATGTTTGTAATAGTTAAATTTATAAAAACTCACTCTAATTCTTTCTCCGCTTTCTGACTTAAACAAGGAAGATTCAGAATAGCTTTCATGTTCTTTGGGTTTATCATATTTATAAGGAATTCTTGTTTCACTTTCTGCAACCTGTTTAGAAGTAAGCGTGCTAAAAAACAAAACCGTATCTGTATAGGATTCGTAAGGTGCGAAATTTTTAGTTTCCAAAACTTTGAAAGAGTTAAAGAATTTTTTGGCTGCTTCTTTATCTTTTTTAGGCTGTACCAACATCAAATAATAATTCCCCCCTTGGATTACAATTCTCGCTTCTAGTTTCTGTCCTTCCTTGTTGGTCATTACAAAGTCTATGGCAGGCAATTTTTGACTTGTTTGAACTAAGGCGCTTTTGCCCAAATCCATATTGTATTTTTTAGCTATTTTTTTTGCAAATCGTTGCAACTCAAAAGCATCTTCTTCTAAATAAGACACATCCATAAGGCTGACTTTGTTTAAGTAGAAAAATGCATCTGTTTTAGGGTCTATGGCTTGATAAGTAGGGCTATTGTATGCCGCAGCTATAGGCGAAATATTATCTAATACCATAGCCGGTGGCAACATTACTGAAAACCCACCATACACATGATTTACTTCTTTCCAAGGTTCTTTTTTATCAAATTTTTCGTGAAATACCAAGCTATTAAATACCGTATCGGACCACATATTTGCAAAGTCACCTTTGCCTCCAACTTTGAAAATTAAGATTTCAAAAGGGGTGGCAAAAATCTGAAAATGTTGGTAGTCGCCAGTTTTAGTTTTATTTTTTATTTCTATTCCTTTGTATTCCCCATTTTGTATGTTTTTTTTGCTCAATATAGTACCTGGAATATTTTCAAACAGAACAGAGTCTACTTTTTTAAGAATTTCCGAAGTGCTCATATTTTTCATAAAAGCAAAAGTGTTCAATTTGTTAATGGAAACAAAAGAGCCATTGGTCATTTCAGAACACAAATAACTTTTGCCATTGTAGGGGATTTCGTAAAGTGGAGCTGGAAGCAAGAGCGAAAACTGATTATCTGGAGATTTTACCATACTAAAATCCAAGTTTGTTCTTAAAGAATCATACCTGTTTTTTTGT
Source organism: Bacteroidetes bacterium UBA6161 (assembly GCA_002422315.1). Classification (GTDB taxonomy): domain Bacteria; phylum Bacteroidota; class Bacteroidia; order NS11-12g; family UBA955; genus UBA6161. Next base: position 34,960 of record DIUJ01000015.1, read on the forward strand.
TGGGTAGCAAACTCAGTTTTTGTAAAAGTTACGGGCCTTACATGGTAGCCTCTTTCTCTAAGCATTTGTATCATACCATATTGCCCAGGCAAATGAGCGGCTCCCACACCAGTAAACACACTGTTGTTTTTCATTAATACTTCCAAGCTATCTACCATTTTGCGGTTTCGTTCATCAATAAACCATTTTCTAAAAAAATCACTTTGGTAATAACTACTCAATTCGTGCATTAAATCTAAATCTTGTTTGCGGTAAGCATCTTCGAACAAAGTACCCAAGTCTTTTTGTTTGAGCATATCTTCCAACCAAACTGGAATTACTTTTTCATTTTTCCTATCTCTTCTTTCAGAGTAAGCCATTCGCCTTAAATCTGAAGTATACTCCATATCTTCTAGTCCCAATACTGGTCTTTTTGTTTTGGCCCCAGCCATGTAAATAAACATATCCAAATAGGTATCCTCTTCAAAATCTGTCATGTATGGATTGTTTCTAAACTGCAAAGAATTAATCATGTTGTCTCTGCTGGAAATCATATCTCCTATCATCTCATTTTCAGGAACTTTTAAATCAAATGCACGTTGATAAAAACCTTTGGCAGCGTATGTATTTGCAGGATAATTACCAAAATAATCTGTAGCATATTTCAAGTTCATTATTTCCTTTAGCCACGTAGTGGGGTCGCTTTCTAGGGCTATCTTATCGGCATTGTTCAAAGCTATAAAAAAGCTATCGCTAAGGTTAAAAGCCAATTTGCGACTCACATGCATAGTACCATACAAATAGGAGACTTTGCCTTTGTTTAGAGGATTTGAAATCTCCCACATAAGCGATTGGTAATCTTTACCAGGCTGTGCTTGCGAGGTATTACACCACAAGAGGATAACTAATCCCAAGATCCAATTTATTTTTATTTTATTCATGGTAAATGTAGTTGGTTTGGTTCGCAATATATTGATTTAAAATTTATTTATCCAAATTAAGCAAACGAAATATCTGTTTAGTTTATTCTTTTTTAAGCTATGATTTAAAAGAAAATTTTTTGGCATAAAAAATACTTGTGCTATTAAGTGGCATAAAAACCTGAATATTTGAATAGTTAAACTATGGAATGCACTTGCACAGCTTACTTGTTTTAAATACCTTTGCATGCAATGAATTTTCACCAAAACATACTAGGGACTATTGGCAATACTCCTCTGGTAAAACTAAATAAAATTGTAGAGGGTGTTCCAGCTTTGGTATTAGCAAAAATAGAAACTACCAACCCAGGGAACTCTATAAAAGACAGAATGGCTCTTAAAATTATAGAAGATGCAGAAAAAAGCGGCTTGTTAAAACCTGGAGGAACAATAGTAGAAGGAACGAGCGGAAATACAGGAATGGGGTTGGCAATTGCAGGTGTGATTAAGGGTTATAAATGTATTTTTGTAACTACAGACAAACAAAGTAAAGAGAAAGTAGATTTGCTTAAGGCAGTGGGTTCGGAAGTGATAGTATGCCCAACAAATGTAGAGGCCAAAGACCCTCGCTCCTATTATTCTGTATCGAAAAGACTTAGTGAAGAAATCCCCGGTGCTTTTTATGCAAACCAATACAATAACCTGAGCAATAGAAATGCACACTATGAGACAACTGGCCCAGAAATTTGGGAACAAACAGAAGGTAAAATTACTCATTTGGTAGTAGGCGTAGGCACTGGAGGTACAATTTCTGGCACCGGTAAATATTTAAAAGAAAAAAATCCCAACATTAAACTTTGGGGCATAGACACCTATGGCTCTGTTTTAAAAAAATACCACGAAACAGGCATTTTTGACGAAGCTGAAATTCACCCATATATTACAGAAGGAATAGGGGAAGATATCTTGCCTGAAAACATAAATTTCCCAATTATTGACCATTTTGAAAAAGTAACGGATAAAGATGGACTAGTTTACCAAAGAAGACTTGCAAGAGAAGAAGGAATACTTGCAGGAAACTCCGCAGGTAGTGCTGTTGCTGGGATTATACAAATGAAAGATATGCTAAAACCAGAGGATGTAGTGGTAGTAATTTTCCATGACCATGCTACACGATACATAGGAAAGGCTTTCAATGATGAATGGATGAAAGAAAGAGGATTTATTCAATCTGAAAAACCGAGTACAGCCTTAGATTTGATTTCCTCACACAGCCATTTAAAACTTTTAACTGTTCAAGAGGATGCATTATTGGAAGAAGCCCTGGCTTTAATGAGTAAATACAATGTTTCTCAAATCCCTGTAGTTGGTTCAGAAAACGAGTTTAAAGGCTCTTTAAATGACAATAAAATACTTGCTCTTTTACTAAACGACAACAATGCAAAATCGAAAAAAGTTAAAGACGTAATGCAGGCTCCTTTCCCATTTGTGAATTTTAGCGATAGTGTAGAAAAAGTTACAAGCTTGATTAACAAAGACAACAATGCAGTACTGGTAAAAGACCTTAGCGGAATAGTGCATATCATAACAAAATATGACATTATAAATTCTATTTCTTTATAAAAGAAGAGGATGTCTATAATCTACGACCAAATAGGAAGAAGTATAGAGATAAACAAACCCATACAAAGAATAGTTTGTGTGGTCCCTTCGCTCACAGAACTACTTTATGACTTAGGATTAGGTTCTAAGATTGTTGGACAAACTAAATTTTGCCTACATCCTAAAAGCGAATTTAAAAACGCCACCAAAATTGGCGGAACTAAAACCATACAAATAGATAAAGTAAAAAACTTAAAACCAGATTTTGTTTTAGCTAATAAAGAAGAAAATACCCAAGATCAAATAGAAGAAATAGCCTCCTTCTGCACTGTGTATGTTTCTGATATAAAAACAATTGACGATACATTGAGTTTGATTATTGAATTAGGCAAAATACTTCAAGTAGAAGAAAAAGCATTTCAAATACATAGTGTAATTAAAAACGATTTCGAGTCTATTCCAACAATGCCACCCTTGCGATGTGTATATGCAATATGGTATAACCCATGGATGTTTGCAGGTAAAGACACATTTATAAGCCATCTTTTAAATACAGTAAATGTACAAAATGTAGTATCTGTAAATAGATACCCTAGCCTAAGTTTGGAAGAAATAAAAGAATTAAATCCTGATATAATTTTCCTGTCAAGTGAGCCTTACCCGTTTAAAGAAAAACATATTTTAGAGTTAAAAGAGGTTTTTAAAAGTACAAAAATAAAACTAGTAGATGGAGAGCTTCTTAGCTGGTACGGGTCTAGATTAATGTATTCGAAAGAATACTTAATACAACTTAGGGCAAGTATTGGCAATAACTAAACAACCTTGTTCTGAACTTCTGCTCAGAGTAGCAAAGATTTTAAACCCAAATTCAGCATTAGA
>DIUJ01000015.1:38378-44445 GCA_002422315.1 Bacteroidetes bacterium UBA6161
GGTCAGAGTGTGACATCCTGATCGTAAGCGTCAGGATCTTCATCACCCAAAGGGCAAAATGCGCTAATGCGTATTTTGGGTTGAATATTGGTCAAAAATTTGGTTTTGTATGAATACTGGAAAAAAATTAACTTTGAAGCGCTTCAAATCAATCCATATTGAAAAAATATAAAACCATAACTTATTCATTAACATTTATATTTTGTTTGTTTTTGTCAAATTCTTCTTTTTCAAAATCCAACAAACAAACTAACCATTATCTGTTAGAAAATACCGCACTTATGCCAAGCGTTTGCAGTGTAGATAGTTATGCAAAAGACACTATTTCTATAGATACAGAAAAACTTAAAAAAATAAGCAAAATCATTAGCGCCAATATTTTACTAGCTCAAGCAATTAAAAAAGACTATCCCTCCTTGTTTAAAATACAGGGTTACCACCCTATGGTAGGGTACTCATACCAAGGAATAGGTTCTTTAAGCTTTGGTATTGCAAGAGGAACACGCAGTGTTTTTCGTCCACTAAGCTACCAAAACATACATGCAAATGCAATGTTGTTTTTGAACACCTCTCCTTTAAATACATACGGATTAAACGTAGGATATACAAAGTCTAAAGCATTAACTTATTGGGGAATAGAAGGGATAAGTGTAAGAAACAAAGAAGGAGAAATTACCTATGCAATAAGACCCGAGATTGGCTTTTCTGTATTGGGTGTTTTAAATATTGGTTATGGATACAATCTTATATTCCATCAGAATTATTCTAATTTAAGCACACATACATTTGTGATTAGATATACCCAACAATCGCCTAAAAAAGCTATAAAGAAAAAAATGAGAGAAATAAATTATATTCTTAATAGAGATTATCAAAACCTTAAAAATATAGGACTAGATATCAAAGGCATATAACTGCTTCTAACTATAGAGTTCCGAAGGGCTCTAAGGGTTTTAGAATGGAGAGTAGTCTCAGACAACGATAATCGCTACATATTTTCTTCCTTGCAAAAAAGACGACAAAAACATTTCCCATAATAAGATTCTCGCAACTAATATATTGGGAACTCGAAATACCAAACATGGGGTAAAATATCCATTGCCCCGGTTTCGGTTGGTTGGTGACAAACACCCAACCACGACGTAAAAATCTAATATCTTACCCATGGTTGGTGTTTGCCACCAACCATAACATATCTTACCCATAGTTGGTGTTTGCCACCAACCATACCCATCTGAAGATTCTCGCAACTAATATATTGGGAACTCGAAATACCAAACATGGGGTAAAATATCCATTGCCCTGGGTTTCGGTTGGTTGGTGACAAACACTCAACCAAAGGAAAAACAGTGCCGTAAAGGTGTGGTTGGTGAACTACATAGCCCACGGTTTCAACCGTTGGAATTAAATAGTTGGTAAAAAACACCCAACCACGACGTAAAAATCTAATATCTTACCCATGGTTGGTGTTTGCCACCAACCATACCCATCTGAAGATTCTCGCAACTAATATATTGGGAACTCGAAATACCAAACATGGGGTAAAATATCCATTGCCCTGGGTTTCGGTTGGTTGGTGACAAACACTCAACCAAAGGAAAAACAGTGCCGTAAAGGTGTGGTTGGTGAACTACATAGCCCACGGTTTCAACCGAGGGAATTAAATAGTTGGTAAAAAACACCCAACCACGACGTAAAAATCTAATATCTTACCCATGGTTGGTGTTTGCCACCAACCATACCCATCTGAAGATTCTTGCAACTAATATATAGGGAACACGAAATACCAAACATAGCGTAAAATATCCATTGCCCTGGTTTTCGGTTGGTTGGTGACAAACACTCAACCAAAGGAAAAACAGTGCCGTAAAGGTGTGGTTGGTGAACTACATAGCCCACGGTTTCAACCGTGGGAAACCGTGAGAATAAAAAAATCGGCAAAAACGCAAACCGTTTTAACGGGTTACCCATGGTTGGTGTTTGCCACCAACCATACCCATCAGAAGATTCTTGCAACTAATATATAGGGAACACGAAATACCAAACATAGCGTAAAATGTCCATTGCCCCGGTTTCGGTTGGTTGGTGACAAACACTCAACCAAAGGAAAAACAGTGCCGTAAAGGTGTGGTTTGGGAACTATATAGCCCACGGTTTCAACCGTGGGAAACCGTGAGAATGAAAAAATCGGTAAAAAACGCAAACCGTTTTAACGGTTTGTTTTATTTCCCATCACCCCTGGGGTTTACATTGAAAACCTATTTCAGGACGTGAGACATAAAACAAAAAAGGCAGAATTTTGAATTCTGCCTTTTAAACTTATTTGAAAAAATCTATTACCTTGAATAGTTAGGTGCTTCGTTTGTTATTTTCACATCGTGAGGGTGACTTTCTCTAATACCAGAGCCGGTAATGCGAACAAAAGAAGCGGTTTTAAGTTCTTCTATGTTTTTCGCACCGCAGTATCCCATTCCTGCCTTAAGTCCTCCAACATACTGATAAATAATCTCAGAAACATGCCCTTTATAGGAAACATGCCCTACTATACCTTCTGGAACAAGTTTTGCAATTTCCTCTTCTGCATCTTGAAAATACCTGTCTTTTGAACCTTGTTTCATAGCTTCAATAGACCCCATACCTCTGTAAGATTTAACTTTTCTACCTTCAAAAATTGTAGTTTCTCCGGGAGCCTCTTCTGTACCTGCAAAAATACCACCAGCCATAATGGTGTCTGCACCAGCAACCAACGCTTTTACCACATCACCGCTATAGCGAATACCACCGTCTGCAATAATTGGTACATTCCTTCCCTTAAGAGCTTCTGCAACCTGCATTATAGCCCAAAGCTGAGGAACACCAACCCCTGCAATAATTCTAGTAGTACAAATAGAACCTGGTCCGACCCCTACTTTTACTGCATCTGCTCCAGCATCTGCCAAAGCTGTTGCGGCTTCGGCTGTAGCAATATTCCCTACAATAATATTAAGTTCTGGGAATTGGTTCTTTATTTTCTTTAGTTCATTAATAACCCCAAGTGAATGGCCATGAGCAGTATCCAAGGTTACAATATCTACACCAGCTTCTACCAATGCCGTTACCCTTTGCATGGTATCTGCGGTAACACCTATTGCAGCCCCAACAATAAGTCTGCCGTATTTATCCTTACACGCCATTGGGTGATTTTTTACCTTTTGTATGTCTTTAAAAGTAATTAGGCCTTTTAGCACATTATTTTGGTCTACTATAGGTAGTTTTTCGATTTTATATTCTTGTAAAATACTTTCTGCTTGTTGAAGGCTAGTACCTTCTTTTCCTGTAATCAAATTAGATTTAGTCATCACTTCGCCTACAGGTCTTTGAAGATTTTTTTCAAAACGTAGGTCGCGGTTAGTTATAATCCCAATTAGTTTTTTATCATTGTCTACAATGGGAATTCCACCAATTCTATTTTCTTTCATCATTTTTATGGCATCCCCAAGGGTTGCAGCACTAGACAAAGTAATTGGAGCGAGAATCATTCCACTTTCTGAACGCTTTACTTTACTTACCTCTTTGGCTTGCTGTTCAATGCTCATGTTTTTATGAATCATTCCTATTCCACCTTCACGAGCCATAGCTATAGCCATATGGGCTTCTGTAACAGTATCCATTGCAGCGGATAAAAATGGAATGTTTAATTCAATGTTTTTAGTAAGTTTTGTTTTGGTGCTTACTTCACGAGGGAGTGTTTCAGAATAACGTGGAACAACGAGCACATCATCAAAGGTTAAACCTTCTCCGAGTATTTTTGATGGGTTAGTTTTAGACATGGCAAATAGTATCCTTATTTGCGGTGCAAATTTACTCAAATTAATGATTTATTTGCATTTTAATTAAAAAAACCTCTGCCTATCCTATAAATCTTTCACTTGCTGAACAGTAACTTCAAAAATAGACTTAGGCATAAGTGGCCTTGTTAAAAATTCTGCAGGTAAAGGTCTTTTACAAAATATCGCACATTTGGTATTGGAAACGTGGTACAAACAATGGTGTAAAGATTCTGGAATGGAATCCAAAATAGCCAATAAAATTTCCCATCTTATTTCCTCTGGCGAAAAACCATAGTCGTGCCATACCAACACAGAGTCCTCATTTTTCAGCAATTTCATTGCATTTTGGGAATCTTTTACAACACTTGCATAATGGTGGTCTCCATCTACAAATACCAAATCACAGGCAGAAAAGAAAGGCGAAAAATCGAATGTTTGACTATCCCCATAGAGTTGAACAATGTTGGGGCCTTGAAGGAGCATTCCTCCTTGGGTGATATATGATTCTGATGCCCCTCTTCTTCTTATCTCTTCGTTTGGCAAGTTAAGGGTATACACTTTCTCTACAAATGGTGCCACATTCATCGCACTTTCCCCACGCCATGTCCCAATCTCAAAATAGGTTTGAGTATTTTGTTTTTGAGCAAGTTGATTCAGTAAAATTAAATCTGTAGGCAGCGAACCCCCTTCTAAAAAAAGGTATGGATTAGATACCCCCTTTTTGTTTTCCAAAAAATTATCCAATGCTACCACCTTAAGTCCATTGGCAAATCCATATTTAGCCATTACAGTATATTTGGATTCTTCTTCCGTAGGATGTAATACCCTAAGAATTGCCTTAGGTTGTTTTAACAAAGTAAGAATTATTGAAAGTAGTTTGGAGAGCATGTGGCAAAAATGAATATTATTTTTGGTAACACAAACCAGAAATTCGCAATTTAAAAAGCTATTAAACCCAAATAATGCAATAGCAATTCTAGATAGGGTAAATGAAAGTATTTTATGCAAAAAAAGTGCTATGACAGAAATACTACAGAGGGCAAGAACCCTAACACAGCCCTAATATTCTAGCTATGTGAAAGAGTAAAAGAGGCCTATTGTGTATTCACTGATAAAAATCATGCAGAAGGCTTTTGCAAAATGTTATATTTGAAGCCTATTTTATCAATACAGGATGGAAAACAAAAGACAAGAACTCATACATGCACTAGAAGAAAAATTTATATCTATAGACCAAAACACAGATACTCACTTAGAAGGCCTTCTCTGGGCTAAACCAATTACGTATTGGGACTACATACAGCCCGAAGCATTATTAAGTTTACAGATACAGCGAACCACTCTTCCGGATGAAATGGTTTTTATTATGTATCACCAAATCAATGAATTGCTTTTTAAAATGATTCTTTGGGAAATAGACCAGGTTAGCCTTAAAGAAACCATAGAACCCACATTTTTTGCAGAAAAACTAAGTAGAGTAAGTAGGTATTTCGACATGCTTTCTTCTTCATTTACAATTATGGGCGATGGAATGCAAATAGAACAGTACATGAAATTTAGGAATACGCTTACCCCTGCAAGTGGTTTTCAGAGTGCTCAATATAGGCTTATAGAATTTAGTTCTACCGAGGCCATAAACCTTGTAGATGCAAGATACAAAAACAATCTACCCTCTTCTGCTACTATTGCAGAGCTTTACGAAAAGCTGTATTGGCATGCTGCTGGTACAGATCATAAAACAGGAAAAAAGAATACGCTTCTAAGGTTATTTGAAGAAAAGTATAAAACCTACTTTCTAGACAAAATGAACCACTACTCAAGTTGCAATCTATGGACAAAATTCAAAGAGCTACCAGAAAATAGCCAACAAAATCCAGAATTGATTGCAGCTATGCGGCACTATGACTACACGGTAAACGTTTCATGGGTAATGGCCCACTACCATGCAGCAGAAAAATATTTAGAAAGTGGTAACAAAAAAGCCGAAGCAACAGGGGGTAGTGACTGGAAAAAATATATGCATCCCAAATACCAACGCAGAATATTTTTCCCAAGTCTTTGGAGCAAAGAAGAACTAGAACACTGGGGCGAAAATATCTAGTTTTGCAACCTCATTACTAAGCTGTAAATCTATCCGCCCAATGTAAATGTATCAACGCTTGTAAAGGGCGAGGTATGCCACAAAGAGGTATAGAAATTACACAAAACATACTAAGTTTAAGCCTGTCAATTCTTTAACCCCATTTCAGCATTAGAAA
>DIUJ01000015.1:44511-55074 GCA_002422315.1 Bacteroidetes bacterium UBA6161
ACGCTTCGGTCAGAGTGTGACATTTGTCGTCATCACCCAAGGGGCAAAATACGCTAATGCGTATTTTGGGTTTAAGCTACTAGAAACTTGTATTGAAAAATAAATACAGTAGCCAAGAACAACCAATGAAAAATAAGTTTTAGCTTTCCAATTTTATGGGGACTCGTATAATAGTAAGCCAAAATAAGGCTACCTGGCATTACCAATAAAATACTCTCGTGTAGAGGGCTTTGGTGGCCAGTAAATACAAGTATAACTACCACCCCAATGTAGATGTAAAGCAACTGAAAAATACGCCTTGTTTTAATATTATTTTTAGAAAAATTAGCAACAAGACGAAAAGTAGCAAACAAAATAAATACAAACACAAAAGGAAACGCAGAGTATATAAATGGCTGATAACCATTGAAATTAAGAAAATCAGGCATGTTATAATACGTAGGAACCCACTTAGAATAAACTATATAGTTTACAATAAAAGAAAGGTATATAGGTAGTGAGAATCCAAAAACGGAGACGATTAATTCTTTAAAATTAAAGTTTCGAAAGAATAAAATGCCAAGAATTAGAAAAGGGAAAAATACAAAATAGGAAACACTGAAAAGAATAGTAATCCCTGCTAAAAGCCCTGAAAAGAAGATGGAATCTATAGGATTATTTGCTTTGTACAGTTCGAAAATCCGATGAAATGAGAAAATAATAATGAGGTTGATAACAGTAGAAGGACCTATATAATAATACTCTTCAAAAAAGGAACTAAGAATAACATAAAAATAGGAACTCAAATAATTACTTCTGAATAAAATTTCGTGTTTTATTACCACAAAATTTAATGCTAAGGCCGTAAAATAGACCAACAAAGTACTTAAAGAAAAAGCCATCCATTTATTTTGGTTTATAAATACAAAAAAAGTGGAGATATTTTCGCTTGTAAACTGAGGAGTCTCAAAATCCTTAAACAAGAAATTAACTCTGAATAAGAACATTACTACAAAAACCAGGATAGGGTTTGTGGGTTTAATATCAGAAAACCAGCGTATCAATTTATTCGTATGTTAATTTAACTAGAGAGTATTCCCTTTGTTTTAGTACCGGTACAACCAGCCTATTGTAGCCTACTTGCCTTCCTTCTACCGGAACCACAAAAGAATAATATTTTTCTGTATTAAACAACACACTACTTTCTAAATTCCCGTCTTTGTCTAATTTGTATTGAATTACATCTCCACCCCTTCTATCGCGCTCATTATACACTATATGAATGGCATCTGGGCTCACGCCCACCAGTATAGAACTAAAATATCCATAATCATCTACCGAAGTTTGCCTTTTGGGAATTACTTTGTTCCAAGCTACTTGGCCATCGGATTCTAAAGCTATGCAGATAACTTCATCATAATTGTACATTCTTTGGTTTACGGGCACCGGAATGCCTTGGGTCATTACTTGGTCTTGCTGCATTATCATAAAATACCTTTCTGCAATAAAAACGCCTCTCCCATCTGCAGTTCGTATGTATTTTTTTAGAAAAAAATGGCTCATCTGCTCCCCCTTATCTGCTAGTTTCTTACCAATAACTTGTTCTATAAATTCTGTTTTAAAAGGGCTAAATATACTGGATACAATTTGGGCATTGGCACAATCTATTTGTACTTGTAAGATTCCTTTTTGAGTTGAATTAATTTCAGGCCCGTAGAGTCCAGCCAAAAACACATGCTTTAATTTGGGATCATATACAAAGCTTAAATCTGTTGCTTTAAAAGGCTTTTCGGTAATAGGAAGACTAAGAAGCTTCTTAGTTTTATTTTGATATATATATAGATGGCTTTCTAATCTCCCTTCTCCTAATTTAAAATTCTTGTTATTGAATTCAAAGGTTCCATAAAAATTCCCTAAGGAGTCTACAAAAAAATCTTGCACATCTTTCTCATTCACAGGCATGCCTATTTCTAGAGAATCAAAGTACAATATTTCGGCATACTTGTTTACCAATTGATAATAAACCATGCTTTTAGAGCCCATATTTCGGACCCCAAGTACACTTAAGTGCTGCTTGTTATAGCTATTTTTCACAGCAAAAAAACTATTCCCAAATTTACTATCCTCTTTCAGGCTCATCCACTCCATTTTAGACGGAGAAATATGGTTCTCTTCTTGTACTAGTTGAACCATTAACTTATTGGTATTGGGTGTTTCTTTTCTAGAAGAATGAACTACCACTACACCGGTATCAAAAACAGCAATTCTCTCCAAGGTTCCACCCCCTAATTTAAAGTACTTCTTGGTGAGAAAAAATAACTGGTGCGAGTATTTTTCTATTGCAAAGTTTTGAATGTTGCCATTCCTTGCAGAATGACTAAGAACAAAAACCCCAGATTCGTTTTCTCCAAGTACTAAATAATAGCTGTTCTTAGAATTCTTTCGAGGGTCTTCGCCCCAGGTTATATTCTGCGCAAAAACTGCAACCTGAGTTAAAATAAGAACAACAAGGCTGGAGTATTGCAGAATATTCATAAAATTAAATTTAATTATCGGCTATTAATATCCTTTCGGACAAAACATTTTTGTCATCGCGATTAATTACGAGTAGATATGTTCCTATGCTTAGGTCATTGGCAGAAAAAACCAATCTATATTTTCCTTTAACCAATTTATCTTCATACACTTGACGTATTCTTTTCCCTACCATGTCGTATATCTCTATGGTATAGGCCCCATCTTCTTCCGCATTAAAAGCCAAATTAAAATCTCTGAAATTACCTTGAACTGGATTTGGCCAAATAGAAACTTGTGTGTTTAATTCTACCTGTTCCTCTCCCTCTTTACTGATAATTTGAGCATTATAATTTCTCCAATGCCTGGTTAGTTGTGTATTGGGGGTATTGGCGCCATAGCATGCACTAATCCAAACTTCTGGCCTTCCTGTTCCATATCGCTTGTGAATACCGGAATAATCTCCCCATCTTGTAGAGTTATTGGAAGTAAAAATAGAAACAAAGCTTTCCCCATCTTTAACCACCTTAGGTTTACTAAAAGCCATTTCGCGGTTGCATGTCATAACCCCAATTTCGGGGAATTTTGCAACACTGCTGGATGTGTATACAATCAAGGCGGTAGGATCTTCTTCGTTGTTGGAAAAAGGGGCAATAGCTGCAAAAGCATAATCATTGGCTTCATCAAAAAAAACTTTATTGGTTGCCAATCTTGAGTTTACATCTATTCTTGTATAATTTATAGAACTAAAATTCGAAGGGCTAGCGGAAGTATGCACAGTATGAATAATTCCATTTTGCATATACGCATTTTTAATTCTAGCATCGCCCGATATAAGCAGTACTCCGGTATTTCTTTGGCTCGAAAACCTCTCTGCCCTAAACATTTGAATACCCGCAGAAGTAACTTCAATACTTGGATTTTTGTCTAGTGTATTGGTAATTCTATACAAGTAAATTTTGCTCCCTCCATTTGCCACTGTGCTTACAAAATACATATCTTCCATAGTATTTGGCACAAAAGCATAAGGTGCTGGCACCATGGTAAAAGGCAAGTTGTTGTCGTCGTTTCTAAGCATAGCTCCGCCAGATGCAGCGCCCCATAATCTACTATTTAACGTAGTACCATCGTAACCATTTTCTTTGTCAATTTGAAAAACAACTTTGTTTGCATACGAGTTTGTGGTATTTGTAAATAAATTACCTGTAACAAATAATTCCTTAGAATTTATGCCAATATTGGGATAGTCAAACCATAGGTTGTTAGAGAATGCATTTCCATTGAAAGTATATACATTCCAACCATCTGCTGCAGGATTGTTGGATCTAGAAAAACATACCAAAACCCTAGAAGTAGTGGAATTTGAACCATGTAAAATTACAAGTATAAATCTATCAAAATCCGGATCGTAAAGCACCTTTGGGTCGTATATGGTAGAATTAAGCGCTGCATTGTCGAAAAAAGAAGCATTCATAACCCTGGATTGCAACCTTGTACCCATAGAGTCAGTAATATAAATATTGGTATTTACCACACTTACCACTATGCCACCGTTCGACACAGCAATATTATTATCCATAGGGGTTACATTGTTAAAAGTATTCGCTTCGTAAGCTACTTTTACCCTAAGACTATCTACCAAAGCATTTCTTCTAACCCCTTGACTGTTTATACTCTCCCATGTAAGTTTATTTTTAGCTGCTATATGGGCCGAATCTGGAATCAATCCAGTTAAGCCGGGGTGGTCTATTCTCTTTACAGAAACAAAATTATCGTTGCCTTCTTTCACTCCTGCAATAGAGCTTCTTTCAACTTGAATTAACTTAGAGGCTGTTTCTACTTTTTCAAATTCTTTAAAACTAGTTGTAGTTTGAGCAACTAAAGAAACCGAAGTGTATAAAAATAATAAGGCTAAAATCTTAGGTATAGTTCTTTTCATATAGGTCGGTAAAATTAAGTAATTAGATACTTATATCAAAACCAGCCTACGCGCTTTTCGACTTAAAGGTATATTTTGAAATATGAAAATTATTTTTGAGACAAGATCTGCCAAGTTTTATCGGCCAACAACTGAACAGAAGCTAGCCATTCAGAATATGGGCAGTTTTTACCCCACTCGTAGGGAGCAACCAAACTTAAAACTTCCTTGTGTTGATGCAAATACAAATGGTAAACACACCCAGCTACAGGCTCAAATCCTATATCTGCTTTGTAAATTCTATGCGAAACTTCGATTCTTTCTTCGATTTGTTTTACCTGAAGCATAATCAAATCCGCTTGTTTTTTCAACATTTCTATTTGTTGCATAGCTTGCTGCTGCATGGTATCCAGTGCTGTAGCTTTAAGCAAACGCTTGTCTATAGGTTTTATAATTGGAGAAGAAACAGAAGTAGGATAAGGGGCAAACTTATCCTCGCCTTGGTACAATGCATCTGTTTTTTTGGGATCAATAAAGTCTTTTGATTCATTCACATAAACATAACAGATAGTTTTGTAGATAGTTTTGTGAAATTTAGTTTATTCTTTTATCCTTGTTTTTTTCACTAAAATAAATTTAGCGAATCTTAGCCTTTGGCTTATGCTTTAAACAAATCTTAAGCCCATACTATGAATACCTTAGGACTCCAATGCGCCGTGTAATAAGAGATTACTAAGTTAAACCCAAAATACGCATTAACTTATTTTGCCCTTTGGGCTGACAATCCTTACTCTTGCGGTCAGGATTTCACACTCTGACCGAAGCGTAATGAGCTGACGACCCTGACAAAATCCTTGATTTTCGTTAAGGTTTCAGGTCTTACAACTCCGATAGTCGTATAAGAAAGAGGTTAATCCTGACAAAAAATTGCTTTTTGAGTAATTTTTTCGTCAATTTAGCATTAATAAACTCTAATGCCGAAAGTGGGTTAAAATAAAATATTTATTTATACCATCCTATAAAACTAAAAAAAGGCTACCCTTTCGGATAGCCTTTACACTCACACAAGGTATATTGTAACTTACAGTAACCTTCAATTTGAATTTATTTCAAGAATTTATATTCCTCATTGAAACAAGAATTCAAACTTCGCTAAGTTGGTTGAATATTGAATAAAATACCACTCTCAAAACCTTAATATATCACTATCAATTTATTAAAATTTGTAAAAAGCGAAGAATATCAGCCACTTACAGCGCCTTTAAAACTTGACTGCTTGGTGGAATTTAAAAGAGATATGGTATATAATAAGCTTTGTTTCAATACTTAAAAATAAAAAAGAGGTAAAACAGAATGCTTTACCTCTTTGGTATATTTACAGACAGTAAGTCTTAACCTAACAGATTGTTTACACTTCTCACAGCCTCTGCACTTTTAGCAAACAAGTCTTTTTCTTCTGCATTCAAATCTAGTTCTACTATTTTCTCTATGCCATCTTTGCCAATAATTACTGGCACACCCATGCAAATATCATGAAGTCCATATTCTCCTTCCAACCAAACAGAACAAGGGAAAAGTTTTTTCTGGTCACATACTATGCTTTGCACCAAAGAAGATACCGCTGCTCCGGGAGCATACCAAGCGCTTGTTCCAAGCAATTTGGTAAGAGTTGCTCCACCTACCATAGTTTCGTTCACTACATGGTTCAATTGATCTGCAGATAAGAAGTTTGAAACAGGCGAACCAGTATAAGAAGCAAGTCTAGTAAGGGGAATCATGGTAGTATCTCCGTGCCCACCAATTACCATGCCGCTAACATCAGAAGCAGGGCAATTTAGAGCCTCTGAAAGTCTATATTTGAAACGAGCACTATCCAAGATACCGCCCATTCCTATTACTTTATTTTTAGGCAAGCCACTAGTTTTGCAAGCCAAATAAGCCATTGTATCCATAGGGTTACTCACTACAATCAAAGTAGTATTAGGAGAATACTTCAATACATTTTCTGCTACAGTTTTTACAATCCCTGCATTTATGTCTATTAACTCTTCGCGGGTCATGCCTGGCTTACGAGGAATTCCACTAGTAATTACCACCACTTCGCTTCCCGCTGTTTTAGAATAATCGTTTGTTGTTCCAATCACTCTAGTATCAAATCCATTCAAAGTTGCAGTTTGCATTAGGTCCATTGCTTTGCCTTCTGCAAAACCTTCTTTAATGTCTAATAAAACTACTTCTGAAGCAAAATTTTTGATTGCAATGTATTCTGCACAACTTGCGCCTACATTACCAGCCCCTATTACACTAATTTTCATGATGTTATATAATTTATTTGGTTTATTTTTTTAAGTTTGCGCAAATCTACCATTTTTTACATAAATACATTTCCATGTTTTCGCTAAAAACAAACTACTTAACCACGAATAATCCACATTGATATCCGAACGCTTTTATATCTTTGCCGCAATAACTATAAAGTTAAATCATGGGTAAAATTATATTCAAATTCGAGACGGGGGAACCCCAAATAAGTGCAGAGATAGAAGAAGGGGAGAGCATTTTAGAAGTAGCATTGGACAGCGACATACACCTAAGCCACAACTGCGGGGCCGTATGTGCGTGTTCTACCTGCCACATATATGTAGAAAAAGGCGAGGATATACTTGCCGAGATGAGCGACAAGGAAGAAGACTTTGTAGACAGGGCTAGAAACCCACGTATCAGTTCTAGATTGGCTTGCCAATGTGTAGTTGAGGGCGAAGGGGAAATTGTTGTTACCATACCAGACCAAAGTGGAATTATTGGACATTAAATAAAATAAAAAAGATATGCAAAATTTTGAACCTCCTATACATTGGTCCGACTATGAAGATATAGCTATGGGGCTGTACGAAAAATTCGGGGATTCATTTGATGAAAGTCAAATCTATAGAATCCGCTTTACAGACTTAATAGAATGGGTGCTTGCCCTTCCAAATTTTAAAGGAACGAGAGAAGAATGCAACGAGGGGCATTTAGAAATGATACAGTCTAGCTGGGTGTACGAATGGCGCGATAACCAATAAACTATGGCACTAATTCACGAAAAAATGCAAAAGCTAAAGGCTTTTGTTTTGGATGTAGACGGGGTGCTTACAGATGGTAAGGTTATCCTTACAGACCAAGGAGAACAACTTAGAACTATGTCTGTTCGAGATGGTTATGCCATAAAAAAAGCACAAAAAGAAGGTCTTATTGTTGCCGTAATTAGCGGAGGAAGTGGCATGGGAGTGCTTAAAAGATTGGAGTTTTTAGGCATTCAACATATTTTTTTAAGTGTTAAAAACAAATTACCTGTTTTTGAACAATTTCTAAAAGACATGCAATTAAAGGCAGAAGAAGTAGCCTATATGGGCGACGACCTTCCCGATACCGGGGTTCTGAAAAATTGTGGATTCCCTTGTTGTCCTGCAGATGCGGTAGAAGAAGTGCAACAATGTAGTGTATATATTTCGCCAGTAAATGGAGGCAATGGCTGTGTTCGCGACCTAATAGAAAAAACTCTTAAATTACAGGGCAAGTGGCCTGTTTGCGAAAACAATACTAGCGCAGATTAGGGTTTAAAACTAAACAAGTAAACCCCGAGTTAAAAAGCCAGGGCTATGGATATTTTCTCCTCTGGAGAAATGGAATCCTCTATCCATAGAATTCCGAGGGGCTCTAGGTAATTGTGATAAATTATAGTCATGAGCTACATCATCCCGAATAACCAATTTTAGATTGCAGATTTTAGATTGCAGATTTTTTTGGGTCTTGGTTGGAGAGCAGGGATAAATTAGAGCTGTACGTATTCGCATACCCTCGGTCTTCGGCTTCGCTCAGATACCGGGGGAGCAAAATGCTGCCCTTCGATACACCCTCCTTCGGCTGGAACTCAGGATGACATTTGCTCCCCCCATTGTCATCCTGAGTGGTTTTTGCGCTAGCAAAAATTGTATCGAAGGACGGCAATGGAGTTTGGGTATATGAATTTTAAATTAACTAATCATCCCGAATAACCAATTTTAGATTTTAGATTGCAGATTTTTTTGGGTCTTGGTTGGAGAGCAGGGATAAATTAGGGCTGTACGTATTCGCATACCCTCGGTCTTCGGCTTCGCTCAGACACGGAGGGAGCAAAATGCCGCCCTTCGATACAACCTCCTACAGATGGAACTCAGGATGACATTTGCTCCCCCCCATTGTCATCCTGAGTGGTTTTTGCGCTAGCAAAAATTGTATCGAAGGACGGCAATGGAGTTTGGGTATATGAATTTTAAATTAACTAATCATCCCGATTCGCAGATTTTAGATTGCAGATTGCAGATTTTTTTGGGTCTTGGTTGGAGATAAGGGATAAATTAGAGCTGTACGTATTCGCATAACCCTCGGTCTTCGGCTTCGCTCAGACTCCGGGGGAGCAAATGTCGTCCTTCGATACACCAGCCTTCGGCTGGCACGCAGGATGACATTTGCTTGCTCCCCCCATTGTCATCCTGAGTGGTTTTTGCGCTAGCAAAAATTGTATCGAAGGAGCAATGGGGTTTTGGTTATATGAATTTGTAATCAGCAAATAAGGACCTATAAAGCAACTTAACTTACAAAAGGCCTATTTCCTTAGCACACCAGAAAAATCTCTACCGCTGGGTTCTTGGAAAATTTCTAAATCAAAAAACTTGGTTGTACTGAAAAGATGGTCAAATACATCCGCTTGAATATTTTCATATTCATGCCACACGGTTGTATTGGTAAAACAATAAATTTCTATTGGGATACCCTTACTTTCTGCTGCCAATTGCCTTACCATTATAGTCATATCCTTGCGAATATGAGGATGTCGCTGCAAATACAGTTCTACATATTTTCTAAACACCCCAATATTTGTCATTCTGCGTCCATTGATAAGTATGTTTGGGTCAAAATCATGGGTTTTGTTGTAATCTTCAATTTCTTTTTGTCTTTGGCCCACAAAATCTTTCAGGAGGTAATATTTTTTGTATTCTTCTCGGGTATCGGGGTCTACAAATTTTACAGAATGTGCATCTATATACAATGCCCTTTTAATTCTCCTACCCCCACTTTGTACCATGCCTCTCCAGTTTTTAAAACTATCGGTTATAAAATAGTAGGTTGGTATATTGGTTATAGTTTTATCCCAATTTTGTACTTTTACGGTATTCAAATTTATGGCTAATACTTCGCCATCTGCATTAAATTTATGCATTTCCACCCAGTCCCCCACCCTTACCATGTCGTTTGCAGACATTTGTACACTTGCCACCAATCCTAAAATAGTATCTTTAAATATCAACAACAAGATTGCGGTCATAGCTCCAAATGCGCTTAAGAAGTATATAGGAGATTTATTCAGCATAATAGATAAAACCAAAATCAGAATGACTATGTAAAAAATAATTCTAATCAACTGGAAGTAACTCGAAATTGGCTTGTCTTTAAAAGTTGCATTTGCTGCCAATCCATACTCGGCTACTTTGAGCAATGCAAATAAAACTGTAGAGCCTACCAGAATCAAGTATGCATCAATCAACTTGATTAAGAAAGGAACAATTTTAGGGAAATCAGAAAAGATATTGGGAACAGCATACAATACAAGAAGAGAAGGTACAATATGTGCTACATTGTCAAAAACCCTGTTTTCTACCAATACATCATCCCAGGTTATGTCTGTTTTCTTAAAAAAACCATAGACATAGTAATGTATTATTTTTTTGGTAATCAAAAACAAAAATCCACAAACCAAAACCAAAAGCAACAAGAAAATAAGCAATCTAAAGTACACCGCTAAATAATCTGCTACACCCCAACTTATAATTGTCTTATCTACCCATGTTTCAAAATTATCCCAATATGTCATGTGTTTATCTTAATTGAGTGCAAAAATAAGCAATTAAGATCTTACATTTTTTTTGACTTATACTTTAAACCCCAATTTCAAGAAAGTTTAAAAACTTTGACAAAACAGGGCTAACTTGTTTGTTACAGAAAATCAAGTCAGATAGAATAGTACACCTTTGATTTACTATTCGGACTTATTGATTCTTATTTTTTATGCAGAGCAAAAATACCCCGCAAACTTTGTTTGGTGCACGCGCCAATAATCGAATATTCGGGTA
>DIUJ01000059.1 GCA_002422315.1 Bacteroidetes bacterium UBA6161
CTGTTCCTATAATTCAGGCAGCAGGTAGTTTTATTTGTAGCACACAATCATTAGCATTAGGGGAATTTGAATTAGTAACATCAGAGCATAAATCATACGAAAAAGCTAAAGACGATTTTTATTTAGCACTTATTAACCATTTAATTAAAAGACAATGAATGAAATTCTTAGAAATAGAGAACAAATAAATATGTCAACCCAATGGCTTCAAGATAACGGTTATGTTACTCACCCTATTTCGTGCAAGGATTGGGAACTATGTATGGTTACGCAAAGTTTAACCGATGGTGATTTATTAGATGCCGGAGCCGATGGAAGTTTTGTCCTGCATAATGCAGTTAAGAAGAACATAAAAGGCAGAAAGGTTGGGATTGACCTAATCGAAGTGGTTGGTGGTAATGCAGCAGAAGGGGTAGAATATTTTACCGGCGACTTGCAAGATACCCAGTTCCCTGATGAATCATTTGATACAATAACAAGTTGCAGCGTTTTGGAACACCAAGTTGATTTTACAAACTTCGCAAAAGAAATGAGCAGGCTGTTAAGGGTTGGGGGTAAGTTATTTGTTTCCTGTGATTATGCGCCTGAAAAAATAGACACTTCATTAACTAAGTTGTATTCGTTGGATTGGAACATACTTTCAAGACAAGATGCAGAAAGATTTATTGATGAATGTGCAAAACATAAATTGATAATTTCGGACGTAGTTGATTGGACGGTTCAGGATATGGTAATTACGCCACAATATTGCAGCCCTGCTCAATGCAGTTATACTTTTGCTTTTTTTCAATTTATTAAAAAATAAATAAATGGTACAGCAACTTTATTCAGAGATTGTAACTGATGATTTATTGGTAAATAGTTTAGACCATGACGTTCATCCTGGTTTCTTAGAAGATTACAGGGTATTGACAGCGTTATTAAGAATATACAAACCCAAAACAATATTTGAGATAGGAACTAATACCGCTAATGGGGTTAATGTAATGGCTACAGCTTTACCCGAAGCCAAAATATATTCATTGGATTTAGATTACGAAACAATGAAACTGGATTCAAAACAATACCCTATTGGAACAAACGGGGAAGATAGGGTTGGTTCAGAAGCAAGATTCCCGTACACTCAATTAAGGGGGGATTCGATGACTTTTGATTATTCACAATTCCCATGTGAAGCATATTATTTAGATGGGGAGCATACTACAAAAAATGTCAAACATGAAGTAACAGAAGTTTTAAAACAAAACCCAATATTAGTAGTTCTTCATGACACAGATATGCAGGAAGTTATGGAAGGGTTATTAAAGGGTTATTCCGAATATAATTTTAAAGATTATTATACTTTATGTAGGGTAATGGGAACAAGGATTTCGTATTTATTAAAAAATAGCACTAAATAATCATGATTAATCGCTAAACAACTATATTTGTATAATAAAAAGTATCTAATGCAATGGATAAAAACAACGATAAGTAAAAATTACGAAGTTTCTAATACTGGAGAGGTTAGAAGTTTAGATAGGGTTATATACAGGTCAGATGGTAAAATGCAAAAACTAAAAGGCGTTCATTTGAAAAAAGGTAAGTGGACGGGGGGGTACTTTAAGGTTTGTATTACTGCTAATGGTGTAAGAAAAGATTATTCTATTCATAGATTAGTGGCATTAGCGTGGATAGATAACCCTTATGGGTTGCCACAAGTAAATCATAAAGATGGGAATAAGTTAAATAATAATGTAAACAATTTAGAGTGGTGTACGCAGGCACAAAATAATTTACATGCTTATCAAACTGGTATAAAAAAGCATCATAGATGCTGGAATGGCAAAACAGGGTATAGTCATAACAAATCAAAAGAGGTGATAGAATATGACTTGAATGGGGTAGAGTTGAATAGGTATGGAAGCGTTAGGGAAGCATCAAGATTAATTGGTGTTAAACAGCATTGGATTCAAAGAATATGTAGCGGTACTATGCAGGGGGATTATTTAGGAAAAATGTATAAATACGCATGATTTATGAAAGTAGGAGTTATCATAATTGTTTACAATCTTTCTTCGGAAATATTTTTGCTGCAAATGGCGGCTATTAAAAAGTTTTGTAAAGATGAAGATTATACAGTAGAAATTGTTGACAATAGTTCTGACTTAGAGAAAGCAGAAGATATTCGTTACCATGCNNCACGCCTTCGCAGCCAACTTCTCTTATAAAAAATTCAAAAACAAATATAACTACTTTGCGTATTTAGATCACGATGTTATTCCGGTTTCTGACTTTAGTGTGGTAGAAATTTTAAATGGTGGTCATGTAATGGCAGGTTTAGGGCAGGGAGCGCAAAAAACATACTTTTGGCCTGGTTTAGTTTTTTGGAACGCAAATGTGGTTGACCCTGAAATTATTGATTTTTCGCCAAGTCATATTTTTGGGTTGGACACCGGAGGGAACTTATATAAAGTAATTGAAAAATACGGCAAAGAGAACTGTATATTTTTTAATGAGGCGTACCACCAAAACCCTTACTTTAATAGTTTGGATGGGTATAATCATTTTTCCATGTTAGCTGATAACCGTTTTCTACACATGATTAATAGTTCAAATTGGGCATTGGCAGACAGGCATGAAGAAAGGATAAATAGTTTGATTAATGTTGCAAAAGAAAAAACTGGGCTATGATTTGGCAGGAATATTTTGGTGGGAATATTTGTGTTGTAAATTTATTAAGCCGAAATGACCGATTGAAAGCAGCAACCGAATTACTTAACAGATTAGAAATTAACTTTGAAGTTTGGGAAGCAACAGAAAATAAAGAAAAACCAATTTTAGGATTAGTGGATAGTATGCAAAGGTATTTTAGAAAAGTTTTGGAAGCGGGGGGCGAAAGGAGTTTGGTTTTTGAAGATGATATTTCACCTTTGGTAGATGCAAAAGAATTTAATGAAACAATGGATAAGTGTATTAGTCAATTACCGAATGATTGGGATTTATTTTATCTTGGCTGTAATGTTGCTCATGGGGTACAAGGTTTTTATTCAGAAAATTTAGTAACTTTAAAAATGGCATACGCTACACATGCAGTAGCTTATTCAAAAAGAGCAATGGAGTTTGTAGTTAACAGAGAAATAAAAGAACCATTTGATAATTGCCTTGTAAGAGATTTTCAGCCTAATGCAAAGGTGTTTTGTTCTTATCCAATGCTTTTTACACAGAATGAATCTTATAGTGATATTGAGAAAAGGAATACTGATTATTCAAGATTTTTAGAAGGTAGATTTAATGCAGCAATTAAAAAGATAAAACCATGTTAACAGTTTCAGATTTGAGAAAAATTATTAAAGGAGTTCCAAGCGGTGTAAAAGTAGTATTAGGAATAGGCGAAAGTCTTGAAGATATTTGTGCAGCCAAGATGGGATTTACAATGGTTAAATATGATGATACAGGCGAAAAAGATATGTTATTAATCCTGCCTATTTGCACTTGTTCAGAAGATGAAGATGAACTGGAATTAGGAGATATAAACTCACAACCTGAACTAAATTAAATATTATGAAAAGTAAAATTGTAAACAAACACAAGGCAACAAAAATTTGGAGTAGTTTCAAATCAGATGCCGCAAAAAAAATGTTTAATGATGTTATGGATAAATCCTTAAAACTACAAGGGAGTATATCGCATCCAGACATGGTAGAAATGCCACACGAACAATGGCAAACTATCTGTTGGAATATGGCTTGTTTTGCTGCATGGTCAGTAGATAATCAAGTTGTAAAAGTTGTGAAATGAGAACCAAACCTTACACAGCCATAGGAATAAAAAAGGTAAAGTGTTTTAGATGCAATAATAAAGCCGACTATCAATGGCAAATTTGTTCAGACAATAATGTGTACAGACCATTATGTGTTTATTGCGATATTGAACTGAATGAACTGGTATTAAAATTTATGAAATTTAAGGATGCAAAACAGAAGATTGAAAGGTATCGGGAACTGAAATTAAAAGCACTTTGATATACATAGTACTTTATACTTGAAATTGCTTTGAAAACCCATATAACTTCCCGCTAACAAACATAACAAAAAGTTATAGATAGCCAACATGACAAAAAATAGGCAAAATGCGGTATGAATTTCCTGTAAACATTATCAACTTACCACACCGAATTGAACGCCGATTACAGGCAGAACAACAAGCCAAAGAACAAGGTTTTTATGCAAGGTTTGTAGAAGGTATTGTTTACCCACATGATAGAAAAAAGGGGATTTGTTTGGCGCATAAACAATGTGTTAGAAATGCAAAAGAATGTGGTGATAAATTTTGCGTAATTGCAGAGGACGATATTTTATTTAATGGCATTGGGGCTTGGGATTATTATTTAGAAAACATGCCTGAAGATTTCTCACTTTATATGAGCATGATTTATGTCGGAATGATAGATAACGAAAACAGAATAAGAAGCGTATTTTCTGGAATGACTATGTACACAGTTAGCGAAACATTCTACGATTTCTTTTTATCTTTACCCGATTCCTGTCACATAGATAGGGAACTTGGATTATACGCAAATCAATATAAGTATTTAGTAGTCCCTAAATTTGTAGCGTATCAGGATGGTAGTCGTTCAGACAATAATTTTATGACATGTTCGTATGAACCCTATTTAGTTGGTAGAAAAATTTATGGTAAAGACTAAGAAACATACAGTAAGAAAAAAGCGTCCAGTTGATGTTATAGCATTAAGAAAATTAATGGACGAAGCTGATGTAGGGCCGTTCCATATCGAAAAAAAATTAGGCATAGGTAACGGACTTATAAGTAGAGGGATGAAAGAAGGAACTGACAGACCTATTCCCCCAAAGTGGGAACTGCCCATGATAAAATACTTAAAAAAAGTAATAGCAGAAAAAACAGACGTTGAACTTCAAACAGAGGAAATAAAATTAGAAATGGGTTTTACTATACCTGAAAAAGAATGTGACCTAAAAGAAGAAATTAAAGGGATTAAGCGTAATTGGGTAGATGGATTACAGGGATGATTTAATTAACGCTTCATTCCATTTTTGTTTAGGGAAACGTCCCCACGCCCCTTTTGTAGAAATCTCAACCATCCCATTACCTAAATCAGTTACTTTAACAGGGAAGTTCATTTTATTTTTATCCCAAAATTCGTTTACAGATTTTTCAATATCTTCTTTAGTAATATCAGCGTATGGTTCTTTCCTTATCTTTTTCATTTGGCAGTTTTTTATATTTCTGATAAAGTTCTTCATCATTTTTAGCGAACAGACTGTATTCACTCATTGCAAGATTAATAAGCCATTCGCCACTATTTTGTTGCTTAACTAATTTTAAACCTTCCCGCCATTTTAGAAAATTTATTGCATCTATTTTAGCATATTCATCCATTGCTTCTTTAACACCATCTTCGTGATAAACCGTATCAACAGTATAAAAAAATCCTGGTTTACTTTCAAGTATCTGTTCTCTTATATCTATCATGGTTAATAGTATTTACAGTTAGCTGTTATGGTGTATTTATTATCTGAATAGTTATTTGTTATGTCAGGTGTTTTCTGCATTGATAAAATTCTTACTTGTTTATCTGTACCATAATGCAAGAAGTAATGTTCAAACTTATCCCCTTCTTTAATTATTCGTGTCATATTGTTTTTTATAAATTCAATATCTGTAATATTAACTCCATTA
>DIUJ01000022.1 GCA_002422315.1 Bacteroidetes bacterium UBA6161
TTACTCTGAGGCTTAGCGGTCCGGACGGGACTCGAACCCGCGACCTCCTGCGTGACAGGCAGGCATTCTAACCAGCTGAACTACCGGACCAAAAATTTATAATAAGAACTATCGAGTATTTATCGGGACTCGAACCCGTCCCCAACTTGTTGGGGATGATCAGGCAGGCATTCTAACCAGCTGAACTACCGGACCAAAAATTTTTAAAAAGAACTATTACTTTTTCACTTTTAAAAGACTCCCAATTATCAAACTTGAAATGGGGCTTTCTTAGTATTCGAAATCTTCAAAATATCTTTGTCGTTTTTCGAGGGTGCAAATATAAAGGAAAAATGATTCGATGCAAATTATTTTTCAAAAATTTTTTCGTTTTCTTTTTTCCTATAATCAACTTGTTTTCCAATGGTATTACATAGTATTTCAACCTTACTCATTAGTACATCTAATTGATCAAAGTAAAGGGATTGTCTACCGTCGGAGAGTGCTTCTGTTGGTTGATTATGTATTTCTATCATTAGCCCGTCGGCACCAGCTGCTACCGCTGCTAGGCTCATTGGTTCAACTAATTCTCTGAGACCTGTACCTTGGCTAGGGTCTACCATCACAGGTAGATGGCTTAGTGTTTTTGCTAAGGCCACAGCATTCAAATCTAAGGTGTTTCTTGTTGCAGTCTCAAAAGTACGTATTCCTCTTTCGCAAAGTATCACATTGGGATTTCCTCCCAATAACAAATATTCTGCCGCTAACAGCCATTCTTCTATTGTACTGCTCCACCCTCGCTTTAGCATGATAGGTTTATTTGTTTTAGAAAGCGCCTTTAACAATTGAAAATTCTGCATGTTTCTAGTTCCTACCTGAAAGATATCAGTATATTCGTATACTTTATCTACCAAATTAGTGTCCATTACCTCTGTAATTACACTCATTTGATTTGCAATTGCTGCATTTTTCAAGTATATTAAGCCTTCTTCTTTAAGCCCTTGAAACGAATAAGGAGAGGTTCTTGGTTTATAAGCTCCGCCTCTTAAAATTTTTATTCCCTTTTTTGAAAGATAACTTGCTATTGTATGAATTTGTTCTTCATTTTCAACAGCACATGGACCAGCGATTAAATTGAAATTATCGCCTCCGATCTCTGCGTTGTTTACCTTAAAAACTGTTGGTTCTTTTTTCCATTCTAAACTAACCAATTGGTATGGTTTTCTTGATTTATCCATGGCGTTGTTTTTTAAAATAACAAAATATTTGCAATTATAGTTTTGAGTAAATAACAGAAAATTTTATACCGTTGGTTTTGTCTTTTCTCGTATCAAGTATAACTCTTGAAGGGGTAATAGGAAAATCTGTTGTTGTTGTCACAAATAACCCTGTATTTAAGTTGGTTCCCGATGCTAAATAGCTACTTAAGATATTTTGAAAATGTCTTGTTACTCCAAAAGTATAGCCGCCTTTAGCTCCGTCATAAACACCATGGTTTTCAATTAAATTAATTTGATCTAGTATTGGGTAATTTAATCCGGTCTCGCCCTCTTTTTGCCACAACTGTAACCTAGTTGGAATTGGATAATTACTACTACTAGCTTGTTGAATTACAGGTATAAATATTTCCGCTTTATGAATAAAAATTCTTTGATTTTGTATCAAATCGAGTATTTGTGGAAATTCAATAAATAATTTGCTGCCTCCTAATGCTTGAACGTAAGCGGTGTCAGAATTAAATTTAGAATTAAATTGTTGCATTACTTCGGGATTTCTTGACAGGATTTTATAATTTGAAAAGGTCTTTCCCCTGTTGTTAATTAAAAAATCAATTTGTTTGTCACCATCATAATAAACTATAATTTTAGAATTTTCGTTGAACAAATCAAAAGCTGCAATAGCGCCTGTACCCGGACTATTTTGATTGTTAGGACTTAATTTAATGCCTTTTAAATAATTAGCAAAATTAGTTTGAGTATTAAGGTCAGTAGGACTTGCATCCAGTAATTTATTAGCAAAATCAATGCTAAGGCTGATTTTTAATCCTGGCTTAATTTTTTTCAGAACATCACCGTCTTTGAATAATAGGCTATCGTTGTAGTTAAATGGTCCAGAATAAGTTCCAATAGGTGTAGGAAATGAACCGACTGTGTCCGTAGAAAAATAAGATCTACCCAGATCTAATGCTTCTGAGAGTTCTCTTACTTCTATAACATTCGAAGAATTAATATCTCCATATTTGGTTATGTTAGAAGTAAAAGGGAGTATTAAAAATACCGAATCAACGCCTTTTCCTTTATCGATCACATTATTTAGAAGTCGAAGCTGTAGTTGGGTATAAGTAGATGCTTCACTTTCTCCAAAAATTGGATCGTTCATTCTTCCAATTAAGAATTGTGAAAGCAAATCCGTTTTGAATGAATCTTCCCTTGTTGTAATAGTTTTAATATCAAATGAATCAGAGATTATAAGTTCTATATTTTCGTTGCCTGTATTGTCTAATGTCATTAAGTCATCACTTTTTTTACAAGAAGTAAATACACTGATGAATAGCAGAATAATGAAAGCTGATGGATATCCGTACCTCACAATATGAATATTACAAGATTTTAGGAATTGTGAAGTAATTGATCGTAAAAATCAACATATTTAGAAGTGTATTCTTCGGTTTCTTCAGATGGATGACATAAGGTAAGTTTATCTTTGAGATGTAACATCACTTCAGGATCCAAGCACTCCGCGCATGTTACTACTCCATCAGAGTAATTTATTCCTCCTATATGAAGGCTGTTAAAATCTGCTTTGCCAAAACATTCCATTGCTTTATCTGATATTTCATTTAAGCTAGCTTTTTCGGCAAATGACGACCCTAGTGAAGATGTCTTGTCTTCCTTGAAAACAGAATAAACAACTTTAGCATTTTTAAAAACTGGTTCGTCTTTATAAAGAGTTTTGATGTACAGAGGCAATAAACTTGTCATCCAACCCTGGCAATGAATAATATCTGGCGCCCAACCTAATTTTTTGACAGTTTCTAATACACCTTTACAAAAGAAAATAGTTCTTTCATCGTTGTCTTCAAAAAATTCGTTTTTATCATTCGTATATACATGTTTTCTATGAAAATAGTCTTCATTGTCCAGGAAATAGACTTGAATTCTCGTTCCCGGTATGCTTGCTACTTTAATTATTAGGGGGTTGTCGTTGTCTCCAATAGAAATATTGATTCCCGATAATCTAACTACTTCATGAAGTCTATTTCTTCTTTCGTTAATTACTCCAAATCGGGGTACAAGTACTCTAATCTCATTTTGTTGTTCTTGTATAGCTTGAGGAAGAAGCCTTGCAATAGTTGATACATTAGACTCTTCTAGAAATGGACTCATTTCTGAGGAAACGAATAAAACTTTTTTTCCGGTAATTCCCATATTAATATAAGTGGTTTTTTAAATGTAGTGCAAAGATAATATATTTTTTTTGGTTATTTGCCAAATTATCTTTTCCTGACTTTCTTTGCAGCCTAAATATAACTTTCAATTTTGAAAATATTACGGGATATAAAGCAGTTAGAAATTATTCAAAAGGCTATTCAAAACTCTAGTTTAGCCTTTGTGCCAACAATGGGCGCTTTACATGATGGCCACTTAGATTTAGTCAAAAAAGCAAAACAATGTGCAGACTATGTAATTGTATCTATTTTTGTTAACCCTCTCCAGTTTAACAATCAGGAGGATTTGCAAAAATACCCTAGAAATATTGAAAACGATTGTAGATTATTAGAATCTGTAAACTGCGATTTCTTGTATTTGCCTTCACAAGAGGAGGTTTATCCAGAATCATTTGCACCTGTCTTATTAGACTTAGGCGGTGTTGAAAATGAGCTAGAAGGGGAGTTTAGACCCGGCCATTTCGACGGGGTGGTTCAAGTTCTTTATAGATTGTTCTCTATTGTTCAGCCTAAAATTGCACTTTTTGGATTGAAAGATTTCCAACAATGTATTGTTGTAAATAAATTAAAAGAAGCATTTTTTCCTAACCTTGAAATTTTGTTGGTTCCTACTGTAAGAGATAAAGATGGACTTGCTCTTAGTTCGAGAAATGAAAGACTTTCAAAGGAGGGTAGGGAAAGGGCTACTCATATTTTCAAAGCATTAAATATGGCTAAAGAAAATTTCCCTCATTTTAATCCAACAGAAATTGAAAATTTAGTTAAAGATTATTTACTAGCAAATAACTTTCAGGTTGATTATGTATCCATTGTAGAAGTTAATTCTTTTCAAAAAACCAATGTTTGGGAATTAGATAGAAATTACCTTATTTTGACAGCTGTTTTTTTAGAAGGGGTAAGACTTATAGATAACTTATTGTTAAATAATTAATTTGAACGAAATTACTCAAGAGGATTTTAATGTGCTTGACTTTGATTCTTTTGTATCAAAAATACAAGGTCAAGAGGCTGCGTTTCAAAATTTGAAATTAGCAAAGAAAAGATTGGCTTATTATAAGTGGAAAAATACTGAAGAGTTAGAAAAAAATATTTTAGAATTTGAGAGTAATATAAAAAGAACAGGAGGTAATGTTCTTTGGGGAAATGATAAGACAGATTCGTGGAATGCTCTTAAAGGTATAGTAGAAAGCAATGCGAGGGTTGCGTTTGTGCCTGGTAAAATAGCTTCCGAAATAGAACTGTCATTTAAACACAATATTCCATCTTTATCCAGATTTGTTTATGATCAAGCAGGCTTATTTCCTGATATACTTTTTGTACAAGCCAAATTTTTAATATCCTCCACAGGTCATGTTTTTTTTGCTACGGTAAATAAGTCAGAATTTGAAGCAGTTGCAAATGCTAAAAAAATTGTTTTTCTGGCAGGCATTGATTCATTCGTATCCAATGAGGCGGAACTTAACTTAGCCAAAAGAATGTTTTCGCTTTATGAAATTGCTGAAGATTCATACCCTTATCAAACTGTTTTTAAAGTTGGGAAACCTGATGCAAGATATAGTCAACAGATAAATGTTCTGATTGTAGATCACGATAGAAGCAATATACTTGCTTTAGAAAAACAAAGAGCTATGTTTGGACTTTTGAATTTTGAAATGCCTAAAGTAGTTCAAAATATTTTTTGGCCCTTACAGAGCATGGATACAGAAGATGCTTTGGCTAGAAATTTATTGAATCCTTTCTTAATGGATTGGACAAAAAATATGAAAGTATTTATGGCTAGTTCTAATCTGAACAAACTAAATGATTTTATCCCTTTTGATATAAATTTGTACGAAGTACTCATTGATTCAAAATCTTTATTTCAATCTGGAGTCAGCAAAAATTTAATCTCAAAGTTGTTTAAAAAGGAA
Source organism: Bacteroidetes bacterium UBA6161 (assembly GCA_002422315.1). Taxonomy (GTDB): domain Bacteria; phylum Bacteroidota; class Bacteroidia; order NS11-12g; family UBA955; genus UBA6161. The sequence goes on from DIUJ01000022.1 coordinate 5,338, forward strand.
GAAGCCTCAATCCTATTTAATCCAAAGAAGTTTTACAATAAATCCAAATTTCAATTTTTAATGCAAGAAAAACTTCTAGGGAAAAATACTATTTTACCTGAAATAGATAAGACATTTATTGAAGGGTACTTTTATAATAAGCGTAAAATATAGATGTATCTTTTTTTGGGGAGATAATCTTCTTAGTAAGTTTAAGCTGTTTTCCCTTTAGATATCATTTGTATTTTCTAGTATATAAACCTTTATTTTTTAATTAACCTGAATGTTTTTCTAAAATCCGCTTAGTAGATTATTTTTCTATAAACTAATTCTTCTTTAGGGGAAATTCTATTATTTAAGCCAAAAAGATTTCATGTGAAATAATTCTTTTCATTGACTTAACGGGATAATCTATAGATTATTTCAAGTTTTAATTAATAGATCAGCAGGATTTTGACTGAAGTGAATATGTAAGATTTTGAAAGTTACAGTTGAATGGTTTATTCTGATACAAGCATATTTTCAAACTCTAACAAGCTGTAAGACGAAATAAGGATTTGTTTGTTGTATGTTTTGTAAAAAAAAAGGTCGGAAAAATCCGACCTTTTAATATATTTTAAAGAGTTATGATTAATACTTATAGCTAAAAGCAATTTTGCCTTTGTTGTTACAAGAACATTCATTGTTGTCGGGGTCTACGCTAGTTACTTTAAGAACCACATAAGCTGCTTGTCCTCTTAATTTAACAATATAAATATCATTAGCAGCAGGATTGCTTACAGAAGAAGAAGCTGTACCAGCATTAAATGCAGTTGAAGCGCTTTGTAATGTAGCATTTTCATAGTTATAAGAATTTGCTTTTACAAACTGAGTTCCATTTTTACTTTCAAAAGAACCAGTAAATGGGCTACCAGCAGCATTTGTGTTAGCTAAGTCTTTTCCTGCATCAGGATCTGCAGCGCCTACTTCTTGGTTTAAGATTAGGTCAAAAGCACCTTTTAAACTTCCACTAACATGATAAAATTGTCCATTTGCTTCATCTTCTAAAGCTGTTTCACCTTCTTCTACAGTTACAGAAACAGTTACAGCAGTACTTAATCCTTCTTTATCAGTAACAGTGAAGGTATAAACTGTTACGCCTAAGTTATTACCTGCTGGCAACAACAATGTGTCTATGTATTGTGTCTCTATTGAATTAGGAAGGCTAGTCAATGGCAAATCTCTGCCTGTGGTAGTTTTTGGTAATGGACTTAGTACGTTAGCGCCTTGTTGAGCTATGGTAAAGCTTTGTAGGTCTTTTCCTCCTCCTGCTTTTACTGCGTTCCAACGGAATACTAAAGTAGTTCCTGCTTCAACGGTAATAGCATTGTTGGTAATACCTTCTGTTAATTCTGTTACAGAAAGAGTTGGTTTTGGTTTGTCTGGATCAACATCGGTTTCCTCTTTACAGCTGCTTAGGGTGCTGAATGCAATCAGCATTGAGAATGCATAAAAAATAAATTTTTTCATAGTGTATTAGTTAAATTTGGTTTGCAAATATAGGTTTTTTTCAAATTAAAAAGTCATATTGCTTATAAGAAAGGTATTTTAACAATTTTAGCTTTAATTCTATTGTTTCTAATATTAATATAAATGGTATTACCCATGTCAGAGTGTTTAATATCTACATATCCCATGCCAATAGCTTTTTGCAAAGATGGAGATTGTGTTCCCGAAGTTACAAGACCAATATTGTTTCCATTCTCGTCATTTATTTCATAATCATGTCTTGGTATACCTCTTTCAATCATTTCAAAACCCACAAGTTTTTTAGTTACTCCATTATTTTTAAGATTTAAATGGTATTCTTTATTTACGAAATCTTTTGTAAATTTTGTAATCCAACCAAGTCCAGCTTCTATAGGGGATGTGTTATCATTAATATCATTGCCGTACAAGCAAAATCCTTTTTCCATACGTAAAGTGTCTCTACATCCTAGACCACAGGGAAGGATATCGAATTCTTTTCCAACTTCCATTATGGATTCAAATACTTGTATTGCTTTAGAGTTTTCTACGTATAATTCAAAACCTCCTGCTCCTGTATATCCTGTGTTAGAAATAATCATGTCTACTCCGGCTAGTTTACCCTCTGTGAAACTATAGTAAGGTATAGAGTTTAAATTCACCTCTGTTAATTTTTGCAACATTTCTGTTGCTTTGGGACCTTGAACTGCAAAAAGGGACAATGTATCAGAAATATTTTCTAGACTAGCTCCAAATTTATTTTGGCTGTTAATCCATTCCCAGTCTTTGTCTATGTTACTTGCATTTACAACCAATAGATATTCTGTTTCAGACTTTCTGTAAACTAGAAGATCATCCACTATACCACCTTGCGAGTTGGGTAGGCATGAATATTGGATCTTGCCGTCCTCTAATTTGGAAACATCGTTGCTTGTAACCCACTGAAGTAAGTCTATAGCACCTTCTCCTTTAACAATAAATTCACCCATATGGCTAACATCAAATATTCCTACGTTGTTTCTAACACATAGGTGTTCTTGTATTAAATTACTGTATTGTAAGGGCATGTTGTATCCTGCAAAAGGAACCATTTTAGCGCCAAGCGAAATGTGCTTTTCGTTTAGTGCAATGTTTTTAAGAGCGCTTGTTGTCATATTTTTTTTCTTACTGCAAAGTAAACATAATTTAAGCAGAAAATTTAGCTATCTGGTGAGATTAGATTGAATAAGCACAAAGAGAGACGATTTTTCACCCCTCTTTGTATAGTTTTCTGAAAGTTTTATTCTATTAATACACCTATTACTTCTGTTACTCCATCTTTGTTTTTACCCTCTATTAGAATTCCTCCTTTTTTGTTTTCTAAAAGATTAATGGCATTATTTACAGAATAAATTGGGGATTTGTCAATATGAGTTAAAATAAAACCAGGTTGAATTTTATTTATAAAAACACTTCCTTTCTCTACTTTTATTACTTTTACTCCCATATTTAATTTTAACTGAGACCTTTCTTGGGAGCTTAATGGTTCTATGACTAAGCCAAGTATTGAATTTTTACTCTTTTTAGTTTCTGCAATTTCTGTACTAGCCTTTCCCTCTTTGTTAAGTAAAACTACATTTAACTCGGTTGTTTTATTGTTTCTTACTACTCCTACTTTAATTTTGTCTCCTGGTCTATACCTTCCTACTTCTTCTTGAAGTTCAGAACTTGATTTAACTTTTTTAGAATTAATAGAAACAATTACATCCCCTTTTTGAATCCCTCCTTTTTCGGCTGCAGAATTCGGCATTACGTCTTGTACAAATACTCCTTCAAGAGTTTTAATATTTTGTTTTTCTGCAAAATCAGCATCTATGTCTTGAATAGAAACACCTAACAATCCTCTTTGTACTGTTCCGAATTTTTTCAAGTCATCGAGCACTTTAATTGCTAAGTTCATTGGAATAGCAAACCCATAACCTATAAACCCACCATTTTGTGAAGCAATAGCTGTATTTATCCCTATTAGTTCTCCATATGGATTTACAAGTGCTCCGCCGCTATTTCCTGGATTTATCGCAGCATCTGTTTGTATGAAATTTTCTATAGCATATTTATTGTCTTGACTTCTTAGTATATTAATGGAACGACCTTTTGCTGAGACAATACCAGCGGTTACGGTAGAGTTTAAATTCATTGGGTTACCAACGGCTATAACCCATTGTCCAACTTTTAAACTGTCAGAATTGCCCACAGGCAAGTACGGTAGGTCTTTGTCTTCTATTTTTAGTAAAGCCAAATCTGTTGTTGGGTCTGCTCCAACTAATTCAGCAATATAAGTTCTTCTGTCGTTTAGGGTTACCTCTATTTTGCTAGCACCTTCTATTACATGGTTGTTGGTTGCTATGTACCCATCAGAAGTTAAGATTACTCCGCTTCCACTTCCACCTCTTGGTCCCCTTGGTGGCATCTCAAAACCGAAACCATTTTCTCCAAAGAAATCAAAGAAATCAAAAGGAGCACCTTGACTTGGATTTCTTTGTGAGTTTTGAACAGTTTCTACAATTGTTTTTATGTGTACTACACTAGGGGTAGATAGTTCAGCTGCCGCTACAAAATCGGTATACCCTTCTTTGTTTAAATCTCTTAAACTCGCGAAAGCAATCGATCTTTCATGGTTTGCAGTCTGTATACCCCTTGAATTTAATGGGTTTATTAAAAAATGATAAACACCAAGTGCTACTATTCCGCTAATAGTGCCAACTAATAAAAAGCCTAGTATTTTTTTCATGATTCTTTTTTTGATTTGCTTTATTACAAAAACTATTCCTTTTTTAATTTTTGTTTTAGAACGAATAACACTTTTTTTTCTTACTAACTTGTTTACTTTTGTCGATGAATAGAGATTAAACTTCTATAGATGTTTTTTAAGAAAAAAATCAAGGAAAAAGATATGCTTAATGAGTTGAAAAACAACTCAGAAGAAGCATTAGTGCAATTGTATAATGACAACTATACAAGTGTTAGAAATTTGGTTTTTAAGAATTCAGGTAAAGAAATAGATGTGGAGGATGTTCTTCAAGAGGCTGTAGTTATAGTTTGGCAAAATGTAAAAAAAACAGATTTTGTTTTAACAGCTAAACTTTCAACTTATTTGTATTCCGTTGCAAGATTTATTTGGCTTAAAAAACTGAAAAAAACTGACAAATTAGACTCTTGGAATGAAAATTTGTCACAAAATTCTTCTTATGAATTTTCATCTTTTGTATCCTCTGAAAACAAAGAAATTATTCTAAATAAAATAGATAAATTAGACTCTGTTTGTAAGCAATTATTGGTATCTTTCTATTTTTATGAAAAAGACATGAATAAAATTGCCTCTGAAATGGGTTTTGCGAATGCAAATGTTGCAAAGAGTAAGAAGTATCAGTGTTTTAAAAAGTTGCAAGAGAGTGTATTAAGTAGTTATTCTAAATCAGATTTTTTTTAGTTATGAAGATTAATGAGAACAATATAGAGCTTTTCGATAAGTTTCTCCGCTCAGAATTAAGCGAAGAAGAGAGGCTTAATTTTGAAAATAACTTAAAAGAAAATTCTGAATTTAAAGCAGAATTTGAAGAATTTAAATTGTTGGTTGAAGGAATAAAAATGAAAGGTTTAGAAGACCTTAAAGTTATTTTAAAATCAAAAGGTGAGGTAAAATATTGGGGTAATTTATGGGGCCCAAAATGGACGATAGCTTCTGCTGCAATCTTAGCAATTTTCGCAATAATGTTTTTTGTTTTAGAATATTATATTCCCAGAAAATCAAACTTAGAAACCCAAATTGCTTTAGAGGAATCTATATCAACCGAAGAGCAACTAGAACAATTGGAAGAAAATATAGAGGGCACTGATATTGCTCCTGAACAAAAAGAATCTGTACTTGAAAAAGAAATGGATAGCCCTGAAGTTGTGTACGACGATATAGTAAAGGATTTAGTGAATGAAAATACAGAAGATATTGTAACTGCACCAAAGCCAAACTCTAATTCTAATGTATCTGAAAAATTAAATAAGACCATTACTGCTCCTCCAGCTGCTAGCAAAGAAGAAGTTTCTCTAAATAGGACTTCTGAGCCAGTTCCCGAAAGATTAATTAGTTCAGAAAAAATATTGGATTCGTTTTATAAAGTACAAATTTTACCCAATGGTTTTTTAAAAATGGATGCCAAATTATTAGATACATTTTTATATAATAATGAAGAATGGGCAGATGTGAGAATTGCATTTTGGTCTTCTCCTCTAAATACCATTGCGTTCAGTAATAAATCAGGATTTAAAAATATAAAGTTATCTAAAGTAGATATATATGGTTGGGATCCTGCACTACTTACAAATCTTCTAATTGAAGGATTCGGTGGCGATTTATATGTTAAGTATAACCAGAAAGTATATCTTCTCAAAAATGGTGCTCTAAATATGCCAATGAATCAAATTAAGGATAAAACTAAATTGACTAAATTAGAAATTTTATGGAATTAGTACCTTTTTTTAAATACCAAGGAACGGGGAATGACTTTATTATTATAGACAATAGAGATAATAAATTTACAGATATACCTGTGGCTCATTGGTGTGATAGAAGATTTGGAATAGGAGCCGATGGATTGATGTTGTTACAAAATAAACCTGGATTTGATTTTGAAATGGTTTATTACAACTCCGATGGAAACATTAGTTCCATGTGTGGAAATGGGGGCCGTTGTATTAGTGCTTTTGCACATTGCTTGGGATTGTCTTCTAACAATAAACTAAATTTTTTAGCAGTTGATGGACCACATGAAGCTTTTATTCATGAAAATGATACTGTTTCTTTGAAGATGTCTGATGTGGCAAAAAAGAGTATTGTAAAAGGTGGAGACTTTCTGCAACTCAATACAGGTTCTCCTCATTATGTAAAAAAAGTAAACAACATAGGAATGTCTAACTTTGAAGAAAAAGCAAAGGAAATCAGGCATTCAGAGCCGTATGATAAAGAAGGTATTAATGTTAATTTTATAGAGGTGGTTGAATCAGAAAAAGGGACAATAAGAGTTAGGACTTTTGAAAGAGGAGTGGAGGGGGAGACCCTTAGCTGCGGAACAGGTGTTACGGCCTGTGCATTGTCTCAAAGTATTTGGCTTGATACTAGCGAACAAATTCAAAACACTTTAGTACACACCTCAGGAGGTATTTTAGAAGTTGAGTTTTCACAAGATCCAAGCAAATTCTTTAATATATGGTTAAAGGGGCCTGCTATTCAGGTATTTAAAGGACTTATTGAGAAATAACCTCTAGTATTTCTGATACATTTATTTCTAAATGTGATGCATCTAAAAGACAATCGCCCGATTTAGTAACTAGAATTTGAGGAGATTCGTGCATCACTGAAAATAATTCAGATACAGCATTTGAAATAGGTCTGTAGGAAATTAAGTCCAAATAATATAACGTAGCTTTACCTTCTAGAGAGCTTGTTCCCTTTTCTAATCTGTTTTTTGCCATAGTACTAATCGAACATCGAGTACTATGCTTAAAAATAACAGAGAAATTGGTGTCATTTTTTATGGATTCAAGCTGTTCTAATGTGTTTAATTTGTGCCACTTATCCATTTTGATTGGTATTGTCTATGTAACCAACTCTAGGGCATGCATCTTTTCTTGAACCACAAGAAGAAATTAGTAATATTGCAGTAGCAATAAAAAGAGAGAAAATTAATTTTTTCATTTAATTGTTATTTAAATAACCAAACGCAAATATCGTGCATTTTATTGAACTTTTGCATACAAACGAGATAGAGGACCTAGTTAATTTGGTCAAAAATAATCCACGCTTATCTGATTTCGTGTTAAAAAAGACCAAATTAGAACCTGAGATTAGAATGTGGGTTGCTGAGCAGATTAAATGCAGGGAAAATGCAAGTAAAAAACTCCCTTCATTTTTTGAGAAAAACACCTTGTTTACTCAGCGTGGCTTAGAACAAGCTACCCACGAGAGTGTGGCATTGGTTAAAACAAAATTATTGCCTTTTAAACCTAAGCTTGTATTAGATTTAACAGCGGGTTTGGGTTCTGATTTATTTGCTTATGAAAATATCGCAAGTACTTTAATATATAATGATTTGGATACGCATCTTGTTTTTTTAGCTAAGTATAATTCTATAAAACTAGGAATATCTCAGAAAGTACAGATCTTGAATTTTTCTGCCAATCAGATTTTTGAACAATTGAAAGGAATTACAGTTGACCTAGTTCTTATGGATCCCGATAGACGTTCAGGGAATAGCAGGTTTATAAGTATGGAAGAATATTCTCCGAATCCCAAAGAACTAGAAGAGACAATACTTAGGAGCGGTAAAAATTTATTGACTAAGTTGTCTCCAATGTTGTCAATAAAAGAGATTACTCAATCTTTCAAACATGTTCACACCATTTTTGTGGTTAGTTACAGAAATGAGGTAAAAGAGATTAGTACTCTCCATTCATTAGAGTCAAATAAAGGAGAAAAGGTTCGGATTACTTGCGTAGATGTTTATTCTGAGAATAAATTCCAAACAGTGACTTTCAATACAGCGGAACAAACATTGCCTTTAAGGGTTTCAAATCAATTAGGGAAGTACTTTTATGAGCCCTATAAAGCAATCATTAAGAGTGGCTATGCAGATACTTATGCAGGCCAAAGTAACCTAGAGTCTATATCTGCAAATATTCCATACTATACCTCAAACAATGTTGTTTCTAAATTTATGGGTAGAGTTTTTTCTGTTTTGTATGAAGGCCGTTTTTCAGTAAAAGAAGTAAGGAATACATGCAAGAAATTTAAGGTAGAAAAAGCCTCGCTTTCAGCCAGGGGATTTTATGAAAAAGCTGAGGCGTTAGAAAAAACTTTAAATATGAAGCCAAGTACGGAGTACTTTATGTTTTTTTATCTTGATTATTCTAAAAATCCAAGGTTTTGTTTAACGGTTCCGATTTAGAAATTAATTAACCGATTTTATATAGTTTTCAATAGCGGCAACGATACTAGGTGATTCTGGTGTTGGAGCCGGAATTTGGCAAACTAAATTCGCTTCTTTTATTGCATTTAAGGTAGTATCACCCCATGCAGCTATTCTTGTATTGTTTTGTTTGAAATCCGGAAAATTTTCAAATAAGGATTTGATATCTGCCGGACTAAAGAAAACAATAACATCATAAAATACATTTTCCAAATCGCTTAAATCGGCCGAAACTGTTTTGTACATTATAGCTTCTTTAAAAGCGATGTTATGCTTCGTTAGAAAATCAGGAATGTTGGGTTTTCTGATATCAGAACAAGGGAATAAGTAATTCTCTGTTTTGTGGCTTTGTAGTAATTTTAAAAATGCAGCTTCACCAGGTTTTTTGGGAGAAAATACCTTTCTTTTTCTAAGCTGTGTGTATTTTTGGATGTACACAGCTATGGCTTCATTAAGACAAAAGTATTTCATTTCTATTGGCAAATCCGCTCTCATTTCATCTGCAATTCTAAAGAAATGGTCTACGGCATTTTTAGAGTTAAATATAATTGCAGTATGCTCTAGTATATTAATTCTCTTTTTCCTAAGTTGGCTTGCGGGTTCTGCATCTACCTGAATAAAAGGCCTAAAGTCAATTTTTAATTTGTATTTATTGCCAATCTCTTCGTATACATTTCTTCCGTTTTCGGGACTTGGCTGTGAAACCAATATTGTTTTAACTTTCAATGTGTTACTCATAATTGAATGTGGTGGTAGTTAGCCATTTTATGCTTGATATAAAAATTGGGATTTCAAGGGTGCAAAGATATAGAATTAAATAAATAATTTGTCGACGATCGAATCTATTACTTATTATTAAGGTTTTCAGTGTTTTGAATATGTAAATAGCCCCAAAAGTAATACTTAAGCCAAGTATATTGTTGCTTAGGTCAATATTAAATAGTAGTTTGAGAGTAAGAAAAGTAGGGAATAATACCAAGCCCAAAACGAAAAAAGTGTTAAATGAAATTTTTGTAAATGCAGAAATTATCTCGGTAAAATTTAGAAAATGAGAAATAATCAATTGTAAGAATCTAAAAAACAGAATTAGGATTAAAACTAAAATGCAAGAAACCAAAAACAAGCTAATTATATTGCTAGAAGGGGATATGTTTTGCAAAATTGGAATAACAAACCAAGTACTAAAAAAGATGATGTTTAGTATAAAAGGAGCTGTTTTTTCTGTTTCAAACCACTCTTTCCCAGACTCTAAAAGTTCTCTCATGTTTGGTCTACTGAAAAATGCGGTACTTTGCAAATGCATCTGATAATTAAAAACACGTGAAAAAGAAACAAGGATTATTACAAATAATAAATATATCCCTAGATAATGGTAGTTAGGTTTTTTCTCTAAAGTAATTGGGGTATTTTCAATTGAATTGGAATTGGGCATATTTCTCTGGGGTCTGAAAAATAAATAATTAGAACCTATTGCCGTATCGATTATATGCCAGTTTTTTTTTCTTTTAGTTTTTACTTCTCTGCTTACTACAATACCGCCAATGGGTAGTTTTAAAGTAGTATTTAAACTATCATTAATCCCAAGTTCTACAGTAGAATCTGATACGTACCCAGTATTTGGTTTTGGTAACGGAAGTGTATCTACAAATTCAATGCTGTCTTGTTGTATCGAAGAATGGGATGATAAACTTAGCGGGCTTGCTCTAGTAAAAGTAGCATTTACAAGATATAGGAATACAATGATTAATCTCTTGTAATAGGGCCCGTGTTTATTGAATTGTTTTAGCATCTAAGTTTTTTTAGAAAAGTGCTGAAATTCCAAAATGAATTTTTCCAGTTTGCAAATTTATACTATTGTTGAATTCTTTCCCAAGGGCATATGCAAAAGTAAAAATACCAGCACCGGTTTCAATGTTTGCCCCTATCCCGAAGCCATATGGGGTGTCAGTAACCCTTTCAGAATTAATAATACTCCTGTTTTCATACCATGCTCCATTCCAGAAAAGTAGAAGATTTGAGTTTTTATTAAGTAAATAACGGTATTCGATGTTTAGAATAGAATAAGTAGAAGCAAATATAGATTGTTCATTGAAGCCACGTAGGGAATAAACACCACCAAAACGATACAATTCATTGAAATAAATAGTTGGAGTGATTAATCCTTGGCCATAAAGGTTTGTTCGCAATACATTTTTCTTCCCTAAATCGAAAAACTTGTCGAAGTTGAAATTGAAATTAACTCTATTTATAACAGTCTCAATAGAATCATAAAGGGAGTATTTTTCGCCTTGGTTGTTTTCAATCACTAAATTTTGGATTCTTATATCTTTTAAAATTGACTTTTTTCCTATTCCTACATTTAAAACTAATTTATATCCTTTGCTTGGGTTAAAAGGATAGTTAAGTTTATCAATAGTGTTCTCAATACCCCAAGTATTTATATTTATGGCCTGACTTGTGGGTAATTTTTTCTGAGATTTAATGGCTTGGGTATCTATTGTTATCAGAGAATTCCTTTCAATTTGGTAGTAAAACTTAATTTTATTCATCCCCGCATAGTGGTATGTAGCACCTATATTGAATTGTAATTGAGTAAACAAAGTGTCGTATTTTAAAAAATACATAGAAAAATCTGCACCTAAATTAGAACCCATAAGAAAGGGCAGCTGGGATTGTATATTTAGTTCTTGTGATCTTTCTCTAAAGCTTCGCCAATTTAAATTAAAGGTTTTTGCTGACTGAAATAAGTTGCTAAGTTTAATTTTAAATTCACCGGTTAACAAAAATCTAGGATTACCTAAAGTTGTATTGTTGTTGGGAGCCATCCCTATAATACCATCTACCAAATCGTTGTTCCGTTGGTTTAAGTAGAGTATAGGTTTGGCTTTGTTTCCAATAAATTGAATTGTAGTTGGTTTGCTTGGAGTTATAAAAGAAAGGCTTCTGAGTTTTTTCTCAATATCTTTTATGTTTTCTTCATTGTAAATCTGATTAGGCTTAATATTTAAATAAGTCATAAGAAATTTACTACTTAGTTTAGCGTTGCCTATAATCTCCAAAGTGTCATAGGTGAAGAATTTACCCTTTTCAACCAATATTTTTGCATAAACCATACTCTCTGAGTAATATACATTAGATAATTTTGCAGAAACAAAAGGATAGCCTCTGTTTTCCCAATATTTTAGTATTTGAAATAGATAGGATTTTATCTTATCCGGACTTAAAGAGCTTTGTAATCTAGTATTTTGCAATCCCAATATTCTGGAAGACTCCGAGTCTATTTCTAATTCGATTTTTTCTGTTTTGGGTCCAAAGGTTGCACTGATGGAAATGCTGTCTTCAAAAGACTGAATAGAATTAAAATCATATTCCAAGAAACCATTTTGTATTGCTAGTATTTTATGAGTTTGAATATATTTTTCTACTTGTGAAAATTCTATAAAAGTATCCACAAATAAGCTAGAATCTGAGTGATTCAAATAAAGCTTTTTTGTTTGAGCCTTAACAGAAGGTTGGTTTATATGCCAAACCAGCACAAAGAAAATAAATATTCTAAAGGAATTCAAAGCTTATAACTTGTTCTATATCTGGGTGTAAACTTAAAGCTACAGGACATGTTTTAGCACATTGTATAAGTGCTTTTTTGTGTTTTTCAGAATAATTGTTAGCTGGGAAAACAAAATCGATTTTAATTTTTACAACTCTTCTAGGGCCTTCATTGCTCATGATTTTGGTAACATTGGCAGAAGAGTTGCTAAGGTCAATATTTTCTCTTTGTGCATAAATCCCCATAATTGTAAAGATACAGGAGGCTAGAGAAGTAGACATTAAATCTGTAGGAGAAAAAGCTTGACCTTTGCCATTGTTATCTAAAGGGGCATCGGTTAATACAAGATTATTAGAAAGAATATGAGTAAGTTCAGTCCTTAAATCTCCTTTGTATAAAACTTTTGATGTAGCCATTTTGTTATTAAAATATTATATTTGCTGTGATGCTTCAAATTTACAAAAAAAACAAGACCTATTCTTACAAGTTGTTTGGCTTGTTTTTTTGTTTGTGGTTTAGTGCATTAAATTCATTTTCTCAAAGAAATCAGTTGAGTTTTGGTTTCCATTTAAATAACAGAGGATATGGCTTGGAAACAAAACTTGGGCTTGGAAACCAAGCATCTATTCCTAAGTTTTTAGAATTTGGCATTTGGGGATTAAAAGCAATTAAAGAGCAAAGGATATCAAATTTTGAATTATTCAATCCCTATGTAGATCCTGGGCCATTTGTGTATGGTAAAATAAACCATGCGTTATTGTTTCACACAGGAGTTGGTTTTATAAAAACTGTAGCCCAAAGGACAACAAGAAACAATGTTGGAGTTTATTTAAATACAAGTGGTGGTATTCTTTGGGGATTAATAACTCCTGTATATATAGACTACCATTCGCCAGGTGCAAACGAATACGACTTTATAACTACACGCTATAATCCAGAAGTTCATCAAAGAGAATTTATTTTACAATCAAGATCTTTTTGGAAAGGGAGAGAACAATTAGGAATTTCTCCTGGCGCATATTTTCGTCAAGGTTTGGTATTAGAATTTGGGAATTATATGTATGCTCCAAATAAAATAGAAACTGGTTTTATGTTAAATACATTTTTTAATAGCCCAAATCTTTTATACAAACAGAAATATCCTTCCTCCTTTTTATCGTTTTATATTAGCTTTGCACTTCTTAATTTAAACACATGATAGAACTTCCAATAAGCTCAAAAGAGAACAGACAGAGAAAGCCAGATTGGCTTAAAATCCAAATTCCTTCTGGTGAAAATTATATTAAAGTAAAGAAAATTGTCAAAGAAAATAAACTTCATACGATTTGTGAAGATGGCAAATGCCCGAATATGGCCGAGTGCTGGGGAGAAGGAACAGCTACCTTTATGATATTAGGCAATGTGTGTACTAGGTCTTGCTCTTTTTGTGCAGTAGCAACAGGAAGGCCTACCGAATATGACACAGCAGAACCTACAAGGGTGGCAGAAGCTATTCAACTTATGAAAGTTAAGCATGCAGTAATTACCTCTGTAAATAGAGATGAATTAAAGGACAAAGGTGCAGGAGTATGGGCAGCTACTATAAGAGAGATAAAAAGACTCAATCCAAATACAACAATGGAAACTCTTATACCAGATTTTAAAGCACAATGGGACTTGCTTTACATGGTTATTGATGAACAGCCTGAAGTTGTTTCCCATAATATGGAAACAGTAAAAAGGCTATACAGGATAGTTAGACCACAAGCTAAATACGAAAGAAGTCTTGAGCAAATAAAAAGAACCAAAGAGAGAGGCAGAAGAACAAAATCAGGAATAATGCTTGGTCTGGGTGAAACTACGGAAGAAGTTTACGAAGCAATGGATGATCTTGTTGCAAATGGTTGTGATGTACTTACCCTAGGTCAATATCTACAACCCACTAAAATGCATTTAGAAGTAAAAGAATATGTAACTCCAGAGAAGTTCTTGCATTATAAAGAAGAAGGTCTTAAAAGAGGGTTTGATATTGTTGAAAGTGGGCCTATGGTTCGCTCTTCCTACCATGCCGAAAGACATTTATAGTACCGTTTATATACAGAAAGAAACCTTTGGTAAAATAAAGAATGGTGTTCAAAAACTAACGTCTTTTTTCTACCAAATTATTTGATAATTTAAAACAAATGTAGTTTATTTGAACCTTAGCAAAACAAGAATTTTTATACAATGAAAAAAATTATATACTCTTCAACTTTTATCGCGCTATTAGGTGGTGTATTTTTCTTACTATCAGGAGATAAGAAAGAATACTCGCCAAGAAATGAAAGCAATTTAATTGATCAGAAGCATTATGTTTCTGATGCTCCAACAGCTTATGCAGAAGCCATGGAGTATTACAGAATGATTTCTGCAAACCAAATCACAGGTGTGGTAGACCAAAAAGATGTGGAAAATGCTTTGAATTCTATACAATCTTCTAACTCACGAAGACTAGCAAAGAATTTAAATTGGAATTTTGTTGGTCCTGATAATGTGGGAGGAAGGATTAGAGCCTTTCTTATTGACAGGAACAATGCAAGTATTCGTTATGCTGGTGGTGTTAGTGGTGGTTTATTTAAATCCACAAACAGAGGTTTCTCATGGTCTGTAGTAAACGACCTTCAAGAAAATTTGAATGTTACCAGTATTGCACAAACTCCTAGCGGAACTATACTTTACGGAACAGGGGAAGGTGGTTTTGTTGGTACTTTCGGTACAAAAGACGGAACTCCTGGCTTTGCTCCAGGTGGAATTTTTAGGTCAACAGACGGTGGAGTTAATTTTACAAGACTAAACAATACAACTAATTTTGGTTTCTGTAGCATTATGGCTAGTGACTCCCTTAAAAAAGAAAGAGTGTGGGTTGGAACCCAAACTGGTTTAAGGTATTCTGATGACGAAGGTGCAACATGGGTTGTTGCCAGACCAGGAAATTGTAGAGACGTTCAAATTGCAAAGGACGGAACTATTTTTGCCTATATTGGTAGCAATCAAATCGTTAGAAGTACAGATGGCGGAGCAACATTCCAAGTGTTGTCTATTACATATAGAGGCAACGTTTCTAGATTAAGAATAGCAGTTAGCCCAACTGATGAAAACTACGTTTATGTGGTTGCAGCAGGGAATATTACTGGTACTGCAGGAAATGACTACATGGAAGGTTTGTACCGTTCAACCGATAAAGGAACTACTTTCTCTACTATTCAGCCAGGAGGAAGCCCACAGTTTGACCCATTATCTCAAATTTTAACTCTTCAAGGTCAAGGAAATTTTGACTTGTGCTTAACTGTAGACCCTTTAAACAAAGAAAGAGTAATTATTGGAGGTGTTCAATTAGGAGAGTGGGACAATGGTGTGGCCAAAATAATAGGAAGCCTTGCAGATATACCTGGAAATTTAGCTTATTGCCACGCAGACAAACATGAGTTCTTATGGGATTATTCTACCCCAATACCAACACTAATTGTTTGTACCGATGGCGGAATGTATTATTCTGATGATAGAGGTCGTACTTTTAATGACAGAAATAAAATGTTTGCTACTACTCAGTTTTATGGTTTAGCAGCAAATGCAAGTGGGCATGTAATTGGAGGAACACAAGACAATGGAACTCTATTTGTAAACAGAGTTGGAACTAAAGATAAGTCCTCTGTTCGTGTTTTGGGTGGAGACGGTTTTCAAACTGAAATTTCAAAAACTAATCCGAGAGTAATTTTTGCAGAATCACAATATGGAAACTTAAGACGTTCGGTTAATGGTGGTTCCTCTTTTGCGCCAATATGGGATGGTAGACTTACAGGAGAAGGTGCTGGAACAAGTTCTATTTTTGCAGACTTTAATGCTCAATTTAAACTATGGGAAGACGAAACAAATGGAGTAGGTAGGTTGTTTTTTGCTCAAAACAATAGAATTTGGGTTGCTATAGATGCCTTAGATGCTTCTCAAGAACCAAGTTGGTTTACTATTGCAGACAATACTAATGGGATGACTGGTTCTGGAAGGGTAGTAGATCTTGAGTTTTCTGAAGATGGAGGATCTTTATTCATTTGTAGAAGTGGCAATTTGTTTAGAGTAGATGGACTTAATTTAGCAAATTTTGACACGATTGCATTGCCTGGATTTACTATAGACCCTAATATTACTCTTACTAATATAACATCTGGTTTGCCTTCAGGAAGAGCTATTACATCCATAAATATAGACCCAAACAATCCTAATAGAGCTGTGATTACTTTAGGTAACTATGGTAATACATCTTATGTTTTCCTAAGCGAAAATATTTTAGATGCGGTTCCTACTTACACAAATATTACTGGAAATCTTGCAAACTTCCCTGTTTATGATGCAATCATTAGTACAGAAGATCCTAATTATATTGTATTAGCTACAGAATTTGGTGTGTGGGCTACTGAAAATGGTGGAACTACTTGGGAAGAACAAAACCAAGGGATGGCAAGAGTTGCTACATACATTATCCGTCAATACAGATGGAAACCATGGGAAGGACCAGTTGTTTATGTTGCAACCCACGGAAGAGGTTTCTTTGAATCAAAATCTTTATTGACCTCAGTAAATAAAGTTGCTAAAAAAGATAATTTTACAAACCTTACAGCGTTCCCAAATCCTACTCAAAATGTGACTAACCTTAAATTTAATTTAAAAGTTGGGGAGTCAAATGCAAGTATTAGGGTAATGGATATGTCAGGTAGAATTATTAAACAGATTAATTCACTAGAATTTGTTTCAGGAACTAATCAAATCAAGTTGGATTTGTCTGGTATTAAATCAGGAAACTATATTGTAACTCTTACTGGAGCGAATGTATCGTCTTCAACAAGAATTGCAATTTATTAATAGGTATATTTTTATAATTAAAAAGCCAACCTTTCTTAGGTTGGCTTTTTTTATGCATTAAATTGTATTCTGCTAGGTTTTATAGAGTCATAAGTTATATTTAAATTGAGTTTCAACATTAGGAAGCCCAAATGATGAAATATAATATGACAGCAAACTTTCTTACTTATCCTCTTTTTCTATCATCAAGATTAACGAATTGATATACAATTTTATACATGTTTTTTTACTTAATTTAACCGCACCAATTCAGAAAATCAATTCCCTACCTATACAATTTAACAAGCCTAAAAGGCTTGAATATGAATAACAACAGGTGCAACCTGTTGCTATAATAGTAGTAAAAAACAACCCCGAAGCGGGTTGAATCATTCGCGATTAAATTCAACCGCTTTGCGGTTGTGCCTATTCTCATATTTTACAACGCATTTCATGCGTTGCTATTCATATTAAACCCAAAATACACATTAGCGTATTTTGCCCTTTGGGT
>DIUJ01000016.1 GCA_002422315.1 Bacteroidetes bacterium UBA6161
ATATCAGACTCTCCATCTCGACCAATCCATTTTCCTTTATAATAAAATTCTGCCTCACCGTTAGGGTCAATATAAATTATAGGATTATTATTATTGCATTTATATGGAGTTGTATGTGGTTGTAAAGCTACCAACGGATCCACGCTCAACCACCTCCCCAATCTACTGTCATAAATTCTTGCTCCAAAATCTAAAGAATTTCCTTCACCTTTCATCTCATTATCTTTTTCCATCCCATTAAGCCCATACCTATACTCCCCCTTGGAAACACTCACCATTATACTACCAAAAGGATATGTTGTAAATGCGGTATTTTTTGGGGTGGGGAACATAAAGCGAAGGTAGGGAAAAGGTTTTTATTATTTGAAAGTAACACAAGCAATTTAAAAAATTATGGGTGTTACTTTTTTGTGAAAACATACCATAAGTGTTGGCGTTTAATAAACCAAACGTACTCTATTTTTCTCTATATACGTAATACATTGCTCATTATTGGTTTTTGAAAAACAAATTATAACGTTATTTATTAATAAGTAAAGGTAATCATTCTTATAAAAACCAGTGATTTCGCATTTGCTAAAATCTAGATTTTCATAAATAGGATTTGATTTTAAAACATCATATGAAAACCCAGGCTCTAGTTCCAATATAACTCTTTGGCAGGTTAAACAAGAAATCATTATGTCCTTTTTATCCTCAACAAAAGGTAAGTCTAGAGTTGTATTTAGGGGGCTGTAAATAGAATCATTGTATATTAAATAAAACCCACTATTAAGAATACTTTTCGGAAAAATCAATTTCACGTTTTTTTTACTTGCTTTTTTTCTTTTTAAAACAGTAATACCATGTTTTTTATTACAATTAATCTCTTCTTGGGGAGTTAATAATAAATTACTGTCCTTGTTTAATATATAATAACCATTCTGTTTAAGTATTGAGTTATTAGAAATACTTGTCGTTTCGTTTCTTTTGAAACTTTGATAAATATTATAGTCGCCGTTTTTACACAAATCAATAGAGTATATGTTTGACCATCGGGATAACACCTGCGTACTATTTGTTGGAGTTAAACTAGAACTACAACTCACAATGAACAACACCATGTTAATGTAAAATAAAACCCTCATTACTTTTCAATGTTATTAGTAAACTCACCTAATGGTCTTCCTAAATAGTTACTTTTTAAAAACTCATACATTTTTTTGGCGTGTTCTCCTTCAAAAAAATACTCGGAATAATATTTTGCTATTTCATCGGTCATTATAGTAGCTCTATTTAACTCTGTTTTTTGCCAAATCATCTGGTAATCTAAATGTAATCCAACTATATTTGACGGAATGATTTCATTATATTTAACATCTGTTTCACCTAAAAAACTACCAAAAAAACTGAATGCCCATTGTGTCTTATAGGCATCTACTTCATCAAAAATATCATAAGAAATACCAGATACATTTTTATTAGAATTGTAATTTAGTTTTCCTACAGAATATTGATATAAATGTTCAATTTCATGGGAAAGCAAACTTATATCTTGTTCTTCCTCAAGATTTGGAAAAACGATAGTTATCGAACCATTAGTATACAAAACACCGGCAGTAGTATATGAATTGTCAACTTTGATGTCATAATCTCGTTCGGAATCATTTTCTATATTGTTTAGTTTTGAAAGGAATGATTGGAGTTCGCTTATTGCATGATTAGCTTCATCAATTCCTGAAATTAATTTACTATTATCACTACCATCAACCATTAATGATGTAAGTTTTTTCTTGTAGTCTCCGATTTGGTCAATTAATTTATTTGCTTCTTCTCTTGAGTTATAGAGTTTTAATTGCAGTTGTTTGGATACTGTATCACCAAATTTATCACTGTACCCAATTGGGTTATTTCCTAAACAAGCATACTTGCTTATACTCGGATTTGGTCTCGGGTCCACATTCCACCTTCTCCCCAATCTCGCATCATACTGCCAGTACTCCGCCGAGTATGAATTTCCCTCCCCATAAATCTCATTGTCCTTTTCTTGGGTGTTCATTCCATACTTATACTCCCCCTTGGAAACACTCACCATTATACTACCAAAAGNNAAAGCGAAGGTAGGGAAAAAGTTTTGAAAACACGCTTTTTTGAACAGTATCAAAAGCATTTTTGTTAAATGCGACAGAGGCGCTATTCTAGCTCACTCGCAAGATGCGAGCGAGAGCTGGGGAACTATTGGAAGTAACTATGTCGTGGTCTTTTAGACATAAGGCTATCACATAATAAATTCTGTTGTTGTAAATAATAGTTGAAATTTTTAGGTGTAGAAATTAAATCACATTGAACATTTTCACTAATCTGTGTATGCTTTAAATGAACATAAACTTTATTACTGTCCATTTTCGTGAATGAACCTATTGCAATAGGAATTTCAATTTTATTACCTGTCTTATCAACGTAGTAGTATTTTAAATTATCCAGTAACGAGTTGTATTCTATAAATTTACCTTTAAACTTTAAAATCGTTGATTTGGTAAAATCAAATAACATTGTATCTCCCATTAAAGTGATTGATTTATCAGCGGTTTCATCTTCAATAATTAATAACGCTCCTTCATAATCTTTGGGTACTAAAAATATTCTTATGTTGTTCTTTTTTTGGCAACCATAAATAATACACAGACTACAAATTATGGATAATAATCTCATTTTTTCTCTTCTGTTTTTTCGGCTGCGATAATTGTTAATGGACTTTTCTTTCCTTTCGCATCTATTGACCATGCCTTTGAAAAATCACCTTTTTTGTCTAATTTAATTTGTACATTAACATCTATCATTTGTTGATTCCCATCACCTAACAAACTCCATACAGGACTTCCTGTTGAACTATGATTATAAGTACCTAACATAATAGATTGTCCTGATTTATCTTTGATAAAGGTTTCCGCGTCTGGAAATCCATCGCCTTTAATTTGTCCCTTGATATTTAAAATTCCACCCTTTTCAACAATATTCATTGCTCCTTTAATATCTATATCAGGAGTTAGCCCGCCAACAACAGGAATTTTAGACATGATTGGTTCAGCCGCAGAAGCGTTAAAATTATAGTTGCCTTTGTTGTCTGCATTTGCATTGTATTCAGGTTTTGCTATATCTATTTTAGGATTGATAAATGGAGCAATTGGATACATTATTTGCACAGACGGACTACTCCAAGCCCTGTATTGTTCAATCTTATTTCCATTAGTTTCAATGTCCATTTTAAAATGGATGCGAGCTAATGCACTAGTAGCGGTTGTAGCTGTTCTGTTATCGCCTATGGAATTAAATGGTGTGCCAAAAAATCCACTATGTTCATAAGATCTAACAACAAAAGTAAATGGATATTGACCATCAATATCAATATAAAAAACAGGGTTGTTTTTTGAAAAAGCAAAAGGAGATAGATATGGCATAGCTTGTTTCAATGGGTCAGGACTTGGCCTTCTTCCTAATCGTGAATCATATCCATAATCACCGAAACTATACCAATTTCCCGAACCTGTAACTTCATCATCTTTTTCGTGAGTCCCAAACCCATACCTATACTCCCCCTTGGAAACACT
>DIUJ01000028.1 GCA_002422315.1 Bacteroidetes bacterium UBA6161
GGGAGTATAGGTATGGGTTTAATGGGAAAGAGACAGATAACGAAACAGGATTGCAGGATTATGGGTTTAGAATTTACAATCCATCTTATGGAAAGTTTTTGAGTGTGGATCCATTGTTTGTGAGTTTCCCCTGGTATACTCCTTATCAGTTTGCGGGAAATAAGCCAATTGCGTGTATTGATCTTGAAGGGCTTCAAGAACTAAATGCAGCAGACCAAACACTTCGATCGAAAAAATATAGAATTGATGATGAGGATATTGCAATGTCTTTTTTAGCATCCGTTTATTCCTATAAAACATCAAAAGGGAATGATGTTGTTGTTTATAGAATAACGCATATCTTTAGTGGGATCAAAGAAGTGCAAGAAAAACAAAAAAGCAATTTTTGGTCTTGCAATCCACCCAAACCCAAAATCAAAAAAGTAGAAGTTTTTACAGAGTTTAATATGCCGAATAATAGCTCAGGAGACTATGAAAAGGAAAAATATAAGTCTGTTACAACTAATTGCTTTGGATATGCATTTAACACTGGAGGTATTATGAACGAAGGTATAAAAGACTTATTGTCTGATAACTATAAAGAAGTGAACTCTTCTAAGAAGGCGGATATTGGAGTTTTTTTTAGTAATGGTAATCCTTCTCATGCAATTAAAGTGGCTGGAATTAATAAAGAAGGCAAAAAATTATTTTCATTTGCATTCAAAGGGTCTGATATAGAGGAAAATGTTACATGGGACAGGGTTGAGTCTGTAATGTTAGATAATGGATTAGCAACAGTATACCATTTAACGGAAATTAAAACTGGAAAAGAGTTGACAATTTCAATAAATGTATATAATAGTTGGGGGAGTGATAAAAAAGAGAATTATGATTTAAAGGGAGCTGGGGTTAGTGAGTCTGATTTTAAATGGTATAAGCCCAATGAAAAGTAGTAAAAACAGTGGAAAAGTATTGCTTGTTGTTATTGTTTTTTTAATCTATTCTTCTTGTAGCCAACCAAAAAAAGTAGAAGCTGATTCAGAATTTTATCATTCTATTTTAAATCGATTCTATATCCAGAAGGGCATTTTGATAGATAGTATATTATCAAGAAATGAATTTAAACCAGAAGTATATAAATTAAATAGGATATGGGATACTATACAAGAGCACAAAGAGCCAATAATAAAATACTTACTTAAATATAAAGAATTTAGGCTTGGGTATTCTGACAAGTCTCTTTACTACTCTGAACTTTATGAACGAAAAAAGATACCTTTAGTTATCGGTCATTTATTTGAATCATACCATTCGCTCTTCCTAATCGAAGCGATAAGGGTTAATGATTATTTATTCAATCGAAAAACAAATATTTCTAATTACTATCCGCCTGATGAGTTTTCTGTAATTGCAAATATTTTCAGAAATGATGGTATTAATATTTTGCTTAATGTAAACGATAATTTGGAGGAAATATTTGGAGAATCTAATCACTTTAACTCAATAAAATTTGTAAACTTAAAAGATGAAAGGTTGTTGAAAAACTTAGATCAAGGGTGGCAATTATATTTAATCTGGGTAAAGAATGGGATGAAAGAAAATCAAAATCCAATAGAAAATTCAACTCTTTATTGGTGTGATTTTAATGTTTTAAAGCAGAGGAGTACGAAAAAAGAAGGCTTTCCTAACTCAGAAATGACTCCTCTTTTTGATTCTTTATTTTCATTGGTTAGAATAAGTAGCAATAAATAGAACCATCTTTATCCTGTAAACGTTTTATGTAAACATCAACAAACCTACAACTTTTTCCCTACCTTCGCTTTATGTTCCCCACCCCAAATAATACCGCATTTCCAACATATACTTTTGGTAGTATNNGTATAATGGTGAGTGTTTCCAAGGGGGAGTATAGGTATGGGTTTAATGGGATGGAAAAAGATAATGAGCTGAAAGGTGAAGGAAATTCTCTGGATTTCGGAGCAAGGATTTATGACAGTAGATTGGGGAGGTGGTTGAGTAGAGACCCTTTAGAAAAAAATTTTCCATCTTTATCACCATATCAATTTGTTGAGAATAAACCAATATCTTTAATTGATCCAGATGGCAATGAACCAATTAAACCTCAGGCTGGCACAATATCAGGTTTTGTAAAAACATTGAATACTACAGGGACACAATCTGGAGTAAAGTCAGGTATAAGTGCTTCACAAGCAATGTTGAATTTTAGTATTACAAAGTTTGAAGGAGGCAGACCTATGCCTCAAAATACTCAAAAGATTAATACATATATCGACAAGTATATATACACAGAAAAAGGCGGTTGGATAGATATGTCTCATTTCATTTTTTACGCTGGAATTGCTTATAAAGCGAAAAGTGAAAAAGATGCAGCTCAAAAAATGTTAATAGAACTGGAAAAGTCTAAATATGGAAAACAGAGCGAGATATACCATATTGTAAAAGCGCAGGCAAATCAAGACCCACTAGCTATTGCTGTACAACAAGGATATTGGCAAGAAATGAGTGACAGGTTTTTTGCATCTCACTCAGCATATAGTTATGAAGACTTGCCTAGTGATTACTACGGTGCTGATTTTGGCGCAAATTATTTTGACCCAAATAGCAAATTAACATTGGGAGTGCAATTGGAAAATTATTTTAATGAAAAACTAAAAGCTACAACTCCTGAAAAAGCACCTAATTATGATGTTTTGCCCGAGGCTGAACCAACTGAGACACCTAGTGCTACAAATCACACCGTTACACCAATGTATACAACGCCTCAACCAGCACCAGTAGCTACACCTGCGAATTATCCAGGTCAAGGATTGCCCCCTCCTTAATTTTTATTTAAATTATATGTAATTAAACGATGAAAAGCAAATTAAAATTAAGACATTTTCAATACGTTAAAATATTTAGTTCAATTTTGGTTTTATCTTGTGTTTTCTTACTGTCTTGTACTAATAACCTAATTCGGGAAAAAAAACTGAAGAAAGAAGCCGCAATTATTGTTAAAAAGATTGAGGCATATAAATGTAAAGAAAATAAACTTCCAGACAATTTAAAGGATTTGGGGCTTGAAGAAAGCGATGGGTACAACACAATATACTATATGCAAAGGGATAGTGCTAATTTCACAGTATCATTTCCAATCTCAGCTGAGTCCCATTTGTTTTATTATTCTGATTCAAAAGATTGGGAAAAAGGTTTCCGTAAAATGAAAAAGTAGGATAGTATTGTTAGTGTTTCGAATTTGGTGTTTTAGGGTCAATGAAAGTATATTTAATCAAACACAAAATAGCGGACAAAAGTTCCTCCTTCTTGCTCGCATCTTGCCATAAGTGTACTAATCTTAAAAGGCCTTCCGAACAGCTATAGCATCTTGCGAGTGATATAGTATACCGCCACTGCCGTATCTAATTAAAATGCTTTTGACACTTTCAAAAAGCGTGTTTTCAAAATTTTTTCCCTACCTTCGCTTTATGTTCCTCACCCCGAAAAATACCAATCCAGCACCGTATACTTTTGGGAGACTTGC
>DIUJ01000044.1:0-9027 GCA_002422315.1 Bacteroidetes bacterium UBA6161
GGGGAATTTATTACATATAGTTGGTGAAAACACCAAGCATCTGAATAAACCAATCCGACAAGTATTGTATTAACCTTATGTAATGCCCAAGCCCAAACGAATCTAAAGAATAAACTACAGATTCGTTTGGGCCCCTCCATGTTTACTATTTAGGTGTTTTTAGCAAAGAAAATGTTTTATAAGCCACGGCCATAAGCAGTAAGAAAGCCCAAAGAAGAAGCAGGTGTGTAAGAGAGAATACTCCTCCCCATTTGTTTTGTACTTTTGAACTAACAGAAGCATCCTTGTAATACCATTTAAAATCTTCTGCTTTTTGATTGGTTAGCTGTGCATAATTAAACACTTCGCTTTTTTGTCTCGACAATAGTTTTTGTTGGTATTGCAAGCCTTCCTTGCATTTCATTTCGCCATAAGCAGGATGGGTAATTACATACCTTGCTTGGTAGTTTTCTTTGTTGGGTGTTTCGATAAATTGCAGGTCTTGTGGAAACTTATTTCTTGTATACCTTACATGCAAACGAGTAAAGTAAACTTTTTCGCCAGAATTTTGCATACCCCAACTTACTCCTGCTTTGTTTAATTCATTTGTCATAGGCGGTGGACCAATACACGGATCGCATTTCATCCCATTAAAAGTAGGCGTAACCTCCCAAGCATATTCTAAAAATACCGCTTGCTCGTTGTTTGCAGCATATTGATGGTCAAAAGTTTTGCTATAAAAATCTGAAAAGTTTTGCAATACAAAAGTCGGTATATTATTTCCTGTTGGCATCTTAACGGTTCTATAATTGCTTGTTTCTATCCTTCCTGTTTTACTAAAAGCGTACACCAACAAATCCTGCGCACCCTGAGCATTGGCCATTCCCAATCTTATGGGCAACATAAACCTTTCGGATTCGTAGGTTATCTGAATTGGGCGTAAATAATCAAAATTTCCCTTTTTCATGTTTTCCACATTTACTTTTACTACAAAAAACTTCAGGTTGTCCTTAATGTAAGGGTCTAATACTTCTTCTGCATTTTCAGGGATTGCATATCCATTGGTTTTTAACCATGTTTTTAGCGCCTTAGACTCTGTGGAAGACAAAATAAGAATGTCGTACTCTCCAATAGAATAAGACGCCTCTATCTTTACCTCTTTGTTTTCTAAACTCTTTCTGGTACTTGGAACATTGCTTTCTGCAACAGAAGACATTCTTTCTAGTTTATCATACTCTATAAAGTTTCCACAGGGGTTATGGTCGTAATACTCTACAAGCCTAGGAGCAGAGTAGGCATCCAAGGAAGCAAAAATAGACCTATCTACTACTTTTATATCCCTTTCTCTTAGCACCTCTGGCACAGGAACTACCATTGCAAAGTCTTTTACATTTCCTTTAAAATCATTGCTCATGGTTACGGTGAGAATTTTTCCATTGCGAACCAAAATAACCTCTGACTTGTTGTTGTAAATCTCTGAACCTGCTTTGGCTACATAAAAGCCACAAAATGCAGCAAGATTTAGAGGGGCTAGCAACAATGCTAAAACCACCGCTGTAATTAAATTTTTAGTATTCATTTTGTTTGTTAAATTAATTTTCCATTGAAACGCTTTGTGTTTAAACCATTTATCTAACAATGGTGTAAACAAAGAACCTACAAAAAGCACTTTGATAAATACATTTTGCATATAGTAAAAGGATGTGAAATAAAAGGATATGACAGACAATAAAATCACCCATAAATGCCTTACAAGAGGATGACTAGGGGTAGAACGAGGATCGGTAATCATAAAAAAACTAAACAAAAGCAAAGAACCATTGGTGTATTTATGCCACACAAAATCCATAGGCCAGCCTTGGTAAGCTATGTAATATAAAAAATCTAAAGTAAAAAGCCCCCCTAGAAAAAGCAAGCCAGTGCCTAGTCTACTAGAACTATGAAGTACCAACAAGCCACATGCTACAACGAATAAAAAAAGGGCAACCCCACTTCCCCATTGCCCTGGGCTAGTCCATGTTTGGCCTGTAAGGTATGCCGAAACCACTATTCCAAAATTAGCAGGATTGAAAAAATGTTTGCCATTTAACCTAAATATAAACTTGCTTTGAATGGCTAAAAAAGCGGCAAATGCTAAAACCCATTCGTTTTGCCCTTTAAGCAAAATAGACAAACCAAGCGCTGTAATCAATGCGCTTTTTAAGCTATCCCACCCTGCTTTAGAAAATAGTATCCAAAAAATTTGAGAGGCTAAAGCCGCTATGAACACACTCGCTACATGGCTTGCACTAAAGTCCCAAGATAAAAACAACAAACCATAGGTTAAAAACATCCCTAAAAATAATATCTGAAAGTGCCTGGCATCTCCTTTTATAAACTCTATTGCTTTTTTTAAATATTCCATCTTGTTTTGTATTGTTCTGAGTGTTTAATCACTCTAAAAGAAAGAAGGTAAATGGTAAATTTTATGCATTCAGCAAATGCCTGACAAAGAGATATTTGCCAAAGGAAAAAAGAAAAGAAAAAAACATTACCTTTGTTGGCTCTAACATGAACAAATTTTTTACTTTTGGTTTGTTACTTATCGTTCTCCTTATAGGAAATACGCCTCTCCAAGCGCAAACAAGCAACTCTCCTGACAAAACTGTAGCATGGACCCCAATAGAAAAGGTAAAATCTTTTAAAGACACTTTTAGTTTTTACAAAAAAAGCAGCTTGCTGCCATATGTCAAGAAAAACTCTGAGGGCACATACATTCATGCAGAATTGGGCTATACGCTAAATGGCAAAGATACGGTAGAGCACAGAAATACTGCAAATCTTCAAAGCAACCACCCTGTGGCTTTTACGGTTTCTCATTGCAAAGCATTCAAACAAAAAGACAGCAGTTACAGAGTTCACTTCTTATCACCTTCTGCCCAAAGCACAGCCTCCTTGGCACTGTTTATGAGCGTAGACTCCTTCTACTTTGCTGTTTTCCCATCTGTATCAGAAAACAAAAAAGGTTTTATTTGTGAAATTTCTTTTACCAAACAAAAACTTGTGATGCCTAAAAAGTCTTTTGCAGAAAACAAAGCACTTATGGGGTATGTAGAGCTTATTTACGAAATATCGTATGTGCCTATACAAGGCAATGCACCTAAAGAAAGTAAGCAATATACTTGGTCGGGATATTTTAAAACAGAAGCCCTTTAAAGGCAAAAAATCTATTTGTGTTTTTTGAGTTCTATTGCTAGGCGGGTATATCCGCCATATATGTTTTTGATTTTCAAAAACCCTTGCATCTGCAACAAAGAAGCAGCAATAACCGACCTATAACCACCGCCGCAATACACATAATACACATGGTCTTTGATCAGTGTATTGTTATCCGAAGCCGCCAGGATTTCTTGTAAAGGAATGTGAATAGCCTCTGGCAAGGCCCCATCTTTATACTCTTCTTCTGAACGCACATCTAAAATATGTTCGTGTTCTTTCAGAAAACCTAAGTCCATAATCATTTCTTCTGGTGTGATAGAAACAATCATTCCTCTGTTTTTGCTAATGTCCAAAAGTTCCTCCATTTTACCATCAAACACCCCTACAATATTGGCATATCCTTCCTTTACAAGTTGAGTATATACCTCGTTTGCCTTATCTTCTGGCAAAATCAAAAGCAATCTTCTGTCTTTTTGTACCAGATTATTCAGCCAAGAAACAAAATCTCCATTGGTTCCAATATTTAAAGAGTTGGGAAGGAAACCCCTTTCAAAAACATCTGGAATTCGCATGTCTATAACGAGGCTATTGGAGGATTCTTGTATAAAATCCTTGGGGGCTAATTTTATCATATTTTGGGGCTTGTATTTAAATAAAAGGGTTTTAGGTAAAAAGGTTCAAAGGTTTTGGGATTTGAAAAATCTTGTTGTGCATAACGACTTAAGGCTATTTTAGCCATAGCAACACTAGAATCAGGAGAAACTAATTCTGGGTAAAAAAGCAATTGGTGGTTTGGAAACAAGGCTAGGGTTTTAGGCGCTCCCGAACCCGACAAAACAGCGTAAGAAGGGAGCCATTCCTCAGGGCTTTTTTCTTCCAAAACCAAGGGCTTATCTGCTATAATTCTATTGCCACTGCTTTGGAAAGTAGCCATGTATACTTCCTGTCTGCGTGCGTCTAAAAGGGGTAGAAACACAAAGGGTTCTGAAGGTTTTTTTTCGGGGTTTTGATTCAAAAAAGCCAAACTATGCAAGGCTAAAATTTCCAAAGATGAAATAGCAATAAAAGGAATATTTAAAGAAAAAGCCAAAGCCTTAGCAGCTGCACTTCCTATTCGCAGGCCTGTATAGGAACCGGGACCAGCAGACAAAGCCACTGCGCGAATATCTGCAGGTGCTAAGCCTTCTTGGCTACAAAGATCTCTTACCAAAGGTAAAAGTGTTGCCGAATGGCTATTGGGAAGACTGCTATGTGCACTTACAAGTGATTCTGTGTTGTTTTTACACAAAGAAACCCTGCACCACTCCGACCCTGTATCAATACATAAAATCACTTTTGCACCTCTTTAAAATACTCTTTAACTTTTTGTTTGTAATATGGATTAAATTCCGGCGGCAAAGTTCTATAAAATTCTACTTCTTTTTCTTTCTCTTTCAAATATTTTTCTAAAGAAGGAGGAATACTGGTGGGCGTTGTTTTAGCTGTTTCGCCTTTTCGTTCTTCTTTTTCGCCTTTTTCTCTTTCAGCTTTTTCGTGTTCAAAAAGTCTATGGGAGATTTCGCTTTGGCGTTGTATTAATTCAGGATTAATTTTTTTCTGGTACAGTTCTTTTTCGGTTTGCTCCATCAGCTCTTTGGTTTTGCCTATATCGCCACCTTTTCCGTCAGACTCGCCATCTTCTTTCATTTGCTTTTCTACTTTCTCCAGTTCTTTTCTCAGGGCTTCTTGTTGTGCTGCTATTTTAGCAAACTCTTTGCTAGTGGGTTGTTTTCCTTCTTTTACCCCTTGCATAAGGTCTTGCATGTCTTTGTTTAATTTATCTTGCAGTTTTTGCATTCCCTGCATTCCGCTTTTAGGGTCGCCTTGTTTGTTTTTACTTTTTCCTGGATTTTTACAGCTTGCGCTGGGTTTGCCATCCTTGGGGTCTTTCTTTTCGCTGTTTTTAGAATTCAACTGCTCTTGCATATTTTTAAGCACTTCGGTAAGCATTACAGCCAAATTGTTGGCGTGGGTCATGGCGTATTGCTGCCTTACCACTGCAGAAGCAGCATCTCTTTCTGTAAGGTGCTTTAAAGCATTTTCCATGCTGTACACCATTTCAGAAGTTTCCTTGGTAACAAAAGAAGAGATTTGGGCCTGCCTTTTGGCCAAAGCATACAAGCTATCCTGAAGTTGAGCGCTTGCTTGCCTAATTTCTTTTTGTTTTTGAGACAATTCTATGAACCTTGGGTTATAGTTTTTTATACTTTTGAACTCTTGTAAAAGGGCTTCTTGCTCTTTAGAAAGAACCACCAAGTTTTTTAATAAAACCCTTAATTTCATATAATCTTCTTCCTCTTCTTCGTCTTGTGCTTCCTCCATTTTCTCTTTCATTTTTTTGGCCATTTGCTCCATTTCTTCTGCGGCTTCCTCTTGGCTCTGAGAAGCATTTTTCATTTTGCCTTTTTGAATGTTTTCTTCTGAATCCTGCATTTTGTTGCCAACCGACTGTTCTTCTTTTTCGGTTTTATGTAGGTCTAAGGGAGTCTCTAAATTGTTGTTTTTCTGTTTTATATCGTTTAGGTCTTTTTTTAGCTCTTCAAACTCTTTTTTAATTTCTTCTTGTTGTTGTTGGAGTGCTTCTTTTTCAGATTTGGGGGCATTTTCTGTTTTTTGCGACAGTTCTTGTTGTTTTTTTGCTAATTCTTCTAATTTCTCTACCGTTTCATTTACTTTTTTCTCTAGTTCCAATTGCTTGAACTGCTCCAATGCCCTATCCAACATTTTTTCTAAATCCTTGTTGTCTTTATTCAGTTCGTTCAACTCGTTTTGTAGTTTATCTTTTTGGTTTTGCTTAAGCAATTCTTCTAGTTTTTTAAACTGTTCTTTGGTTTTGTCGTCGAGCAATTCACTAAACAATTTTTCAAGTTCTTTTTGTTTCTGAAGTAATTCTTGGTCTTTGTTTTTAAATTGGTTTTCAATTTGATTTCTTTCTTTGTTTTGCTCTTGGAGCGCTTCAATTTCCTTGCTTAGCTTTTTTTGTTCCTTAAGCAAATCTTCTAATTTTTGTTTATCCTCCCAATTTAAGGTGCTTTTTTGTTGCAATGCTTTTTGCATTTCGGCTGCTTTTTTCTGCAATTCTATGGCTTTTGCCATTTTGTTTTGTAAGGCAGCGGAAATAGCCTGTCCAGACTGTTCTGTTTTCTCTTCTAGCTCTTTTGTACTTGGTGTTTTTATATTACCTATACTTGTTTTGCTACTCTTGTAACCATTGTTTTTATCGTTGTCCCAAACCTCAAAATAATATTCTATTTCTTTGTTTTGTAACTCTTTGTATTCTGTTGTTAAAAAAGGAACAAAGAAACTTTGTTGGAAATTATCTGTAATAGGTAGTTGTTTTTTGTAGTAGGGGCTATTGCTATTTTTTTCTCTAAAGTAAAGTGCTAATTTATGTAAGCCATGGTCGTCCGAGCAGTCGCCAAACAAATAAACCAGGTTAATTTGGACGCTATCGGCCTGTTGTTCTGCCACAATTGTTGGGAACAGGTCTTTTTGCACCTCCAAGAAATATGCGGCGGTATCGGATTTGTTTGAAAAACTATTACTGAGTACAAAGCCATAATCCATAGAAAAACCAGCTTTTACACTTAGTTCAAATTCATTTTCATTTATTTTCTTAGATTCTACCTTTTTGTTTTCAAAAAAAGCATGAAGCACTTCTGCGTCACTTGTTTTAATGTTCCATTTAATAATAGTGCCTTCAGGAACAGAAAGATTGCCCACATTGCTTAGTTTCTCGTTTGTTTTTTGCAAATAATCAGGGTATTGCAAACTACACTGAAAGGAAGTAATACTAGGAACCGGTATTACCGAAAGGGAAAACTCTTTAGAGATAAAATCCAAAGCACTAAAGTAAAAAGATTGAGATCCCATCACATTTTTGAGGGTATAACGAAAAATACCTGCTTTGCTTTTTTCCATTTTAATTGGGTTTCCTCCCCAAACCAAAAGCACTTCTTCCGGTATTTGCTTGCCTTCGGTTTTTAGTACAAGTTCAAAATCAGTGTTTTTGTAGGTTTTAAGTTCCTTGTTTAGAATTACAAAGTCAAAGGGAGCGGGTTTTTCGAAATGTGTAGAAAAATGAAGCAATCGGTGCGAGCCTTCTTGGATAATCTTTTTGTTGAAGGCTGCCAATACAAAAAGGATAAGAACTGCCGCAGAAGAATATTTTGCAAAACGTTTTACTTCTTTTTTATCAATAGCCAAATGAAAAGGCAAAGGGCTTAATTCTTTTGTTTTTTGGTTTATAGCCGCTATAAGCAATTCATTGGATTGTGGATTTTGTTGCGACATGTCTTCCAATTGCAAGGCATTTAAAAGTTTATCGCTTATTTCTGTGAAATGACTTCCTATTTTTACAGCTGCTTGTTCTAAGCTAAGTCTTGTTTTGCTCCATTTTACAAGTCTTAGTATAGGTAAAAGAATATGCTTAATCACCACATAGGCAAGCGAAAAAGCCGAGGCCCAAAACAAAAAAGTTCTAGCTGCTGTATTAAGTCTAAAAAAATACTCTACACTTACCAAAGCCAAAAAAAGGCCTAAAGCCAGAGCTCCAAGTAAAAAAAGACCTCTCCAAACCTCGGTTTGGTGGTATTTTTGAACAAACTCTTCTAATTTTAGCCTTAGACTACTTTTTGGGTGCATTGTTTTTTATATAAACTAAAAACAAAGATACTTATTCTATTTTCTTTTTAAAAATCCTTATTTTTTGATGGGTCCTTTAGGCTGCAAAGGTCTGATTTCTAAATTTACCTGATGGAAATTGTTTGGAGTTTGAAGCGCTTGCAAAATAACTTGAGCAAGATCTTCGGGCATAAGCATGTAGTCGTGTGGTTGTATACTTGGGCTATTTCTAAAAAAATCTGTTTTAACACTACCCGGGTATACACATGTAACCTTTACTCCAAAATCCCGAACCTCTTTGTACAAGGCTTCGCTCAAACCTTTTACCGCAAACTTGGTGCTACTGTATGCTGCCACTTGGGGGTATGCTTCCAGCCCTGCAATAGAAGATATATTTACAATATGGCCTAGGCCTTGTTTTTTCATTGACTCTAACACCCTTCTGGTGCAATAAAAAATGCCATTCACATTGGTATCGAACATTTCGTGCCATTGTTCCACGGGCATATCTTCTAAATATCCAAAATAGCCTAAGCCTGCATTGTTTACCAAAACATGGACTTGGTGGTTGTTTTCTTTCAAGATTTGGTCAAAAGCAGCATTTACTTCGCCAATGTTTCTAACATCTGTTTGGATAAAGAAAAAGTTGGGGTGTTGCAAAGAGTTGTTTCTTCCAAGTCCATACACTTTTGCCCCTTCCTCTAGGAGTTTTTTTACCAATTCCAAACCTATTCCTTTGGAGACACCTGTTACTACTGCTATTTTATTTTTTAATTCCATACGTTCTAATTATTCGTTACAAAGTAAATCTTTCCATTGCAAAAAATGTATTTTTTCTTTGTGCATTAGACAAATATGAGAGAAGCTTCGTTTTGGGGCATGAAAAACAAGTGAAAGATAAAAAAAGACATATAATCCCCTCCTAAAAAAGGAGTATAGATGCTTAACAAAGCGCTTGTGTTTTTTGCTTTTCTCAGCCAAAGTTAATGTAAATCTTTAGAGATCCGAAGAGTTCTAATTTGTTCTAAATGATTTTTACACTCGCAAAAATCGTGTCGAAGGACGACAAATTTAAGTGTGGTTGGCAATCCGCCAATAAGTTGGTAACACGAAACACCTAACAAAGGAAAACATTAGAATTGACAAGTATTGTGTTGGACACTATTTTAAACCCAAAATACGCATTAG
>DIUJ01000044.1:9134-13436 GCA_002422315.1 Bacteroidetes bacterium UBA6161
GTGGGTTAATTCATTTCATAGCCCTAGGCTATGCTAAAGATTTCGCACCTTTGGTGCTTAAAAAACCTAAAGAAGAAGTATTTCAACAGGGGCGATATTTGAACAAGCCTAAATAGGACCAAAGGTGCGAAATATAGAAGCCATAGGTGTAGCCCATAGTAAAGAGGTATACCCGAATATTCGATTATTGGCGCATGCAGCAAACAAAGTTTGGGGGGTATTTTTGCTCTGCATAAAAAAGAAGAATCAATAAGTCCGAATCGTAAATCAAAGGTGTGCTATTCTATCTGACTTGATTTTCTGTAACAAACAAGTTAGCCCTGTTTTGTCAAAGTTTTTAAACTTTCTTGAAATTGGGGTTTAAAAGAAATGTACCGCAATTGTTGTTGTTATCCTAGTAAATAGAAAGAATGGTTCCAACATGACTTAACGGAAAAAGCAATTGCCTTAATGTAAGCGATATTGCACTCTATGTTATTGTTTCTGTTTCATTCACAATTTTAGAAATAATGGTATCTAATTCTTTGGCAGTAAGCGTTATTTGATATAACCAAAAAGGAAGTTCCTTTTCTGAAATAGAATTTGTCTCTAGTAGATTTAAAACACCTAGCATTCTGGTAAGCGGAGCTCTTAAAATATGGCTTTGTGTCCAAGCTATATTTTTCAACTTTATATTCTGTGTTTGTATTGTTTCTAAATACTGTAGCTTTTCTGTAACATTGTTACAGACCATTAAAGTTGCCAATTGATGGTTGTATTCTACTTCGTTTTTATATGTTTCTACAGATATAACTTGTCCGTTTTTCAATCGATGGGTTGCCCTTTCAGAAAAAAAATCTTTATTCAAAGGCATAGATTCCTCATCCTGATTATTTGAATTAAAATTATTTACAGAATCTTCTATGTTTTCGATTTTAAGCTGCATAAACTCTTCTTTTTCATATCCATAGTTTATTATTGCAGAATTATTTACGTCCAATATTTTTCTGGTTTGATTGTCATACAAGAACATTGGCTGAGGACTAAAATTAAAAAGCATCTCATAGTTTTGTTTTTCTTTTTCTATACTTTTATTAAAGGAGTGCCTATCCAAAGAATATAAAATAGCTTTTTGGAAAAGTTCCGGGTTTGTTTCATCTTTAATAAGGTAATCAGCAGCACCAATAGACAAACAATTTCTTGCTAAGCCAATATCAACATAACCTGTCAATATTATTACAGGTATATTCTTGCAAAGTAACAAGACACTGTTTACCAAATCCATTCCAGACAAGTCGGGCAAATGAAGGTCAAGTAAAACAACAGAAACAATATTTGATTCTTTTAAATAATTTGCTGCATTTGTAAAGTTTGTAAAATGCCTAATATTTGATTTGTCAAACTTTTCAATTAAGAAATCTTCAAAAAGTATGAAATCGCCAAAGTTATCTTCGATTACAACTATTTCTTTTACTGTATTTTGAACCATATTAAACTTAGATTTTAGTTGGCAATTTGCACAAGGAAAGCCAAAAATCTTCAATTTTGGAAATTGTACTCAAGAAATCTTCGAATTCTATGGGCTTAATGATATAACAATTTGCATAGTTAAGATACGCTTTACGTATATCTGTCTCATTGGATGAAGTAGACAAGATTATTACAGGGGTGTCTTTATATAGAGTGCTCTCTTTGATATAAGACAGAACATCATGTCCATTGAAAATAGGAATATTAATATCTAAAAGCACTAAATCAGGTTTCACAAAACTTTCTTTGGGGTCTTTATTTGAAAAGTAGTCTATTGCTTCTTTCCCATTTTTTAATACAACTATATTTGTTTGTAAAGAGCTTTCTTCAAAGGCATCCATGGTTAGTAAAATATCGCCTTCGTTGTCTTCAACTAATAATATATTTATTTTATTATCCATCGTGTTAATTATTGTTTTTGGGGATGTTAAAATGAAATGTTGAGCCAATATTGGGTTCTGATTCTACCCATAATCTCCCGCCACATGATTCAATATTTTTTTTCGCTATTGCCAAACCTATACCGGTGCCTTCATATTTTTCTCTGTTATGTAATCTCTGAAAAACTTCAAATATTTTTTTATGGAAGATTGGGTCTATTCCAATTCCATTGTCCTTAATTGAAAAAACCCATTCCTCTTTGTTTTCAATCATCTCTATAGAGATAGAGGGGTGTATATTTTCTTTTGAATACTTTATTGCATTGTCAAGAATACAATGAAATGTTTGTCCTAAGGGAACTTTATAGGTATTAATTGCGGGAAAAACATTGGCTTTAATTTCAACTTTCTTTTCTGTAATAATTTTTCTTCTAAGCGACACATAATCGTCAATAAGTTGATTTACATTTATAGTCGTAGGGGTTTTTTCAATTTTTCCGGCTTTAGAATATTCTAACAAATCTAAGATTATTTTTTTCATCCGTTTTGCCCCGTCTACCGCTATTTCAATATACTGCAGCGCTTTGTCATCTAGCTGATTCGCATATTTTCTTTTTAATTGGTCCATAAAACTAGTAACCATTCTTAACGGCTCTTGCAAATCGTGCGAAGTTATAAAGGCAAATTGCTCTAACTCTTCATTGGCAATTTCAAGCTCCCTTATGCTCTGCTTTAATTCTTTATTTAATGCCAGGAGGTTTTCTTCATATTCTTTCCGATTTTGCAATTCAATTTCATGTTTTTCTTTCTTCTCCCTTTCTATATTTACTAAGTGAATAAGCCTACCACATGCATCTTGTGCAATTTCAAGGTCTTCTATCAAATCCTTTGAAAAAGTTTCGCGAAAATCTGCTAAACACAAAACCCCTCGCTTGGAATTTGCATAAGTTATTGGCAAATAAATATAGTTTTTTATTGGTGAAACCTTTATTTCCGTTTGACCAAAATCACCAGTACGGCTTTCCATTTGGGGTTCGGAATTTTTTATACAAATAGCAATTTCTTCTTTTTTGGACTTGAAAAATTCCTTTATTTGTTCCTTTTCTTGGTTGGATTTACTCTCCCCAAAATTCCAATAACTTTTGGAGTTTATTTGAAAAGGGATAAACTCCATTTTATCTGAAGGCATAAATTCAATTATAAATCCGAATTTAGCATCCGAATACTCTAATATACTGTCGAGTAATTTTATAAAGATAGCGGAATAGTCGTCTTTCTGTTCTAAAAAAACAGATTGGATTTCTCTAATCCTATTTAGCAACCTATTTCTTTTGGATAATTTCCCTAATAGAATATTTGCTTTATCTGAAGCCAAATCAGAGATAAACTTATTTGCAATAATATCTGCAAGATAACTTAGGATGTCTGCTTCTTCAATACTCCAATTTCTTTTTGCAACACAACTATCAAAACCAACGAAACCCATAAAAACATTGTTTATAAATATTCTGGCAAACAGAAATGACTTTATATCTTGAAAAGCCATCACGTCTTTGAAATTAGAATCAGGCCATTCTTCTATATGGCCATATGCTGTTTTGTTGTTTTGAAGAATTTCGTAAATATCCGGGAAAAAAGCCCAAGGAATACCGTTTAATTCCGGATTATCTATCTGTGCAGAAATTCCCTCTTTGCACCATTCGGCATCATAATAAATAAGTTCTTGGTCCTCTACTCTGTTGCATCTAAAGTAATATACTCTATCTGTATTTGTAGCTTCCCCTAGTAATTTTAAAACTTCGTTTAATGCTTCTTTCCTGTCTTCATTAATTAAAAGAGAATTACTAATTAATGGAAACAAGTCCAATAAAAATTTAGTTTGCATCTTTTTGTGTCTGTGTTTATGTTTGTGTACAGCAATATTATAATATTATGACAATATATTGACAATACAAACTATGTAACATCTATTCTTTATATTTTATTTTTACAAGTATTCAGAAGGATGAACGCGCTAAAATAATTATAATTTCAATTTAAGGTTTGTTTTTCAGACACATACAAAAAAAGTGTAGGCTCTCATTTTTCTCACATTATATACATATACACAACAAATAAGTAAGATATTTTGCATATTATTCAGAAATAACAAGGAACCAAGAACGCCAAGAACACACTTTTTAGCGCCAAGACATGCATAAAACAAATTATTTATTTACAAAAACAACAAGTATGCGCTAATTTTAGATGTAATAATTAATATTCTTTATTTGAGTAGCAAAATTAAAAAATTTGTTTTTCGACCAAAATTATCTTACAAAAGACCAGCGCTCCAAATTTTCGATTTTATGGCGCACTTTTTCAAAAAACACTTTTATTCCTTTATTTTTTTAAACCCAAAATACGCATTAGC
>DIUJ01000044.1:13474-13775 GCA_002422315.1 Bacteroidetes bacterium UBA6161
AATTTTTTCGTCATTTCAGCATTAGGATTTTCTAATGCTGAATTCTATCTAACTTTATTATCTGTAACAAACAGGCTAGGCCTGCTTTGTCAAAGTTTATGAAATTTCTTGAAATTGGGGTTAAGCCCTACGCCAACACAAAACCATTTAAGAATTTCCGGGAAAGAATACAAAAAACTCTTCTTATTTCGCACCTTTGGTGCTTGTAGGGTGGTGGGTTAATTCATTTCATAGCCCTGTCAGGCTATGCTAAAGATTTCGCACCTTTGGTGCTTAAAAAACCTAAAGAAGAAGTATTTCA
>DIUJ01000018.1 GCA_002422315.1 Bacteroidetes bacterium UBA6161
AACACACCAATTCAAGCTATAGATCTAGATGGGTTAGAAGCGTTTTATGTTCACGGAACGTGGTCTAATCCTTCTACTTTTTCAAAATCCACAATTATTACAGTTAATCAAATTACGTCAAATACAAAAAGTATAGAATTTAAATGGAGTGGAAATAACACAACAAATGCCAGAAAAAAAGCCGCACTAGAACTTGTTGATGTGGTTTCTAAAAATAGGGATCCTAGTCAACCATTGACACTAGTTGGTCACAGTCATGGTGGGAATGTTGCTATTTTAACAGCAAATATTTTAAAAAAGAAAGGAATTAAAGTTGACAATATAATAACAATAAATACCCCTGTAAGAGAAAACCAATTAGATATTGGAGCATCCATGAAACATGTTAATATCTATCATGATAATGACCCGGTACAACTTAATGGTGGAAATTTAGCAAACATACCTGACAAAGCTATAGTTATTCCCGTTCAAGGTGGCTTAAGCAATACTCCTTTGGTAATTCCAACTTCTTTTGAAGGATCAAAAATAGGTACAGGCGAAATAGGGCCCGCAGGCAGTAGTTTTAAAAGTGCCATAAATATTCGAGTTCCTTTTGATAAATATAACATACATAATACACACAATACGCCAAACAAATGGCAAGAATCTTTAGATAAGGCCATAAATCACAAGCTGAATATAATTCCACCGCCTCAGAAAATTTTTTCACCACAAGACAATACAAGCTTAATTCCAAGTGTTGATAAAAGAAAAAACGAAGATTAAAATGAATCAATTACTAAACACGTTGTCATTTATAAACATTGTATTATTCTTGTTTCCGATTATTAGAATTGTATTTATAGATTTTACAAACAACCTTGGTACATCAAAACAAATGGTCCTGTTGTTTTATTCTATGGAATATATTTGTTTTATTATTCCGTCTGTTTTTTATTTTGCTGCAATTAAATTTAGAAAAATTAAATTTTACACAATATCAATGATTCTTTTAAATTTAGTTTCCACATATTTTCTAATGCAACAAGTTGTTATGTATTTTTAGTCTCTTATTCAAATAATATCTAACTTTTCCCTACCTTCGCTTTATGTTATCCACCCCAAAAAATACTTTATTTACAACATATACTTTTGGGCGACATACAAAACCACAAATCTACGCATTTTCAACATATACTTTTGGTNNATGGAATGAACACCCAAGAAAAGGACAATGAAATTTTCGGGGAAGGTAATTCCTACTCGGCAGAGTATTGGCAATATGATGCGAGATTGGGGAGAAGATGGAATGTGGACCCAAGACCCAATCCGAGTATAAGCACATATGCTACATTTGCGAATAATCCTTTGTTTTTCTCTGACCCTAATGGGGATACAACTTGGGTATTTGATGACAAGGGGAATAGCTTAGATGTTATAAATGATGATTTGCCCAATCAAACACATTTTATAAAATCGGCAGATGGAAGCAAAGGGTATTATGGTATTATGTCTGATAATATAAAAGCAAAGGAAGATGGTTCGTTTGAAATTAAAGACCCTAATAAATTCGCTACCGACATAAGAAATAATTCAACAGCATTTTATACTAAAAAAACAGAGGGCGTAATGAGGAAAGCTTTTAAAAACTCCTCGCCTGATAAAGAGTTTGGCTTTGGATTGGTGTTCAAACCCAATAGTAGAGAGTTGGAATTTATATTGTGCAAAAGTTGTATATCTTCTTATAATGAAAAAGACAATTCGTATGAGTTAGAAAACCTAGATGATATTACGACAGATTATCCTGACAGAACGTTTTTTGCTACTGGGCATTCTCATCCAAAAAATGCAGGTTACCATGCACCAAAACCAACATTGCCAAATAGCAAGTTACATGTTGATTATAGACCAATACTTAATAATAATGGTCATCCTGCATTTATATTAAGCGAAAGAGGAATTACAGTTTATCCAGCAAATACTAACGGCTTTGACGCAAATGTTAATAATTGGATAATAATTCCATTTGATAAAAAGGTCAGAGTGCCTAATTGGGTAGCTGTAGGGACAGATTCTGCGTTTAAAAATTACCTATTGAAGGAGAATGTTTATGGCCATTAAATCAAAACAGGTTCTTGTTTTATTTTTTTTTGTAATAAAACTTATGGGCATAAGTTGTTCTTATAAAAAAGGAGATATTGGAGAAAAAAACAAGAATTGCGAATCAAATTTACTCAACGAGTATTTTTCAATAAATAAATATGGGTACAATTCTTTTGATAAATTTTCGCTAAATGAGATTTTAGAAAAGAATGGCTTTGATTCATGTATTTATATCTTTTTTACAGAACGATATAGGGAAATTAATGACGCAATACTTATATCAAAAATTAAGATTAATTACTCATCAAAACTCATACACACTCGAAGGTATTACCACGATATTTTACCTCATCCACAATATAGTTATAATGATTTTTTAAAGCAAAATCCTTTAAAGCAATCTTCTGCATATTACTATGTAGTAGAAAATATTGATTCTATTAAGTCGAATCAACTTGAAACATATTTTAATTCGGTTAGTTCTAACTTTGAAGAATCAAGTTTAGTCACACCTAAAGGGCTACATAATCGCACTAGATTTCTTTTTATAATAAAGAAAAAGAATTGTATTTACACAAAAGTTTTTTCATCACAATTGCCAAGCGAGGAAGCAAAAATCATTAGCTATATCCAAAATTCTGGAGAAATGCTTGGTTTTAAATTTAAATATAGTCCTGTTTCAGAAGAGTGCAAGTCGGTTATTGTTGAGCACCCTAAAGAGGAAATACTTAAAGGATATGAATGATAGATATAGAATGTTTTACGATATTTTGTAAAATACCTAAGACAAGCGTTTAAAGGTTATTCATAGAGAAGTTTTGATTATTAAAAAATCCACCCTGCTTTTGGGTTTCAACTTATACCAAACTTATAATTTGTTTTCATCAACTAGCTACTTACTATATTTTTCTAAATTGCTAGCGATACTTTTAATAAATTCCGAGTTTTTCCCTACCTTCGCTTTATGTTCCCCACCCCGAAAAATACCGCAATTCCAACATATA
>DIUJ01000026.1 GCA_002422315.1 Bacteroidetes bacterium UBA6161
CTCCAAAAAGCGTGTAAAATGATTTGAATAAATGTGTATTAATTTTTTTGCATCTTTGTATAAACAAACACACTAATGAAAACTATTTTTCGAATGTTTCCAATGCTTCTCATTTTTGCAAATAGCCTTAGGCTTAGCGCAGAAAATGAAACTGACAGTATTTACAAAAAGGAAATAAACCGCTACAGCATCTATGCAACAGCTGGTTTTTTCCCTATTTATGCCATTGCCAATGGAAATTTCGAAGTAAAACTTTCATCTAAGCCCAGAACCATGGCACACTATATAGGACTGAAAACAAGTGTAGGATATTGGGAATCCATGCTTTCAACGGGTCAGCAAGTTGGCTTAGGTCTCGCCACTTTAAGTGGGAAAAAAGCAAATCACCTGGAAGTATATGCAGGCATTACAAGTATTTTGGACACAGAACAATACCAAAGGCATCTCGATTATCCAGACAACTTCCCCAACCAACAACCCGTTTACTTTAAAAATTATGTTTACTTTTGGCCTGCTTTCTCCTTGGGATACCGATACCAAAAACCTCAGAAACCAATTATTTTCAGAACTGGCTTGGGCTATCCCGATGCCGTATATGTAAGCCTAGGGTATTCCTTTAACTAATGGCAGATAGGCTCTTAGAAATAGGATTTTGAATTATACTTTCTTTGCACTTCTTTGAAATCTGAGGGAAAACAACTTTGCTTTCTAAGAGAGAAAATTCTACAATTGTAGAATGTATAAAAGAAAAAAACTAATTCAGAGCAGAATGAGCAGCTAGTGCGAACAAAGCTGCCGTTTCTGTTCTAAATCTTTGTTTTCCTAAATCCATTGCCACCAAACCATTTTCTAGTGCATTTTGATATTCAAGCTCCGTAAAATCTCCTTCAGGACCAACCCAGAGTGCAATAATTTCATGTCCCTGCATGGATTTAACAGTTGATTTTGGAAAGCCTTCCGGACAAGCAGCAATATATTTGGGAACTTCTTTGGGTACTATACTTAGCGATTCCTTAAATTTATACTCCCCCAATTCTGGCAGAAAAAGTTGCTTGCTTTGCTTCATTGCAGAGATTGCAATTTTTGTAACCCTATCCAAGTTCATTCTTTTTCTCTCTGTCCTATCGCAGTATATAAAGCCTATTTTTTTTACCCCAATTTCTACTGCTTTTTCTACCATCCATTCTATTCTGTCAGCATTTTTGGTAGGACTTACAAATAAGTGCATACCTATATTTTTGGGTTCTTCTTTACAAATTACTTTCTGTATGTAAACCAACCCAGATTTTAGAGATTGCTGTTCTAACAAACAATCATACATACCCCCTTTCCCATCCAAAACCTGAATTGAGTCTCCAACTTTATATCTCAATACCTTTGTACAATGCCTTATTTCTTCAGCATCCATTTGTATAATCTGATCAGTGAGCAGAGTCCCATAAAAATAATTCATGCTGCAAAAATGATAAAAAGCATAGCATTCGCCAAGTATTCTTTTTTGTTTAGCAATTTGTATCTTTGCTTAATTAAAATCACATGAAGTACCTACCTATTTTTTTAATTTTAAGTTTGGCATTTGGTTCATGCAAGGAAAAATGTAAAGATGCAATTTGCACTATGGAATTTGCCATAGTTGGGGTTACAATAGAAAGCAGTAACAATCCAAATTTAGAAGGCATTACAACGAGAACGAGTTTTTCAGGTTCTGGGAATGTAATTCATGACCAAGGGGAACCTTTTCATTTAAATAACTTTAGAATTATAGATGATTCCGACTTAGAAAAGATTGGATTCAATAATCAAAAGAGTGTTTTATTTGAAGTTTTTTTAAATCAAAAACTTATACATAGTGAAACATATATAGTAGGTGCGGATTGTTGCCATGTTCGCAAAGAATCTGGCAAAGACAACATTGTGCTTGATTAATTCTGTTTGTAAAGGGAAAGAATTGTCAAATAATTTTTTCTAACAATCGCGACAATTCACTGGCTTTGTTATGGGTCATAAAATGCCCGCCATTTTCTATAGTGAAATCGGAATCAGCAAAAACAAAAGGAAGTACTTTGTCGTTGGTGCCATGTATATGCACAGTGTTTGGTGGAATAAAATCATTTTCCCAATGCACTATTTGGCCAATAGCCCATTGAATATAATCGGGGTCGGAGTTTTGTACATATTGTTGTAACAGATTTTCCTCTTCTTTATTTTCCGGACCCATGGCCCAATGAATCAGTTTATTATATTTAAAATACCAAGATTTTGGTAGAATTTTATCCAATTTTAGCCAGCCCAAAAATCTCATATAAAAGGGAATTTGCTTAAATGTTTTTGCAGAAGAAATTAATATTACTTTTTCTGTATTTGTAAACTTTGCAATTTCTATTGCCAACATACCACCGAAAGAGAGCCCAACCAAGATTGGATTTGGGTGTTTTATTTGTGCAGCCATTCTAACTGCATAGCTTTGAATACTTTCATTGGCCAATGGTTTTATCCACTCCATATAAAAAAGCTCCGCACCATGAATAACTATATTTTCAAATATCTTCTTATCTGCACCTAAGCCAGAAATAAAATAAATAATTTTAGAAGAATGCATGATGCAAAGTTAATCAATACCAATTGAAAATAAATAGATTAATCTACAATTCTGACCCTACACCCCCCACATCCCATATACAGAGTAAAATTTTAGATAAACTGACTAGAAATAAATTTCAATGACAAACAAAAAGAGTATTTTTGCTACCGTTTTTAAACACTATGAAACTTTCATCCAATCTACACTTTTCATTTGCTCAAAGGCACAATGGCCCCAATAGCAAAGAGACCAACCAAATGTTAGAAACACTTGGTTTAGACAACATAGAACAACTTATAGAAAAAACGGTACCCTCGAGTATACGGTTGCAAAAGGATATGAACCTAAGTCCTGCAATAACAGAGGCCGAACTTTTGGAGCAATTGAAAGAAATAGGCAGTAAAAATGAGTTATTTAACCACTACATAGGAATGGGATATTACGATACCCATGTACCTACAGTGATTTTGCGTAACATAATGGAAAACCCAGGATGGTATACCCAATATACTCCTTATCAAGCAGAGATAGCACAAGGCAGATTAGAAGCTTTGCTAAACTACCAAACCATGGTTATAGACCTTACTGGAATGGAAATAGCTAACGCTTCTCTTTTAGACGAAGCTACCGCAGCGGCCGAAGCAATGAGTATGTTTCATAACTTATCAAACAACAAAAACTCTTTCAAATTTTTTGTAGATGAAAATACATTTCCTCAAACCATAGATGTAATAAGAACTAGAGCTTTGCCACTAGGCTGGGAAGTGGTAGTAGGAAATTTTGAAACAACAATCCTAAACGAAGAATTTTTTGGCGCTTACGTTCAGTATCCAAACAATTTTGGAGAAATAAAAGACTACAGCAAATTTACTGAAAAAGCACATTCTGCTGGTGTAATGGTATGTGCTGGTGCAGATTTGCTTTCGCTTACACTGTTAACCCCTCCTGGAGAATGGGGCGCAGACTGTGTTATTGGTTCTGCCCAAAGATTTGGTGTGCCTATGGGATTCGGCGGACCACATGCTGCTTTTTTTGCAACTAAAGATGAATTTAAAAGACAGATACCAGGAAGAATTATTGGTGTTTCCATAGACCGTTTGGAAAATAGAGCTT
Organism: Bacteroidetes bacterium UBA6161; assembly: GCA_002422315.1. Lineage (GTDB taxonomy): Bacteria > Bacteroidota > Bacteroidia > NS11-12g > UBA955 > UBA6161. Next base: position 3,695 of record DIUJ01000026.1, read on the forward strand.
TAAGAATGGCCCTTCAAACCAGAGAACAACATATAAGAAGACAAAGTGCTACAAGCAATATTTGCACTTCTCAAGTATTGTTGGCAATTATGGCAAGTATGTATGCTGTTTACCATGGTCCAAAAGGCTTACACCAAATTGCTGCAAAAACCTATGCAGCGGCTCAATCTCTTGAAAATGCTCTGGTAGGACTTGGTTTTAAACAACTAAATAAAAACTATTTCGATACATTGCTAATAGAAAACAATGGACAAACTGAAAAAATTCGTTCTTTAGCAATCCAACATAAAATCAATTTCAGATATTTTGAAGATGGAAAAATCGGTATTTCTTTGGATGAAACAACTGGAAACAAAGAACTGAAAGCAATAATCAATGTATTTGAGAAAACGGTGAACAATACAAGTTCTATTCATGAAATTAGTACTAGTGTAGAACTTAAATGGACTGCTAATTTAATTAGAACTAGTGCCTATTTAACCCACGAAGTTTTCAATTCGCACCACAGCGAACACCAAATGCTAAGATACATAAAGCACTTAGAATCTAAGGACCTTTCTTTGTGTCACAGTATGATTTCATTGGGAAGCTGCACCATGAAACTAAATGCAACTACGGAAATGATTCCTGTTACTTGGCCAGAATTCAATAGTTTGCATCCTTTCTGCCCAAGCGAACAACGCAAAGGTTATGAGCAGATATTAGAAACTTTGTCTGCTGATTTAGCTGAAATCACAGGGCTACCGGGTGTTTCTCTACAACCAAATGCTGGTGCTCAAGGAGAATATACTGGTTTGCTAGTGGTTAGAGAATATTTAAACCACAAAGGAGAAGGACATAGAAACATTGCGCTTATCCCAGAATCTGCTCACGGAACCAACCCTGCAAGTGCTGTAATGGCTGGTATGAAAGTAGTTGTTGTAAAAACAGATGCTTTGGGTAACGTAGATTTTGAAGACCTAAAAGCAAAAGCTGAATTGCATAAGGACAACCTAGCTGTTTTAATGGTTACCTACCCTTCTACTTTTGGTGTGTTTGAAGAAAGAATTAAAGATATAACAGCACTTATCCATTCCTTTGGAGGGCAAGTATACATGGATGGTGCAAACATGAATGCACAAGTGGGTATAACTAGTCCTGCTGCTATAGGAGCCGATGTGTGCCATTTAAATCTTCACAAGACCTTCTGCATACCCCATGGTGGCGGTGGTCCTGGAATGGGTCCAATTTGCGTTGCATCCCATTTACAACCATTCCTTCCTGGTCACGTTGTAGTAGAAACTGGAGGGGAACATTCCATAGGGGCAGTTTCTGCTGCGCCATTTGGAAGTGCAAGTATTCTACTTATTTCTTATACCTATATCAAACTTATGGGTCCTAACGGTTTAAAAGAAGCTACCGAAATAGCTATTTTAAATGCCAATTATATGAAAGTTAGATTGGAATCTGTTTACAAAACAGCTTTTTCTGGCAAAAATGGATATGCTGCACACGAATTTATTCTAGATACAAGAGTATTTAAAAACGACAGTGGGATTGAAGCTGAAGATATTGCTAAAAGAATGATGGACTATGGTTTCCACGCTCCTACCCTCTCTTTCCCTATTGCTGGAACCCTAATGATTGAACCAACAGAAAGCGAGTCTAAAGAAGAACTAGACAGATTTATTGATACCTTGCTAAAAATAAGAGAAGAAATTGCAGAAATAGAATCTGGTGTTTATAGCAAAGAAGACAATGTTCTAAAAAATGCACCACACACAGCACAAGAAGTAACTTCTGATAATTGGAACCATAGCTACAGCAGACAAAAAGCAGCTTTTCCAGCAGATTTTGTAATTGCAAAGAAATTCTGGCCTACTGTTGCTAGAGTAAACAGCACATACGGGGATAGAAATCTTGTATGTTCTTGCCTGCCAGTAGAAGCGTATGCTAATGAAAGTGCTTCTTAATTAAACTTTTAACCTAATATTTAAAAGTCGTTTCTTAACAGGAACGACTTTTTTTTGCGCCAAACTCCGCTAAATAGTCTTTCCACTCTCTTAAAATTTGTAATAAAGCATTGAACAATCTAATGCTCAAATACAACTAAGTGTATTAACCCATTTGGGTGTGTATATGAGTGTATAGTCTCTGAAAATAAACAACATAGACTAATTCAAAATGCAGGCATTATATATGCTACAGAAGCTTAAGGAACTAAATTAACCTCCAATAAGTCTTTTTCAACTATAGATGCAAAAAGACTAAAATGCTTAAAAATAATTTTCTTGACAATTTACCTTGGGATTTTCTTAAACTCAAATTGGAATAAACCGAACTTGATTCCTGGTGTATATAATTACTGAAACCAAACTAGCTGTTGGTTTATAAAAATAGTCTTGAAAAATGCCACCAATATAGGGCGCGCCATGTAAATTTTAAACTTAGCCAAATAAAGTTACGGACAGAGTTAAATTTGGCATGCAAAACAATGTAAAAGAAAAGATTTTAAATACAAATTAAATAGTCTAAAATTGGATGAGCTTATAAATCAAAAAAATAGCGATCATAGAAAATAGCTCAAACCTTGCGTAACACAGACACAAACCAATAAACCAACCCAAATACCTATGAAGATATATATTAAATACATGGTCAGTAAAAGGTGTAAAATTGCAGTAAGGGATGTTTTAAATAAACTAGGGCTTCACTTTATGCCTATAGAATTAGGAGAGGTTGAAATAATGGAAGAGCTTACAGATTTGCAAAAAGACAAGCTAAAAGAGGCATTGCAAATTACTGGTTTGGAACTTATGGACGACAACAGAGCAATTTTAATTGAAAAAACTAAAGTTGTGATTATAGAGATGATACACCATACCGATGAGTTTTTAAGGGTAAATTATTCCGATTATATAAGCAACAAATTAGAGCAGAACTATATTCAACTATCAAAGCTTTTTTCGGAAGTACAAGGCACTACTATAGAGCAGTTTATAATTCTTCATAAAATAGAAAGAATAAAAGAACTAATTATATATGACGAATTGAATATTACAGAAATAGCAAGGAAAATGAATTACAGTAGTGTAGCACACTTATCCAGCCAATTTAAAAAAATGACTGGACTTAGTCCATCTCATTTCAAACAACTAAAGAACAAAAGAAGGAAAGCATTAGAAGAAATAGGGGTATAAAAATTATAAAACAAAAGAAATGAAAAATGAAGATTTGAACAATGCAAACAAAGAAATAAAGTTACAAAAGCAAGACAAAGAAGAAAGGGCATCCGAGCTTAAAATAGCAAATATTGAACTAGAATTTCAAAATGGAGAAAAAATAAAAAGAGCCGACGAATTAAATTTGGCAAATATTGAATTAAAAAAGACCATAAACGAAAAACAAAAAAAAACCGAAGAGCTCATACGGGCCAACTACCAGCTCAATATACAATTAAATAACAAATACAAACAAGAGATAGAGATAGACGCACTTCAAACTTCAAGTGAAAAATTAAAATCCACATCCAAATACTCCAGAAGTTTATTAGAGGCAATTAGAGACCCGATTTTTGCTCTTGGGTTGAATGGTAAAATTACCGATGTGAACAATGCTACTGCAAAAGTTACAGAAAAAACTCGAGAAGCGCTTATAGGAAGTAGGTTTTGTGATTATTTTTCTGATATAGCTTTTGCAAAATACTGTGTGAAAGAAGTTTTTGAAAACGGATATGTTATAGACTTCCCCCTAAGTATAAAAGATGGAAAATTAATGCCAGTACTTCTCAACGGGTCGGTTTACAAAGATGAATTTAACAATACTATAGGTGCTGTAATTATAGCAAGAGACATAACCGAAAGAAAACTATTCGAAAAAGAATTGACAGAAGCACGAGACTATGCAGAAAATGCACTTAAAAAAGCAGCAGATGCACAAAAACAAGCGGAAAAAACAACTGTAATTGCAGAAAATGCGGTGAAAACCAAGCAGCAATTTTTATCGAACATGAGCCATGAAATAAGAACCCCTTTGAATGCAATCATTGGTTTTACTAAAGTTGTTCTAAAAACAAACTTAGATGAGAAACAGAAAGAATATTTGAATGCAATTAAAACAAGCGGTGATGCGCTTATTGTTCTTATTAACGACATCTTGGATTTGGCGAAGGTAGATGCCGGAAAGATGTTTTTTGAAAAAACTACTTTTAAACTTAAGTCTTCGGTATACTCAATGTTACACTTGTTTGAACCTAAAATAAAAGAAAAAAACTTACTCCTAACAAGTAGATACGACGACAAAATACCAGAAGTATTACTTGGCGACTCTGTAAGGCTGCACCAAATCATATTGAACTTGGTAAACAATGCAGTAAAATTTACCAATACCGGTAAAATATTTGTAAACGTAAAACTTATTCAAGAAAACTCTAAAAATGTATTTATTGAGTTTTCTATTAAAGACACAGGCATAGGAATAGAAAAGAATAAAATAAAAACAATATTTGGCAATTTCCAACAAGCAACTAGTGGTACCTCTAGGCTATATGGGGGTACGGGTTTAGGACTTTCTATTGTTAAACAACTGGTAGAAAATCAAGGCGGTAAGATTTCTGTAGAAAGCGAAATTGGGGTTGGTTCTACTTTTACCTTCTCTTTGCCATTTGACAAAACTAAATTAAAAATAACCGAAGAAATTCAAAGTGAATACTCCAAAATTGAAACCTCAAAAATAAAGGTACTTGTAGTAGAAGACATTCCGCTAAATCAACTTCTGATGAAAACCCTGCTAGATGATTTTGGTTTTGAGAGTGACATTGCCACCAATGGCAATATTGCATTAGATTTATTTCAATTAAATATTTACGACATTATACTCATGGACCTACAAATGCCTGAAAGAAATGGCTTCGAAACCACTACTTATATCCGTACCAAACTCAAGTCAAATGTACCCATTATTGCACTTACAGCGGATGTAACCACAGCAGATTTAGAAAAATGTCAAGCAGTGGGAATGAATGACTATATCTCTAAACCCGTAGATGAACGAATTTTGTATAATAAGATAATGGGACACGTGAAAAAAACAAAAGAAGCTATACTGAAAAACAAATCCGTACCCGTGGATTACAAACCATGTATAGACCTTACTTATCTAAATGAAAGAACCAAATCGAACCCAAGTCTTATGATGCAAATGATCTCGCTTTATATTGAACAAACACCCCCACTTTTAAATACCATGAAAGAAAGCTTACACACTAAAAACTGGAAAATGCTCCATAGTGCAGTACATAAAATAATCCCCTCATTTTCTATTGTTGGTATCCCTAAAAACTTCCACCAAATGGCTGTGAAAATTCAAGAATATGCTCATCTTCAAGAAATGACAGAAGAGATCTCCACTCTTGTGAATGAGTTAGAAAATGTATGCACCCAGGCTTGTGTGGAATTAAAATTAGAATTTGAAAAAATTAAAAACAATGAAAAAAGATAAAATCAACATATTCTTGGTAGACGACGATGAACTATATCTTAAATCCTTGAAAATAGACTTTATGGCTCTACCCCATATATGTATTCATACTTTTGCGACAGGTGAAAAATGCTTGAAAGCATTGGATCAAAACCCTGATATCATTATCCTAGATTACAATCTTAATAGCATTGAATTGAATGCGATGAACGGTATTCAAACATTAGATAAAATCAAAAAATTACAGAAGTATAGTATTCCTGTAATTATGCTCTCTTCTCAGGATAGTATAGAGATTGCCATTAGCTGTATGCACCATCATGCCTTCGACTACGTTATAAAAAGTGAAACTGCCTTTTTAAGAATACAAAAACTTTTGGTCTCAATCCAAAAATTAAAGAAATTAGAAAACCAATTAGATTGGTACATGAGTAAGATTTAGATATTTTAATCCTCTAATTTCATTGCAAAATAAAATAACACTTGCGCAGCGATTTTGGTTGTAATATTTTATATTGGGTTGGATACATTACTTCTATTTATATCTAATCAAAAATTAACGGATTTGCTTCGCTTTTTTACTTGAAAGAAGAAAAATTACTTTGAGTTCTATCTTTATTCTTCTCTGTAGATCACAATTTAGTTGTTTGCTTACAGTTTAAATAATCTAAGCCTATCGTTACTATTTCAATTTAACCAGGTTCGTATGTTGTACTTTTCTTAATGCGTGGCTCTAGGATATGAGAACTGCATTACACTTTTATCCCCTTCGAAGAGTCAAAGTAATTCTGTTTCGTAATTAAATTTTGGAGCAAATCTAAAACTAGGTTTTTATACCTTTTATAAAACTACTGTATGTCTTACATATAATTAACTATACGCACAATACATTGTAAGATTTGAAATAGGCATTATAAACTAGCATAAAAAAAAATTACGAGCTGAGTTAAAACAAAAAAAGAACGAAACATAAATGATTCGTTCTTAAAAACAAAGGTTGTTTTTCTTGTGCTTAGCCTTTTATTATTTTAAGTAAGACAGAAACTACTGCCACAAAGAGCAAGATATGAATGAGTCCTCCTGCATTGAACCCCAAAAAACCTATTAACCATAAAATGATAAGAGTAAGGGAAAAATAGTATAAGAAGTTATTCATAGCCATAGTTATATCTTATAACCCAATGTAATTTGAAACAGTTCATTCTTATACCTTGGAGTAGTGGTTGAGCCATCCCCATTGTTATTTACAAAATCCCATGCCAATCTGCCAGAAATTAAGAAATGTTGGAAGTTTATATCCGCTCCTATTACAAAACCCAATATATTTTCTCTTATGTTTTCATTTTTAAACTCTTCTGATTGTTCATAACTGTTGGACCCTAGAGTATACACATCTTTTTGACTCATAAGGTAAGAATATTGTGGACCAACAAGGAAGGTTAGTTCTTTTATAGGTTTAATTTGCAAGAGCAAGGGTACATCTATAAAATTAGATGTTCTAGTTAGCGAGTAGCCTGTTCCTAACAGAGTGCCAGAACCTTTAAATCCTTTCTGAGAGAACAAGAGTTCGGGCTGAAAGCCTATAATGGCACCTAGGGGCAAGGATAAGAAAACACCTGCTGCCAAACCGGTTTTGGGATCTGCTCTAAAATCTTGGCCTTTTTCATCCCATACATTAGATCTATTTATTCCTGCTTTTATTCCAAAACTAAAATTCTCTCTGCTATCTGAACTTTGAGAATAAGAGGTTAAAGTAGAGCAAATACCAACAAAAAGGAGTGTTGATTTAAATAATAAATTGTTTTTTGTAATTCCTAGGAATTTGATTTTTTTTGTTTGCATAATTAATATATTTATCCTTCAAATATCCCCTTTATAGCTCGTAAAGTACTTATAAAAAAAGTTTTATATGTTGTAAAATTCTATAAAAACAAAGCCACTCTTTGCTAAAGAATGGCATGTCTATCAAAATTCAAAAACAAAAACTATTTCTTAGGGATAATATCTATCAGTACCGATCTGTTGTAAAATCTTTCTTCTGGATACTGATTGGGAAACAATGCATTTTCCACTTCTTCTCCAAATCCAAGAGTTTCAAATTTTACATCTGTACGTCCGCTGTTGTTCAAAGCTTGGGTAAGAATATTTTTCACATCATTTGCCCTCTGTAGGGAGAGTTTTTTATTATAATTAGCATCTCCAATAATATCGGTGTAACCATGTATGATTACAGTAGCTCCTTGTGGGATTTTTTTTGCTACTATTTCTTTCAGGTAATTCACGGACATATCATTTGCTTTTGAATCGTCAAATTCATAGATCACACTATAGCGTGTGGCTATTTCATTTATACTCGGAGTCCATAAAACTAAGTTAACCAAAGTATCTCTATATACCTTTTCTCCTTGGATTGAGTTTCCTATCATTTTAATTGAAAACCATCCGGCATTTTTGTCCCCTAGGATTGTACTTCCTGGTATGCTTATACTTTCTTGGCTAAAAGGACCATACTTTTGAATTGTATTGCTGCTATCTTTTATTTCCAAACTCCATGAATTAAATACCAAATCAGAACCTTTGTTGGTAAACACAACTAAATTTTCTACAGGCGACTTTTGAACTTGTTTAATTGCTATGGGCTTAAGTGGAGCATTTGGACCACTATGAAACTCCATAAGCAACTCCATAGAATTACTTTCTATACTTACCCTACGCTCTCCCTCTTGTAAAAGTACTAACTCTTGGGAGGCACCAGTTTTTCTAGAGCTTATAACAGGTTCTAAGAGCCCTTCTGTTGTTATTCTACTTTCAGAAATTGAAAATACATTTACCAAATACATTTTAACAGATTTAGCCATAAGTTCAGCATCGGCTACCCCCGACAAGGAGGAACCTAGTAGTTTGATTTTTGTGTTTGGATTTTTAACCATTCTATCGCCTAGTATATTTAATAAATTGTAATATACTATCATTTGTCTGCTAGACCTTTCAGACATATTCACTGGTGTAAAAAGTTCTACCTGGTCTTCTTTAAATTCCTTTACTTGTTCTTTTTTTAACAACACATATCTGTTTGGTATTTCAGTGGAACCTAAGTTAAAAAACACATAATTACGCAGAGGGAATGTCTCACTAAAGGTGCGTTCTTGGGCTATTTTTTCTGGCGACTTTACAGCAAATTCAAATACTAGTGGCAAAGGTTTCTCCTCCTTTTGTGGTGTACTTTGCACAGTCGTTGTTTTCTTTGAATGCTTGGCTTTTGCTATCCCAAATTTCAAAGAAGTACCAACCCTTAGTGTAGTTATATTCCATGTTTCTATACTCCTTGGGGTTTGGCCCATATATGGCAGAAAAGAAATAAATGGAGAAAGTATAAACTGTGTTCTTCTGTCTTTAGGACTTAAAAATAAATCCACCCCCATTCCTACTTGCATAGAGGTAGTAAATTCTTTTACGCTACTCATTTCACCTTTTATTTCTGGACTTTGTATTTGTGATGGATAATCGGGATTTGTTCTTTGTTGGTAAACGAAACTTTTATTATGAATAAATGAAAATCTCGGCCCTCCAAAAAGATACCAATTGGATTTAAAAGGAGCAAACCTCAAACTAGGTTCTATGGTTAAGTAGGTTAAGTTAGATTTAAAATCTATAGGGCAGTTACATGCCGAAAGCACTTCATTAAATACGCCATTTTTATTGTCATAAAATGCCTGAAGCATAAATCCAAGACGTGTATTTTCTTTATAATACTCTATGGTAGGCCCCAAAAACAAGCCAGCGCCTGTGCCTTTATTAAAAGCTGCCAATGACATCAAATTTTCATTTATTCTTTGGGTACTTCCTTCATGAAAGTTGAAATTCGCCCCTCCTGCTACACCAAACCACCAGGATGGTTTTGCTTGAAGAGAATCAGAATTTTGTGTTTGAGCATTTAATCCAGAACTGTAGCATACAAGAATTGTAAACTGTAACAGTGTAATTTTAAAAAGGTTTATCCAGTTTATTTGTTTCATAATTATCATTTTTATGGTTTTGTTATTGCATTATTATCCAATGTAACCGCAGCTATACGAGTTAGTGCTCTACCTAACAAACTGGCTCCTGTTTCTATAGTTATAGACTGGTCGGCTAAAATATTTCCTTTCATCTGTGCAGTGGTACCTATTGTTGCCGAAGTTCCCACCTGCCAAAATATATTTTTGGCTTGAGCCCCATTTGCGAGTATTACATTTATTCCATTCCCTACATTTAAAGTTGAAGAGGGCATTTGAAAAATCCAAACTGCATCCACATTGCCCTTAGCATCGAGCGTAAAGTCTGACCCAATTATAGCAAAAGAACCTGGTGCAGACATGTACAAGCCCGGTTCAAATGTTTTGCCTCCCAATTGCCCATCCGACACCACTACAACATCTAATGTTCTGCCTGCGGCATCATTATAAGCGGCGGTTAAACACAGTTTTGCACTGTTGGTTTTTGAGTCATTAATTCTAAGAGAACCGTTTATTACTGTTCCGGGCGGAAAACCAGAAACCGAAGAACCTGGACTAAGACCTAGATCGCCATTTACTATGGTAGGACCCGTATTGGTAACTGTAGACCCTGCTATGATTGCATAATCACTTACGCAACTCAAATCTACCACTAAAGGACCCGAGGGGCCAGTGGTTGTAAATGTCCAAACATAATCGTTTACTAATCCTACCCCACTAAGATTTTTTGCCAATGTTTTTATTGTGGCCTTATAGGTAGTATTTGGTAGCAAGTCATCCGTAGGATTAAAACTTGCAGTGGTACCACTATAACTAACTAATCCAGTTATGTTATTGGCTCCTTGTTCCAAAATAAAAGACAAGTTGTTTATGGTTGTAGGGTTCATTACTTCGCTAAATGTGGCACTTAATGTTTGGTTTACTTTTACATTTATTTGAAGATTGATAGGAATCGTAGATAGGACTGTAGGGGGCTGAACCGAAATTGTTCTAAATGACCAAATATAATCGTTTGTCATATTTTCACCATCTACACTACGAACAGTATTTTTTATAGTTGCGGTATATTTCTTGCCTGGCAACAAATCCAAATCAGGGTTAAAAGTAGCGGTTACTCCCATGTAAGAAACAGATCCCGCAATAGAATTTTGCAAACTATCTTTTAATAAAAAGGAAGCATTGTTGATTGTGGAAGCTTCCATAGGGATATTAAACTTAGCTGTCAGAGTTTTTTCTACCTCAACAGCTATTTCATTATTTAATGGATTAGTTTCTGTAACATAAGGAATAAGTAAACTATCCGTTGTAAAACTCCATTCATAATCTACTGCTATAGATACACCATCTAAATTTTTTACATTTGTTGTTACAGTCACATCATATTTTGTTTTATAATCTAATGAAACCAAAGGGTTAAGATTTGCTATATTCCCCGAATAAGTTACAACTCCGCCAATAAGTAAAGAGCCTTTTTTCAAGAAAAAACTCGCATTGCTTATTGTAGTGGAATCCATAGGCATATTAAAGGTTGCGCTTATACTTTTGTTTATAGGCACATCTGTTTGATTATTAAACGGGTCTGTGGATAGTATCATTGGTCTTATACTATTCCCTGTGCTAAATGTCCATACATAATTTTCTTGTAATGCATTGCCCAGTTCATCTTGAACTCCTGTTGTTACTGTTCCTGTATAAGTTGTATTTTCTTTCAGAGGGCTATTCGGTGTAAAGACAGCTTCTGTACCACTATAACTAACCGTTCCTTGCAACTCTACAGAGTCTTGTATTCTTATGGTTGTAGTGTTTATTGTTTGTGGGTTTAAAGGCCCATTAAATTCTATAGTAATTGCCTTATTTAAGGCCACATTTACCGCTAGATTTTCCGGGTTAGTAGAAACCACCTCCGGGCAAATGCCTTTAAACTCTTGATAATTGTCTTTTCTACATCCCAAAAAGAATGTAAGAATAGCTAAGCTAATAGCTGCTGTTTTTTTTATTGTTCTCATATTTTAAATTTTTAAATTGATATTTTTTTACTCTTTATTACGGTTAGTGAAAAGCCAAACCAAAGGTAGATACACCCGTAGAGAAGTCTAAATAGGCTCCTATTTTGCTATTAATGTGGTATTCTATACCTGCATGAATATTTAAAAATAAAGGATTTGGGGTTCTATAATAATTTCGGTCACCAATATATGCCTCATCCCATTTGGCACTTACTATGGCAAAACCTAATGAACCTGCTAAATAAAAATCCCATTTGCTTGATGCTTTTAGGATTTTGTCTAAATAATAGGTTCCTTTCAAGCCTATAGGCACAACTGTTTGACGGTAGTTGTAAAATGCTTTGGGATGGCTCGGGTCTCCCCAATAGTACTTCCTATTACTTGTAGAAAAGCTAATAAAAGGCGCTAAAGTAATATCTGGTGTTACTTGCAACTCATAATCTATATGCAATACTGGCAGATTTGAACCCATATATCCATAAGCACCACCATAGCCTCCAATTCCTAAGCCCATATTTAAAGTATTGCCATAAGCACGCGACTGCTTAGTTATTGGCTGCGCTTCTACAGAAACAAAAAACCAGAAAAAACTAAAGAAAATAAAAGAAATTAATTTGTTCATTATGCATATTATTGTTGAAGTTCAAAAATGAACTATTGCGTACAATACGCTATTACATAATAAATTATATAATTATCACAATTCCATCAAAAGCAAAAAGCCGCAAAAGCGGCTACCATATTTTGAATTTAATTAGTCAAAAGATTCAAAATTAAAAAAGGCAAAAGGTTGCACCTACCTTAGAAATATTTTTGACAGAAAGGAAGTGATTTGTCCGAAATTTCCAGATATTTTGTTACTTACTAACATTTGCAAAAAATTCCCTTCCAAGTTTACCCAAAATCCTTTTGCGTTGCGAGTAAAAAGTTTTTTAGCTACATAGCCCGAAGTCATCCCTAAAATACTACTCACTATACCAAAACTATTTTGAGGGGAAGAAAACACCTCATTTATACCTTTATTTATTTTAAACCAAACATTTAAACCCGCTAGAGTTTCTTCTAATTCTTGTTTAAGTTCATTCTCGTTATTTTTAAGTAGGGCTTCTTTTTCTACAATTAATAATTGTAGTGTCTCACTCTGATTTAGTTTCTTGTTTTTCATTTAAAATTATAGCTTTTCTAATAATACTGTTTTTTATTGGCATCAATATAAATTTCATTCTGAACATGTAAGCTACAAGCAACAAGAAAAGGTTTATACAAGCTATGCTAAAAAATCCAATATAAACTTTGCCAGTATAGTCCCCTATCCAAAAGGCCAAACCTATTTCAAACAAAAGGAAAGAAATAGAGGCAAAAAATATAAAGAATAAATTTGCACTTAATGAAGCAATCACTTCAGATATAGAACCTATTGCTTTTAATTTAATTAATTCGCCATAGGTCTTTATGTATTTTTCTGCTTTGGCAAGAAGAAGGCTGAAGTGATTTTCCATTTTTTTGATGAAATTTGCTTTATACTTTGTCGGAGTCTGACTCTAAGGACTTGTATGCGCTGTCCGACATCTCCTTTGCTTGATCTACAATTTCATTAAACTTATCTTTTACAGATTGTGTAAAATCTTTTGTTGAACCTGAAATTTTTCTTCGGGTTTTACTCCCTTTGTGAGGTGCAAATAAAATACCTAAGATCCCCCCAATTGCCGCGCCTATTAATAATGAGCTTACAATTTTGCCTGTGTTGTTTTGATTTTCCATTTTGTTTATTTTTATAATTGTTGTTTATTTTACAGTTAATTTATCAATTGACTTTCCTAGTTCTGACATGTCACGATTAAATTCCTCTTTAAATTGTATCCAGTTTTCATTCCCTTCAGATTTGAAATTATCCAATCTGTTTTTCATCTCCATGTTTTTTTGCTCCAACTCTAACATTTTTTCTTTTAATTCTAATTGTACATCGTTTTTATATTGTTTGATTTTAATTCCGTAATCCGCAATTTTTTGTTGATTTGAAGAAATTTGCAATTGAATATCTTCTCTGTATTTTGCTAGTTCGCTTTCCAATTCTGCATTTGCTTTTTCTAAGTCATCATTAGCAACTTCTAATTGAATTTCAGCCTCTTGTACTTTTTCATCTGCACTACTGCAGCTTCCCATAACTACACTTACAATAACTGCTAGTGTACTGATTCTTAATAATTTTATTCTCATGTTTTTTAGTTTTTTAACTGCTGCAAATATGCCTTGTATTGTATCCAAGTATATTACACATGAAATCATATTTGTTATATAATTAAACCCAAATTTCAAATTACACTTCTTTTTCTATGTTTAGAGGGCTTCAAAACGGTTAAAACACATAAAACATTCTGTTTTAAAGCAAACAATTTGCTCAAATCACAATCGCTAATGAGCATACACAAATCTATTGGGGAATCTTTCTAACCTATGTTTTGTCAATGTCTAGAAATATAAGTAAAATAAACCTACCTTTAAATGTAGTGATAAAAATACTAAGAATATAAATTTCAAAGGGACCTAAATAAAAATAAAATGAGAAACCTAAAAGAATAGCTTACCTTTGCAGTCGATAAAATTATTGCGGCATTCTAAGCCAGTTTACAAATACCTTACTCGTATCGTGTTTTTTTCTAGTTTTAAATGATAAAGTCCAGGACTTTATTTCCGCCCACATTTAAAAAAATTAAATATTTTGCAATTCAAAAACTTAGGCATCATTGAGCCAATCTTAAGCGCGCTTTCAGCAGAAGGCTACACGCAACCAACCCCAATTCAGCAACAATCTATTCCTATTCTTTTAGAAGGAAAAGACTTACTTGCATGTGCACAAACCGGAACAGGAAAAACAGCAGCATTTGCTATTCCTATTCTTCAACTTTTACATCAAAAAACAAGTGTTACACAGAACAAAAGAATAATAAAAACATTAATTCTTACCCCTACAAGAGAACTTGCTATTCAAATCCAAGAAAGTTTTGAAACCTACGGAAAAAATCTCTCCATTAAATCGCTTGTAATATTTGGAGGGGTTAATCAAAACCCTCAAGTAGAGGCAATTAGAAAAGGAGTAGATATCCTAATTGCTACCCCAGGTAGACTTTTAGATTTAATCCAACAAGGATATCTGCACATCAATCAAATAAATACTTTTGTACTTGACGAAGCAGATAGGATGTTAGACATGGGGTTTGTGAATGATGTTAAAAAAATCATTACTAAAATACCAGAAAACAGACAAACCTTACTCTTTTCTGCTACTATGCCAAAAGAAATCATGCATTTAGCAAATAGCATCCTAAAAAACCCTTTAACAGTTGAAGTTACTCCTGTTTCTTCCACCGCGGATACTATCCAACAAGCACTATATTATGTATCTAAGGAAAATAAAAAAGATTTGCTACACTATATATTACAAGACAAAAATATAGAAACTGCTTTGGTTTTTACAAGAACCAAACATGGCGCAGACAAACTTGTAAAGCAGCTTTTGAAATTCGGTATTACAGCACAAGCTATTCATGGCAATAAAACACAAAATGCCAGACAAGCAGCTTTACAAAACTTTAAAAACAGAAAAACTAGAATTTTAGTAGCTACTGATATAGCCGCTAGAGGTATAGATGTAGAAGAATTAAGCCATGTTATAAACTTTGAAATCCCAGAAATCCCAGAAACCTATGTACATAGAATTGGCAGAACTGGAAGAGCCGGAAACAATGGGATAGCTTACACTTTTTGTGAACAAGAAGAAACAAGTGATTTACAAAATATTCAAAAACTTATTGGTAAAAAAATACCAGTACAAGAATCTCATCCATATCACGAAGTTTTTGATACCATAACCAAAAGAAAACCAAAGCAAAACCAACCACAAAGAAGATTTGCAAGACAAGGGCAGCGCAACTAAAGCATTTGCCCCTACAATACATCTACCCCTAATTTGTTATTATTAAACACATTAGGGGTTTTTTTATTTAAAACACTTTGAAATACTCTTTGAGAACCAATAATTTGTGATTGAGTATTCGGATTCTTCTAATATTAGGATATAAGTAACGTGCTGCAACACTATTAGAAGCTTCCTGACTTGTCCCTTTTTTCCAGTATCAATATTAACAAATTAATATCCATACTTATACATGTTTTTTTACTTGATTTAACCGCACTAATTCAGAAAATAAATCCCCTACCTATTCCATAAATAAGCCTAAAAGGCTTGAATATGAATAACAACAGGTGTAACCTGTTGGTTTAATAGTAGTAAAAAAACAACCCCGAAGCGGGTTGAATCATTCGCTATTAAACTCAACCACTTTGCGGTTGTGCCTATTCTCATATTTTACAACGCATTTCATGCGTTTCTATTCATATTAAACCCAAAATAAGCATTAGCGTATTTTGCCCTTTGGGTGATGACGACAAATGTCACACTCTGACCGAAGCGTTATGGGCTGACGACCCTGACAAAAAATGCTTAAAAANNCATTAGAATTTTCTAATGCTGAATTGGGATTAAATAGTCTAGTTATGCAAAAATATATTTTGGACTGTAATAACAATATATTCGGTACAATTACTCCTTTCTGTTGCAAAATCCGGAATAAACTTACTTTCTAAAAAAAAGAATATAAAAAAAGGGAACCTTTTCGAGGTTCCCTTTTTTTATATAAATCTGTAAGATTATTTTGCGTAACGTTTTTTAAATCTGTCAATTCTACCAGTTGAGTCAATAAAGTTTTGTTTACCAGTGAAGAAAGGATGTGATTTATCTGAAATCTCAATCTTAAACAAAGGGTATTCTTTACCGTCTTTCCACGTAATTGTTTCTTTTGTATTTACACAAGATTTGTTCATAAACTCATAATCAGAAGACATGTCTTTGAACACAACTTGTCTGTAATTGGATGGGTGGATATCTTTTTTCATTGTTAGTTATTTCAATTGGGGATGCAAAAGTAAGTTATATTTTTAAATTATCAAAGCAAAATTAATAAAATAGTAAAACCCAAATATTGTGAAAAAAGTTTAGGTTTGTAGCAAGATGGAAAACCAAAGTAAAACTATTATTTTAAACCATAATCAGATTCTTAACAAAGTAAAAAGAATTGCTTTTCAAATAGTTGAAAACAACCAGTCTGGTACCAACCTGTGTATTGGAGGTATAGATACAAGGGGGGGATTTTTAGCAGAATTAATTTACCAAGAACTAGAAAACATGGGGATTAAAGGAGTAGAGTTGTTTTCTATATCTGTCAATAGGAACCTAGAAGGGACAGAGTCGGTAAATATTTCTATAAGCGAAGAAAGAACAAAAAACGCCCATGTGATTATAGTGGACGATGTATTAAATACAGGCAAAACTCTGATGAATGTTTTGTTAAAAATCGGAATGTTTAACCCAGAGCAAATAGAAACTTGTTTTTTGGTTCAAAGAAGCCATAGAAAATTCCCCTTGCGCGGTGATTATGTTGGGATTTCTCTTGCCACCACTTTTCAAGAACATGTTAGTTTTAATATGGCAGACAAGCAAAATCTTGAAGCTTTTTTGGACTAAAGAGATTTCAATTAAAAGGATTCGAAAATTTTGGATTAGTAAGGAAGTTTTGATCTGATAGAGATTTTAAAAACTCAATTAAATCTGCTTTTTGTTCTGCTGTTAAATTCAACCCTTCTGGTATTTCATCCATTTTGGGGTCTATATTGGGCGAATTTGCATGAACCCCAGTAGAATAAAAATCTATTACCTCTTCTAAAGTTTTAAATCTACCATCATGCATATAAGGGGCACTTTGTGCTACATTTCTCAAGGAAACTACTTTAAACTTACCTAAATCAAATGGCTTACCAGACACTTCTCCAAATCCAGGGTCGGTAGTTGTAGCATCTAGACCATTGTTCGACATAGTAAAATCAGCAAAATGCGAGGTGCCATGACAATGAAAACAGTCGGCGCCTCCATCGCTAGGTTCTCTGAAAAATATTTGCTTCCCTCTCAATGCTGCGGCACTAAAATCAGTAGGCTCTCCCCTATCAAACTTATCACTTTCAGAGTCAAAAGAAATTAATGTAAACAAAAACTGCTCCATAGCTTTTGCATATAATTCATCTGTAATTTTTGTAGTGCCAAAAGCACTATAAAACTGAATTCTATACATGGAAGAGTTCTGAAGTTTTTTCATGGCTTCTGGAATACTAGAGTTCATTTCTGTGGGGTCTTCTATCGGCCTTAGTACTTGGTGACGTATATTTGGAGATCTTCCATCCCAAAAGAAACTAGGATGCCACATTAGATTAAACAATGCCATGGAATTTCTTTTTCCTATAGCACCTGTAACACCTACAGAAAGTGCTCTGCCATTATCCGTAAATGCATTTACTTGGTTGTGACAAGAAGCACAACTCTGTGTACTATCCGAACTTAATATGGGGTCATAAAACAACATCCTACCTAACATCACACCCTGCTCAGTAAGCGGATTATCTGGTCTTATATTATATTGAGGAGAACCAACTTTTCTAGAAGGTAATTGGTAGGGAATTGGATTAAAATCAGGTAAAATATCTAATGGAACTTCTATGTCTTTTTGACATGCAGGAGTAGCAAATAAAAAAACTCCCAACAAAATAAAAACAATTTTACCCAAGCCTTTCATCTTATTTAATTTCAAATACCGAACCCAAGTTATTATTTAAAAGCATCATTCTGTCCCTGTCGGCTTGTGAACTAGAATGTGAGATTGGACCATTCAATTTTAAACTGTATTTATTTGGACTATGGAAATAATTCTCCATGTTTACATTTATGTTAACGGTTTTTTGTGTTCCATCTATAACTATTGGCTGATTGGGTGTAACAGTTATGTCTCTGACAAACTCCATATTGGCCATGTGGTATGAAAATATACTTAAATCGTTGCCATTGTTCATAAAATAACCTTCAACAACCGAAAAAATATAGCCACTAGCCCAAGTCCAATGCATGTGATTTACCAACGGGTCTAGGGGGTGACCACTTGGCCAATTGTTTGGGTCGCCGTGATTTAAATTACTGTCTAATCCTATTCTGAAACGTATTTCTTTATAATTTCCGTTAGGAATCAACTGATTAGTTCCTAGTTTATTCCTATTTAAATCAAATGCCAATAAAGCAAATGTATCCAATTCTACTATTTCATTATTTTCTTTAACCAATTGAATCTTAGATAAAATAAACCTTAATCTAGTAAAATTCAAAGTATCATTTGAACTGCTCACATATTTCATTTTATTGTACTCTATTTTCTCTCCATTAAATTGTGGATTAAAATCTAAAGTAAAAGATGCTTGCTCTGCTGTAGGAGGATTATTTACGATTACCTTTTCTTTCGGTTCTTCTTTGCATGAACTAAAAAACATTGTTGAAGTTACAAGAGATAAGGCTAAGGTTTTGTATAATTTTTTCATTGTATTATTTTTATAACATCACAAAGTTAAAGATGTTTTGGAGTTAAAAAAATTTACTTGTCGAAAAGAAGTTTATAAACCCTTCTTTTTTATTGTTTAATGAATTTAATTGATTGGAACCCATCTTCCCTTTCTATTCTCAAATAATAAACTCCAGGTAACAAATCTGTAACATTAAAAGTATATACCTCCCCTTTTCTAATGCTCCTGTTTGTTTTTATGTGTTTTGCCAAAGCACCCACATTCGAATAAATTTTAATCTCTTGAAAGCCTGCTGAGCTAGAAACAAGAGAAAGAACCTCTTGAACAGGTACAGGATAAGCCAAAAGATCATTGGACAATTGTGGTGTATTCTTCAAAATCAAAGCTCTAGCAATCAACCATTTTCTCGGGTCAAAAACTACCGAATCTACTTGAAAAGGTAATTCTATGTTTGTACTAAAAATACTTGCATTGGGTTCTATTACCACATAAGCTTCTTTCCCTTCTCCAAACAACTGCAAAGGAATAGAGGTCTTAAAAAAACTCACCGAAGGATGGGTTGTATTTTGGTTTACAGAAAGCTTGCAACCATTATTCGTAGGAGTAAAGTTTATAGAAAAAATAGGGTATCCTTCTTTGTAAACCCATTGGTCAAAAAAAGCAGTAAAATCTTTTCCAGAGACTAATTCTATATGCCTTTTCAAATCATTTAAACTTGCAAAACCAAAAGCGATACTTGAATCATTTAAGTAATTTTTGAGAACTTCGAAAAAATCCTCGTCTCCCAACTCAAAGCGCAACATATGCAATACAAGCGCTGCTTTTTTGTAAACCATCCGTTGGTCAAACAAAGAAGAAATATTTAACGTATCTAATCGCCAAACACTTCCCTCTGTTCTAGCTGTTACATCTGTAATAGTTTTACTTAGTTGACTTAGCCATGTGTTATCGCTTCTAAGGTTTTCATACGCTAAAAGGTTGGCATAGGTTGCAAATCCCTCATTTAGCCATATTTCATGCCAATTAGAACAAGTCACTTTATTACCAAACCACTGATGGGCTAGTTCGTGGGCAATTAGATCAAAACTAAAACTACCCATAAAACTCATGGTTTGGTGTTCCATGCCTCCTCCATGATGAAACTGTGCATGGCCGTATTGTTCTCTTGCAAAAGGATAAGGACCAAAAAGACTATCAAAAACCCTAAACATAGGAGGGGTCTGTTGTAAGAGTTCGGTTGCGGTCTCTTTGTAATGAGGATACACAAAATTCTGAATTCTAAAAGTATCCAGATTTATAGTTTCAGCTTGTAGGTTTACAATCTCATAGTTTGCTACCGATATAGCAACCAAATATGGTGCGATTGGGTAAGAGTGTTTCCACTTGTAAAAAGCCAAGTTTGAATCTACTCTTCCTTCACCAACAAGAACTCCATTTGCAACCCCTACAAATTGGGTATCACAAAAAAGAGTAATTTCAAGAGAGTCAATTTTATCTGAAAGAGAATTTTGGCATGGCCACCAATATGAACTTCCATAAGGTTGAGAACGAGAAGCAGCTACCATCCCGCTTTGATAGGCACTTCTACTAAAGTAAAGGTTTTCAAAAGATGGCTGCCCTTTATAGTATATATCAATGGTATCTAATTCCTCTGTGCTTGGCGGTGTATCGTACACTAATCCAATCTCATTTTGGGTATGATTGAAGGTGATTTTCTTTTGCTTACGGTATACCGAATCTACCTTTAGTGCGCTATGCAAATCCCAAACAACAAAACTAGAAGCAGACTTTAAGCGATAAACCAACTTTGCTTTCCCAACTATATACCCATTTTGGGGTTTTACATTCAATTCCAAATGAACAAAAACCACATCCAAAGATGGGCCTGAGTTTCTTCTTCCAGTTTCATGAAAATTAACCATTTTACCTTTTGCACATTCGGCCGCAATTTCAAAAACTGTAGTATCCTGAGCATATACTTGTGTTTTTACAAAAGTCAAAAATAAAGGTATTAAAAATCGAACTACTTTTGTCATACTTTACAAAAGTAACCAAAACCCAAAACAAATGAATAGAATTACATTTAGCTAAAAAAAAATCCGTTAAAAAGCTTGGAATGATTGGAAAAAATTAAATCTAATAAAATAAAAAATCATAAGTTTGCCATAATGAAAATAGGAATTACAGGAGTAGCAGGATTCATTGGATCAAACTTAGCCAAACAATTGCTTGAAGATGGGCATGAAGTTGTTGGAATTGATAATTTTTCTTTTGGCAACAAACAGAATATTAGTCAAATAGAAAACAATCCTTCTTTTAAATTTTTCGAAAGAGATGCCAGAGATGCTTCTAGTTTTACAGATTTGAATGCAGACACTTGGGTTCATTTGGCTTCCCAAAAAATACCACGCTATAGCACCTCATACCATACCCTAGAAGACAACTATACCATGACCGGCAACCTGATTGCCAAATGCTTAAAAGATGATGTAAAACTAGTTTTCGCCTCTACTAGCGATGTGTATGGTAAAAATACGGTATTGCCTTTTCACGAAGAATCAAATTTGGTAATGGGACCCACAAATGTAAAAAGATGGGCCTATGCTGTTTCTAAAATGTACAGCGAACACAAGATTATTGCCTATGCCGATGAATTTGGCTTGAAATATAGCATCATGCGTTTTTTTGGATCCTATGGACCTAATCAAAACACGACTTGGTGGGGTGGTCCGCAAGCTGTTTTTATTCAAAATATTTTAGAAGGCAAAACCCTAGAAATACACGGCGATGGAATGCAAACCAGAACCTTTACTTTTGTAAAAGAT
Organism: Bacteroidetes bacterium UBA6161; assembly: GCA_002422315.1. GTDB lineage: Bacteria > Bacteroidota > Bacteroidia > NS11-12g > UBA955 > UBA6161. The sequence goes on from DIUJ01000026.1 coordinate 25,430, forward strand.
ACCGTTCAAGGAATTATGCAGTGTATTTTCCATCCAAATTCTTTGAATCAGGTTTTTAATATTGCGAATGAACCCACAGAAGAAATTACCATAAAAGAATTGGCATTACTTATTTGGGAGTTAATCAAAGGCAACAGAAACAATCCTGACATAAAACTTATTCCTTATGAAACCTTTGGAAAATACGAAGATGTAATGAGAAGGGTACCGGATATTACCAAAATTAAAAACCAACTTGGATTTTCGCCCTCTTGGAAAATGAGAGAGGGACTAAGGGAAACCATTGCTTGGCAAACACAATTATTCGAAAGTAAAAAATGATATACTTTTTAGTTCCAGTATACAACGAGGTAGAGAACCTTAGCGAACTCGTACAAACCTTTAAAAATAGTCTTGTAGAAGAAAAAAGAACCTATATTTTTGTTGACGATGGATCTTCTGATGGTACTCAAGATCTTGTACACAAACTCCTAGAAGGAGAAGAATATCATTTACTTCAAAACCCAGGAAACCAAGGCCCCGGATTTTCCTTCAACTCTGGATTCAATTTTATTTTAAATGATTTAAATGCATCAGATAGTGATGCAGTATTTACTATAGAAGGCGATAATACATCAGACCCTAGCCTACTACCCATTATGTTCAACCTATACAAAATGGGATTTGGGTTAGTTCTGGCCTCGCCTTATGCTCAGGGTGGTGGTTTCGACCAAACTAGCTTCTTTAGAAAACTTAGTTCCTTTTCTGCAAACCTTATTTTAAGACTTTGGTTTGATGTTAAAATACTTACCCTAAGTTCTTTTTACAGACTGTATAGTGTAGAAAGTCTTAGAAAAATTCAAGATAAATACCCTACCCTAATAAAAGAAACAGGTTTTATAAGCAAGGTGGAAATTCTGATTAAAGCAATTAGAGTAAATGTTAAAATGATAGAGGTTCCGATGATGTTGTATTCAGAAAAACGCAAAGGAAAATCTAAAATGAAAGTATTCAAAACTATGTTAAGCTATATTCGATTTTTTGTAAAAAGCGGATTATAAGTGTATACAATGTATTACCCAACATGAACCAAGAACAAATTATAGTAGCCTTAGCAAGTGCCCCTATGCAATCTGCCATACATTTGATTCGTATATCTGGCAAAGGCTGTATTTCTCTGGTAAATAAGTTTTTTAAAGGGAAAAACTTAGAAAAAACCAATCCAAACCAACAACTGTATGGACATATTGTAAACCAAGAAGGCAAGACTATAGACGAGGTAATGCTTTGCTGTTTTCATGCACCTAAATCCTATACCAAAGAAGAAATGGTAGAAATCAGTTGCCATGGCTCTGTGTATATAGCTCAAAAAATCATGCATCTTTTGTGTGAAAATGGAGCCCGACCAGCCGCCGCAGGTGAATTTACACAACGTGCTTACCTAAACGGAAGATTTGACTTAGCCCAAGCGGAAGCAGTTGCAGACCTTATAGGCGCAGAAACCGAAGAAGCTATAAAACTTGCCATGTATCAACTAAAAGGAGGTATTAGCAATAAAATAGACCTGCTGCGAACAGATATTCTAAACTTTTTATCTCTACTCGAGCTTGAATTGGATTTTGCCGAAGAAGATGTAGAATTTGCAAACAGGCAACAACTTGAAGACACAATAACTCAGACTATACATCATGTAGTTCAACTTATAGGTAGTTTTAAAACAGGAAATGCAGTTAAAAATGGAATTCCTCTTGTTATTGCAGGCAAACCCAATGCGGGTAAATCTACCTTACTAAACCATTTACTAAACGAAGAAAGGGCTATAGTTTCCGATATACCGGGAACAACCCGAGACACCATTGAAGAAAGATTTTATTTCTCAGGTCTGCAATTTAATCTAATAGACACCGCAGGAATAAGACAAAATACAGACAGCAGCATAGAACAAATTGGCATAGAACGTACTTTACAAAAACTTGAAATTGCAGAAATAATCTTCTATATGTTCGATATGCAAGACATTACAGATATTGAAAAACAAGTTTCGGAAATTAAACAATGTAATAAAAAAGTATTTTGGATAGTAAACAAAAGCGATAAACAAACCAATACCCCAGAATGGGAAGCGCTTGCTAAAAAAGAAAAAATAGACTTACTATATGTTTCTGCGGCACACCACCATACAGAAGCCCTTACACAAAGTTTACAGGAGTATATACAAAGAGAATATCTTGGTAGAGATTATGCCATAACCAACCAAAGGCACTTGCATGCACTGCAGCAAACCAAAGAATCGCTTAGCAAAGGGATGGAAGCATTGCAAAATGGTTTTTCAGGTGAAATTGTGGTATTTGAATTAAAACAAGCAGTAGAGAATCTAGGAAGTATAACTGGAAAAATAAGCAACGACGAGGTGCTCGGTAATATTTTTAGCAAGTTTTGTATCGGAAAGTAACCGCTGCAAAAATAGCAACTCAAAACAAACTAAAAGGCCATTATTTCTAATGGCCTTTTTCATGTAAATGCTATATTTTGTAGTACCACTTTAGATTTGGGAGTGGCAAGGGGAAGCTTTCCCCATCAGCCCTAAACGCAGAAAAACCAAACTGAAAGGAGCTGTTGTTATTTTTTCTATGCAATCTAATCGCTGGCGTTAGTACGGCTACTGCGCCTTCATCCTCCGGAAACAATAAAATTGAGTCAAACACAAAAGTAATGTTCTTGTTTACCTTGGTCATGCCGGCAATGGATGCAAGAGGAATACTTGAATATTCTCCATCAATTCCAGCTATACCATAACCTCCAGAAAAATTGATATTTTTTTGCTTATCCCCAAAAGTAACCATTCCAAATGGCAAACCAAGAAAAATATCTGGTCTGGCCCAAGACATTGTTCCAACCAAGGCTCCAACTCCTATATGAAAATCCTTTTCTACACTGTATGTATATTTTACAGAACCTACCATAGGTGTACCAAACCATGTGGTTAAAATTCCTACTCCTAAATTCTTAGAAACCCCAAAATGAACTTCTGGACCATATAAATTAATAGAATAATAACTCTCCCCTTTTTCTATAGGCAATGCATTGGTGGTAAAATCATACCTTGTAGCAAAAACCTCATTTTCTCTCACTTCTCCATTATCGGTCAATGCCCCTGCTTTTACTTTTTCTATTTTTTTTATTTCATGGGCCGGGATGTATACTTTTCTTCCATCCAATAATTCTACCAATATTTCTCTTGCATCTTCAGATAAAATTTCACCTACAAATTCTGAACCATCATTTTTTGTGATCTTAGACAATTCTTTCGTAGGTAAAGTATCTATTTCTGAGGAGAAAACTGAATTTTCGAAGAATGCTTCACTTTGCATGCTTGCAAAAATCAGTATAAGAATAAATGTGATTTTTTTCATGTCTTTGTTTAAGTTAAGTATCAAAAATAAAATAGTACCTCATAAAAAAAAATGACTTTTATATGCCTATTTTTATAGTATTGATTTTCTGTACTTTAAATTTACACGCAGTTACCCTCAGAATTACATAGTGCATCAGAATTTCCCAAAACAGAAGTTTTTTGAGAAAATTGAAGGGCTGTTTGCAGTACTTGTTCAAAAACCCTATCGTCTTGTGCTCCTGAAATTACTGCTTTTTCATTTATTAAGAAAAAAGGCACCCCTCTTATGTCCATCTGATGTGCAGCATATAGGTCCATTTGTACTATATTAGTATATTCTTCTGATTCTAATGCAAGTATTGCCTCTTGTTTTGATAACCCTATTTTTTCTACAAGCTCAATAAGTTCCGATTCTTTGCTTAAATCTCTATTTTCTGTAAAATACGCATACATAAGAATTTCTTTCATTTCACTAGACTTATTGAATTTCTTGGTCCATTGCCAAAGTTTATGTGCTTGATGAGTATTAAAAGTCAAAGCATTTTCAAAATTAAACTGTATATTGTATGCTTTTCCGTTTGCCTTTATATGTTCGTACATACCCTCTAATTGTTCTCTTGAAATATTTTTCCTCTCTGATAGATATTGACTTGTAGCAACAGATTCTCCTAAAGGAAAACTTGGGTCTAATTGGAAACTATGCCAAACAACTTCTATTTGTTCTTTTGCATTTAACTTATCTATTGCTTGGAATAACTTATTTTTTCCTATGTAACAAAAAGGGCATACTATGTCGCTCCAAATTTCAATTTTCACTTTTTGCATCTTATTTTCTTAATTCTATATACTTAAGGTATTGTTTTTTGAATAGTTTTTTGAAGTTTCTCAAGGTCAAATTCTTGAACTTTTAATTTTTGTAAGATAGCGTCATACACTTTTTCTTCCATTTGTGGTGTCCTACTCAATATCCACAGATATTTCTTGTTTGGGTGACTAACTACTGCATAAGAGTAATCTTCTGCTAAATCTATAATCCAATATTTGCCTCTAAAAGGCCAAAAAAACTGAACCTTGAGTTTTGCATTGCCACTATTTTTTGTAATGTAAGCCTTGCCTTGTATAGAAGTCTCTTTGCCATTTATACTGTCCTTGTTGCATTTATTTCCTACTATTACATATCCATTTTCTGTAGGTGTATATTCTGCTGTGGTGCAATGACAACCCTTTTGGAAGCGCTGTGGAAAGGATGCAATCTCATACCATTTCCCTGAATATTTTTCCAGGTCAACATAAGGCACTGTTTGCAGGTTCGTAAACGAAGTAATAAGGCTATATAAGCCTACTAACACGATTACGGATAAAGTAATATATATCCACATTTTTCTTTTCATAATTTAAAGTAAATATTGCTTTTGGCTTCTATATAAGTTCTTTTATGGAACTCCATGTCGAAATATTCAGCACTTCCTTTAGAACCTTTTATTCTTTTGGAGGTCCTTCCTATTTCTAAATCATTTTTATCTTTTGCTACTATCTTAATTTCTCGATCAAAATCTTCATTAAAAATGAAGTAAATAGTAAGTAAATTGTTTTCCCCACCATTTGGAGAAGAGAGAATAGAATACTTTCCATTTTCTAAACCCAATGCAATTAGAGTACTGTCTAAAAACACCTTACAGTCTAGGCTTTGCCCTATGCCTTTGCCTACTCCCTCTATAAAATCGGAAGCTGTTTCGCCTACCACTTCGCCACCTTTATTTACTACTTTTTTTGCGGTATCTGAAACATTATTGCATGCTATTGTTAGGTAAAATGGGATAAATACGAAATAAAAGTATACAGGTCTCATAGTCCAAAGTTACATAAAAAAAGCCATCCTTTTTCAAGAGATGGCTTTTTTAAAATAAATATTAAATTTAATTTGTGATTACATCATTGGTTTGAACAGGTATTTCTTGTTCTTGTATACTTGAATTTTCTTCCTCGTTTTTAGCTTTAGGCGCTTTGCAACAAGCAGAAGCTTTTGAGCAGGTAGTGTGATCGTCTTTAGAGCAAGCTTCTTCGTTTGAACAACCAGCGTGACTCATGCTTATTTCCGTTTGTTTCATGTCTTTTTGGCAACAAGCAGCATCTGTGCAATCTTGGCCAATACCATTGATATGTGGTGCAATTACAAGTGCTACAATTGACATTAACTTAATAAGAATGTTCATGGATGGGCCAGAAGTATCTTTAAATGGATCGCCTACAGTATCTCCGGTTACAGAAGCCTTGTGTGGCTCAGATTTTTTATAAAAAGTTTCTCCATCTATCACTACACCTTTTTCAAAAGATTTTTTAGCATTATCCCATGCTCCACCAGCATTGTTTTGGAAAATACCCATAAGAACCCCAGAAACAGTAACCCCAGCCAAAAGACCACCCAAAACTTCGGGGCCAAATATGAATCCAACGAGTACTGGTGTTACAAGAGCAATTGCTCCAGGAAGCATCATTTCTCTGATAGAAGCTTTGGTAGATATTTCTACACATTTTTCATATTCTGGTTTTGCTTTGTATTCCATTATTCCAGGAATCTCACGAAACTGTCTTCTTACTTCATTTACCATATCCATAGCAGCTCTACCTACAGCCGCAATTGCAAGAGAAGAGAATATGAAAGGAATCATTCCCCCTACAAACAAACCAGCCAAAACATCTGCTTTGTATATATCAATAGAATCTATGCCAGCCAAGCCTACAAATGCTGCAAATAATGCAAGGGAAGTAAGCGCGGCAGATGCTATCGCAAAACCCTTACCAGTAGCAGCTGTAGTATTTCCTACTGCATCCAAATTATCTGTTCTACCCCTTACTTCTTCAGGTAATTGGCTCATTTCTGCAATACCGCCTGCATTGTCTGCTATCGGCCCAAAAGCATCAATAGCCAATTGCATAGCAGTTGTTGCCATCATACCGGCAGCAGCAATTGCCACACCGTATAAACCAGCTAACTCAAAAGAACCATAAATACCTGCAGCAAGAACCAAAATTGGCAATACTGTAGATTCCATTCCAATGGACAAACCTCCAATAATATTGGTAGCATGACCTGTAGCGGATTGTTTAATAATTGACATTACGGGGCGTTTGCCCATAGAAGTATAATATTCGGTGATGATGCTCATAAGTGCACCAACTACAAGACCAAGTACAATGGCATAAAAAACTTGTAAGTTGGTAAATGAAACACCTCTAATTTCCATATTTTCAGGAAGCATCCACATAACGGCTACAAAAGAAGCTAAACCGGTAAGGATGATGGAAGACCAGTTGCCAAGATTTAATGCATTTTGTACGTTTGAATCTTCTCCTTTAATTCTTACAAAGAAAGTACCCACTATAGAAAACAAAAGTCCTAAACCGGCAATAACCATTGGCAATAAAATTGGAGAGAAACCATTTAATCCGTCTGCAAAAACGCCATCTACTTTTTCCATCACAATTTCTTGGCCTAGCACCATGGTTGCTAATATAGTTGCTACATAAGAACCAAAAAGGTCTGCACCCATTCCTGCTACGTCCCCTACGTTATCGCCTACGTTATCCGCTATAGTTGCTGGATTTCTTACGTCATCTTCAGGAATTCCCGCCTCTACTTTACCTACTAAGTCTGCTCCTACATCCGCTGCTTTGGTATAAATACCGCCACCTACACGTGCAAACAGTGCTATAGATTCTGCACCAAGAGAAAAACCAGTTAATACTTCAATCGCAGTTTTCATTTGAACACTGTCAACTTCTACCACATTAAATGCTTTAAGAAAAACAATGAACAATCCTCCTAATCCGAAAATTGCTAAACCAGCAACTCCTAGGCCCATTACTGTTCCTCCTGTAAAGGAAACTTTAAGTGCGAAAGGTAAGCTTGTTCTTGCAGCTTGCGTAGTTCTCACGTTTGCTTTGGTTGCAATATTCATCCCTATATAGCCTGCAAGTGCAGACAATACAGAACCAATTACAAAAGAAACAGCGATAATAGGATGTGAATGAACACCCTCCGCTGTAGAAGTTCCGCTCCATGCCAACAATAAACCTGCTATAATCACAAAATAAGAAAGAACTTTCCATTCTGCTTTTAGAAAAGCCATTGCACCTTTTGCAATAAAACCAGCAAGTTCTTGCATGTTTGCATCCCCTGCATCTTGTTTGCTCACCCAAGCCGATTTAATAGCCATAATTAATAGGCCTAATAAACCAAAAACCGGAATGGAGTAAAGAATTAGATCATTTGTACTCATATTTGTTTCGTTATTTCTGTTTTTAAAATTAAAGGGTGCGAAAATACATCTTTTCTCTAAATACCTAAAATTAAATTTTCCTTACTAAATTGATTGTTAAAATTCTGAAATTAATTGTACTATATACCTTTAGAAAGATTTAAAAAATCCAAGATATTATTCCTAAACAGTTTGTTTCTTGTTTCTTCCCCAAGGTCAGTCATTTCCTCAATAAAACGGCCGTGTTCTAAATCGCCCAATGGGAAAGGATAATCCGTTCCGTAACATATTTTATCCTCTCCTATTTTCTTAATCAAAAATCGCAATGCATCTTGGTCATGGGTTATGCCATCTACCCAAAACTTGCCTGCATAAGTATATGGGTCTTCTACTTGATTTATATTTACCAAATCAGGCCTACAATGCCAGCCATGCGAAACCCTTCCTATAGTAAAAGGAAAAGCACCTCCTGCATGAGCAAACATTACTTTCAATTTGGGGAATTTGTCAAAAACCCCTCCAAATAGCATAGAACATATAGCCCTAGAAGTTTCAGCTGGCATACCTACTAGCCATGGAAGCCAAAATTTCTTGATTTTTTCTTCACCCAACATTTGCCAAGGATGAACAAAAATAGGAACATTCAAGGACTCAGCCGCCTCCCAAAATGGAAATAAACTTTCATCATCTAAGTTCATGTTGTTTATGTTGGAGCCTATTTGCAATCCTGCCAATCCGATTTTTTTCGCTCTTTCCATTTCTTGAATAGCAAATCCAGTATGCTGCATTGGAACTGTCCCTAGGCCTACAAACCTTCCTGATGGATGATTCTGAATTTCTACAATGTGGTCATTCAAAAAAATAGACCAATCCAATGTATGTTCTGCTTTTGCCCAGTAATTAAACAAAACTGGAATAGTACATAAAACCATTTTCTCTACGCCAAATGCATCCATCTCTGGCAATATGGCATTGGGATCATAGCAGTTGGGCAGCACCTCTCTAAAAAATGTGCCATCGTCCTTAAACAAACTAACTGTATCTTTTTCTGAATTATATACAGGTTTAATAAATCCTTCGTATCCATACTTCTCTTTTAAATCTGGCCAATTTTTAGGCATAATATGGGCATGACTATCTATTTTACCTTGGAATTTCTTAAACATAGCCGCAAATTAAACCAAATTACACGGATTTTTGAAAACACCATTCCTTTTTAACTTATAAAAAGTAAATTTGCAATGCAAAATGAAAAACATTCTAGAACAGATTGCCAAAAGCAAGAGCACCGATTATGAACTACTGATTCAGCTAATAAGACATCTTAGGCCAAATTCCTCTAGTAATGCAACTAAAACAAATGAAAAAATACATGAATTAATTTCACTTCTTAAAGAAGATGAAAATTTGACTATAGGTTTTAGAAGCTATATATATAAGCTCTTTAAAGAAAGGCGTTTTAGCTCCTTTATTACCGAAATTGGAATACAAAGCGATAGAGGTTTTTGGGACGAAATAAGAAAAAGATTTTATAATAAAATTCTTCCTTTACAATCCAATACAAATGGCTTAGACTTTATTTTAACCAATGTTTTTTACCACAGAAATGACTATTTATGGTTTAGATCTATAAGCAAAGAAGATTGGGAAACATTGTTTCATATCCTTCAAATTAAGCCCTTAAATGAAGAAAAAAATGACAGTTTTCTTGTATCGGAAATTTTGTTTGCAATTGAAATACTTGCATTAAAAATCTCGAGCTCAGCAATGGATTTATCCATTCTAAAAATGGTTCCAGAACTCAGAAATTTACATAGCCCTTACATTAGCTTACAAAAAGAAATAAGCGATTTGATTTTAAACCTTAGCAAAAACAATGAACCTCGGGATCCTGAAAATCAAATTTTAAAACAAATTAAAATTCTAGTTAAGCAATGCAACAACTATATCCTAATTGCCATAAAAAACAAAGACAAATACGGGATTAGTTTTGTAACAACAACCAAACTTATAAGACAACAGCAACAATTAGAAAGACTTGTCTCGCTATTGGATTTTTTATTTGAAAAACCCAAAATAGAATCCGAAAAATTCACCCCTACGATTATTTTCTTTAACCAAATTATAAAACTTAATTCCGTTAAAAATGATATTCTACCTTTTTGGAAAAAAAGTACAAATTTAGTAGCATACCAAATTACCCAACATTCTGGCAAAACAGGAGAACACTACATTACTTCCAATAAAAAAGAATATTATGACATGCTTAAAGCTGCAGCAGGAGGAGGTGTAGTAGTTGGTATTCTGTGTTTCTTTAAATTGTATTACTCTACAGTAGATACAAGCCCATTCGGGAAAGCGTTTCTATACAGTTTGAATTACGCTCTAGGCTTTATTGCCATTTACCTTATGCATTTTACCCTAGCTACCAAACAACCTGCTATGACCGCAGCTACGCTTGCACAAGCTCTAAACTCAATCGAAAACAAAAGAAAACTAGATTATGCAAAGTTCACTTATTTATTTACTAATTTATTTCGTTCACAATTTATCGCTTTTGTTGGCAATGTAATTTTCTCCTTCCCCATGGCCATTTGCTTCACCTTACTAATGCAGTGGTTGTTTGGAATAGAACAATTTGTGAGTGAAGAGAAAAGTATAAAACTACTACAGGATATCAATATATTTGAATCCAAAGCTATCTTACATGCTGGTGTTGCGGGTATCTATTTATTTATTAGTGGCTTAATTTCTGGATACTTTATCAATAGAAATATTCATGAAAATATTTCACTTAGAATAAAAATGCATCCCTTCTTAAGATTCTTAATTCCTTCAACTACTCTTGAAAAAATAGCCAAATTATACGACAAACATATTGGAGGGATTACAGGCAACTTATGGCTGGGTATTTTCTTGGGAACCACAGGTACTATTGCTCTGTTTTTTGGCCTAGATATAGATATTCGGCATATTACTTTTGCTGCAGGAAACTTCGGACTTGCACTAGTAGGCAGGGGATTTAACCTCGAAATGTGGGAAGTTATTATTACCATTATAGGAATTAGTATTATTGGATTTATGAATTTCATTGTTAGTTTCACCTTATCCTTAATAGTTGCACTTCGCTCAAGAGATAAAAACTTACAAGAGCTAATTCCTCTATTTAAATCTGTTTGGTCGCATTTTAAAGCTAGAAAACGCGATTTTTTTATACCTCCAAATCAAAATCTTTTGGCCGAAAACCCAAAACCAGAATCCCCTTGATTTCCCTTACAGATTAGAATGTTTTTAAATAATAGAGAAGTTTTTGATAGAGAAAAAAAAATAGTAATTTCGCAAACCAAAACAAATAAACTAAATAAACCATGGTATTTGACTTAGATATGATCAAGTCTACTTACGCAAAATTTGCGGAAAGAGTAGAAGCAGCTAGAAAACTAAAAGGTACACCACTTACCCTTTCAGAAAAAATATTGTACACCCACTTGTGGGAAGGAAACCCTTCTCAAATTTTTGAAAGAGGAAATAGTTATGTGGATTTTGCACCAGACCGTGTAGCCATGCAAGATGCTACTGCACAAATGGCCTTGTTGCAATTTATGCAAGCCGGTAGACCCAAAGTAGCTGTGCCTTCTACCGTTCATTGCGACCACTTGATTAATGCAAAAATTGAAGCGAAACAAGATTTGGCTTTTGCTAATGAAGAATCTAAAGAAGTATTTGATTTCTTAAGTTCTGTATCTAACAAATATGGTATTGGTTTTTGGAAACCCGGTGCAGGTATTATTCACCAAGTAGTGCTAGAAAATTATGCTTTCCCTGGTGGAATGATGATAGGTACAGATTCGCATACTGTAAATGCAGGCGGATTGGGTATGTTGGCCATTGGTGTGGGCGGTGCCGATGCATGTGATGTAATGGCAGGCTTACCATGGGAATTAAAGTTTCCTAAATTAATAGGTGTAAAACTTACAGGAAAACTAAGCGGATGGGCTGCACCAAAAGATGTGATCTTGAAAGTAGCAGGAATTCTCACTGTAAAAGGTGGAACCGGTGCCATTGTAGAATACTTTGGTGAAGGTGCTGAAAGCATGAGCTGTACTGGAAAAGGAACTATCTGCAACATGGGTGCAGAAATCGGAGCTACTACTTCCACCTTTGGCTACGATGCAAGTATGGAAAGATACCTTAGAGCAACAGGAAGAGCAGAAGTTGCAGACCTTGCAAATGGTATAAAAGAACACCTTACTGCCGATGCAGATTGTTATGCAAATCCAGAAAAATACTTTGATCAAGTTATCGAAATCAACTTGTCTGAACTTGAGCCATACATTAATGGGCCTTTTACCCCAGATTTAGCAACACCTGTTAGCAAAATGAAAGAAGTGGCAGCTGCGAATGGCTGGCCTTTGAATATCGAAGTTGGTCTTATAGGTAGCTGTACAAACTCGAGCTATGAAGATATTTCCAGAGCTGCTAGCTTGGCAAAACAAGTTGCAGACAAAAACATAAAAACAAAAGCAGAATTTACCATAACACCGGGTTCTGAGCTAGTAAGATACACTATTGAAAGAGATGGCTTTATCGACACATTTAATAAAATTGGAGCAACAGTATTTGCCAATGCTTGTGGTCCATGCATAGGTATGTGGACAAGAATGGGTGCAGAGAAAAAAGAAAAAAACTCTATCGTTCACTCTTTTAACAGAAACTTTGCTGCAAGACAAGATGGCAACCCAAATACTCACGCGTTTGTAGCTAGCCCAGAGTTGACTACTGCCCTAGCTATTGCAGGCAGGTTAGATTTTAATCCTTTAACCGATACACTTACCAACGAAAACGGAGAGCAAGTAATGCTGGATGAACCAACAGGAATGGAACTGCCAAGCAAAGGCTTCGACGTGGAAGATGCAGGCTATCAAGCCCCAGCAGTAGACGGAAGTGCGGTACAAGTAAATGTTTCTCCTACAAGTTCTCGTTTACAATTGTTAGACCCATTTGCTGCTTGGGAAGGCACAGACCTTAGAGGTTTACGCCTACTTATCAAAGCAAAAGGAAAATGTACTACCGACCATATAAGCATGGCGGGACCATGGCTAAAGTTCCGTGGACATTTGGATAATATCAGTAACAACATGCTAATTGGTGCTATCAATGCATTTAATGACAAAGCTAATTCAGTGAAAAACCAATTAACTGGCGAATACGACGAAGTACCAAAGGTACAACGTATGTACAAAGCGGCTGGAGAATTCTCTATAGTAGTAGGCGAAGAAAACTACGGGGAAGGTTCTTCTAGAGAACATGCTGCAATGGAACCACGTCACCTAGGCGTTAGAGTAGTATTGGTTAAATCTTTTGCACGTATACACGAAACCAACCTGAAAAAACAAGGGATGCTTGGCTTAACCTTTGCAAACAAAGAGGATTACGACAAGATTCAAGAAAACGATACCTTTGATTTGATAGGCTTAACCACTTTTGCTCCTGGCAAAGCTTTAGAATTGATAGCTAAACATGCCGACGGCAGCACCGATACAATTCTATGCAACCACACCTATAACGATCAACAAATAGATTGGTTCAGGGCTGGTGGTGCGTTGAATATTATTAGGAAATCTATTTAATAAACGAAGAATGTAGAATTTAGAACGAAGAATTTTTAAGTTTGGG
>DIUJ01000071.1 GCA_002422315.1 Bacteroidetes bacterium UBA6161
CAACCAACTTCTTATTAATGGCTTAACATAGATAAAAATGGAAACTCAGAATTGTCTCCTGTAAAATATGCTTTTGCACTACTCCACAAATAATCTTGATCTGAATTAGCCAAATCCCATTTCTTTGAAATTGGATTTTTATGAATATATTCTAACTTTTGATTTAATATTAAATTATTCTGTATTTGAATCCATTTTGGTCGTCTTTCCCAAATCTGATAAATCCTGTCCACTTGATTTGATTTATAACTTAACAATTCATTTTGTAAATTATTCTGGATCATATTCTGGATTATCTTTTGGGAAGTGTATTTGTTAAAATTTCTTTGAAACGAGGTTTTGTCTGATGATAATAGTTCTAATAATAAATGTATATGATTAGGCATAATGACAAAGCCATACAAATTAATTTTACCTTCCTTCACATTATATTCTAATGCATTAGTTATTATCTTTTTATTATCCTCGTTTATCAGTAATTTTTGCCAATTATTCACAGTAGAGGTATAGAAAAAGATGTTACTGTAACTAACTAACATTGGATTGACTATGGTGGATGGTAAGTGGCTCCTCGGATGGTTGGTGGTCCGCCAATAAATTGGGGACAGGTCCACCAACCATGGGAATAATCTCGTTTCTTTCCTTTGGGGTGTTGTCAAATACCAACCATGGGAATGATTTTTTATCTCGGATGGTTGGTGGCTCCTCGGATGGTTGGTGGCAAACACCAACCATGGGAAGAAAACCTAGGGCTATGAATATTTTCTCGCTGGAGAAATATAATCCCCGGGTTAAAACCCAGGGCTATGAATATTTTCTCTCTAGAGAAATGGGTGTTTTACTATTGTTTGGTGGTTGGTTGCTCCTCGGATGGCGGTGGCAAACACCATGGGTAAAAAACCTGTTAGGTATTCGGCTTCACTTATACTCGGTCTTCGGCTTTGCTCAGACAGCGAGGGTGCGTGAGGTTTTTCCTAGGGTAAGTATTTCTTATCAACCTTAGGGGGAAGCAATTAGTGAATATCTTATTGCTGAGAGGCAGGTGCACAAGTTTGGAAAATCCCTTGGAATATATCTTGGAATCTTTTTACTTTTTCTACATCCGCAGTATATTCTCCTTCAAAACGAACATTAATTTCTTGCATCTCAACATTTAATGGTGCATTCAACTCTTCCATTTGTTCTCTTGTTATTTCGTTTGCTTTCCATTTGTCAAAATTTGCTCTAGATTGGCATGCTAACTCTCCCATACGCTTAGCATCTGCTTCCAATATATCTACCTTTGTAGAACTGTTATTCTCTGTAGTATTCTCTATAGAAGTGTTTTCTGTTGATTCTTGATTTTCGGATTGTTTGCTGCTGCATGAAGCTACTGTAAGAGCCAAAGCTATAAGTACTGCAGCGGTTTTTAAGGTTTTCATATGTATTTCTCTAATCGTTTTTTCGGGTGGGTATCAAATACCAAACATGGGTATGATTTTTTATCTCGGATGGTTGGTGGTCCGCCAATAAATTGGGGACAGGTCCACCAAGCATAGGGTAAATCCCGTTTCTTTCCTTTGGGTTGTTGTCAAATACCAAACATGGGTATGCTTTTTTATCTCGGATGGTTGGTGGCTCCTCGGATGGTTGGTGGTCCGCCAATAAATTGGGGACAGGTCCACCAACCATGGGAAGAGTTTCGTTTTCATTGTAATCCCCGGGTTAAAACCCAGGGCTATGAATATTTTCTCGCTGGAGAAATATAATCCCCGGGTTAAAACCTGGGGCTATGAATATCTTCTCGCTGGAGAAATGGGAGCTTTACTATTGTTTAGTGGATGCTCGGTGGCAAACACCATGGGTAAAAAAACTTGTTAGGTATTCGGCTTCGCTTATACTCGTTTTCGGCTTCGCTCAAACAAAGAGAGGCGGGGTTTTAACCTATTATTTTCTGCTAGCTTGGAGGCAAAGCTGAACAAAGGCAAGGTATATATGTGCTATACTTTTTTTAGTATTTCTGCGGGCAAGGAAATTTTTACAATTTGACCTAGGCTCTCTAACAAAAGGATATACTCTTTTTTATTTTTGTGTTCTTGTTGTATTTGAGCTTTTAGACCCTTAAAAATACCGGCTTGTATGTGCACAAATTCGCCTGTTTCAAAAGAATCTATACCCATGCTTTGGAGGTGGTACCCTTTGTCTATAAAATATTGAATTGTTTTTAATTCCTGGCTTTTAATGTTTGCATTTTGCCCATTGTACCTCACAAAATTTACAACACCGGGAACCTGCAAAACCTTGTCGTGAAGCAACGGATTATGGGGTATAAAAATATAGCCTCTAAACAAAGGTTCTTCCACTATTTTTTTCCTATCCGACCATATTTTTAAACTCTTATGAAGTGGTAAATAGCATTCCCATCCATTTTTTGCAAAAAAATCGGCAACTTTTTTTTCATGTCGCGACCTTACGTAAAGCGCATTCCAAATGGCATATTTTGATAACACTGAATTGCTTTAAATTATCTGTTTTTTTAAAAAAAACTACTTCAGGTATTTTTACAGCTTCGCCTCCTCAGTCACATAAGCGCTAAGTAGGTTTTTGTTTTTCAATACTTTACAAGGTTTTGGAACCTTATAAGATATTGCTTATTTTTCTCTTTCCCACAACAAAAGAAATTCTTTTTTCTCTTGTATGGTATAGCTCTTTGTAAATTGTTCAAAAGTTACCACTTCGTAAACAATTTTTCTGTTAATCTTCTTCTCCGCTTTTTGCACTAAATCTTCCAAAAAAGGCATATCAACCGAACCTACAAGCAAAATATCTATTTCGCCACCATCTATACCTCTTGCGAAGGTGCCACGCAAATAGGTGTATTCTATATTGCCAAGTCTTTGAATAATGCTTTCTATAATTTTGTCCAAGCCTACAAATTTTACAATAATGCTATGAATATCTGTAAACAAGGGGTGCTTGGTATTGGCTTTGAATATTTTTTTGTTTCCTTGGCTAAAGGATTGCAGCATACCCGCATCTTCAAACCTATTTAATTCTAACCTAATCCCATTAGTAGATTCACCAAACTCTTCTTCCAGGCTACGCAAATATGCAGTAGTATTGCTGTTTAAGAAAAACTTTAACAGCAGCTTAAGCCTAGTTTTAGAAGAAATAAGGGTATCTATCATGAAGCTAATTGAGCAACAAAATTACTCATTATTAAAAAAAAAGCAAATATTTTTTTATTTCCTTTCAAAATGTCAAATAAGAAGCAAAAGCAAATGCGCTCCTTTGATACACCAGCTTGAGGCTAGCACTCAGGATAACACTAAAAGAATAGCATTTTAAGCCAATTAGCTTTAAAACCCCTAAACAAGTTGCGTATATAATTTAACCCCAAAATACGCATTATCTTATTTTGCCCCTTGGGAGCTGAGGATCCTGACAAAATCTTTGATTTTCGACAAGGTTTCAGGTCTTACGACTCCGATAGTCGTATAAGACTCATAGGAGGTTAATCCTGACAAAAAATTGAACAAAAAGCAATTTTTTCTTCAATTCAGCATTAGAGTTTTCTAATGCTGAATGTGGGTTAAAAAAAATGGGTTACTTTTGCACACTTATTTATAAAAAGCTCTCCACATGTTTCAACCATATAAAAACCCCAATTGGCCAAGCCTAGAACAAGAAATTCTAGACAAATGGAAGCAAGAAAATGTTTTTGAAAAGAGTATTAGCGAAAGGCAAGGTAAAGCTACTTTTACATTTTTTGAAGGCCCCCCAAGTGCTAATGGCATGCCAGGAATACACCATGTAATGAGCAGAGCCATAAAAGATATTTTTTGTAGATACAAAACCCAAAAAGGGTTTAAGGTGATGCGAAAAGGCGGCTGGGATACCCATGGCCTACCGATTGAACTGCAAGTAGAAAAAAGACTTGGCATTACCAAAGACGATATAGGAAAAAAAATTAGCATCGCAGATTACAACAAAGAATGTAGGAAAGATGTAATGCAATTCAAAGAGGTTTGGGATAACCTTACGGAAAGAATTGGTTTTTGGTTAGACCTTGAAAACCCTTATGTAACCTATGAAAACAACTACATAGAAAGCGTTTGGGCTTTGCTCAAAATGTTCTATGACAAAGGCTTGCTTTACAAAGGCCACACTATCCAACCCTATTCGCCAGCCGCTGGAACAGGACTTAGTTCGCACGAACTCAACCAGCCAGGATGCTACAAAGAAATAAAAGACACCACTGTAGTTGCTCAGTTTAAACTGTTACCCAATAGTTTTTTTGACAGAGAAACCCATATACTTGCATGGACAACCACCCCGTGGACCCTTCCTTCCAACACTGCTTTGGCATTGGGCGAAAAAATAAACTACGTACTAGTACAAACCTATAACCCTTATACCCTTCAAGAAGTGAATGTGGTACTAGCCAAAGAAGCGATAAGCAGATATTTTAAAACAGAGGCTCAGGATGCAGAAATGGCAGCTCCGGAAGCAAATGCAAAATCGATTCCATGGAAAATCCTTAAAGAATTTAAAGGGAAAGAAATAGAAGGCCTTGCCTATGAGCAACTTCTGCCTTATGTAAAACCAGAAGGCAAAGCATTTGCCATTGCTTGTGGCGATTTTGTTACCACTACCGACGGTACCGGCATAGTGCATATTGCGCCTAGTTTTGGGTCCGACGACTTTAAATTGGCTCAAAAAAATGGCATAGACTCCCTTACCTTAGTAAATGAACAAGGCAAATTTGTTAGCGAAGTAACAGACTTTGCCGGCGAATATGTAAAAGAAAGCTATTACAGCGCAGCCGAAATAGAAGCAGAAAAAACTAAACAAGGCAGAGACAAATACTTGAGTGTAGACGAGAGAATTTCGATAAAACTAAAAACAGAAAACAAAGCATTTAAAGTAGAAAAATATAGCCACAATTATCCGCATTGCTGGAGAACAGACAAGCCTGTATTGTATTATCCTCTAAAAAGTTGGTTTATAAAAACCACCGCAATACGCGAAAAATTAGTGGAACTAAACAAAGAAATAAACTGGAAACCTAAGTCTACCGGGGAAGGACGTTTTGCCAATTGGTTAGAAAATTTGGTGGACTGGAATCTTTCTCGTTCTAGATTTTGGGGAACCCCACTTCCTATTTGGAGAACAGAAGATGGTATGGAGGAGATTTGTATTGGTTCTACGGCTCAGTTACAATCCGAAATTGACAAGGCGATAGCTGCTGGTTTTATGCAACACAATCCAATTTCAAACCAAGATTTCGACTTACACCGACCATTGGTAGATGACATTTTTTTGGTGTCGGCTAGTGGTCAAAAAATGAAAAGGGAGACCGACTTGATAGACGTATGGTTTGACTCTGGAGCTATGCCTTATGCTCAGTGGCATTTCCCTTTTGAAAACCAAGACATACAACAACAAAACTTTCCAGCAGATTTTATTGCAGAAGGAGTAGACCAAACTCGTGGGTGGTTTTTTACACTACATGTTATAGCTGCCGCTCTTTTTGACTCCGTAGCATACAAGAACGTACTTGCCAATGGCCTGGTTTTAGACAAAGACGGCAACAAAATGAGCAAGCGTTTAGGCAATGCGGTAGACCCATTTAAAGCAATAGAACAATACGGTGCAGATGCCATTAGATGGTACATGATGGCCAATGCACAGCCTTGGGACAATCTAAAATTTGACCTAAAAGGAGTAGAAGAAACCCAAAGAAAGTTTTTTGGCACCCTATACAATACTTATTCATTTTTTGCGCTTTATGCCAATGTAGATGGTTTTGATTTCAATGAAAACATTATCCCACTTGAAAAAAGACCTGAAATAGACCAATGGATAATTTCACTACTGAATACCCTTGTACAAAATGTAGACGATAGCTTAAACGATTACGACCCTACAAAAGCAACAAGAGCCATACAAAGCTTTGTAGACGAAAACCTAAGCAACTGGTATGTTAGGCTTTGCAGAAGAAGATTTTGGAAAGGCGAATACTCGGAAGACAAAATTGCAGCCTACCAAACCTTGCACGAATGCCTACTTACACTAAGCAAACTAATTGCACCTTTTGCACCTTTTTATGCAGACAGGTTGTACCGTGATTTAAACCAACATTCTAAAGCAGAACAATTTAGCTCTGTGCACCTTAGTGTTTTCCCGGAGGTTTGCCAAGACAAAATCAACAAAGACTTAGAAGAAACCATGCAAATAGCCCAAGACCTTAGCTCTATGGTACTTAGCTTGCGCAAAAAAGACAATTTGAAAGTACGTCAACCACTTCAAAAAATGATGGTGCCGGTGCTTTCAGATACTTTTAAAAGACAATTAAGACATGTGGAAGCTCTTATTCTAAGTGAGGTAAATGTAAAAGAACTAGAATATTTGGAGGACAGCGAAAATAGCTTGTTGGTTAAACAAATCAAGCCAAACTTTAAAGCTCTAGGTCCCAAAGCAGGACCACTAATGAAGTCTGTAGCAAATGCCATAAGCCAATGGAACAAAGATCAAATTGTACAGATAGAAAACGAAGGGAAAATAAATATAGTAGTAGAAAATAAAGAATTTGAAATACTGCTTAATGAGGTGGAAATAGCACCTGCGGATATCCCAGGGTGGTCTGTTGCCAGCCAAGGCAAACTAGTTGTAGCACTAGATATAACCTTGAGTCCAGAACTTATACAAGAAGGCATTGCACGTGAATTTGTAAACCGAGTTCAAAACTTACGAAAAGAAATGAATTTGGACCTAACCGACAAAATAAGCGTAAAATTAGACCCCTCTACAAAATTTTCTGATGCAATTACCCATTTCAAAACTTATATTTGCGCGGAAATTTTAGCAGCTAGCCTCGACTTCGAAACATTATCGCCTGATTTCCATACCGTTGAAATAGAAGACCAGATATTGAACATAAAGATAGACAAACTATAATACTACACAATATGGAGAATTTGGAAGAAAACAAAAGATATGGCGATGCAGACCTTGCAGAGTTTAAGGCCATTATTTTGTCAAAATTAGAAACATCAAGAGAAGAGTTTAACAAGCTTCAAAAACAGTTGCAAAACCCCAATGAAAATGGCATAGAAAACACATCCAATCAATATATGACAATGGAAGATGGTGCCTCTACTTTTGAGAAAGAAAACATGAACCAGTTGGCTGCAAGGTTGAAAAAATTCATTAACAACTTAGAAGCTGCTTTGGTTAGAATTGAAAATAAAACCTACGGCGTTTGTAGGGTTTCCGGCAAACTTATTCCAAAAGAAAGGTTAAAAGCCGTACCTCATACCACGCTTAGCATGGATGCCAAACTAAACCAATACAAATAATCGACATTTCCCTTGACAGAAAATCCTTCTATAGAACACCCTGTATCTGAACCAAAACATAGCCAAAGCAAAGCTTGGATATTGTCGGGCTTGGTAATTTTTTTAGTACTATTGGCAGACCAATGGTTAAAAATATGGGTAAAAACCACCATGTCTTTTAATTCCGAATTTCCTGTTTTTGGGAATTGGTTTTATATCCACTTTACAGAAAACAACGGGATGGCATTTGGAATAGAGCTAGGGGGCGAATACGGCAAACTCCTGCTTACCTCTTTTAGAATTCTTGCAGTAGGTTTTGGGGTTTGGGTTTTGCGTCAGCAAATACAAAAGAAAGCGCATACTGCTTTTATTGTTTGTATTGCTCTAATTTTAGCCGGAGCGATAGGAAATATTATAGACAGCGTGTTTTACGGCAAACTGTTTACGGATATAAACAACTACTCCGGAGGCTGGTTTCATGGCCGGGTTGTGGATATGCTTTATTTTCCGTTAGTAGAAGGCTATTACCCAGAATGGGTGCCTTTTAAGGGCGGAGATTATTTTATCTTTTTCAGCCCTGTATTTAATATAGCAGATGCTGCTATAAGCTGTGGAGTTTTTGCTATTCTTTTGTTCCAAAAAAAGTTTTTCCCTATGGTAGAAACACAAGAAAAAGAAGAAATAGAGGCTCTTGAAACAGCTGAAAATCAACCTTTGGTAGAAGAAACAGACAAAGAGGAAGAAACAGACAAGGCATAAGACTTTTGGTCCCGTAGTTCAACGGATAGAATAGAAGTTTCCTAAACTTTTGATGTGAGTTCGATTCTCGCCGGGGCCACATTTTAATCCCACAATGTATTTTGTTTACATTTTATACTCTGAAAAAAATGACCGTTTCTATGTCGGACATGCTGCCAACGTAGAAAACAGATTATTGGAACATAGACCTGACAGGTTTTAAAAACTGACAGGTCTAGTAAATGCAACACCCCTACGGGGTTGGTGATCACTGACTCGTCCTAAAATAAGTTTACA
>DIUJ01000021.1 GCA_002422315.1 Bacteroidetes bacterium UBA6161
CGGTGTCTGAGCGGAGCCGAAGACCAAGAAATTCTATTTTATCCCAATCTAAAAATTTCCTATTACATTACCCTACCTTGTCTTCGGCTGCGCTCAGACACCGGTAGGGGGCGCTGCTACGCAGACTCTAAGACCCAGGAAGAAATTCGGTGTCTGAGCGCAGCCGAAGACAGGAATTTCGCTATCTGAGCGAAGCCGAAGACAAGAATTTCGCTATCTGAGCGGAGCCGAAGACCAAGAATTTCTATTTTATCCCAATCTAAAAATATCCTATTACATTACCCTACCTAGGTCTTCGGCTGCGCTCAGACACCGTTAGGGGGCGCTGCTGAGTATATTCGAATTCCAAGAATTTCGGTGTCTGAGCGCAGCCGAAGACAAGAAATTCAAATTTAGCACAAATCTAAATATCCTATAATATTACTCTACCTTGTCTTTGGCTGCGCTCAGACACCGGAAGGGGCAAAGAGAATTATTCTTTACAACCAACTACACTGCAAATGGGACATTTTTCTATGGTATGGGCTCGGGCAGTACAGTATTTTCGGCCAAAAAATATGATTTGGAGGTGTAGTTTGTTCCAAATGAGCTTTGGGAATAACCTTTTTAGGTCTTTTTCAGTTTGTTCTACAGACTTGCCACTGCTTAGGCCCCAGCGCTTGGCTAGGCGATGTATGTGGGTATCTACAGGGAAAGCGGGCACCCCAAAGGCCTGTGCCATTACTACAGAAGCGGTTTTGTGTCCAACACCTGGCAATTCCTCAAGGGCTTCAAAACTTGGAGGGACTTCGCCATTGTATTTTTCTATCAGAATAGTGCTAAGTTCTTTTATTGCAGCCGACTTTCTTGGAGATAGTCCACAAGGTTTAATGATTTCTCTAATCTCTTCTTGGCTCTTTTGGCTCATTTCCGCGGGATTGTCGGCAAGATGAAATAGAGCGGGAGTGATTTTATTTACTCTTTCATCTGTGCATTGTGCAGAAAGTAGTACCGCTACCAACAATGTGTAAGGGTCCTTATGATCTAAAGGCACAGGGGTTTCTGGGAATTCTTTCTCCAGAGTTTCTTGTATAAAAACAACTTTTTCTTTTTTGTTCATGGTTTAAAATAAACTTTGGAGCAAAATTTCTTTCTGATTTTCGGAGAGAGTAGGGGTTGTTAAATGGATGTATTCTTGCATAGCAATAGGCCAGTGGGTTTTGCCCGAAAGGGATTGTATCCATTGTTCAGTATTCTTAGAAACAGAATCCGCAATTTTAACACTCTGAATAAGTCCTTCTCTTGCAACGTGCATGCTTATTTTACAGCTTTCTTCTGCAAACTGAACGCTTGTATCTATCTGGTATGCTGGGGAGTAACCGTATATCCAGTTTTCTTTTTCGAATTTTGTAACAGCAAGCGCCTCTATATGGTCCGTTTCTTCACAGCTTAATTGTCTGCATTCCGCAATGTTAAAGTGTGACATTAATGCCTGTTGCAATCCTTTTGTAAAAACTTCAAAATCGATAGTACTGCTTATCCCTTCTTGAATATTTTTAACAGGGCTTCTTTTTGAAGCTACGGCTCTGTCGGTATATTTTTGGATTGGAGCTTTTATGGCTTTGCCTAGGCTTTCTAAGTCTGAGTTAAAAAGTAGGGTTCCGTGGTGTAGAACTATATTCTTCTTTCTATAAAAGTGTTCCGCATTGCCACTTACTTTAAAATCATTAATTAAGATATCGTTTCTGCCACTTGCATAAGCATTTGCTCCGAGGCTTTGCAGATAAGTAATTATAGGGTCTATAAATCTTCTAAAATCAATGGTATTGCTTTGTCCTTGGTTGGGTAGAGCTATTGTAAAGTTAAGATTGCCACTATCATGAAACACAGTTCCCCCTCCTGAAATACGTCTTGCTACTTTTATCTGATGTTGTTTTACATATTCAAAATTTATTTCTGCCAGTGCATTTTGATGTTTGCCTAGCACCACTGTTTGGTGGTTTTGCCACAGCATAATAAAGCCTTGAGGGAGAGAATGAAGCAAATACTCCTCACAAGCCAGATTGAAATAAGGGTCAGTATATGGATTTAGAATACATTCCATGCCTTAGTTATTTTGCTGTTCGAAATGTGTATGCCATAGGTTTTGAATAATCCCATCCTTAAGGCCTTTGTTTGGTGCATACAATTGTCTTACATCGGCCATTCTTAGTATATGTAAGGCAAGTTCCCCTGCATAATCTATTACTTCCGCTCTATCTGGATTTAGCTTTAGTTTGTAAATTCGGTCTTCCTGCCCTAAGTTTTTTATATTGTCTACGATTTTTTTCAAATTTTCGTATTCCATTGTGTTTTTATTGCTAAGACCCGAAAGTTCGTATAATTTGGACATGTTTCCACCCGTACCTATTGCCATTACTGGTTTGTGTATTAGAATTTCCTTTTCTATCCAAAAATTCATGTTTATCCATTCTTCGTTTTCCACTTTGTTTTCGCGGAGTCTTACTGTGCCTATATTAAAACTTCGGTTGGTTTTTACTTTGCCGTGTTCTATAAGCGAAATTTCTGTACTTCCTCCGCCTATATCTATATGGATAATGTTCTTATGGGTTGCAAATTCGTGTAAAAATGAATTGGTAATTAATTTGGATTCTGTATCTCCATCTATAATTTCAATGTGGACTCCTGTTTTGCTTTTAATTTTGTCTATAATTTGCAAGCTGTTTTTGGCATCTCGCATGGCGCTTGTGGCACAGGCACGGTAAGCATCTACGTTGTAAATCTCCATAAGCAAAGAAAACGCTTTCATAGACTTAAGTAACAAGTCAGCCTTTTTTTTACTTATTTCTTTGTCCTTAAACACATCGTCTCCAAGTCTAAGAGGGAGTCTTGTAAATTCAACTTTTTTAAACTCTGGAGTAGGAGAATGTAGGTCTAGAGGCCTACCTATAAGGAGTCTAACTCCATTGGAACCAATATCAATTGCTGCAAATTTCAAGCTCCAAAAATAAGGATAATATCTGCGTGAGGGATAAAAATTCAATTTTTATATCCACTTTTTACCACAAGGATTCTTTGTTGGGTGTGAATGATTTACCACTATAATGATGTCATTAATATGGTAGAGGATATACTACTTAAGAAGACGCTTTTTAGTTATATTTCTTTAAAGTATACTTATCTGGTTTCCAAAAGCTTAATTATTCTTTAACATGAAAGACTTCATTCTTCCCATTTTTATCTATTCTTATCATGTTTAAAATAAGCAAATTGGCAAGTATTTTTCTAAGTTTAAAGTAATTTATCTTACTGTTTTTCTTTAGTGTATTTATGTTGCAAGGACTAGCTTTTACAAGTTTTAGTATAGTTTGTTCTTCATTTCCGAATACGAGTGATTGTGTTTGGTTTTTAAGTATATGCTGCGATAAAGTCCAAATTCCAGAAGCTATTTCCGAACGGTCAGCATTGCGTACATAAGCTTTCCACTTGTTGTCTTGAGATTTTGATTTGTAAGGTTTTAGATTCCCTTCGGCTATATGAACTACTAGTACCTGTTTGTTATTGTCTTCTATTTCCTCAAACTTAATGTCAGGTTTTGGGTAGCAATACGTATCTACCGCTAGTTGAATCATGTACTTTTCTTCTTGTGGGTGAACTCCCACAACTTTTCTCTTGTCGTTTACTCCCACAATAATTTTACCCCCTTTGGTATTGCAAAAAGAAACAATGGTTTTGGCAATTTTGTTGGCATTACTTATGGTTTCTTTGTAGTCTAAGCTTTCGCTTTCTCCTAGTTCTAGATATTTTTTAAGGGAGTGGTTCATTCATTTGCAGAAGGGAGGTATTTTAGTACCGCAATATTGTTTTGGTCAAAAAGTCTGTTGGCAGTTTCCAATATATCTGTGGCAGTAAATTGGTTTATTTGAAGCATAAGGTCATGGATGGTTACAAGTTTTTCACCTTGCAGCCACTGTCTTCCCACGGCCATGGCAGAAGAGAGTTTGTTTTCTTCCGAAATCATAATTTGACCTATAAATTGGTTTAGAGAATTTAGCATTTGTATGCTACCCATTTTGTTGTCTTTAAGCTTGCGCAGTTCTTTTAGTATAAGCTCATAGGTTCTGTCAATATATTGCTTGTCGGTTCCTGCAAAACAATGGTAAAAACCGGTATCGCTAAAATGTGTACTTCCGGCTTCTATATGGTATGTAAATCCATATTTTTCTCTTATTCCTAGATTCAATCTAGAATTAAGTGCAGGCCCACCTAGTATATTCATTAGCAAGGTTTCCTTTAGCTTTTGTGAACTACCCGAGGCAGATGCTTCTCCTCCTAATATGATATAGGATTGTACATGTTCTGTTTCTTTCTGTATGTTTTCTATGTAAACCTTAGAAAGCCCATCAGTTTCTTTTTTAAAATATGGGTTTGTATTGTCAACACTTGTATGGGTGTGGGCGTATTTTTCAATAATTCTTAAAATCTTTTTTTCTGGCAAATCCGAAGCTACTACAAATACCATGTTTTCGGGTCTATAATAAGCATGGTAAAAGTTGAAAAGATCTTTTTGCTTAATGGATTCTACTGTTTGCTCTGTTCCTAAAATATTGGTTCCAAGTGCTTGTCCTTTAAATAATTGGTCTTGGAATTCGTCAAAAATATTTTCATCGGGCGAGTCTTGGTAAAGCTTTATTTCTTCTTGAATTACTTTTTTTTCTTTTAAAAGTTCTTTTTCTGGAAAAGTGGAATGGTAGCTTATGTCGAATAATAACTCCACTGCTCTTTCAAAAAAACTATCGTACACCGAAGTATATAGTGCGGTAATTTCTTTGGTGGTGTATGCATTTACTTCTCCACCTACCGAATCTATTCTGTTTAGAATATGGAAAGATTTTCTTTTTTGGGTTCCTTTAAAGAGCATGTGTTCCATGCCATGTGCTATTCCCCAAAGGTCTTGGTCGTTGCGCGAGCCGGCATTTACAATTATACCACAATGTGCCACATGGGAGTGTTGCACCTGTTTTATAAGTACTTTTAATCCATTTTTTAGAGTATAAAAATGAAGGTTTTCGCCAGGAAGCTTTAGTAGCCCTGAGTTTTTAAAAAAGTTTTGACTGTAACTCACTTAAGCTAATATTAAAGTCTGAAACCATACTCTCTATTATTTGTTTGGCGCTTTCAATTTCTTGAATTTGTGCCGATACTTGGCCTATTTCTAATTCGCCTTGGATTAAATCCCCTTCAAACATTCCTTTTTTTGCCCTTCCTCTGCCCAATAGGTTTTGCAGTTCTTCTTTGCTAGCACCATTTTCATACGCTTTTACTACTTCTGCATAAAAGGGATTATGCAGCAGTCTTACAGGGGTAAGTTCTTTTAGGGTAAGGGTTGTATCTCCTTCTTTTGCTTGTAAAATTGCCTCTTTAAAAAGCGAGTGAGCAGAAGACTCCTCGCTGGCTGCAAACCTAGAACCCACCTGTACTCCATCTGCTCCCAGGGCCATAGCCGCCGCCATAGAATGGCCAGAACTTATGCCACCTGCCGCTATTAAAGGTAATTTTGTAACTTCCCTAACAAGAGGAATAAGACACATGGTGGTTGTTTCTTCGCGGCCATTGTGTCCACCTGCTTCAAAGCCTTCTGCTACTATGGCATCTACACCGCTTTGTTCACATTTTTTTGCAAATTTCATATTGGCCACCACATGTACCACTGTTATTCCTTCTTTTTTGAGTATTGGGGTCCATGTTGCAGGATTGCCAGCCGAAGTAAATACAATTTTAACTCCCTCTCTAAGTATAATTTCCATGTGCTCCTCAATATTTGGATAAAGCAAAGGCACGTTTACACCAAAAGGCTTGTTGGTCGCTTTTTTACATTTTTGAATGTGTTCTTCGAGTACTTGCGGATACATAGAGCCAGAACCTATAAGGCCCAATCCCCCTGCATTGCTTACCGCGGAGGCTAGTCGCCATCCGCTACACCATATCATTCCCCCTTGAACTATAGGGTATTGTATTGAAAATAAATTACATATTCTGTTTTGCATGTTTGGTATTGCTACAAGTGCATGCAAAATTACCTATTATAGTTCAATACTTGCAGAATTTTGTATGTTTAAATTATTCCTTGGTCTTATTCTCTAGAATTACTTTTAAGTTATTTAGCCCTGTTTCAAAGTCCTTTCCAATCATTTTATCCATATCCATAAAAAGTAGCATCAGATTAAAAGGGTAGGGGGTACTGCCTTCAAATGTCCAAGTAACAGTGCTTTCAGTATCGTTGCCGCTTACTAATAAAGAGGTTTTTGCTTTAGATTCAAATGGTTCCAAAAATCGCAATTCATAGTCTATTCTTTCTCCATCTGTAATGGATAAAATCTCTTGTTCGCCTACTCCCACTTGCTCATTTTTGCTAATCCAACCTGCTACAAACCCTACATTGCCATCAACACCTCTAGCGGTTTTAATCATATCGGGGTCTATTTGAGCCCATACGCTGTAATTGTCTTGGTTCTTTAGGTATTTTACATAATCAAACACCTCCGATTTGCCCAGTGAGATTTTCACACTTTTACTAACTACACTGTCTTTTTTAACAAATAATGCTGCTATCAGGGCTACAGCAATAAGAATTACCAGGCCAAGAAGTACTTTTTTAATCACTTTCATAGGGTTTTATTTTAAAACAAACCTAGCATATAAATTTTGAACACACAAACTTTTTTATTGCCAATTTGCTGTGAATTAGTCCTGTACGGATTCTTTTTTGGCTTTTTAAGAGCTGGTATACGTGCTGCAAGGCTAAATTTGTAACAGATGAATTCTTGTTTTTATAACCCTGAAAATCGCTTAAATTCGATTTTAGAGTTTTAAACGTTTTTTGCCTTTTTGGGTGGGATGCTACTATCGTTTTATATTTTAATTGAAGATTAAAAAAACAAGACAATAAGGCGCAAGTGGTTAATATTAAGAATTTAATACCAATTTTAAATTTTAAAAAACTTGTTTAAAAGAAAAATAAACGCAATATTGCGTATATAAAAGAGTTAGCTGCCATATAATGAGACACATTCTAATATTGACAATTTTACTTTTGAGAAGCTGTTCGTATGGACAGAAATCACGAGACTTTTTAATTTCCTTCAGCGACACGACAACAGGTGAAGAATTAATAGGTTATAAGGACAAGTTTGGGAAAATAATTATTGATGCAAAATATACTCACGTTTATACTGACACATTATATTCAATGGCAATAGTTCTTAAAAATTGGGAATGGGTGGGTATTGATAAGGGCGAGAACGTAATTTTAAAACCTTTCATATTTGACAATGGTCCTGATTATTTAGAAGAAGGACTTTTTAGATTTGTTGAAAATAATAAAATTGGGTTTTCAGATATTGATGGCCGAAAAATCATAAAAGCAAAATATGACTTTGCAACATCTTTTGACAACGGACTTGCAGAATATACATTAGGTGGACAAAGAGAATATGAGAAAGGCGGTGAACATTGGTGGTGGACAGGCGGATATGAAAGTGGTTATATCAATCACGATGGCAAGGAATTTATCAAAGTGACAGATTTAAAAAATAACAGAAGAGAAGCTTGGACAAAAGACAAAAAACATTTTCTTTTAGACAACGAGGGACAAATAATTAAGCAATTTAAATGACAAAAAATACGGCAGCTAACAGGGGTAGCTGTTGCACAACTCCTTTAAAACCCTAAAAAAGCAGGATTTCTTTCAAAAAACCGCTTCAGTACAGGCTTTTTAAGAGAAGCTATTATTGGGCAGATAATTTTACATGTAAAAATAATTGCCTTAAAATGGCTCGTTTGAGTTCAGTAAATTGGGTTTTACAAAAGCCGCCACCTTTTCTACTTGGGGCAGTATTTGGGTCGTTTCTTGGACTTTTTAAAATTGAATTACCCCACCCTTTTTAAAAGGCATTTTAAGACCATTTAAGATTCTTGAATTTCAAATAAAATTCAGCCCCATTTTTTGAACCAGTAAAACAAATGCCCTCTAGTAGCACCCAATCAAGCAAGTTTTCCTATTTTTGAAAACGAATTGGAGTTTTTAGGTGAAACTATCGTTTGGGGTTACACATCTAAAAAACACTACAATAAAGAAACATCCAATAAACTTAAATAAAACAATAACATGAAAAAATTATTATTGCTAATAGGTGTATTATTTTCTATTGATTTACTCTCTCAAGAAATTGAGTTTGGAGTTTCCACTGGCTCGGGCTTTGTTTATGTTGTAGAAAATTCAGACAACACTGTTAATATAAATTATAATGCACCTAGAGTTTTATCTTCAACCTTAGTTTATACTCCAAAAGAATCAAATGTTGGAATTAAATTAAGTTATCAAAACTTAATTGCTAATTTAAATGGTATTGATTGGCAATATGGTTACAACTTCAACAGACAATTTCAAGGTAGTATTGAAAACAAAACATTTATTGTAGGAATAGAATATATGAAGGACTTAGAGAAATTAAATTTTGGATATAATATTGGAGTTGGTCAGACAATGGAAAGAATAAATTTTGATGAACGAGGTATCGTAAATGTGCAAAATAGTTTTTTGGTTTTTAACTTTGGAGGGTTAATGAAGTATAAATTAAATCAAAAATTGTCTTTAAACTTAGAACCTAGTTTTCTATGGAATGACCCGATAAGAAGTTTTTCGAGATATTACAGACTTGGAGGAGAAGACATTAATTTTTTAATTCAACTTGGTTTAAGATACAAACTATAATAAACAAGGGGAAGAGAATGCAAATTATAACAGCACTAAATTCTTCATCTAAAGCGGATAATTGAAAAACCACATTCAATTTTAAGCATCTAAACAACCCTATTTACAACCCTGATTTCAATATTTTACAACAAACTATGATGCTGTATTCTAAATTTATTCAAACATAAGGGTATTGCTTTTTATTGTGCTTTTGAGACTACAATGCTAATTGGTATCGTATTTTTATATATTTTTGAGGTGTAATTATTTAACATTGAATTTTAGTATTCCGCAAATTATCGAAATATGTAACGCTGAACCAGTGAAGGGAAATCCTGAGGATATGGTTCGAAGTGTTTTTGTGGATTCACGGTTCCCGGATCTTGCTGTTGGAAGCATGTTTGTAGCTATAAGAGGACAAAACTCTGACGGACATGATTTTTGTAAACTATTGGCAGAAAAAGGTATCCGTTTTTTCTTAGTAGAAAAAAAACTCTCACTTCCTAAGGAATGCATACAATTTGTTGTTTACAATACTATCCAAGCTCTTCAGGCTCTCGCTTCTGCTCATCGCTCAAAATTTAAAGGCAAAGTACTTGCAATAACAGGAAGCAATGGTAAAACCATGGTTAAAGAATGGATAGGAGAGGTGTTGTCCGATTCTGTCTCATTTTACAAAAGTCCAAAAAGCTACAATAGTCAAGTGGGTGTACCACTCTCTGTTTTGAAAGCACCGGTAGATAAGAGTATCTATATTTTTGAGGCGGGTATTTCCCTCAGAGGGGAAATGGAAAAACTACAGAATATTTTAAAGCCTAATTACGGAGTATTTACTCATTTGGGTAGTGTGCATGCAGAAGGTTTTGATAGTTTGCAGCATAAGTTAGAAGAAAAGTTAAAACTTTTTTTAGGTTGTGAGTGGGTTCTACTTGGTAATGAAATGTTGTTATATAAGGATGCTATTGCGTATTTATCCCAAAATAGTTTTCAAACAAAAGTAATATCTTGGTCTTTTTTAAACCCAGATTCTGATTTTCTAGTAGAGTGTAAAAATTCTATTTTCAAGATTCAAAATTATAAATGGGAAATTAGTTTAAAAGTACCCTATTCAGATTCTATTTCTTTGTCTAATTTAAGCATGTCTGCTATTGTATGCTATCTGCTAGGAGGGGAAGAAGATGTGATGCTTTCAAAATTAGCAAATCTGCCCAGTTTGTCTCTTAGACTAGAACTATTGGAAGGGGTAAATAATTGCACTATAGTAAACGATACATGGACCAATGATCCTGACACATTGCCTGCCTCTATAGACTTTCTTCTACTTCACAAAAAGAATCAAGAAAGCATAGTAGTACTCTCTGATTTTGCTGGTACATATCCTGAAGAAGTATATGAAAAAACCATCCAAACCTTACATCATAAAGGCATTAAAGAAGTATTTTTTATTGGTTCTATTTGGGGTGAATATCTAAAAAACAAGGTTCCATTTGTACATACATGTTTTGCAGATACTCAAGAATTTTTAAACTCTAAATTGGTTTTTCAAAATAAAGCTATTTTATTGAAAGGTTCACGCAAGTTTGAAATGGAAAAAATTGCCTATACTTTTCAGCATAAGTTCCACCAAACACAACTAGAGATTAATTTAGATAATTTAGCATATAACTTTAATGCACTTAAATCAAATCTAAACCCAAATACAAAGGTTATGGCAATGGTAAAGGCTTTTGCATATGGAGCCGGAAATTTTGAAGTTGCCAAGCATTTACAGTTTTTAGGAGCAGATGTATTGGCAGTAGCTTTTGCCGATGAAGGAATTGCGCTCAGAAAATCTGGGATAACATTGCCCATCATGGTGCTGAATTTTGAACCATCACAATTACAACCATATATGCAATTTAATCTTCAGCCATCAATTGGTTCAAAGAGACAATTGGATTCTTTGCCAGATAATATTCCTCTACATTTACATATAGAATTAGATACAGGGATGCATAGACTTGGTTTTATGAATGAGGATTTAGAACATTTGGTTTTTACTTTAAATAAAAAGAAAAATCTTAAAATAGAAGGGATTTATACTCATTTGGCATCTGCAGAAAATCCCTTAGATGATAAACGAACCGAAAATCAGATAACTACTTTTTTTGACATAGCCGATTCGATAAGTGCTACTCTAAACTATAAACCTACTTATCATATAAGTAATTCTGCTGCTTCAATACGTTTCCAGGAATTAAATTCTCAGATGGTTAGGTTGGGTATTTCGCTTTATGGAATAAATCCGGTTAGAAATGAATCTATACATCTAAAACCTGTTTTTAGATTAAAAACTTTCATAAGTCAAATAAAAACAATTCCCCAAAATGAAGGGATTGGATATGGTTTTGAAGACGTTTCGCAAACGAATAGACAAATTGCTATTTTACCTCTAGGTTATGCCGACGGGTTTAATAGAAAATTTGGATTGGGTAAAAACTATGTTTTTATACATGGTAAAAAAGCAAAAACTCTCGGGCGTATTTGTATGGATATGTGTATGGTGGATGTATCAGATATTTCATGCCAAGAGGGCGACGAAGTAATCCTCTTTGAAACTACTAGTCAAATACAAGAATGGGCAGAACTTGCTGAAACCATACCTTACGAAGTACTAACAAGTTTGTCTCAAAGAATAAAACGAGTTTTTGTAAGCGAGGTATAAGTTGCCGAGTAGGATTTATCTTATAAGCGAAACTGTACCTGAATAGGTTTGTGTTTGCCCCTGTAAACTTATAAGCCATATTCTGTACATGTATACACCTTCTGGCATATCGGATTGGTTTTGTTTTCCATCCCAAGCATCAGCAGGATTGTTGGTTCTGAAAATTTCCGACCCCCATCTGTCAAAAATTTGAAATAAATATTTTTTAGGATAAACGACTCCTACTGGTTTAAAATTATCGTTAAGCAGGCTATTGTTGGGCGAAAAAGCATTGGGAATATATATGTTATTTTCAGGATAGGCATAAAGGTGTCGCGTTGTGAAATTTTCACACCCAAATACGTCCCAAATTCTCAGACTAACCTCAACGGATGCAGTATCATTAAAAACAAAAACTGGGTTAGAATCAAAACTTTTCCCAAATATTCCAAATGTCCAATCATATACCAAAGGCATATTTCCAATACTTTTATCGAAAAATGCAAATTTACTGCTCTGTAAAGAATCTTCTAATTTATTAAATTCAAAACTAGCTATTGGTAGTTCTCTTACTTTTATTATTTCAGATTTAATTAGGGTGTCCTTGCAGCCAAAGTCTGTTTCTGTTGTTAGTTGTATGGTATATTTATTTGCTATGTTGTATTTATGGGAAGTATTGGAGCCTGTTGCAGTGTTGCCATCTCCCAAATCCCAAGCAAAGTTCTTTATAGATCCAGAGGGGATAATACTGGTTGAAATAAAACTAGAAGTACTTCCAATACACACAGTATCTGTTATAAAGTCGAGTTGTGCTTGGGGATACACTTCTAAAATTCCAAATGTGGTATCTGCACATCCATTGGTATCTGCTATTTCATATTTATAAGTATAAGTGCCTGCTTGTGCAAATGAATACATTAAATAAGGCCCATGCTCTAAAATATTGACTGATTCTATACTCCATGTTTCTCTTTCAAACAAACTGCTTTTTTCTATTCGTTCCATTTCAAATATATTGCCCTTCAAACATTGTTTGTCATTGTTTATACTTATTTGATTTAATGGTTTGGAATAAATATTTATAAATTGAATTGCAGAATCCTTACATCCTTTTTCGCTTTCTACTATTAGGATTACTTTGTAGTTTCCTGTATCTATAAATTTGAATTCAGGATTTTCTATTGTGTCCTTCTCGCTATTGCCAAAGTCCCAATAATAAATTAGGTTGTGGTAAGCAATTTTAGATTTATTATAAGCATTAAATTTGTTGTTCTTTACACACTGAGTAGGTTCATTTATCTCAAAATTAGCATAGGGACTTGGATATATTTCTATGATTTGTGTTTGAGAGTCTTGGCACTGATTAGGATGAGTAATACTAAGTTTTACTGTATATGTACCTATATTGTCAAAACTTTTATAGGCAAGTTTCGAATCAGAAGATGTATTGTCATCAAAATCCCAAAGATAATCACACTGAAGGCAGTTGTTTAATGTATCTGAATAAAATAAAATTTGATTGTCGTTTTCGCATTGGCTGCTGGGATAGAAAAATATTTTTGCATTAGGTCTAGTTAGAACTTTAGTCTCAAAATAGTTTGTATCCAGACAGTTGTCATAATATTTTGCAATGAGGGAAAAAGTGTAAGTCCCTGTATCATTCCCTTTTATTTTAATTGTTTTAGAATATAAATCAAAAATACTATCATTTAATAAAAGGGAATAGAAAATAGGTTTACCTAGTAAGCTGTCGGCACTGGTGTTTGTAAACACAATGGTATCTGCTTCACACACAATATTTGAATGAGAGGCACTTAGATTTAATTCTGGTATTTTTTTTAATTCAAAGGTATCGGAATAGGAGCAATTATTTTTGTCTACAACATCTACTATAAATTGTCCTTCTTTGTTTATTAATAAAGTATCCTCCAAGTAGTTTTCTATATTCCATGTGAACTTGGAAACAATGTTGCGGTTTAGCTTTATGGTTTTGGAATAATTTACACAAAAACTTGTGTCATTGGGAAATATTCGTGTACTTCTTGAAACTTCAATAGTCTTAATAATGGTATCAGGGCATTCGTTTTCAAAAGTTTGCGCTATCATTTTGATAGTATATGTACCTGGTATATTAAAAACATATTGCACTGAATTACCAGAGTCAATCTGATTGTTTTGTAAGAATTTAACAGATTTGAGTTGTTGGCCTGTTTGTATCACCTTTATAGAATCGCCTACACATTGGCGTGGTGCTAGTATTTGAAAATTATATAATTGGTTTTCAAAAGATGATCCTACAGAAAATAGGTAACTCTCTGCTGTAGTTAAACCATAAGCATAAGCAATAAAACCATTCTCACATTCTATTAAATGTGTACCTGCATTTATAGAGTCCCTATAGATTAAGTATTTTCCACAATTATTTGCAGTCATGAATTTATTATTCTTAGCTAATTTTTTGTCAATATAAAGTTTGTTTTTGCTAAAACTGTCAATTACTATATTTACATAATGCTGGCGAATATTGCCACCTGTTAGAGACGAAAAGGTAGCTCTTTGTATCATTTGATTCATTGCATTTAAGTTTACTAATGCAGGATCACCTAGTTTTAGAGTTCCTAAATTGCAATTTACACCTTTCAAACTTTGAAATACCGATATTGGTTCGCTAGCCTGTATGCAAGTAACTTCTGGGTTATTTAAGTTTACTTCTACTCTTTGTCCTCTATTTATTCTTTGAATAGGTTCGTTATTAATTTGAAAACTTGTACTATCCTTTATTCCTAATATAGAATAAACGTATCCGTTAGTTTGGTTTAAAAGCGGAGTGAGAATATAATCTTTACCTAGTTTGCTATTAGGGAGCACTTGCGTAAACAAATGGTCACAAGCGGGACACCCTCCAATTGTGGTACATTCGTTAAAATAAAAAACACTAAATGGTTTGCAGGTATTCCCAGATGTAGCAGAAAATGGTTCTTGAGTAGTTAAATAGGGTAGTGAATATGTTTGGAATTTATTTAATATAATTTCAGAGGGACCGGAGGATTGATTAGTTAAAAGGATTTTTGTAGAATCTTCATTCGCAACAAATATTACTCCGCTATTTCGGTTTGTTTGAACCTTGTTAATGATATAGTCTGTACTTTTACCTAATGCAGATTTTGGCAATACTACTGTAGCATCTGTAGTGGCAGGTTGTACATTAGAAGCAAAAACAGTTATATTATGATTGGATGTTATACTGATTCCTTTATTACTTATTCCTGAAGAAATAAGGTTGGAGTATAAAGTAGCATTGAGCACTATTTCAGTAGTTTGATTTTGAATTATAGAATGTGTGGTAGTAGCATAAAAAGTGGAAACAGTTACACTGGTGTTTTGTTCTGAACTAATATATAGTCTCAAATCAGAATTACTTATAGAATTGTTGTTACCATATGCCAACCAAAATTCTTTCCCTGAATTACTAATTTGGTTTTGGGCCTTAACTATGGTTAGGTTTGATATAATAGAAACAAATAGAATAAGATACCTTAAAAACAACATCGTAAAACAAAGGTAGTTTATTTTTTGCAAGATTATAATTTAATATTAAGCGATATTGTTTTTAACAAAATACCCTTTGTAAAAGGAATCACAAACATGTGAATAAATGATGTAAACGTAATGCATTACAATATTGTAAAAAAAAAGCCTCAGATTACTCTGAGGCTTAGCGGTCCGGAGCCGCCAACAAGTTGGGGCCAGGCGGGACTCGAACCCGTCCCCAACTGAGTTGGGGATGACAGGCAGGCTATAATAAGTGTAATTGATTTTTAGTAGAAAGAATCAATTCTGAAATTTGATTTTTAGAATACTTTTTAATAGCTTTTTCTCTTTTAAGAGCATCAGGCTTATTGTTAAAAATTTCAATGTGAACTAAAATCCAGTCATTAGTTCTCCTAGTATAAACAGCTTCACCATTATTGTGCTGCAAGAGTCTTTTTTTAGGGTTAGTGGAATAGCCTTTATAGAAAGTATCGTAAGAATTGGAATAAA
>DIUJ01000042.1 GCA_002422315.1 Bacteroidetes bacterium UBA6161
TCGCCTCCTTTTATGGTATCATAAAACAAACGGTACACAGAGTCGCCGTCGTTTTGATAGTTTTTAGCTGCATTAATACCTCCTTGAGCAGCAATAGAGTGTGCCCTTCTTGGAGAATCCTGAAAGCAAAATGCTTTAACTTTATAGCCCATTTCGGCAAGAGTTGCAGCAGCCGAGGCACCTGCAAGACCTGTACCTACTACAATAACGTCTATTTGTCTTTTGTTAGCTGGGTTTACCAATCTAACAGAATTTTTATGTTTACTCCATTTGTCGGCTAAAGGCCCCTCCGGAATTCTTGAGTTTAATTTATCGCTTGTCATTTTTATTTAAACTTTACTTAACTATTAATTTAAAAACATGTAAACAGGTATAATTGCAAATGCCAAAGGCACAATTACTGCCATAACAATACCCAAAGACCTAATTAATGGGTTGTATTTGGGATGGTTTATACCAAGGCTTTGAAAAGCACTTGCAAACCCATGCCACAAATGGAACATAATTGCAAACATGCTTAATACATAGAAAATCACAAAAATCACATTGCTAAATGTTTCTTTTACTTTCAGATACAGGTCTTTTGCGATTAAAACTTGGTGTGTCTCAGAAACAATATTTACCGATTTTGTTACCCCAGAAATCTCTTCTACATTTATTTGTTCTGGATTAGCAAATTCAATGGTATATTTTTTCCAAGGGGTTTCGCCAAATTTGTAGCTAAACCAAAAATCGCTCATGTGCACTACTATGAATGCCAAAATGATTGTACCTAAAATACCCATGTTTCTTGATGTCCAGTGGCTGTTGCTATTGCCTGCATCCACAGCATATTTCACATTTCTGGTTTTTTTATTTTCTACAGCCAAGGCCAAACCTTTTACAGCGTGAAGAATAATAATAGCATACAAACCCCAAGAAACTGTTTTGATCAGAGGATTTGTGGTCATAAATACCGCATAAGCATTGAATGAAAAACCTGAATCTGCTTTCAGAAGCTGAAGGTTTCCTATTAAATGCACCACAAGAAAACTTGTTAAAAACAATCCAGTCAGCGACATAAGTAGTTTTTTGCCGATACTTGAATTAAAAATTGATAGAATTGAGCTCATAATATAATGTTGTCTGTAGTTATTTTCGTTCGCAAATTTATCATTCTAGTTCAAATAGTGTGTTTTTTTACACCAATTTTACATAATTTAAATTTGTTCTATTTTAGAAAGCAAACAAGCTAAGTTTAAAAATGTTTCAAGATATAAGCTATTTACTTAGATTTGCGGCCCATTAACAGGTATTTATGTTTAAATTTTTTCGACAAATCCTATTTCTTTTCTCTCCAGAAAAAGCACACTATCTCACACTTGATTTCCTAAGTTTTATCTTAAATATTCCTGGAGGAAAATTTTTACTGTCTTTGGCCTTTCCTAAACCCATTTCGCAAAGAGTAGAAGTAAACGGCATCTCTTTTCCAAACCCCGTAGGCTTGGCTGCTGGCTTTGATAAAGATGGCAAATATCTTAAAGTATGGCAGGCGCTTGGTTTTGGTTATGTAGAAGTAGGAACTGTTACACCCTTGGCACAAGAGGGCAATCCCAAACCTAGGCTTTTTAGGCTTCCTGAAGACAAAGCGATAATAAATAGAATGGGGTTTAACAATATGGGTTTGCTGCAATTACAGAATCAACTTAAAAACAGGCCAGAAGGCTTGGTTGTAGGCGGAAACATAGGCAAAAACAAAATCACACCCAATGCAATAGCACACGAAGACTACTTGAAATGCTTTGTAGAACTGTATGCCTATGTAGATTACTTTACCGTAAATATTAGCTCCCCAAATACTCCTGGTCTCAGAGATTTACAAACCGTAGAATCTGTGTCTGGAATACTTGGCCCTCTTGTAGAACATAGGAAAAAGCTGGTTGAAAAAGGAAGCACATACAAACCTATTTTCTTGAAATTAGCTCCAGATATGGCAGAAGAGGACCTTATAGAAATTGTTAAATTTGTGAACGACTCGGAAATAGAAGGGCTAGTAATGGGCAATACTACTCTACAAAGAAATGGCCTTGTTTCTCCAAATGCTTCTGAAACAGGAGGACTAAGCGGAAAACCTCTCATAGGGCTTTCTAATACCATGCTCCAAATCTGTGCAAGCAATCTTGCAGAACATAAAACACTGATAGGAGTAGGTGGTATACTCTGCGGAAAAGATGCAAAAACTAAAAAAGAGATAGGTGCACATTTGGTACAAGTGTACACAGGGTTTATATACGAAGGGCCATCACTAATACATGCTTCTTGTTTAGAATGGAATAAAAACTAACTCACTTTTTGTTTTTCCTGCTCACAAGGAAACTTTTTTGTACCTTTGTTTTTCTAAGAACATGAAAAAACCCTTGTTGTTTCTTTGGTTACTCTGCATTTCGTTTGGGCTTTTAGCTGAAACATTGCCGCCTGTTTCCCAATGGCAACTAGTAAAAAACGAGGGACAATGGCCGTCTCCTTTTTTGTATAGAGCCCAATTGCCCAATGCTTGGTTTTATTTACATCACAATGGTTATACGCTCAAAATAAACGACCCAAAAGAACAAGATTTTATACGCGAAAAACTGCACCACAAACACTTTAAACTTGACTCTTCTTTTAGTTTAAATTACCATGCCATTCGATTTACATGGATACATACTGCGGGGTCCGACAGTATTGTAGCGAAAGAAAAACACCCTTTTTACCACAACTATTTTTTGGGAAACGATGCAGATAGATGGAAGGGAAAAGTAGAGGTTGCCAAAAGCTTGGGTATTTCGAATATATACCCGGGGGTGGATTGGAAACTCACAGGGGAAAACTTTTTACCAAAACACGAACTACATGTTTCTCCCTACCAAAGTACAAGCCAAATTGCTTTTACCATAGAGGGGGCTGATAGTTTTTGGATAAACAAACAAGGCGATTTAATTTTAAAAACCTCCTTAGGCTTAATCAAAGAAACTAAACCAATTAGTTGGCAAATTGTAAAAGGTAAAAAACAATACATTAAATGCTCTTTCGAAATTAACAAAGAAGAAAATTGTATACAGTATAAAATAGGAAAGTATAACCCAAGCTTGACCCTTGTTATTGACCCATTGTTGGTTTTTTCTACTTACTCTGGTTCTGTGGGCGATAATTTTGGCTTTACCGCAACTTACGACTCCCAGGGCAATTTGTATGCAGGAGGGGTTGTAGACGGCGACGATGGCGACTACCCAACTACGATAGGGGCTTTTCAGATGAATTATGGAGGAAGTCCTTTAGGGCAGTTTCCGGTGAATCTTCCTTGTGACATGTCCATAAGCAAATACAGCAGCAATGGCACCTCTTTGCTTTATGCCACTTATTTAGGTGGCAACCAAAACGAGCACCCCCATAGCTTGGTGGTAGACAAACAAGACAACTTAATCGTTTTTGGAACAAGCAATTCTCGAAATTTTCCTGTAGATAGCTTGGGCTATGATACTTCTTCCAATGGTGGATACGATATTGTTTTAGTAAAGCTAAGTAAAGATGGCTCTAGTCTTCTTAGTGGTACTTATTTGGGAGGCCGGTTTAATGATGGAATAAATGACGGAGCGCTTCGGTTTAACTATGCCGACGACTTTAGAGGAGATGTGTACGTAGACCAAAACAATCAGGTTTTTTTAGCCACCTGCTCTAAATCTTTTGATTTCCCGACAACTGGTACAAAAAGTTTTCAGGGAAATAGCGATGCTTTAGTCTTAAGCATGGACTCAAGTTTGCAACAACTTTTGTGGAGTAATTTATATGGAGGCCTTGGAGAAGATGCTGCATATTCGGTAAAAGTAATAGACACCATGGTTTTTGTTGCAGGAGGAACTACTAGCCCACAGCTATACCAAAGCACCTATAATGGCGGTACCGCAGATGGGTTTTTGGCTAGGTTAAATATTTCCTCTGGAGAGGTAAATGCTTTTACTTATTTTGGCACCCCTTTTTACGACCAAGTCTATTTCATAGATTTTGATTCCAAAAACAACATTTATTTTAGTGGACAAACCCAAGGAGCAATAGCTCGCAGCCCAGATACTTATGGCCAAGACAATACTGGTCAGTTTATTGGAAAATACAGTTTCGATTTAGACTCTATATTGCTGCTCACCACTTTTGGTACTAGAACAGCTTCCTCTGGGAACAATAGGAAACCCGACTTGTCTCCCTCTGCTTTTTTAGTAGACAAATGCGACAATATATATTTTTCCGGATGGGGTTCTCGGATATTTGGCGAAAACAATATAGGCAGTACATTTGGACTACCGGTCTCTGCTGATGCCATTCAGAAAACCACGGACAACAATGACTTTTACCTAATTGTACTTAGTAGGGAGCTCAAAAAACTAGCCTATGCCACCTACTTTGGGGGTACCCAGTCGGAAGACCATGTAGATGGAGGCACAAGCCGTTTTGACAAAGAAGGGATAATATACCAATCGGTATGCGCTAGCTGCCCAAGTGCACCTGGTCAATTTTTTGTAAGTGATTTTTTAACCACTCCTGGAGTAATTTTTCCGCAAAACTTAAGTAGAAGATGCAGCAATGCTGCTTTTAAAATCGACTTTCAGGTTACAAAAGATATAGTTGCAAGTTTTGATACAGAACCCAAAAGAGGTTGTAGTCCATTAGAAGTTAAATTTAACAATACCAGCAATGGTGGGATAAAGTATTTTTGGGATTTTGGCAATGGCAAAACAGATACTTCTAGGAGTCCTAGTCATAGATTTACGCAAGAAGGTATATACACGGTAAAACTTATTGTATACGATGAGTTTACATGCAATGAAATAGATTCTGCTTTCGACACCATACAGGTACTAGGTGGTGCGCAACCCTCTTTCGAAGTAGAATTACAGCCGTGTGAATTAGAAGTAAGAATAAAAAACACAACAAATGAAGGCTATAGTCCCATTTGGTATTTTGGAAATGGAGACAGCAGCTTAGACCTAAACCCAACATATAAATACCCTTATGGTGGGATGTATAAAATAACCTTAAAAATAATAGACAACAACAGCGACTGTCCCGATACCGTAAGTAAAATAATCGCTTTCCCTGCCAACCCTTTTTCCGACCCACAAATCCCCAATGTATTTACCCCCAACAACGACAACCTAAACGATTGCTACAGAATACTTGGTTTGTCGGAAGAGTGTGAATCTGGAGAACTGTTTATTTATAATCGGTGGGGAGATGTAGTTTACAATGGGAAAGTTCCAGAGGAATGTTGGAATGGGAAATTTAAGAACCAAGGAAACGAAATGCCAGAAGGGGTTTACTATTACCTTTTGGTAACCGACAGAAATGGCAATCCTGGAGTTACGGTTCATGGTGTGGTACATTTAATTAGGGGGAAGTAAGACGTTTCTCTTTGCTATCCTTAGAGTTCCTCAAGGCTCGAAGGATTTAAAAGTATAGTCCTAGACTACATTATAATAATCTTAGGGTTAAAACTCTGCTATCCGTAGAGTTCCGTAGGGCTCTACGGATTTGCAATGATGTGTAGTCTTGGACTACATTGTTATATTAAACCTGTAAGGTTTTTATTCTTTGTCGCTAAAACCTTATAGGTTTTCTTCCTCAATTTATTGGCAGCCCTGCAACAAGACATTTTACCCCTCTCTCAAAAATGTATTTTATAAAAAAACACGGGCAGGCGGCCTAGCTGTGGTTGCAGTACCAAGGGGTCTGTACCTGGCGAATAAAGAGCCCTCTCCGAATCAAAATTTAGCATCAGCACATTCTGCCTGTTCAGAAGGTTCAAAATATCTATAACCAACTCGTGGCTTGTTTTTTTACCTTCATATTTCAAACCTATTCTAAGGTCAAAGCGTATATAATCTTTAAACTGAAGCGTGTTGCGCAAACTGTCGTTTAGCACCAATTCTGTCATTTTCAAAGAAGAGTCCCTATCGGCAGGGGTGTAGCGCCTACCGCCTGCATAGCTAAGCCCAAAACCCGAAATCAAATGTAATTTTTCTTTTGCATCCAATGCTTTTTCATGGCCAAAAAGAACCCGTGTAGAATACACTCCATTAAAATCGGTATTTCTTCTTATGCCATCGCTTCCCTTGTACTTAGAGTCGAATACCGATGCCGTAAGTAAAAAGAAATAGCTTTTACTAAAACTCTTTTCTATGGTAGTTTCTATACCAAAGTTTCTTCCTGTCCCTTTGTTTTCTAAAACAGCAGGAAAGTATCTTTCGAAACCCGAGCCCATGTTAATTAAGGAAAAAGACGAACTTGCATACTTTTCTACAGGAATTTCGAATAAGTATTGGTAATACACCTCTGATTTTATGCGCAAGGTTTTGCTTACCGACATTTCGTGAGTAAATACATAGTGTAGGCTGCGGGTAAAGCCAATATTTTTGTTGTGCATTCCAATGTTTCCTGAAGGATCCATAGGGGTTGTAAAATAAGTGTATAGGGCCTGCATTCTACTGTGCAAGCCAAGGCCAGCAGAAAGTGCATGTTTTTTATTTATTTCATATCTTGCCCCAAATCTGGGCTCTACAGAGGTAGAGTGGTTCATAAGCAAATAGTTTACATGCACCCCGCCTGTAAGGGTAAGAGAGGGGTTTACTCTATGAATAAGTTGTATGTAGGGTTGTAAAAGCAAGGCATTGTATAGTCCTTTGGCTTGTAGTCTATTTTCCCAATTGCTGGTGTTTTCATTATATAGGCTATCGTAATAATTTACTCCAAATTGGTCTGCATAAATACCTGTAAGCAAAGAACTTCTGTTGGATATTTTTTTCCTGAGCAACCAAGAGAAGCTATACTTTTGTTCTTTCATTCCATAATCAAGTTTTGGAACAAGCTGATTAACCGTAAAATCCGGATTTCTAAGTATTAAATCGTGTGTTCCGCCTACGCTATTTGCCGCTGCTGCAATTGTAATTTTAGAAAAAGTACGGGCATTTAAATTCCATTTATAGCTCATGCCTGCCATTCCCATAGAGGTAGTAAAATATTGGTCTCTGTTTTTCAATCCATACAATTCTTCTTGTGGTTCATTAAACTTGCTCATCACTATGTTTATATTGCTTGTACCCCCTATTCCAAAAACAGAAAATGTCCCTTTTTTGCCCATGGGGAAATTCAATTTAAAAGAAAGGTCCTGATACTGAGGAATAGCGGAAGTACCTAATTTAATGTTTAGGGTTTCAAAAATTCTTAATGTAGAGTATCGGTATGCCACAAGATAACTTGCTTTGCTTTTTTTGTGCAGAGGTCCTTCTGCTGCAAGTTCAGTACCAAAGAGGCCAAACTGCCCGGTTCTTTCGTGCTTGTTGCTATTTCCATTGCGTAGTTTTATGTCAAAAACCCCAGACAGGGCATTTCCAAAGCCTGCGGGGAAAGCTCCTGTCATAAAATCTGAGCGGCCGATCACCTTGTTGTTGAGCATAGAGATAGGGCCACCATTGGAGCCTGCAATAGCAAAATGGTTTGGGTTTAATAGTTCTACCTCTTCAAATCGCCATAAAATACCTAGAGGAGAGTTTCCTCTAACCACTATATCGTTTCTAGAGTCATCGGTTGCTTGAGCTCCTGCAAAATTGAGAGCCATTCTAGCAGGGTCTTGGCGGCTACCTGCGTACCTTTCTGTTTCTAGTGCATCGAAAGACCGTGTGCTTACCACACTATGTTCGTTGTTTGTTGCAAATTTTCCTTGTGCATTCACCTCCGCACCTTTTAAGGAGATGGCCTGTTCTTGCATTTCCAAAGGCAAATCTAGC
Organism: Bacteroidetes bacterium UBA6161; assembly: GCA_002422315.1. Lineage (GTDB taxonomy): Bacteria > Bacteroidota > Bacteroidia > NS11-12g > UBA955 > UBA6161. Next base: position 7,794 of record DIUJ01000042.1, read on the forward strand.
TCTTTACCAGAACCTAATACCAAATTTTCAACAAAGAGCGGCTCATAGCCAAGATACGTAGCTTTAATCTTATATCGGCCTATCGGCAAAGAGTCAAACTTGAAATACCCATCCATATTGGTTTGGGCTCCTTGTAAATAAGTGGAATCTTTATAAACCAAAACCGTAACCCCAATCACTGGATACTGGCTGGTTTTGTCAATTATTCTGCCCTTAAGGGTTTGATAAGGTTGGGCATAGCTGCCCAATATTGAGAAAAACAAACAGCACATAAATGATACAACACGAAACGAGTTGTGATACTGCTGTAAGGTTTGCCATTGAAATCCTTTCTTAGAGTAAAGTACTGCCATATATGGTTTTTTATTCGTTCAAATGTATATTTATTTTTGAAATGAAAAAAGGGTTTTTGGTTGGTTGTGGCAAATACAAAATGAAAAAACATGTGCCTTTTTGCTGAAATTTCTATTGATTTATTTTTATTAACCTAAGTATCCTAAAATTTGATGATTGGACGGCTATTTCGAATCGATTAATATTATATTTCTGGTTACTTAATTATTTGTTAAGGAGTTTAGTAATATTTAATTATTCTTTCAAGGTGTGCTGTAGTTTTATTTTCAATTAAAATTCCATTTACATCATGACTTGATATTTCATTACGGTATTCTGATAATTCTATTCCTTTAACCCAAAATACGCATTAGCGTATTTTGCCCTTTGGCTGACGAAAATCAAAGATTTTGTCATGGTTAACCCTGACAAAAAATGCTTAAAAAGCAATTTTTTCGTCATTTCGGCATTAGAATTTTCTAATGCTGAATTTGGGTTGAAGAATTTCCGGGAAAGAATACAAAAACTCTTCTTATTTCGCACCTTTGGTGCTTGTAGGCTGATGGGTTAATTCATTTCATAGCCCTGTCAGGCTATGCTAAAGATTTCGCACCTTTGGTGCTTAAAAAACCTAAAGAAGAAGTATTTC
>DIUJ01000083.1:0-18595 GCA_002422315.1 Bacteroidetes bacterium UBA6161
CATTTTACACCAAAATTAAATTCACTTTGCACACTTATTTTGGGAGGGGTCTCACAGATTTCACAGAAGGGCACAGAAGATTTTCTTAAAAGTTGTACTCATAGATACAATTGAAACTTATAGAGGGCTGTCGCGACCAATTTTACTTTACGTGTGTGATTATTTTAAGTACATTTGAATTGTGCTATGAAAACCTATTTTTTTATTCAAGTCTTTCTTTGGGTTGCTATTCCTCTGTTTTTTGTGTTTTATTTCTATGGACATGATGCTTTCGATTTTTTTAGCATCGTATCTACTTCAATAATTTTCATAGGCCCCATTCAGTTTTTACCCACCTTGTTTTTTCAATTTAGAGAAAAACTAAAAACCAGACTATTGATGACCTATTTGAACATGTCATATATTGTGTTAATTGCAAGTATTTTAGCAGTAAATTTATGGGACGATATTCCTTTTTGGGGTGCAATAATTGTTAACGTGTTATTTATTTCAATGTCCATTTTCTATTTGTATGTGCTGCATGACTTATGGAAAAAAACTTCTAAATAATTCGGCTTTACATATTTATTATTCATTCTGCACCGTTATTAAATTCATTATACACCAAAAATAAATTCACTTTGCACACTTTTTTTGGGAGGGGGCTCACAGATTTCACAGAAGGGCACAGAAGATAATTTTCTTACAAAACTTTCTAGAAATTTGGATTTAATGAACTTTTACAAATCAAGAGGAGACTCAATATCCATTCTTTGGTGCAAAATCCTGATAATCTCAACAACTTCATGTCCTTGGTTTAGTTTGTAAAAGATGAAATGTGATTTTATCCGGGCTATATAATAACCCTTTCTTATCTTGCCAAAATCATTTCCTAATTTTGGATTGAGTGCAATTTGCTCAATTTCATTCATAATCAATTTAAAATACCTGTCTGCTTGTTCAAGTGACCAATTTTCAAAAGTGTAGAGCCAAATATTTTCCAAATCTAAAATGGCTTCTTGACTAATTTTGAAATTCATTTTTCAGTTACATGTTTTTGATGTAATTTTTGAAGAAAATCTTTGCTGTCAAAATGCTCTACAAAACCTGATTTTTCGCCTTTTTTCAATTCTTTTATCAGCTGTTCTTTTTTAGATTCCTCGTGTTCAAAAACTCTCAATGCAGCTCTAATCACTTCACTTGCAGAAGAATACTTGCCACTTTTGATTTGTTGGCTAATAAAGTCCTCAAAATAATCTCCCAATAAGATAGATGTGTTTTTTGCCATAACTTTTAATTTTAAGACAAATATACCAACTCTTGGTATAGGTTCAACAATATTTTTTTGTAAATTCAGTTTAAGCACTTTTTTGGGTTTTTCTCACAGCGAAGTCCCGTCCATACGGAGAAGACACAGAATGGCACAGAAGTTTATTGATGGATGAAAGAATTCAGATTGCTAAACTTTACCATATTAAAATAACTCAAAACCCAATCCCAAATCGTTTCCCGAATCGTGCCTCTCGGGACCCCAAACACTAAAAACACTAAACACTCAACATTTTCCTAAAACATCACTGCATTTTTCCTTCGAATTCGTTTGAAATACAAAACTATCCCAATCAAAAGCAAGGAACTGCCCGTGATAAAGAATGGCCAATGGAATTTTTCTGGAATAAATAGACGGGACTTGTGTATGGCTTTTTCAATGGTGCCTTGGGATTCAGGGTAGATGGCAGTAAAGTGAATATATTCTTCTGTAAATGAATACAACACAACCACGCAACCCGCAAGCATCACAAATGCTTCAAGCCACTTGATTTTGATGGATTCGCCTTTTTCTTTAAAATAGAGAATAATGCCCCCAAGTGTAATCATAAGTAAACTAATGATAATAGGCGCAATTACAGGGCCATACCATGGGATCGGAATCAGAAACAAAATATCCCATTCCAACAGGCTAGCAGGCCAAGAAATGAGTAGGTACAGAAACACATAGTAAAAGATGTCCCATATCCCAAAAGCGATAATAAACCAGGCAAAGGATACGGTGAAATTGTTGCCAAGGAATTTGCCAATTGCAACTAGCATAATAACGGTGGCTGCTTCTCGCAGAAATTCTGTGAGCAAAAGCCCAGAATCCATTTCCACAAGCGGAAAGGCAAAGCCATTGGGATACAATAGCTCTCTGAGATAGACCACTACCGCAGATTCCATAAATGCCATGGCTATGCTAAATGCAATAAGCCAAGCGAGGGTTGTTTGAAGGTTTTTTGTTTTCATTTTATTAGTGCTTTTAGTCCCGAGAGGCTGAGTCCCGAGAGGAACGATTCGGGATACGATTCGGGATTGAATTGTTAGTTTTAAGTTGTTAGTTTTTAGTGATGAGTTTTTTTCCTTTAATTGGTGCTATATTATCCAAGATTCCGCAAGCCCCATACTTTCCCTCAGCTCTTCAATCGGTGTTTGTAACTGTTCTTCTAATTTTAGGTTCTCCAATTTTTTACTTGCTTTTCCTCGTAGATATCCTTTTCTATACTCTTTAATTTTCTCTGGCATCACAAGCGTGCCTCCCAGAATCACTACCCACACTACTATACTTCGGTTCCCATTTCCCAATTCAAAATATTCTAGTTCAATTTCCCCTTTAATCGTCATTTCAATATTGAGCAGCACATGTTTCAGGTCATGCACCTCGTATCCATGAAAAAGTGAGATATTTCGTTGTTTCAGAAAATGATAGGCCTCATTTCCCAAACTTCCCTGAGGGCAGAGCAACAAATCCTGCATTTGAATAGCATCATATTGTGGTTTGTAAACCAACCTGATAAAGGGAAAGTAGAGCTTATATGCCATCCATTCCATGATTTTATTTCTTATGTCCATAGATCTAATTTTTAAAATGGGTTCTTTTAACAATGTTCCATAGTGTGAAAGCGAAATACAGCCTTAGGCCAATCTTAATTAAAAGGAAGAAAGCAGCCTGTCTAAGCCCATGCGATGTTTGATTTTTAGTTTTCATTTTTATTATATTTAAAAGTGCTTTGAAATACAAAGTTAATTTTCAAAAAAAAGGGAATAAAATTGATTGGTGCAACCCAATGGATTGGCTGGAAAAGGATTGGAGACAACCCTGAATATGCTTTTATATACAAAGAACAAGGTTTGGTATTAATGGCAGGAAAAAGATTTCTCCAGAGGAGAAAAATGACCATAGCCCCGGGTTTCAACCCGTGGAAAATAAACGATTGCCCGTTGGTTTTTGGCGCACGTGTCCCAAACAAAGTTTGCGGGATTTTTTGCCCTTCCCCCGCAAATAATGTGACAAAAACAGAGCGGTTATTATGTATAGATAATGTATCCATTGCGTATTTATTTCATAACCCCTTTACCAAATTTTCCAAGGCTTGCAAATGTTTCCCAAAAGCATCTTTTCCGCTTTGGGTTGCGGTGTAGGTGGTTTGTGTTTTTTTGCCCACAAAACTTTTATACACCTCAATATATCCCACCTTTTCCAAAGCAGCCGCATGACTTGCCAAATTGCCATCTGTCAAATCCATCAGCTCTTTGATGGCATTAAAATTCATGCTTTCATTCACCATTAGCATGGACATAATACCCAAACGAACCTTATTTTCAAATGCCTTGTCAAATCCTTCTAACATGGTTTATTTCTCAAATTTTAAATACATAAACAAGCCATACACTATATGCAAAGCCCCAAACCCAAGTGACCAAAATACAAGTTGAAGGGCAGGTAGATACAAGGCTAAAATTCCCAATACCAACTGACAAAGACCAAAATATTTGAGTGTATTAAAAGTATAGTGTGAAGCAAAGAGCAAAGCGAATCCATAAAAAATAAGAGAGAAAGGCAATATCAACTCTCCATAGTTTGGTAAAAAATACAGGCAAATCAAAACACCCACAATTAAAGGAGTGAAAAAATTAAAAGCCAATTTTCGGGTAACGCTTGAAAGGATGGGTAGTTTATTCTTTCTAGACTTACGCAAACTAAACAACAAGGAAGTAGCCAAACTAGCGGCAAACAACAACACTGCATATACCAACGCAGACTTTGTAAAACCAGGGTCAAACCATAGGTTTGAGTCTATATCAAAATGTGTAAAGTCAAAATTGTGTTGATGGGCAAAAAGGAATACCGCAACCATGGAATAGATGCCAATTACAACTCCCGAAAAACCACTAAGGGAAAGGAATCGGGTGGAGTTTTCCATCATCTTTCTTATTTCGGCAATGGAATCGTGTGGGTTTTGTTCTTTCATAAATTAAAAGTGCTTTGCGCTGCAAAGTTAATTTTGTTTTTTGAAAATGCAAGAGTTTTTTTTGAGGGGGACCGACCTATAAGGTTTTCCCGGCCTTATAGGTTTTGGAGCGAGTCGTTTAAGGCTAAAATTATAACATTATGTTTGATATTCTCTTCCAATTTTTCCTCATTCTTTGAATTTTCTCGCAGATAGTAAAGAAGGGGGGCGTAGTTTGAACCACTCTGCCAATTAATCATTTTAATCCATTTCAAATGTTAAGTTTGTAATTTAAATCTTTCAGGTATATTCGCACAAAGACTTATTAAGGTTCATGAGATATATAAAATGTTTAATCCTTATTTTATTTTCAACGGCATTAAACACGGCTAGCAGTCAGAGTGTTAGTATTGCAGTTGGAAATGGATCCCCTTGGCTAACCATATTAAATATTGACAGTAGTGGCTCTATTTTTTGTGTTACCGAAAATTTGAATAAATCTTCAATGTGTCTAATAAGGATAAATGCACTAAATTTAAAAATTGACACATTGATACCTGATTTAGACAAGTATCCTTATTACACATTTTATCCCACTGCCTATCCTTATTTTATTAATGGAGATCAAGAGGCAAAATTCATTAATCAAGTTGGAGAAAGGTTTAAAACATCTTTCAAATATCACATTGCCGATTATGCTTTACTAAATGATAGTTTAGCTTTGTTTATTGCTGATGTTCAATATGAAAAAGGAAAAGCTTTAGCAAAACTAACAAGCCCTCTTGGTTATTATTTGTATAATCCGAGAACTTTTGAATTAATCAATTCAGACACCCTTGAAATAAAAGCAAAATCAAATCATATTAAAGGTATTCAATTTGGAGGAAATTATTGGTCGGTACTAATAAATACTGGATTAATATTTAACCAAGTACTGAAACGACATCAAAGGCTTTATGGTTTCCCAATTGATAATGATACGCAAAGTATTAATAGCCCCTCAAATAAACATACTGTTTTGATATATAACAATCAAGGCAAGTTTTTGAAGGCGAATTAATAAGTAGCAAACAGCAATCAGATATTTTTTTAACCCGAAATCCTTTATCTAAAAAATTTCAAGTATGGAAGTTTGATGATGATCAAGTAAATTATAAGATGGAATACCAGTTTGATGTTGAAGATATTGTTATAATTGATTATAATTACTACAATAACGAATTGTATCTCTTGTCAAAAAACAATTCGCATACTAAGCATTATATTTCTAAGCACAATTTATATTCAGGTACTGTATTGAGTGTTGAAATTAGTGAGTATAAATTAATCCATGTAAATAAGTCAGGAATTTATCTCACCTATCATGGTGGTATATATAAGCCAATACCTCATTTTGATAAAATTGTTAAGGATAAAAAAACATTTAATATTACTGAAAGTGATTTAGCCATTTTTCGTTATACAATATATATGGAAACCGTAATTTAACACTTGGATTTTGATTTTTTTGAGAATAGTAAAAAAATCAAAATTTCACAAATTAAAGTAGAACTTATAGATTCTTTTAAATTGGGAGATATTACACTTGTGCCTTGTTATTTAAACAATGGCAAAACCATTTTGATAAGTTATAGATATGAAACACAATTTGAAGGTTTTTCTATTAAAACTGGCAATAAAGGATTTTTCTACTTTCCCAATAAAAGAATTCTTTGGAATAGAGAAACGGGTAAAAAATATTACTCAATTAGAAGTATTGAGGAGGCTGTTAAAAAATCTGTAAACTTATATTATCAATCAATTTGATGTTGTAGGAGGTGAAAACCTTTACAGTTTTCTCAAACCCTTATAGTTCCTTCAGACTATGGATACCTATGATATTTCCAAGCATTTCCAATTTATCCTAACCTTAAATATCTCTCATTAGAAATAAAAGATAATTAACATTACTAATGATTAATATTGTACATTTGCAGTGGGAGATATTGCTATGATAACACAACAAACCTTTAGCGAAGTAATGAATGCACAGCTGCCTTTTCTTCAAAAGAAAGAACTAGGGGTGCCAAGAGAGATATTGGATAAAATACCAGAAGCAACAGGCTTTGCAAGCATAATAACAGGAATCAGAAGATGCGGAAAGAGTACGCTTCAACTGCAATTAAAAAAGAAGTATTTTCCTAAAGAAGGCATTTTTTTGAATTTTGAAGACCCTCGCTTGGCAGGAATGGAAACCCAAGATTTCGAAAGATTGTATGCCGAAATCCTAAAACAAAAAACCAATGCCATTTTCTTTGATGAGATACAAATTGTCCCCTCTTGGGAAATATTTGTAAACCAATTATTGCGAGAGGATTTCCGGGTGTTTATCACTGGGTCAAATGCGTCTCTACTTAGCAAAGAAATGGGTACACATCTCACAGGAAGACATTTTTCTACTGAATTATTTCCTTTTTCCTTCAATGAATTCTTGCAATACAACAAACTGGAAAGAAGCGAAAAAACTTTTGTCCAATACACACAAAAAGGCGGTATGCCCGACTATCTCCGCACCCAACACAACAAGTATTTGAACGACTTATTAGATGATATATTGATAAGAGATATAGCCATAAGATATGGAGTTAGGGATGTTAATTCTTTGCGACAATTGGCGGTATATTTGTTGTCAAACATAGGCAATTTGGTTTCGGCAAATAGTTTGACAGGCATGTTTGGAATAAAGTCTAGCACTACTTTTTTGGATTATTTCTCTTATTTGCAAGACGCTTATTTAATAGAATTTGTACCCCTGTTTGATTACTCTATAAAGAAACAAGTTCGCAACCCGCAAAAGATTTATGCCATGGATTTGGGGTTGTATCATCAAAATAAAATAGCATTTTCACCAAACGAGGGGCATATCTTAGAAAATGTTGTTTACTTGCATTTGCGAAGAAGTGGTAAGGAAATCTATTATTTCCAAAACGAAGGGGAATGTGATTTTATAACCACCCAAAACGGAAGTCCTGACGAGTTATACCAAGTTTGTGCAAACCTTAATAGTATGAATGTTCAACGGGAAACCGAGGGTCTTTTTAAGGCGATGAGCTTTTTCAATAAAGATAAAGGCTATATCATCACCCAAAATCAAAGAGACACTTTTACACGAGACAATATGCGCATTGAGGTGGTGCCCGCTTGGGAATGGGTGGGGTAAAAAGATGATTTTGATACTTGCAAGATTTTTTTGAGAACGACTGACCTATAAGGTTTTCCCAACCTTATAGGTCATACACGCTGACTACCTGCAAAATTATCTGATATTATACTAGGTGGTGTTATAATATTATCCGATAATTTACTAGGTGCTTTGACAGAAATGGGAACAAGCAAATAAAAAAAGCTACTTATTAGGAATCTGATTCCTAATTTTACACAAATCGGAAAGTTTAACAATGTCTTATGAATCAAAAATCTTAGTGTGTATTTTTGAAATGAGTTAAACTTTATAGTTGAAAAGAGCAACAGAATATAAACGATTGTTATGTATTTGGGTTTAATGATTTGGGTCTTTTTTACTTGGTGAGAAAGAAAACTCGTAAGAGAATTCGGCATTATCTCACAAAACTCGTGGCACTTTTCGGCATGGCATCACATATAACGCTGGAGATTGCTCCATTTTGTTATGTATGCATAACAGATTTGAGACAAAATGCTTTTTTGTTGCCTATTCATTACAAATCCACAAAATTCCTTTTATTTGCTTAATGATAGTACTTCTTTACAACAGTATTTCTGGAGCAGGAAATGGGAAAAAACAAGCACAAAAAGCGATGCACTTCCTAGCACAAAAACAATTTCCTTATATTTCATACTGTGACAATTGGCCAGAAACATTTGATTCGGATCAAACAATATGGCTTTTTGGTGGTGATGGCACTATGAACTTTTTCCTGAATAAATACGGGCTGATTGCTAATCCTATTGCGCTTTTTGCCGGAGGTACAGGAAACGATGTGCACTACAAACTTTACGGAGTAAAATCTACAGAGGAGATGTGCGATTTTCTGTTGCACAAAGCTGTGGAAAAAGCAACGGATGTGGCACAATGCAATGGAGAGTATTTCATAAACGGAGTAGGAATTGGCTTTGACGGGGAAGTACTAAAAGGGATGAGTAAGATTAGGAAATTGGGTGGTCATTTGGGGTATTTGACACAAGTGCTCAAAGTAATTTTTGCGTATAAAGAAGTAGCGTTTCAGTTAGCTTTTACTGGCAAAACTGAAAATCAAAAATTGCTCTTACTCAACATTGCAAACTCAGACCGAACAGGAGGAGGATTTATGATTTCACCTTTGGCAGATATGCATGACGGAAAACTAAATCTTCTGAGGTGTCATGCGCTTCCCATTTTCAAAAGGCTACGCTACTTACCAATAATCCAAAAAGGCAAACACCTCGGCCTGCCTTTTATTGAGCATGAAACATTGAGCAACATCCAAGTGCAAACAGATAAATCTGTAAGCTATCAATTAGATGGAGAATTGCGCGAAGCGAATCGTTTTGAGATTGAAATGTGCAAGGGAAAAGTTTGGTTGTTGGGGTAGGGTAGTAAAGAATCTATTTGTTGGTTTTTTATTTTATTGATGAATTATTTTTTTGATAATATCGGAAATAGGTTGAAAAATATCCAAACGATATTAGTATGTTTGTGGCATGGAATGGAAGAGCTATCCCTTTGAATTTGAAAATTTGGAGCAACATCTCAATAGAATAGATGCCAAAAAGCAAAGCCTTGATGCCCATAGGCCATTGCCCACTTATGCCCTCAAAAGTATCAAAGACTCTTTGTTTTTAGAGTGGACTTACAACTCCAATAGCATAGAAGGGAATACCTTAACACTACAAGAAACCAAGATGGTAATAGAAGATGGGATGACTATTAAAGGGAAATCCTTGCGCGAACACTTTGAAGCTTTCAATCACCAAAGTGCAATTGATTTTGTAGAAGAGTTAGCACAAATAGAAAGTGAGTTTTCTGCTCGCAATATCCTAGAAGTTCATGCATTGGTTTTGGCTAATATAGAAAAAGAACATGCAGGCAGATACAGAACTTCCGGTGTTAGAATATCAGGTGCCAATTTTATTCCGCCCAATGCTTTAAAAGTGGATCAATATATGGATGAGCTTATTTCTTGGGTGAATACAGGGTCTTCACATCTTCATCCATTGGTTCAGGCCTGTATTTTTCATCATCGCTTTGTATGGATACACCCATTCTTTGATGGCAATGGTCGTTCTGCTCGTTTGTTGTTTAACTTACTACTTATGAAGCAAGGGTATCCTCCGGCTATTATCCTTAAAAATGACAGAAAAAAGTATTATGATGCACTAAATAAAGCTAATTTAGGAGAATATTCTAAGCTTTTGCTTCTAATTATTCAAGCCATGGAAAGAAGCCTAGATATCTATTTGAGTAGCTTAGACAATACACACGATGACTACAAAGAGATTCAAAGTATAGTCGAGGAATCGGCCTTGCCCTACAGTCAAGAATATGTTAGTTTACTTGCCAGAAAGGGTAAAATTGATGCCTATAAACAAGGTAAAAATTGGCTTACCACCGAAAAAGCAATTCAGGATTATTTTGAAACTAGAAAAAGAAAACGCAGTTTGGTTACCAAAGAAAACTAATTCCAAATCAGTTTTTTACTAAAATCAAATTAGAATTTGAAATTCAATAAAAAAGCCCCAAATGGGGCTTTTTTATTGGCCTAAGATTTTAAGGTATTGTAAAAGGGAGTCTTTTTCTGTTTGTGCAACCAATTCATGGAAAGGTGTTTTATTGTTGTTCACTTGTACAGATTCTAACGCTTGGTAATACTTCATTCTGCTTTCATTATCTCCCTTAATGTTTGCAATAACATATCCGTTTTTTAGTAATATAAGGTTCATTAACAAGCGAGAGCTGCGGCCATTTCCATCTATAAAAGGGTGTATAGTAACTAGTCTTTCGCTCATTTCTGCTGCCAGAATTACAGGATGTGTTTTGTTCTTATTTAGATTATACCATTCAAAGAGTTCTTCCATTTGCTTGGGTACAAGATAGGGTTGAGGGGGTAGGTGTTTACTGCCTTTTATCATCACTTGTACTTTACGGTATATTCCTGCATTAGTGCTGTCTATCCCGCGAAGTATCAGATTGTGTAACTGCAACACATCTCTTTCTGTTATTTCATTTTTATTTTCAACAAGGTATTTAAGATATTCCACAGCCTCTTTATGGTTAATGGCTTCCAAATGTTCTCTCATACTTTTTCCAGAAATAGTAATCCCTTCATTGATTACTAAATCTGTTTCCTTAAGGGTCAAAGTGTTTCCTTCAATGCGGTTGCTTTCGAAGGTGTACTCTAATTCCAAAGCTTGTGCTATTCTATAGCTGTCGAGCATTCTCAAATCCGTGAGCTTGCTTTTGAGTGTATCTATCTCATCAAGCAAGGATTGAAGACTTGTTGGATACGTTTTCTTTTGTGTAGAAACATTGTATTTGATTTTTTCTTCTGCAACTTTTAATGCCTTTTGGGCTAAAGCATCGTTGCCAATTTCATACAAAATTACTTCGCTCATCCATTCTATGAGTAGATTTTCTAAATCTAAATCAAGGATTTTAGCCAGTTTTACAATTTGTTCTCGCGTGGGTTTACGTGTTCCTTTTTCCCATTTACTAACAAGTGCGGGGTCGAGGTGCATTTGCTCCGCAACTTCTCTAATCAGTAAGTTTTGCTTTTCTCTTGCGTTTTTAAGGAGTTTTTTCATGACAATTAATAACCTGACAAAATTAGTCATTTTCCAGGGTTAAACCAATTATTTTTTTTTATTTTTCATTCAATTAATCCCAATTATGAAATAGCATTTTCTAATTAGGAAAAACCTCAAAATATCTCATGAAGAAATTTTTCAGAAGGTAGTTTTCTTCTTTAGAGGTATGCAATACGAGGAGAGTTGACTTCTCATTCAATAGAGTGTTTGTATAAGCAAGAATCTGACATTTTGGTACGAACTATTCACAATTCAATTATTCAGTGTATCATATGTGTAGCAATCATTGCAAAGGCAAATTAAGTTAATCTGAAGTTGCATTGTTCTACATATCCCATTTAGGGTTTGTAAATAAGAGGGGATAAGTCATTTTTGATTGTCTGTTTGGATATAGAAAATGAATTCAATCCAAGTTGTAGATTGGTAAACTCGATTTTTTATTCCTGTTCTAAGATTTCTTTTGCCTTTAAATAGTCTTCCTCTCTAACTTTAACCATACACCCACCGGCTATACCTGCATAAAGCATTTGCATATTTTCATTGTCTATAAAGCAGGGTATATCATTTGCCTCCAATATATTTTTAATCTCGTAAGCTTGATGAAGGTTGTCCAATTTTGCAATTATTTTAAATGTGATGTTTTCCATATATCAAATATACGATTTAAAATTTTGAAATTAAGACTTTAAATGAATGTAAATCTTGATTTAATAAAATTTAAATTCGCCTTTCCCATTTTGTTGAAGGTTTACAAAACTATTGTTGCTGGGCTTTTCATGTATATGTACATTTCCTTTGCCAAATAGTTTTATCTCCATTCTCTGTCTAGATTTTACGTGGGCATCTTTTATACTGTATTGGAAAAAATACAAATCGTCTGTAATTAAATCACGAGCATCCAATACTGCAATATCGTCCATGGTAGCTGCTAGAACCCCTGCAAATCCCTTGAGTATAAAACCACCAGCATTAAAGGAATTGCATTCCAGAAAATATAAATTGTTCACCCTTAGGCTGGCATCTTCAAGACCACCATGGTTTATTTTTAAAGAGTTAACTTGCATGGTGTCTTTGTTGAATACTATAGCAGAACCTTCTATACTTATGTTGCTAATATCTTGATAGTATATTTTAACAATAGGTTTATTATCAAAACTTCTCACCCAATTGCATTTGTTGTTGTCTTTTAACTCCAATACATTGTTTTTTACTTCATGGCTAATTCCATGCATTAGGTTTTTGTTAAATGTTATTTCAATTTTTGGTGTTTGGGTAATATCTTGTTTTAGTTCTACTTCGAATTTTTGAGAAACTTTAAGTTCTGTAAAATTATCTAAATCTCTTGTTTCGGTTACTATCTCTCCTGAGTTTTTAAAACAATCAAACTCATGCCCTTTTTTACAAGTACTAAACAACAACAAGCTAAGAAGAGGGAGTAGGATTTTTTTCATTACTTAGTTTTTTTAAATAAGTTTGGAATAAAGGAAGAATTCCGTCTATAAGCAGCACCGAATTCGAAATAATCGGCGGTTCCTAAATGGGTTTTGAGCCTACTACTTAGGTTAAATTCACTTAAATGAAAATTAACTCCTATCAAAATATAGGTTCGTCTTTTAAAAGAGTTGGATTTAGGTAGAAACAAATAAGCGCCCCAATCTGCGGTCATAGAAACCATGCCGAGATGGTATTCGTGTCCTATACGAAGACCAAGTTCTGTAACATCTTGTATTTTATATCCTTGCAAAGTAGAGGGATTAAAGGTTTCATAAGCATGGAGAGGGTCGTAAAAGATATCCATCCCTGCTCTAAAACTTCTAATTTGGCTTAAAGGCAGTCCTTGGGTTATGCCAAAAGTGTATATTTGAAAACGTTGTGGGTCTGCTAGTGTAGCTTGTTCGCTAGCATAGCCTAGTCTAAATTCTAAATATGCTTCGTTTTGTGCTAGCGGTTTTTCCGAGGCTTTAACTATGCTTTTAGGACTCAAAAACTCAAATCCTATATTGATTTGAGGAGTGTTAATCCCTAGGTTGGGTTTCATAAAGTTGCCATTTGAAAAATGCGTAACTCCAATCCCCCAATAAAAATTTGTTTGAGAACTAATTTTCCTATGATTTAAATATGCAAATTGCATACATCCATTTATGGTACTGCCTATTGCCTTATTTTTAGGATTGTTATTTAGGTCAAAAGGTTTGGTATAAAATCCCACCCCAGTTCCTATTCGCAAGGATGAAACAGAATTCTTGTGTTTCTTAATAGGAGCTATAAAATAGGGATTAATGGCCCAAACACTGCCATTGGTATTGGGTTTCCCCAAGTGATTGTAATACAAGGAAACGCCCCAAATAGGATTTTTATACAAACTGTCTCTTTCTTTGTTCCCGGTAGAATAAAATTGCATCCCTATTTCCCCTCCCAAAGTATGTGCAGCCATATTTACCATATAGTTTTGGTGGGGTACAAGCATACCAGGAAATACTGAAAAATGTAAAGCGCTTTGACTAAATGAAACTTGTTTGATTCCTAACAGGCATACAAATAAAAAAATTAGTGGCACTTTTTTCATGGCTAGCGCAAAAGTAATAATTTTTGTTAGATTGTTTTCTATACTTATAATTTCGTTTTAGGATTATTGTGATTTAAGTAAAAGCCATTCTTAAACAACATTATGAATCTTTATTGGATTTTTTACTCTTCCCTTTTACCAATGAATATGAATGGTATGTCCATTCTAATAGAAGCGAATCTTTTATTTGTGTAGATACGGAGTTCCAGTGTTTTTTGTTCATGTGGTATCCTGGCTTTACCAATTGCTCATATTCCTGACGCCAAATTTCAGAATTTTGAGGGTCGGCTTTAAGGTTTACGTATTCAAATTGCTCTATTGAAAACAATGCAAAAATTTTGTTCCTCACTTTGAAAACCAAAACATCAGGCCCAAAAGGCAAGGATTCCGAAGTTTCTCCTAAACTCAGGCAATATTCTCTATATTTTTCTATATCCATGGTTTAAGTTGTGCAATTAGGTTTGAAAAAATTCGTTCTAGTGTATATGTTTAAAAAAAATTTTGTTCATATGCCAAACTCTTCGTCAATTTGCAAAGCAATGCAAAAATACTTACTTTTATTCATTATAGGTTTTTGGGGCTTGGTAATTCAAGCACAGAAGAGAGTTTTCTTTGAT
The DNA here is from genome assembly GCA_002422315.1 of Bacteroidetes bacterium UBA6161. GTDB lineage: Bacteria > Bacteroidota > Bacteroidia > NS11-12g > UBA955 > UBA6161. The sequence goes on from DIUJ01000083.1 coordinate 14,229, forward strand.
AAATTAGAAAACCGGAATGAGATTTATTATTACGAAAATCAACCTTTTACAGGGGTTTCCCTTCAGCGTCATGATTCCACTAAAAAGAAAATGTTGGAAATAAATTGGAGAAATGGACTGCCACATGGCACAAAAACCACATGGTATCCTAATGAAAAACTAAAGTCTACAGTAGAATTTAGTGATGGAATAAAAAATGGGCCTTTTGTGTACTACTGGCAAAATGGCAAACTAAAAGAAAAAGGCAATTACATAAATGGAGAACTCGATGGTTTACATGAGGCATATTATGAAAATGGGAATCCTAGAATGAAATATAACTATGCCAAAGGAAAACAAGAGGGATTGAATGAGCTTTTTTACAACAACGGTAACAAAGAGCAATCTGCTTTTATTAAAAATGGGGCCTTAGATGGTGTTTTTAAAGCATGGTATCCAAATGGATTGCCACTTAAAGAAATACACTACAAAAATGGCATTAAACACGGGGTAGAAAAAACATGGCATACAGATGGAACAATTGCCCAAGAAGGAAGCTACAAAGAAGGAAAGAAAGACGGAATACATACAAGTTACGAGATTTTTGTAAAATCACCTCTAAAAAAAGAATCCTATAACAATGGAAAAAAAGAGGGTACATGGATTACCTTTGGTCAAGAAGGAGATACTGCCTTACTAGCAACCTACCAAAACGATGCATTGCATGGTCCTTATATGGAAAAATACAAAGGGGAACTAGAAAACATAGGGGTATATAGAAATGGCAAAAAACATGGTTATTGGAAACAATCTATGGCTAGTAAACTAGGGCCTCAAGAAGGCGAATATAACAATGGCAATAGAATAGGGAAATGGATTTTATACGACAACAGAGGCAAAATTTTAGCTCGTTTGGTTTTTGATTCCTCCGGAGAATTAATTGAGGAAGATTGGTCTGGCAAATAGCAGCCTTATGAAAAATCTGATTTCAATAGATGAATTTGCAAAAATTGATTTAAGGGTAGGAACCGTTCTTCAAGCAATATTTTTTAAAGAAGCTAAAATACCTGCATACAAACTACAAATTGATTTCGGTTCATTAGGCATAAAGAATTCCTCTGCTCAACTTACCGATAAGTACACTTCTGAAGAGTTGATAGGAATGAAAATTATCGCTGTTACTAATTTTCCAATAAAAAGAATCGCAGGATTTAAAAGCGAATGCTTGGTTTTAGCAGCCTTGAATTCCGAAAATTATGCGGTACTATTGACCCCTCAAAAAGAAATACCCAATGGCACATTTTTAACTTGAAAGAAATGGAAATCAACTTTTATGGTTTGCCTGTTTCTTTACTACCTCAAAAGGCTATTTGGGTAAAAAAAGAAAAATTACTTGTAATTGCAGATTTACACCTTGGCAAAGCCCAATATTTTCAGGCTAATGGAATTCCGATTTCTGCCAATACCCATGTAAAAGATTTATTTAATTTGCAAAGCCTCATAGAGCTGTATAACCCTAACAAGGTATTGTTTTTAGGTGACTTGTTTCATGCGGGACCTCTAGTTATAGAAGATTTTGAACATTTTTTAGATAAAAATAAAAGGATTCAATTTCTTTTAACAATAGGCAATCACGACGATAAGAGTTCCAAAATCGTATTGCCTCAAAAAATAATAAGCTTAACGGATTGGAAAGTTGGAGATATAATTTTTCAGCACCACCCATCAGATTCAAATTCTTCTCCAACAATATGTGGCCATATTCATCCAACAGTTAAAATTCATTTGCTTCCAAGGGCTTTGCCTTGTTTTTATTGGAACCAATATAATTTAATTCTTCCTTCTTTCGGTAGTTTTACCGGAGGTAAATTGGTTGTAAAGGATAAGCAAACCCAAGGAATATATGTAGTAGGGAAGGAGAAAGTATTCGAAATTTGAATATTAAGGTTTGTATTCTTCTAGGTATTTGTCAATAATAGCAGTTAGCTCTTCTTCCTTTAAAGGCCATTTTCGTCCAACGGAAGTATATAGAATCTCACCGCTTGGAGAAATTAAAATTTTTGTAGGATATGATTTTATATTAAAATATTCAATGTACTTAGAACTGTCTTCGAGCATGTCAAAATTAAATTTATACTTGGCTTTATATTTATCAATTTCGTATTGATTGTTAAAACTATAAGCTTTAATTTGAAGCAAGCTATCAGGGTATTTGGTACGCAAAGTATTTATTTCTGGAAAGGAGGAATGGCATGGTCCACAACCTATAAACCAAAAATCTAAAAGTGTTAGCGTAGTAAACTTTGTTTGAATATCAAGATTGGCTAAAACTGAGTCTTTTTTTTGGTGGTAAATTTCCGTTTTATTTTTACGCTCTTGCCATAGTGCCCTTAATATAAGATTGCTACTATCTATTGGAAAATACTCGCAGGGTTTAATCTCTTTTTCGTTAATCTTTATAAAGTCAAAGTATAAGGTATTTTTAAGATTAGGTATATGAAGACTATCAATAAGTAAAGTTGATTTATTAAAATATAAGTGTATTTGATGACCAATAGCTTCGTGTTTTGTATTTATGTAATAGTAAGATTCTGTTTCTTTTAGTTTTTTATTCCATCTTTTTTTAGGGAATAAATTGTTGTCGAATGGACTGTATAAAACGAGTTTGTTTACATAGGAAGGAATCATAGAATATTTAGAAAGGGGTATTTTATTCCAACTTTCTTCTTTTATGGTTTTTACTAGTGGATTGTTGGAGTAATACCAAAAAGAAGAGTCTGCATAAGTGAAAAGTAAATTCGGGTAGCTATTCGTTACTTTAACATCAACTCTTTCTAAAAGGTGTTTTTTTTCAGGATATCGGTTTATAATTTCAAAATAATTGTCAAATTGAAAAAAGGTATCCCTGTATTCAGACCAGTTTTTTTCTGTAATTTTCAAATTGATTTGTTCAAGACCTTGGTGTTTTTCCAAAATGTCTTTTACCTTTACTTGAGCAGAAGTTATTTGAACCCAAGGGAAAACCAAATAAATTACAGCAAATGAAGAAAGGAATTTACTATACCGGTTTTGTGACATTTGCAATAATTTATTTGGTTTTATTTCCTTTTAGGGATTGATTAAAAATGGAGTATTCCCATTGGTAATTATCACTTTGGCATTTGGCGAGTCGGAAAGGATTTTAAATGCTTCTATACTCTTGTTTTTTAATATTTCAGGTGTTAGCCCTTCAGAAAGTATTTTTTGTGCATCTCTTTCTCCTTTAGCTTCTATAATTTTAATTTCGGCCTGACGTTCTGCTTGTTGTTTCATAAACTCCATTCTCATAGCATCTTGTTCTGCTTGCAACCTTTCTTCTATAGACCTAGCCAAACCCGCTGGCAGTTGTATGCTTTTCATCAATACAGATTCTATAATTATTCCTTGTTCAGTAAGTAAGGTATCCATTTTTTCTTGTATGGACAATTCTATTTTGGACCTCATGCCAGAATGCATGTCTTTTGCAAAAAACTGAGCGCATACATCTGAAGCAGAAGACCTGAAAATACTAGAAATTATACTCTCGTAATACAAACCGTATTCAGAAATTAGTTTCTGTACCTTGTTTTTGTCAATTCTATAAAGTATAGATATTTGTGAAGTAACACTTAGCCCCTCTTTGCTTGGCAAACTCAAAGAAAGTTCTAAATTTCTTGTCTGAATAGAAGTCATAATTACTTTGCTTATAAAGGGATTGTATACAATCATTCCTTCTGATTTTGCTGTGTTTGATAGCTTACCTAGTCTTTGTTTTACCCCTACATCACCTGGGCGAATTACTACGCAACTACTTAAAGTAATTACGAAAATAAGAATTAAAAAAATATTTAAGTTTGTTTTCATAAGTATATGTTTATGGAACGAATTTAAAATTTTATTCTACAAGATTTTATGGAGTAATTTTCATTTCGATAAAAACCACCCAATAAGAGATAGGTAAAAAACATATATTGCCTTGAAATAAAATACTTTGTGCCATTTAAATATTACTTTATCGGCAGGTTGGTGGCAAACACCAACCTGAGGAAAAAAAATTTATGGAGTAATTTTCATTTCGATAAAAACCACCCAATAAGAGATAGGTAAAAAACATATATTGCCTTGAAATAAAATACTTTGTGCCATTTGGATATTATTTTATCGGCAGGTTGGTGGCATACACCAACCTGAGGAAAGCCTCTCGATAAGATACTTTGTACCATTGGAAAATCACTTTATCGGCAGGTTGGTGGCAAACACCAACCTGAGGAAAGCCTCTCGATAAGATACTTTGTACCATTGGAAAATCACTTTATCGGCAGGTTGGTGGCAAACACCAACCTGGGGAAAGCCTCTCGATAAGATACTTT
>DIUJ01000083.1:18659-60042 GCA_002422315.1 Bacteroidetes bacterium UBA6161
CGGCAGGTTGGTGGCAAACACCAACTTGAGGGAAAAATTCCGAAGAAAACAGGAACTTTGTTTTTGTAGCTTCTCTTTAGCTCAAATTAGCTTTACAATGTGTTCTTTAAATCTCTAGCCAATTGTAGGATATGCTCGTCTGTATAGTTCTCTAATACAAAATTCACTGTAGCTTTAGCCTGAAAAACATCTCCTTCTCGTTTGTAAATTTCTGCGAGTAAAACAAAACATCTTCCCTGCCAGTAGTAAAAAGAAGCAAACTGTTTGTTGTATTCAAAAACCATTTTCTTTGCTTCCTCACTTTTAGAGTTATCAAACAAAATTTGGGCTTTAAAGTAGAATGCTTCGGCACCATATTCATCTTTGTTTTTTTCTAAAGTTTTTTCAAAAAGTACTAGTGCATCCTTGAAATTTTGTTTTTCGTAATGCAAGGTTGCAATCTTATTTTGCACTTCTCCTGATACATTCAGTGAAATATTTTCAATTAGCAGAAGTCTTCCTCCTTTTTTCTCCGCTGTTTCTAGGTCGTCTAGTTCATAAGCGCAACGTAATTGACCCAAGAAAGCATTTTGCAGATTTTGTTTGTCTGAGCTATTAATCTCAAGTTCACCATAGTAAACAATGGCTTCTGAATAATTCTTTTGGGCGTAATAGTATGCAGCCAATCTTTTCGCAGTTTCTTCTTTAAACTCATTTGGCCTTGCTTCAATTATTTGTTTGTAATAAGGCACAGCACTTTCAAAACCAGATGTTTTTGCCATACAAGTAGCCAGGTAGAAACGAGCACTAAGATTAAATCCTGCATTAGGGAAATCTTTGAGGTATTTGTTAAAGTTTTGTATTGCGCCACTACAATTTCCGTTTACATACAAATTAAAAGCTGCTTGGTATGAAACAGAATCTCTGAACGCCACGCTTATGTCTGCATTGGGTACTTTTTCTAGCCAAGCTAAATACTTGTCAGATTCTCCTCTGGAAATGTATATTCTCTCTATATAGCCAATGGCTTCTCTGGTTTCTGCGGTTCCTGGGAAATTTTGTACCAAGTATTTAAATTCATCCAAGGCTTTGTCGTCTTTCTCTTGGTTGTAATACATCAATCCTAAGGAAAACAAACTTTTCTTAACGTATTTACTTTGGGGGAAATCGTCCAATAAATAGCGGAAATTTCTTTCTGCTTCTTGGAAATTTTCTCTCATAAGCCATTCGCTAGCTATCTCGAAAATACTGTGTTCTACCCATACCGAATTAGCAAACTCGGAAACAATTCGCTTCATTACACTAATTTTCTGAGCAGATTTGCTTTGAAGCCCAAAAATCATTCCTTGTTGGAAAAGCGCATAGTCGCTCGATGCCGCTTTTTTGCCACTGATATAGGCATAGTTTTCCAGTGCTTCATTGTTTTGATTTAGAGCATAGTAGCAATCTGCAATACGAAGTATGGCGTCGTCGTATTTGCGTATATCCTCTGGTTTTTCTTTGTTTAAACTTTTAAAACGATTGAAATAATTGAGTGCCTCTCTGTGGTTTTTGTTTTCGTATTCGCAGTAGCCCAATGCATAGTGTACATAAGTATGGTATGGTGTTTCTTTTGCAAAACCACTCGTCAGAAATTTATTGTAATAATTCTTAGCCAAGTCTGTTTTTTTAGAATAAAACTCTATCTCACCTAACCAAAAATTAGACAAGGCCGCAGCCATTCCATTCTCTTTTTTAAGACTTGCTTTTGTAAAAATACTTTTAGATTCAGGTATGTTTTTATTGATAAAAAGTTCTTCGCCATGATACAGCATGATTTGGTGCAAAATACTTTTACTTTCTTCATCAGGGTTTTTAAGATTCTCTAGTATTGGTATAGCAGTCTTGTAATCATTGGTTACCAAAAAAACAGAGGCCAAAAGTTTTTGTGCTTCTCCTTGGTTTTTGGATTGAGGAAAAAAGTCTAAAAACTTATTGAAAGTAGAGATAGCTGTTTTGTAGTCGCCTTGTTCCAATGCCAGTTTGCCCAAGTTAAGCATCGCATTTTCTTTTATTTCTTTATCAAAATCGGTTCTTTGTGCTTCAAAAAATGCATTGTAGGCATTTTGTTTTTTGTTGGCTTTAAGGAAACACTCTGCCAGGTGGTAGCTAGCCAATTGCGACATTGCAGTGCCTTTGTTTGCTATAGGGCTAAAAGCCAAAAAAGCTTGGTTGCATTGGCCTGTTTTGAAATAACTGTAGCCTATTTCATACATTTCTTCCTCGTTCAGGTCGTCGTAACTAGTATATGCTTTGTTAAAATACTCCGAAGCTTTTGCAAAGTCTCTGAGTCTGTAATAAGACTTGCCTATCACTACATTTTTTTCGTTGTCTAGTTTGCCTAAGTTTACCTTGTTTGCATAGTCTATAGCCTTTTCATAATCTCCTTTAAGGTAATACATTTGGCAAATGTATAATTTCATGGTTTGCGGCCCTTTTTCCTCTATTTTCAGAAAAGACTCTAACGCTTCGCGGTATTCCCCATTTTTGTAACACACATAGCCATAATAATACATGGCTTTTACATAGTTCCCTGTAGGTCTTAGGGTTAGGGGGTAAAAAGCATCTTTGCTTTCTTGAAATTTGTTGTCTTGAAACAAACTGTATCCTTTTCTAAACAAAAACTCATCTGATTCTTCTCTTTCTAAAATACTTACATCCACTTGGCGATAAAATTTTGAAGCTTGCTTGTATTTGCCGCTCATGTAATAATAATCGGCAAGTTCTCTTTTCAAGAACAGAACCCTTTCGCTTTTGGGGTAGGTTTCTATAAAATTCTCCGCCGACTCTACTCCCGAAGCCTGCATTAGCCTGAGTTTAGAACTGGAAATATAGTATTTAGCCTCTATTGTATAATCTTTCCTTCTTTCTGTTTGTAGGTATCTTTCAAAACCTCTTACAGACTTGTTATACAATTGTTTTTCGTATGAGTTTAGAGCCCTAGTAAATTCAATATCAGGGTGTTCTTGATTTAAAGTAATTTGAGAATATGCTCCAAATCCAAAGAATAGGAGTAGGCTTGTTGCAAAAATGTGCTTAAACATAGTTCAAATAACGTATGTTTAAACAAATGCTGTGTAAGTGAATTGTAAACAGATGTGGAAATCGGAAGGACTTATGCAAAAAGAGCAGAACCAATGCGCAGCATCGTAGCTCCTTCTTCTATAGCTATTTCGTAGTCTCCACTCATGCCCATACACAGTTCCTTAAATTCAGCATTATTTTCAAAATATTGCCTTTTAAATTCTTGGAAACAAGTGGCCAAATACTTAAATTCTTGTCGGGTTTGCTGTGTATTTTCGGTAAGAGTTCCCATGCCCATAATTCCTGCTAGCACTATATTAGGGTACAGATCTATTTGCATAAATTTTTGTATAATTTCTGCTGCTTCCTGTTTTTCTAGTCCAAATTTACTTTCTTCTTCTGCAATTTTTATTTGTAAAAGTACATTTACTTTTCGGTTTATACTTGCAGCTTGTTTTTGTATTTCTTGCAGCAGTTTTTCGCTATCTACAGAATGTATGGTATGCACAAAGGGCATTATTTGTTTCACCTTGTTGGTTTGCAAATGACCGATTAAATGCCATTCAATATCCTGGGGCAATTCCTCTCTTCGCTGCAGGAGATTTTGCACTCTATTTTCCGCAAATTTTCTTTGTCCGAGAGTGTATAGAGCCATTATTTCCTCTGTAGTTCTAAATTTAGAAACTGCAATTAGTTGAACCTGTGCAGGTATTTTTTCTCTAACCAATTCAAAGGCGCTTTTCATGTCGCAAAGGTAGTTTTTTTCGGTCGAACAACGGGCTTACAAAGATTCGTCTAAAATCTTTTCAGCTTGTCTCCAACCCACTATAGTTTCCATACTGCGAGCTTGTACCTCGTCCATTGTGTTATATAAAAAGTGTTTGAAAGCGAATTGTTGGTTTAAGGAATCCAAATAGTGTAGTGATTTTAGAAACTCAGACTTTACAGTTTCAGAAGCTTTTATTTCAATGAGTTTTATTTCTAATCCTTTTTCAATCAATAAATCAATTTCGTTGCCATTGCTATCCCTCCAAAAGTAAAAGGGGTATTGCAAACCTTTATTTTTATAGGCTTTCAAAATTTCAAGTATTCCATAGTTTTCAAACAAAGCCCCTTTGAATTTAGAGGTAGTTAAATCCGAATCTTTTTCAATTCCCAATAGGTAGGAAACTAATCCTGTATCATAAAAGTACAATTTCGGAGTTTTGACAAGGCGTTTGGAAAAATTCTGATGCCATGGATTCAGCGTAAAAACAATATAGCTTGTTTCCAATACCGATAGCCACTTTTGTAAGGTTTTCACATCTACACCCAATTCTTTCGAAATGGAAGTAAGGTTCAATAGCTGTCCCACCCTATAAGCCAAGAGTTGAACATACTTTCTGAATAAACTTAAATCTTGGACATTTACAATGCTTCTTACATCTCTTTCTATGTAGGTTTTTATATAATTAGGATAATAATCTGAGGGTGAAATTTCCTTGTCATATATTCTAGGATATCCACCCGCAAGCATAGAATTAAAACAATCTTTTTTACCTACCTCTTTTAATTCTTGTTGGGAAAGAGGGAGTAATTCCATCATATATACACGACCTGCAAGTGTTTGGGTAATTTTTTCTAAAAGTTGAAAGTTTTGAGAGCCACTTAAAATATATACGCCCGTTTCATCTAGTGCATCCACCACTCCTTGAATGTAGGAAAACAAAGAAGGTGTTTTTTGAATTTCATCAAAAATCACATGTTTATTGTATAGTTTTAAAAAACCCTTGGGGTCTGTTTCTGCAAAAAGGGCATTGTCAGGATCTTCAAGACTCACATAACGGTAATTTTTAAAAATCATTTTACTAAGCGTGGTTTTTCCCGATTGCCTTGGTCCCACAAGTGCTATCACTGGAAATTTTTTTGCCATTTCAAGTATTTTATCCGTTGCTTGCCTTTGTATCACTCTGCAAATATATGCAAATCTGGAATTTTATCTATGTAAATCTGGAATATTATCTATGTAATTTTGGAATTTTGTTTATGTAAATATGGAATTTGTCTCTATATCAGGTTTTTTGTAGTGGAAACTAAGGAGAAATAAAATTATTCAAGTCCCACCTCTGCATCATATCTTTTTATCAAATTGTCATAGTCCGCCATTAGTTTAGTTGCTAATGCTTTTCTGGACAAACGACCATACACCTCCCAATCAATAGCTTGGTCTTTTAGAATGTCGTTAATTTTTAGATAACCGAAGGATATTTTACCAATATATATACTTCCAAAATAGAAAGAAAGAGAGGCGGAAATTCCAGTTATATCCAATGAATTAGTTTCTATAATCAAGAATATTATCGGCAAATCTTTAGAAATTGAATCTTTTTGTTTCGCCCATTTCATAGCTGAATCTATGTTGTAATTAGAGGGTTCTATTTGATTTAAGCTCTCAATATTACAATAATACAATATGGAATCCTTGTTTAAATATTGAGTAAAGGAGTCGTTCAAATACACTTTATATTTGGCAGATAGTGTTAGTTTTCTAATTTTGTGATTAAACTCATCTATTATGTTAATTGCAGATGAGTGGATTTTTCTACGTGAGTAAATGTTGTTTTTTCTAAATAAATTTAGGTATAACTTTACATCTTCGTCAACCACAGCCAATACTTCTGAAAGGCTTATCCTAATTTGCGGAGAAACTTTTATGTATATTCCTATATCCGACATTTCGTTGCCTTTATAATCATACTCATTAAACTCTAAGGAGTCATTTTTCAATACAATTGAATCATAATTGTAAAATTCAAACAACCTGTCAAACTCTTGTTTTTTCAACTTCTCATAATTGGATTCAATTCCAAAACGTTGCCCTGATTTATATAAAGTATCCGCTTTGCTTTTTATAATTGCCATCATATTATCCCCCTTAGAGTTAAAGGCAGAAATTTTATTGTTGTAGAGGTTCTGTTCCAAAATATTCAACAAATTTTGATGCTGAATAGATGCCCAAAGGCCAATATCTTTACATTCAATCTTTGTTATTACCATTTTGTTATTTGAAAATGAGAAAATTGTCAACGACATTAAAAACGAAATTGCTATTATTTTCTTCATGAACATGTTTTTTATTTTATATCTACGAAATTACAATTTTGATTGTTGAAAAAAACCAATAGTTTGTTTTTTTAGTTTTTACGGGTTGCAAATTTCAGCCTAAGTGTAGAGTTTTTTTATTCTTGTTGGTAATAATTGGGGTAGGGGGCGCGCACCCTTAAGTTTTTGTCTCCAACAAAAGAGTGTAGCCTCCCATTCTCCGAAGGAGAAAAATTTCCATAGCTCTGGGTTTAAACACGGGGTATACAATGAAAACGGAATGATGTTTTTAGTACGTGTCCCAAACAAAGTTTGCGGGATTTTTTGCCTTTCCTTGCAAAAAAGATGACAAAAAGATTAGGTAAAATCGGGTTTATATCATATTGACTATTTAATATTTACGAGTTGATGGTCATAAAACCAGCAAGGGCGCAAAATTGGGGACAAGAGTAGGAAAAAAACAAGGGCGGAAAATATTAGGTTCGTTATCCTCACTCCATTGCCGTCCTTCGATACACCAGCCTATGGCTGTCACTCAGGATGACAATGGTATTTTATTTTGTGCCATTGTTGGTCATAAAACCAATTGCGTGATGTTAAATTGAACTCATATACTTTCGCTTAGGGCAATACAATGTTATAGCCCGTTTTATTTGAAATAGTTTTCAATTTCATCGTTATAATTCAAAGCTTGTATTGAATTAATAATTTTAATTTCTTTTTTGGGATTGTTTAGAATAATGCCATATAGAATGGAATCGCAATCAATCATTTTTGGACAGTCTATGCAATCTGTAATTTCAATATATCTTTTTGAGATTATTTCAATGTTAAAAGAATTAAATTTGGGATTTGTATTTAAAAAGTCAATGGTATTGGAAATTGCAAAACCAAAATCAGAATCAATTTCAAATTTTCCATCTTCCTCCTTTAAAGATTCAAACTTCTTTTCACTAGGCCTTATAAATATAATAGACTTTCCACTTATTTTTTCACGGTTTTCCATGAATTCATTTTCATCTTCATTCTCAATATATTGAGTGAAGATTGTTGGATAACTCATTTTCCATTTTTTTAATTTTGAATTCCACAGCAAATAAGGGCCATCAAAACCTTTCAAAAAAACTATTTCAAATTCCCCTTTTAGGTTAGTTTCGTAACTTGGTTTTGTTCCCAACATATCCATTGTGAAACCTAATTTTTTGAGAGTCTGACTATCATTATTATCGGGTAGTTTATTGTATTTAATTTGGTATGTATATATGTTTTTAAGCAAAGAATTACCAAGTTCAATTTCACTTTTTCTTTTCACTTCCAAAGGAAGATTACAATAAACAACAACAAGAAGTATTGATAAAATAAATATTGAAATTAGTATTTTTAAAACTTTCCTCAAGGTATATTTTTTGGGTAAAATTGTTGTAAGTTTACTTGCCCATAATGGACGGAATAACAAGTCAAATAAACTTCGTTTCGTTTTCAAAAATAGGGAAAAACTAATCCATTTAGTTTTATTGAAACGCCTTTGTTTTGAATAAATTTTTCTAACCCCCCAAAGGCCTCTTTTAAAAGCCTTGAATGGAATTATATTATTGACGAAAATTCTGCTTTTTTACGGTTTTAAAGGAGTTGTGCAACAGCTACTGAAGTTATCTGCTGGCTTTATTTCATTCTGTCCAAAACTCAATTGTCTTAGGGTTTATTACAAGTTCTGAAATTCGGTCAAGGTTAAATGTTCTTTCTTCTTCACGCATATAGCAATAACCAAAAACACATAAAGAATCGTATTGTCCGATTACTTTAAATCCTTTTGGTTTTATAGTTCTTAAACTTTGAATACCACCATCAAACTGCACTGAATTATGATAATTGAACTTTACATTTACTTCAAAATCTATGGCTAATTGAAGATAACTTTTAAGCGTTGTTTTGCTTGATGATTTTATCTTATTCTCCTTTGTTGTAAACTGACTTTTTAAATGTGATAAATATTGACCTTTCAATTTTATTGCGTCCACATCGTTCGGATTTACTGATAATTACCTATTTATAAACTCAATAGATTTTATAATATCGTTAGATTTAAAATAAGCTTGTGCTAACCAATAGTTAACCGAGTCTCTATTTGGTTTTATTTCGTTAAATTTCAGCCAATCACGAACAGAATTGTCATACTTTTTTAAGTCATAGTGAACGCTACCTCTCCAATAATAAGCGTAAGCATTTGAGGCATCTTTTGAAATTGATTTGTCATAATTTAGTAAAGCATTTTGTAAATTATTTTTTTGTTCAAATGACCTGCCTAATTGATAGTATACATCAGAACTGCCAGACTCACTTGATAAATACTTTTCAAAATACACTATCGCATTTTCAAAATCTTCTTTATTATAAAATTCCGTAGCCAGAACTTTAAATTAATTCGGGTCAATTTTTTTCGTGAAATTACAATAATGACTATTGTTGCAAGCGTAGAAAAATCCATAAGGACCTTTTCTTTCTATTAGTTTTCCGTTATCACACCATTCGCATTGTAGTGCAGTGATTTTTTCATTTTCTTCAATTTCTTCAAGAAACTTTGATGTGTATTCTCTATTTACTAAAAAACAAACGTGTTTTTTAGCTCGTGTCATTGCTACATAAAAAAGTCTTCGTTCTTCACCATTTGGAAATTGGTCGGCTTTTGATAGTAAAAAGTTTAATAATGGGTCGTCAGATATTTCTGATGGGAAACCATAAGTGCCAGAACTACAATTTGTAATTATTACATAATCATCTTGAAGCCCTTTCGATCTGTGGGCTGTAAGAAAGCGAATTTTTAAATTTGAAAATTCGTTGCAGATATATTCGTATTGGTTTGACTGCTTATTAAAATTTTCAACTAAAAAATTGCCTTTGATAAAATTTCGTCTTTCAAAATCATATCGACTTAAAAGTAAAACTGAAACATCTTCTCCACTGCTATGGTCGAAAATTTTTGAAAGAGCTTCATTTAAAGCCAAATTTAGATTGCTTCCATTTCTCTCAGGGTCAGAATATTTGAAAATAGAAAGTGGCGTTTCATCTGATTTAAAATGACTCTTTAAACTTTTTGAAATTTGATTAGGGTTCTTTAAAATAAAATTGCTTGATAAATCTATTATTTGATTGTTAAACCTATATGTGTATTCGATAAAAGATTTTTGAGTAACTCTATTGAAATTTTTTATTGGGGTAGATTTGAAGTTATCTTCGAAATTTGTAAATAATCCAATGTCACTTCCTGCAAAACGATATATAGACTGCCAATCATCTCCAACACAAAATAACTTTGTGCTTGGTTTTTGGTCTAATAATGACTTAATAAGTTGAAACCTTGCTTTTGAAATATCTTGGTATTCGTCAATTATAATATATTCGAAGGGCGATTGATAATGATTAGATATTATTAGTTCCGTAGCATTATTTATCATATCGCTAAAATCTATTTCATCTTCACCAGCAAGATATTTCTCATACGAGCCATAAATTGGTGCAAATAACTCTAAAAATTTTGTAGCCCTCTTGTTATCTTCTTTCAGGGCTTTGTTTTTTAGATTTGAAATACTCTCGTTATTTGATTTTAATAAGACTAAAAAAGTATCAATTAACTGTGTGAAGTCATCAATATCCTTTTTGGCGTTTTTTTGTAAATATGTCCAAAGTTCTTCATTGGGCATTGGTTTGAATTTTACTCCTTGGTTTTCTAATTTTTTTTGAAGTTCAGATAGTAGAATTCCTTTTTTCTGCTGCCAAGAATATGATTCTATTAGAGTTGTTTGGTTACTAGAGTGTTCCTGACGTTTCCATTCTATACCTTCATTGTAAACTTCTTTAGCTGTCTTTCCATCTTTACCTTTAAACCAGTCAGGTACATTCCAATTTTCATCTACACCAAAATGCTCAATGTAAATTTGATATTGAGGTAAATAAAAATCTGGTTTGTATTGTCCAAATTGTTTACTTGCGGTTTTATACTTGTATTTTTCTTCGTATTCGTACTCAATACCATTCCGAAATAAGAAGTTTGCAATCAGAACTTCTTCCTGACTTTTCAAACGTTCTCTATAAGTGATTTCAATGCCATTTTTGATTTTAGTGACCATTTTATAACCCTCTAACTTTTGTTCGTTTAGATAGTTATTATGTTCAGAATCTGTTTGGAAATCAGTTATTTCTTTGTACGGCTTTAGATAATATGAAATGAAGTCTATGAGTTGGTCAAAATATTTTTCATTCTTTTTTGAGTTTTCTATGAAAGAAGAAATACGTTCTAAATGTGATTTTCCGCTTGATTCATAAATTGACAGTTTTTCATTGTTTACTTCTGCAATAATGTCTAAACCTAGTTTATTGAAAGTTTTAACAGGCAAGTCAATATTCATTTTATTTTCAATCCTTTCTTTCATTTCCTCTGCCGACTTGCGAGTAAATGAAATTAGTAAGATTGTTTGAGGACTAACACCTTGTCTTTGAGTTAAATATTTGACTTTTCCAGCAATGGTTGTTGTTTTACCTGAACCAGCTCCCGCAATAACTAAATGGTTGTCTTCGTCTATTATTATTGCCTTTCGCTGTTGGGAATCAAGTGACTTGTTCTCCACGTCACTTAATAAATTATCGGTCACTAAAATTTCATTTTCAATAAATTTTGTGTTTCTTGAGGCGAATAATGAATCAAGCTTTTCATAAGTATTGAGAAAAAAGTTGATTTGTTTTATTTCTGTTTCAAAATTTGGTAGGTGCGTATAATTTTTACTTTTTATGGTGTCAAACAATGGCTTGGTTTTTTCTTTAAAGTTAAATATCTCGAAGTTAGAAAGGTACTTTCTTTTGGATTTAAATTCTTCAAAAATGTTGTAAAACTCGATAATTTGAGATAAATAAGGTTGAATATCCTTCTTTTGTTGATTATGAAGTTTATCAAGCTCTTCACGTTTTTTTCTATGGTTTGAATAGAAAATTATTCCAGCAAAAAATATGATTGATATTATTAAGTATTCCATTTAACTATTTCGGTTTTTTAAGCTTGCAGATAACTTACTTATATGCCTGATAAAATACCACTTATACAACCGAAATGCATTGTATAAGCCAATTAATTCCCAAGGTTTATTTTTCTGCCCCACAAACATACTCACTTTTTTTATAAATAAAAGTAATTCAATGCATAAATAGACTTGTTGGTAAGCCCACCACAGTACATTGGAAAAACACCAACAAGTGCCTGGAATTCCTGCTTTTTTACGGTTTTATAGGGGTTGCGCAACAGCTAAGCCTGTTAGCTGATGTAATTTATGGTTTGCAATATATTGTAACTTCTGTATTTAGCTCCTGACAACTAGAAATTAAAGATGAAATAAACCATAATATTTGTATTGTTTCATTCCTTTCAGCGAAATTGACACTATTAATCAAATTGTCAAAATAAGTTTCAAGATTTGATTTAGAAATAAAATCTATTACAAGAATTACTTCTTTTCTGAGATATGGGTTTTTTATTGTTTCTTTAAATTGGTCAATGATTTGATTTGAATTGTGACCACTTCTGCATCTTACAATTGAAGTATTTACTCCGTCTGAACTATTGTATGTCGAATTCCAAACATTCCTTTTACTTTCTAATTGAAAGTCTTGTGGTGTCAAATTACCAAGGTTTTTTTGAGCCTGTCCGACAATATCTTGAAATGCAGAGGCAGAAGCATTGGATATTTTATGTTTTGAGTGAAAAAACGAAATTTTGTTGTCAGAAAGTCCAATGTGGTCAGCCCATTCCTTTGATAAATCATCACAAACAAAATAATCAAAATCATTTAGGAAATTACTTTCTACAAAACCGAATAATGAATTATTTTCAAATGATGTTGAAGTTGTCAGGAATGAACCTTTTTCTGAAATAATATTGTTAAGGTCATTATGCAGTTTAAAGATTTTTAGAAAGTTGGGAATACTTCCAATAAGGCGACTGTCTTTAAACAGTTTTCTATTAGAATATGCTAAATCTATATTATCAAAGTTGATGATAAATGAATTTTTGCCATTTATATAATCAGTTATAGATATTTCATTTCCATTATCTCGTATAAGTTTCACATTCTTTAATTTTTGAGAACGAATTGTTATTGACTTGTCATTAAGTTTTACTTCTAAGTCTTTACTAGTTGTATTGTTAATTGAATAAATACCTGCATTAGTTTCTACTTTACATAGTCGTTCAAATTTTGATAGAAAATCAATAAGATTAATTTCTTTATCGCAAATTTCTCCATCTTCAATCACATATCTAATTACAACTCGATTAATCAATCCTTGCTCAAAATCTGTGTAAATATTGCTAAAGTTGAAAAGTATAGAAATTGGAACTAATTCATCTTTTAGAGCTTCATATTCTTGTGGTTCTGCAAAAATTGATAAAAATGTACTTGTGTTTGTGTGATTTTTGATTTGTTGAACAAGATTTTTAGACCAGAAGCAAAAGTTTTCTATCGAATTTTTCTTACCAAATTTATTAATACGAGATGAGTTTAACATCAAAGATGTTTTCTCATCATTATTTTTCAATCTTAAAGAATTTAATAAATAATTACTTGCTCCAAGAGCAGAGAAGTTTTCTTTTAAATCAATAGCTTCAATTGTTTTTTCTCTAACTGCTTTGTCGGAAACATTCAAATTTTTAAGCGAAAATTTCTCAAAACTTGTATCATCATTTACAAACAAAGTAGATAAAACAGAGTAGTCTAACGGTTTAAATTGTTTTAAAAAATCTTGGATTTTACTTATGTTTTTTTTACTTATTACTATGTAATCTTCAATTTCGACAATGAGTAAATAAGCAATTTTTTCCTCTTCCCAATTTGTTAATTCTTCTTCTATGAATGTCGGTTTTGTTGTGTATTTGAATACACAAATTGAATAATAAATGTCTTCATTTTGATTTAATTTTAACCGAATAGAATTTAAAAGATAATTTCCTGTTTTTATAGATGATACAGTTCGAAACACTTCTGTAATCTTATTATTAGAAATTTGAAAATCATCGCTATTCTCATAGAAATAAGCATTTTCATTTATAATAATGTTTTCAATTTTTTCTTGATTTGTCATTGGTGTCGGTTTTTTATTATATCAGCTAACTATTATATATCCGCACTATTGCGTATATTTCTAAATTAATTACCTTACACAAACATACTCGCTTTTTTTATAAATACAAGTAATTCAATGCATAAATGGATTTTTGGAAAAGCCCAAAACTATAGACTTTAAAAACACAAACAAGTGCTTTGGATTTCTGCTTTTTTACGGTTTTATAGGGGTTGCGCAACAGCTACAGCTGTTATCTGTAGGCCTTCTTTCAGAATGGTAAGTCATCATCTTCATCAGTTTTACTTATGACTTTTTTCTCAACTTTTGTTTTGTTCTTTACTATAAATTCTGCTCGTTTATATACCTCATCAAAAGTTATAATTTCAGGATTTTTTGTGTTTCTTCTATAACTCTCAAAGCAACTTATAATGCTTTCGTTTTTGACTAGTTCTTCGGTGTTGCCTATGATTAATATTCCTTTTGGTTCTACAGTAAATGTACTTTCCTTTTCTAATAGTCTAGTATTTTCGCTTCTCTGTGAGTCTATGCTCCAAGTCCTACAATTTACTTGTATTTGAGAAATGGCACCTAATAAGTCTGAGCTTAGAAGCCAAACGTCATTTCTCGGATTTTTTACTTGTCTTGGTTCCTTCTGAGTATAGCTTAAAAGTTTTGTAGCAGGTGTTTTAATCTCAACAAGAACAGTAAAATGTGAATCTGCATTTGTCCGCATTAAATAATCCCCCTTCTGACTTCCTGTTCCCTTAAAAGTTCTACCGCCATAATCAGGTTGGTCTTCTAATAAGTGAAGAAATTGATAATTCAAACCATACCCAAAAATCCAATCGTTGTTTGTAAAGAATTCTTGCCAAAAAGATTCGTCTGCATTATTTGATTCTAGATTCTCTTTGAAAATTTCAAGTGCTATACTTCGATTTGTTTGAATTCTTGCCAAAGATAATTTTGTTGCAAGGTCTGGATTTGAAGAAATTAACTCGTTCCAAACTTCTTCACCATAATTTTCAGCTAAGAGCCGTTCGATAAAAGTCCTTCTGTCTTTTGGAATATTTATTATCTCATATGCTTTTACAACTGAAAATTCTTGAGTACCATACTTAACACCTTCTTTATCAATATATGCATAAAGCTTTGTTAGTTCGTCATAAATCTTTCTAGTGTTTTTACTGTCAAGATTTAGTTTCACACCTTCGCCACCTTTGAGTGAGTTCAAGTTGATGCTTTCAACATCTTCCCATTCGTCATTTCTTTTTTTTCGCTGATGGACTAATGTAATTCCTACAGTCTCTCCAATATCTTTTTTCTTGTCGTTTAGGTCAACAATTAGTACCTTTCTAGTCGTGGTATTTTCTTCAATAACGATAGGTTCTGTAAGTCTTGCAGAGTAAAGAGAAGTACTAACTGTTTTATAATTGTCCATTTATAATTGTGTCGTTTTTTTTAGGCTTACAGATAACTATTATATATCCTCACTTTTACGTATATATATATATATTAATAACCCCCACAAACATACTCACTTTTTTTATAAATACAAGTAATTCAATGCATAAAAAAAGGGAGCAATTGCTCCGTTTTTTTAAACTGTAAAAATAAATCGAGTGGTTTAGCTTACTTTTATTACACTAAATTCACCATCTGGGCTGCCTGGGGCATCTACTATATGGCTAACATTTAGGTCGGTAGGGCTGCTGCCTATTTGTGCCAAATCTGTTTCCATGTAATTGTGCACTAATCGTGCAAATTGCAACATTTGAGAATCGGACGTACCGAATTCTCTCAAAATTCTTTTTGGTGTACTCATAAATTTGTGTTTAAAATTTTAGTTAAGTTTATTAATCAACGGATTACCTGGTGCTAAATACGTAAAAACAAACTAAAATATTGCTTATAAATAGAAAAATAACCGATTGAAATAGACCAACGCCGCTTTGACAAACTTGCTCGCTGCTTTGAAAAAAATGCTCGTCGCTTTGACAAAGGTGCTCGCCGCTTTGAAGGATATGCTCGTCGCTTTGACAAAGATGCTCGTTGCATTAAAACAAATGCTCGTCGACGAGCATTTGTTTAAATATGGCGATAGGAACTTACAAAGGTGCGAGCAACTCTTACAATACAGCGTTGGTAGTTTACAATGGTGCGAGTGATACTTACAATATGGCGGTGGGGTATTACAAAGTAGCGAGCTGCACTTATAAAGCTGCAAAGGCAAATTACAAAGTGGTAAATTTTATTGTTAATGATGTAACATGATAGGATTGAATTACGTAATACCTAAATACAGTTAAAAGTTTATGAAATAGTAATGAAGTAAGTAAAATTGTAGTAATGGTTAGAATTATACATGCTACTACTAAATTGTATTTGAATAGTATCGGATTATGTTTTATGTTTGAGGGCGGAAAAGAGAGGAGGAAAAATTTAATGAGAGCTTTCTTCTCAAATTGGAAAAACGAAAAGAAGGTAAGTAAATCCAAGCTATAGAAATTAATCAAATAATAAATACAAATAAATACCTATGAAGACGATTATTATTTTATGTTTTGCAATTGCAACAAGCTTAGTCTCTTGTACTCAAGGCGATGAATCTATTGAAGATCTTTCTTTAAAAGAATTTGAAATTATCACCATAGACAGTACTTATAATGAATTAGTAATTAAATCATTGATTAAAGAAGAACTAAATGAAAACGAATTGATAAACATAGCGTATTCTGAAAAGATTAAAAGAAAATGGGAAAATAAGCTCATCTTTTATTTTTTCTTAAATTCAACAAGTAATCCTGCTTACGCTACAGCATTATACTTAAAAGATTGCAGTCAATGTAACTATACAGACCCTTCCAATAGTAAAATTAATTTAAATTTTAATATTGGACAAGCTTCACAGAACACAGCATTTGAAATACCAAAAGAAATTAGTAAAGACTTACTTGTTGTTGAATTCTATGAGGAAAGTTGGAAATCAAGAAGTTTTATTGTTTATGATAATGATAAAAAGAGGGAAGCAACAAAAATCATGTATTTTGAAGACGGTGGAATTAATAAACAAAAATTAATAGCTGAATCTGAAAATCTTTTTAGAGTAATTATTGATGGCTTTCCTGAAGATAAACCATACTTTAGAATTAATGGAGAAATTGTCGAATACGTATACTCTGATGGGAAAATTGGCAATACGTACTCAGTTATAAAATAGATAATTAGACAAGATAAGTAAATGAGTAAAATATGTGGGATAAGAAGTGAATGTATCTTTAAAATTATGTAAAATATAGCTAAAATGAAATTATATATTTATGCCTTGGATTTTACGAATAATTAATTTAAAAACAATTGAATATGGATTTAAATGGTTAAAAGTAAATTTTTAAGAAATCAAGAAATCAAAAACGAAAATGAAAAAACTAAATATCTCTATTTTAATAACTGCATTTATTTTAACTTCCTGTGGATTAAGTGAAAACAAAAATGCAGAACTTGAACAAAATACAATAAGCACAAAAATATATGTTTTGCAAGACTTTACTAAATCATATGAAGGTGCCATCAACGAAAAGTATAAAATATCAATGGTCTTAAGTAAGAATAAAGAAATTCTAAAGGGTTCATATACATATAAAAGTAAAGGTACTCCAATTAAAATTTTGGGGACAATAGATGATATTGGTAATTTTATAATGAATGAATTTAACGAGAAAGGAAGTATAACAGGTGTTTTAGAAGGACAGATAAGTGAAAATAATATAGTTGGTCATTGGTCAAAACCGGATGGTTCAAAAAAAATGCCCTTTACAATTTATGAAACTATTGTTAGCGAAACAAATTTTGAGAAGAATAAGGATGTCAAATCCGAATACTATTCAAACTGGAGTGGAATTTATTTTGATAAATTTGGTAGAACATTAAAAATTGAAGGACCTGAATCAGATGGAGCTGTTAAATTTGAGTTAACACCAAAAAATAATCTAAATTGTCAAGAAGATGTTTGGAAAGGTACTGCATATTTAACTGAATCGTCAGTTGCAAATTATACCGAAGATGTTACCGAATGCCATTTTAATTTTAATTTTATAAATGGACAAATTGAAGTAAGTGAAAATAATTGTAGTCATGGTGCTTATTGTGGAACTTTTGATGGCTTATATACACAAAAGAAATAAAACAACCACTGTTGTTGATTTTTTAAATTAATATTTCCAATATCTAATTTAAACTTTAAAAGCAGTGACTATTTAAAAAACAAAACATACTATTTTACTTATTATACTATTGGTTAATTAAATAAATAATACTTATGCAAGCAAATTACGGAGAGACTGAAATTAAATCCTTATTAAGTAAAGTTAAAATATTTAATAAAGAAATTGGGGCATATCAGGCTTTTGCAATTACAGAAGATTTCGACTATGTAGTGAAATTGTCAAATGGCAATTTACAATTAAAAATTGAAGAATTGAAGGACAATGAAATTGAAGCGATAACACCAGCACAATTAATTGTAATCTCAAATCGATTTATATCAACAAATTCTAAGAACAACAATCAAGCAGTTTCCAATTCATCATCACAAATCACACAACAGAAGAATAATATTCCTAAAAAGAAAAATGGTGTTTTAAAATCAATTTTAGTCATTGTTCTTATTGTATTATCTATTGTTTGTGGTATTTATTTTTCGAATAATATAAACGTTAGTGAGGAAAATGTTACGAGTCAAGCCTACTCTGAACAAGTATTAACTATTGAAGAATATGAATGGTCACAACCAACAAATTTTTTATTTGCAAACGGCACTTATAGTGAAAACTTTTGGGGAAATAAAATCAAAGTAAATTGTGAAATAGCAAATAATGCTACAGTTGCAACATATAAAGATGTAGTTGTAAGGATAACCTATTTCACTAAGACCAAGTCCGTGATTGGGACTAAAGAATACACAATCTACGAAGTTTTTCCGCCGAAGACAAGCAAAGCTATTAGTTTAAAAATAGAAAATTACAAAGATGTTAAATCTATAAGCTGGGAAGTTATTAGTGCTTTGCCTTATTAACTTAATATAAGAAAATCCAAATTGGTTTATCTTTCATGAAAGTATTATAAAATGTAAAAAATAGAAAGCGTATAAAAATGGAATTTGTAACAATTGACTTTGAAACAGCAACTTCACAAAGAAATAGCCCATGTGAAATAGGACTCACATTTGTAAAAGATGGTGTGATTAATGATACTAAGTCATGGCTAATAAAACCATTGAATGAACGGTTTGATAATTTCAATATATTGATTCATGGCATAAGACCTGAGCACGTTAAAGACCAACCAGAATTTAATGAATTGTGGACAGAAATTCTCCCTCTCATAGAAAATAAATTTTTAATAGCACATAATGCAGGTTTTGATATTAGTGTGTTAAGAAGAACTCTTGAAACATACAATATTCCATACCCATCTTTATATTATTCTTGTAGTTATATATTTTCAAAAAGAGTGTGGCATGGACTACCATCATACGATTTAAAAACATTATGTAAAATAAACAATATTAATTTAAAACATCATAGAGCAGGTTCTGACAGTAGGGCTACTGCTGAATTGGCATTAAAAGCGTTTAAAATTTCTGGTGTTTCATCAATAGGAAATTTTACAGAAAAACTCAATACAACTATAGGCCAACTTTATGAGGGTGGTTATAAACCTTCGGAGACAAAAAGAATTTATAATACGAAAGACATTTCAAAAAATATAGGAGATTCCCTGAAACATAAACCTGAAAGTATATTTTATGCAAAGACAGTTGTTTTTACAGGTGCATTATCATCGATGGTTCGTACTGAAGCCCAACAAGCGATTGCTGATATTGGAGGAATAATAGGGAATAGTGTTAACAAGGACACAGATTTTTTAATTATCGGCCAACAAGATTACAGAGTTGTAGGCGATGATGGAATGAGTAATAAGCAAGAAAAAGCAATTAAGCTTATTGAAAAAGGTTCTAATTTAGAAATATTGTCTGAGGATAATTTTTTAAAAAACCTGTAGTTTTTAAAGTACTTAATATTTAATTTATAACAAAATAAAGGCAAATGATGACAGTGATTTTATTTATAGCAATAATCGTAGTTTTAATACTATGGTTGAAAGGTGAAAAAAAACTTAAAAAAAATATTTTCGAACTAACATATAAACTCGATAATACTCAAAGGAAATATAACGATATAAAAGATGAATTTTCTTCTCTTAATGATAAATATTCAAAACTTTCAAAATATGAAGGACTGCTTGAAATAGAAGAAATTGCAGAAAAGATAATTTCAAATGCAAGAATAGAAGCAAATAAAGTATCTAAAAATGCACAAGAAGAGTTAAATAAAGCAATTGAAGATGCAAATAATAAAAGACAAAATGCAAATGAGGAAATAGAAAAGTTAAAGAAGCAATATGAAATGATATACAGTACCGCCAAAGCCGATGCTGAGAAAATATTATTTGATGCGAATATTAAGGCCGAAGAAATTGCTGGTGATGCTATAAAAGCATTGAACAATCAAAGGGATATAGAAAAAACAGCTAAAGCAATGCGAAATATTATAGAAGGCTACGGAGATAGGTATTTAATTCCTACATACAGTCTTTTAGATGATTTAGCAGAAGAATTTGGACATACAGAAGCAGGGGTAAAATTAAAAGATACGCGAGAGTATACTCGTAAACTAATAAGTGAAGGTAAAGCTGCTAAATGTGAATATGTTGAAAATTATCGAAGAACAACTGCTATTAACTTTGTTTTAGATGCTTTTAATGGAAAAGTAGATTCGATTTTATCTAAAGTAAAAAAAGACAATTATGGAACTTTAGAGAAAAAAATTCGTGATGCTTATCAAATAGTAAATAATAATGGTAAGGCATTTAGGGACGCAGTGATTACCCAAGAATATTTACAAACAAGATTAGCAGAGCTAAAATGGGCAGTAGTTGCTCAAGAATTGAAATGGAAAGAACAAGAAGAACAAAGAATGATTAGAGAGCAAATTAGAGAAGAAGAAAAGGCTAAAAGAGAATATGAAAAAGCAATTAAAGAAGCACAAAAAGAAGAAGAAACTTTAAAACGTTTAATTGAAAAAGCACAAAAAGAGGTAACATTAGCAAGCATAGAGCAAAAGGAAAAACTAGAAGAAATGCTAAGAGAATTAGAATTAAAATTAAAAGAAGCAGAAGAAAAGAATCAAAGAGCAATTTCTATGGCACAGCAAACAAAGTCTGGTAATGTTTATATTATTTCCAATATTGGTTCGTTTGGCGAAGATGTATATAAAATAGGAATGACTAGGAGACTTGAACCTATGGATAGAATAAGAGAACTTGGTGATGCAAGTGTACCATTTGAGTTTGATGTTCATTCAATGATTTATAGTAATGATGCTCCTAATCTTGAGAGAGAGTTACATAAAAAATTTCTTAGACTTCAAATGAATAAAGTAAACCCTCGTAAGGAGTTTTTCAAAATATCATTATCAGAGATTAAAGATGAAATAGATAAAATGGAGATTAATGCTAAATGGACTTTGAAAGCAGAAGCGAGACAATATAGAGAATCTTTAGCTATAGAAGCAGCAATAGAAAATGATCAAGAAAAACAGAAACAATGGGAAAAATATCAAATGGAATTAGACCCTGTTAGCATAGATTTTGAAGAAACAGACGATTTTTAAATTATAATTTTCGCAACCGTTTACCTTCTTTACCACTTATTCCCTCTACGCCCCTACCTGAAATGGCAGCCCGCAGGCTCGAAAGCTAGAGAGGCTTGGCAGGCGGTGGCTGACGAAGGAAGCCCACGTACTGCCTGTAGCCCCTCTTGCTTTTCGGGACGAGGACTAGAATTAAAGGCAGGATAAGGCGCCCAAAATCAACTTTATCGTATATTGGAAAAATGACGATACGGGAAAGGAATCGAAAATTGTTTTGCCTGAAATCACTTTTATTAACGCCTGATTCCCCCCTCCCAATTTTTTCCTATTCTATTCGCGCTATTTGGGTTATTTTCGCACTCTTTTTTATAGGGGTATATAGTGAATATTGTAGAAATTAAACAAAAGTTTTTGATGCACAGCGCCTTAAATGGCTTTGTGGCTACCTTGCAGCTTGATGGGCAAAAGGCTTTGTTTAAAAATTTGCAGGGTTCGGGTGCCGCTCTGCTTGCCGGTGCCTTGTCGGATGCGCTGCCTCAAAATTTTTTGGTACTGCTCCCAGAGGAGGAGGAGGCTGAGTTCTTTAAGTCGGATCTGGAAAATCTGGAACTCAATAAATCCATCATTTTTCTGCCCGATTCCTATAAAAAACCCTTCGATTTTGAAGCGGTAGTCCCCGATAAAATTAGGCTTAGAACCGAAGCCTTGGAGAAAATTAAGTTTAGTACCAAGTCGCATATAGTGGTTACCCACTTGGCCGCCCTTGCAGAAAAAGTGTATAGCGCAGAGGAAATAGAAAGCAATACCCTTAAACTGGAGGAAAATGCGGAACTGGATGTGGATTTTTTGATGGAAATGCTCTATGATTTGGGTTTTGAAAAGGAAGATTTTGTGTTTGAACCCGGCCATTTTGCCCTCCGTGGCGCTATTATTGATATATTTTCATACGGCTCCGAAAACCCTTACAGAATAGAATTGGATGGAAATACCATTGAGTCTATTCGCTCTTTTGATGCCATTTCTCAGTTGTCTATAAAATCGCATAAGTGGATTAAAATAGTGCCAGATATGCAGCATGGCAATGTGAGTATAAATAAAATTTCTTTTTTTGAGTACCTCAAACCCAATACCATTGTTTGGGTAAAGGACCCCCTGTTGCAAGAGGAAATGCTACAAACCCTATGGCATAGCCTCCAGGAAAAAGGCACTAGTGGAGTGGAAGAGGTTTTGCTTACATACAAGGAAATAGAGGCCAAGTTGGATGGGTTTAATCTTGTGGAGTTTGGTAAAACTAAAGAAGATGGGTATAATTTTGAAGCCAATTTTAACCAAAAAGCACAACCTATTTTTGGTAAGAATTTCGATATGGCACTGAACCATTTGAAAGAAAATGAGGTGTATAAAATCCAAAATATTTTGTTTTCGGAGCAACCCCGCCAAATAGAGCGTATATGGGCCATACTTAGAGACAAACAGAGAGAAATTTCTTTTTTCCCGGTGTACCATGCTTTGGGACAAGGTTTTGTAGATTTGGATTTGCAGCTTGCCTGCTATACCGAGCACCAACTTTTTAACCGTTTTTTTAGATACAAGAATAAAAAATCGGCCATCAGTAAAGATTCTGCATTAACCCTAAAGGAGCTGAAAGAACTAAAGCCCGGGGATTTTGTAACCCACGTAGACCACGGGGTGGGGAAGTTTGCAGGATTGCAAAAAATGGAAAACAACGGCAGATTGCAAGAGGTGGTAAGGATTGTGTACCGCGATAACGACATGCTTTTTGTAAGCATAAACAGTTTGCATAAGCTGTCGCGTTTTTCTGGCAAAGATGGTGCTGTGCCTTCGCTACATAAGCTAGGCAGTGGGGTATGGGAAAAACAAAAAGCAAGTACCAAAAAGAAAGTAAAGGATATAGCAAGGGAGTTGATAAAACTATATGCTGCTAGAAAAGCCCAAAAAGGTTTTGCTTTTGCCCCCGATTCTTATTTGCAAACAGAATTGGAAGCCTCCTTTTTTTATGAAGATACCCCCGATCAAGCCTCGGCAACAGAGCAAATAAAAAAGGATATGGAAAGCGCCATACCTATGGATAGGCTGCTGTGTGGCGATGTGGGATTTGGGAAAACCGAGGTGGCGATAAGGGCCGCTTTTAAAGCAGTTTGCGACAGCAAACAAGTGGCAATTTTGGTGCCTACCACTATCTTGGCCCATCAGCATTACAGAACTTTTTCTCAACGTTTGGAAGGCTTTCCTTGCAGTGTAGATTTTATCAATAGATTTAAAAGTAGCGCAGAGCAAAAAGCAACCCTAAAAAGAGTAGCCGAAGGCAAAACCGATATACTTATAGGAACCCATAGGATACTGGCTCAGGATATCAAATTTAAAAATTTGGGACTTTTGATTATAGATGAAGAACAAAAATTTGGGGTAAGTGCCAAAGAAAAGCTAAGGCATTTGCGCGTAAGTGTAGATACCTTAACCCTTACGGCCACACCTATTCCCCGTACCCTTCATTTTTCGCTTATGGGTGCCAGAGATTTGTCTGTAATAAATACCCCGCCACCCAATAGGTACCCAATTCAAACCGAGTTGTATGTGTTTAACAAAGAGGTGATAAAAGAGGCAATAGAAAGAGAAGTGGCAAGGGGAGGTCAAGTCTTTTTTGTACACAATAGGGTAAAAGATATAACCGGCTTGCAGATTATGATAGAGGATGCCTGCCCGGGGATTAGAACTGCTATGGCCCACGGCCAAATGGAAGGGAATGAGTTGGAGAAAATAATGGTGCGTTTTATAGAGGGAGAGTACGATGTGTTGGTTTCCACAAGTATTATAGAAACAGGGCTGGATATACCCAATGGAAATACTATAATTATAAACAATGCCCATACTTTTGGCCTTAGCGATTTGCACCAAATGCGCGGAAGGGTAGGGAGGAGCCATACCAAGGCATATTGTTTGCTCTTGTCGCCCCCGCTTACTTCGCTTACTGCCGATGCCCGCAAAAGGCTGCGTACCTTAGAGGAGTTTTCGGATTTGGGGAGTGGTTTTCAGATAGCTATGCGCGATTTGGATATACGGGGTGCAGGAAATTTACTTGGTGGCGAACAAAGCGGTTTTATTTCTGAAATAGGCTTTGATATGTACCATAAAATACTAGATGAAGCCATAAGCGAACTAAAAGAAGATGAGTTTAAAGAATTGTTTGCCGACAGGGAAATAAGCATAGTGTCTAGAGACTGCCAAGTGGATACAGACTTTGAGATGCTTATACCCGATGACTATGTGTCGCAAATAGCAGAGAGACTCTCTTTGTACCAAGAACTTTCTTTTATAGCCAACGATAAGCAACTTGAAGATTTTGCCAAAAACTTAGAAGATAGATTTGGTAAAATACCGCAGAGCACGCTCAATTTGTTGCAAACAGTAAAAGTAAAGTGGTTGGGAAAATCCTTGGGTTTTGAGAAAATTAACTTAAGTGCAAAATCCATGCAATTGTGGTTTCCATCCAATCCCAATGCTGCTTTCTTTTCAAGCCCACAGTTTAGCAGTTTGTTGATGTTTATTACCCAAAGTCCTGCTAAGTTTGAAATGAAACAAACCCCAAAAAGTTTGAGATTAATAGTAAATTATATAAACAGTGTATCGGAGGCTGTGGAATTGCTTTTATTGCTACAAAGAGAAGTTTATACAACCCGCCAATCCACAGAAAAAGAATAATATACTTTATTGTACCCTCCCAAAGAGCGTGGTACGCTAAAACTTTTGTGAATAAAAAATATAAAACCTAAGAAATAAGAAAGTAATTTTGAGCATGCAAAACAACGAGTTGCCACCTTTTATAAACGACCTAGATGAAACCCAAAAAGAAGCGGTTTTGTGTACAGAAGGCCCCCTTATGGTTTTAGCAGGAGCGGGTTCGGGCAAAACCCGTGTACTAACCTACCGTATAGCAAACCTTATGTTCAATGGGGTAGATGCTTTTAACATACTCGCACTTACTTTTACCAACAAGGCCGCAAAAGAAATGAGGGCTAGGATAGAAAAAATAGTGGGTCCAGATGCCAGAAACCTTTGGATGGGAACTTTTCACTCCGTATTTGCTAAAATCCTTCGTTTTGAAGCAGAAAAAATTGGCTATACTTCCAATTTTACAATTTACGATACCGACGATTCCAAAAGTCTTATCAAAACAATTATCAAGGAGTTTAATTTAGATGATAAATTATATAAACCTGCCCTAATTTACAACAGGATTTCTTCGGCCAAAAACAATCTTATAGCAGCCGAAGAGTATATAAATATGGCTGATTTAATGGCTTCGGATGAAGCAAATGGCCGCAAAAAAACAGCAGATATTTACACAGAATACGCCAAAAGATGCTACAAGTCTGGGGTAATGGATTTTGACGATTTGCTTATGAACATGCACAAATTGCTCAAAAACCACCCCGATGTGCTAAATAAATACCAACACAAGTTTAAATACGTATTGGTAGATGAGTACCAGGATACAAACCATTGCCAGTATATGATAATTAAGAGATTGGTGGCTGCTTCTAGAAATATTTGTGTAGTGGGCGACGATTCTCAAAGTATCTATTCTTTTAGGGGTGCTAATATCCAGAATATACTAAGCTTTTCTAGAGATTATCCAGAACACAACATCATAAAACTAGAACAAAACTACAGGTCTTCTAAAACCATAGTGGCGGCTAGCGGCGACATAATAAGCCACAACAAAGAAAAGCTAGAAAAAAAAATATGGACTTCCAATCCGGAGGGTGAGAAAATAAATATTATTAAGGCTATGACAGATAGCGAAGAGGGTAAAATGATTGCCAATTCAATATTTGAAGCAGTGTCTAACCGAAAAGTAAACTATTCTGAAATAGCTATCTTGTATAGAACCAATGCACAATCCAGAGTTTTTGAAGAAGCTTTTAGGAAAATAAGTATCCCTTACAGAATTTATGGAGGTTTGTCTTTTTATCAACGCAAGGAGATAAAAGACCTTATTGCATACCTGCGCTTGGTAGTAAATCCAGGAGACGAAGAAGCCCTAAAAAGAATTATAAATTACCCAACTAGAGGGATTGGAAATACCACGATTGAAAAACTTGTGTTTATAGCCAATCAGTACAATGTATCTATTTGGAATGTAATAGAAAAAGCAAATCATTTTGAAGTTTTGGGCGCAGCGGTTTCTAAACTGAATAATTTTTACATGATGCTCACTAATTTTAGACAAATGGCTTTGGTAAAAGATGCTTCAGAAACCGCAGAATATGTAGCAAAACAAAGTGGATTGCTAAAACACCTTCATGACGATAAGACCCCAGAGGGTGTTTCAAGATTTGAGAACATTACCGAGCTACTAAACGGTATAAAAGAGTTTTGTGAAGACGATACCAACGAAAACGAAAAAAACCTTTCTGCTTTTTTACAAGATGTAGCATTGCTTACAGATAAAGATCAGGAAGAAGAAGACAATTCTCCCAAAGTAACCATGATGACCATTCATGCTTCTAAGGGTTTGGAATTTAAGTATGTATATGTAGTTGGGTTGGAAGAAAATTTATTTCCTTCTCACATGGCCCTTCAAAGTAGGGTAGAATTGGAAGAGGAAAGAAGGCTTTTTTACGTGGCAGTTACCCGGGCAGAGCAGGTTCTAACCTTAAGCTATGCAAGCAGTAGATTTAGGCATGGTACTTTGCTGCACTGCGACCCAAGTAGGTTTATTACAGAAATAGACCCAAGGTATATAAACAGTACCCTAATGTATAGAGGCAAACAAATGCCAAGCAAGGAATCTATTTTTGGAACAGAAGGTTTAGGCGATAAAAAAACATCCCTCACCAAACTCAATATTCAACCTGCATTCAGAAAAAATATTAGCTTAAATACCAACAAACAAACAGGGGAACCAGACTTTGTACCAGATGACCTTACAGGCTTAAAGGCAGGCATGAGGGTTCTGCATCAAAGGTTTGGTAAAGGGGTAGTGCAAGAGGTTAGCGCCGAAGGGATAAACAGCAAAGCCATAGTTTTATTCAACGAATCAGAATCTAAAACTTTGGTATTAAGATTTGCAAAGATGAAAATATTGGATTAATACCCTATTTTTGCGCATTATTATAAGTGAATAAATGAAAAAATTAATTCTAAGTTTATTGATCCTAGGTTTTGTAACTGCTGCACAAGCTCAAAAAGAACCAATTTTAAAATCTAAAAAAGGCCATTATATATTACCTCAAACCGGGGACTGGGCTATAGGTATTTCTGCAAACACTTTTTTGAATTATGCAGGAAATTTGTTTTCAAACAACAACAACGCGCCTGACTTTAGTTTCTTTGACCAAAATAACACGGTTTTTGGAAAGAAATTTGTTTCAGAAAATTTTGCCTACAGAGGTTCCCTTTCTATGCTGTATGGCAATAGTACAGAGAATGTTTTTGTAAAAGACTTGGCTCCCGGTGCTGCATCGGATGCAACGGTTACCGATAAAATTAATGCTCAAAATTTTGAAATGATTTTGCGTGGAGGCGTAGAATACAGAAGAGGAAGCGGCAGGCTGCAAGGAGTATATGGCGGATATGCACAGGTTGGATTTTCTTCAGGAAGCACTAGTTCTAGAACCTATGGCAATACCATGGAAAACTACAGAAGTGTTGCTCTTTCTCGTCAGACAGAATACAAAGAAGGCACCGGAATGAACTTTGGACTTTTTGGATTTGCAGGGGTAGAATACTTTTTTGCTCCTAGAATTTCTATAGGTGGCGAATTTAATTTGGGTGCATTATACTACATGGAAGGCAAAACTACAAGAACAGAAGAAGTATGGAACAATTCTACATCTAGTGCAGAAATCCTTAAAAAAGATGTGCAAGCAAATTCATCTGAGTTTAATATAAGTACGGATAATTTGGGTGGTGTTCTTAAGTTAATGTTTCATTTTTAATTCGATAATGCTTTTATTTAAATAAATTACTATATTTGCCACGTAAAATTTTAATCATATGAAAAATATACTTTTGAAAAGTACAATGGTATTGCTATTTGGAATTTTGTTGGTAGCAAGCGGTTGTAAGTACGAAGATGGTCCTATAGTTTCTTTCAGAGCTAAATCCGATAGGCTTGCACAAATTTGGAACATAGACAAAGTAACTTTTGAAGGAAATGATTTTACCTCATCCTACAAAAAAGATGGAGTGATTATAGCTTTTGAAGTTTACAAAAACAATGCTTATTCTTTTAATTACAGAAACGAAGATAAAACTGCAATAAATCAGTCTACCACCCATGCTCTTTCTAAATCTTTCCCAATGGCAGATTTGCCATTTATACAAACTGTTGGTTCGGGAGGAAGATGGACCTTTGTAAATGATTTTGAAGCCATTCAAATGGATGGTGAATTGTCTCAAGACCCAAACAATAAAGTGGTTCCTGAAATTACAATCTTAGAACTTAAGAAAAGCGCATTAAAACTTAAAGGCAAAAATGCATCTGGACAAGAATTTGTGGTAGAGTTCAGCCCAATGTTTTAAACTTATTCACAATTTATTTAAAAAATTAAGCCTCCTAATTGGAGGCTTTTTTATTATATTTGAAACCTATGGAAAACAACCCCTTCCTAATTTATAATACCATGCAACCCGCATTGGTTATATCGGAATATGGCCGCATTATTCAAGACTACGTTAGCCATATTCTACAAATAGAAGATAGAGAAAAAAGAAGTAAACAGGCTGCCGCTTTAGTTCTTGTAATGGAAAATTTGAATCCTTCCGTTAAGGAGCAAGCCGACTATAAACATAAATTATGGGACCATTTACATATTATTGCCAATTTTAAATTGGATGTGGATAGCCCTTACCCTGTTCCTTCTCCAGAAATTCAACAGATGAAACCTGAGCCAATTCCTTACCCTACCCAACCTATTAAGTTTAGATTTTATGGTAGGAACTTGCAATACATGGTGGCTAAGGCAGCCGAAATAAACGACGAGGGTTTGAAAGACGATTTCGTAAATCTATTGGCTTCTTTTATGAAAAATTCTTCCAGAAGTTGGAACAACGAAGACCTCACCAATGAAATGATCGCAAATCACTTGGCTTCTATGTCGCAAGGCAAGTTAATTGTAAGCCCAGAAAGCTTGGAAATTAAAATTGACAACAGTTTTAAAAGAAAGAAAAATTTCAAACCCAATAAAAACTTTTCGAAATACAAAAAGAATAACAACTATAAAAACTACAGATAATGGGTGTTTTTAGAATCACAGGTGGCCATAAACTTAAAGGAGAAATTGTTCCTCAAGGTGCAAAAAATGAAGCGTTACAAATACTTTGTGCAGTACTTTTAACAAAAGATCTCGTTACAATTCACAATATTCCTCAGATTAGAGATGTACTTAAACTAATAGATTTACTCGCTAAACTAGGTGTAGAAGTAAACAAACTAGGAGATTTTAGCTATACGTTTAAAGCAGATCAAGTTAATTTAGATTACTTGAATTCTGAAGAATTTAAAATACAGGCTGCTGCGCTTAGAGGTTCTATTATGATAGTTGGTCCTTTGCTCTCCAGATTTGGAAAAGGATTTATACCTAGCCCGGGTGGCGATAAAATTGGAAGAAGAAGACTCGATACACATTTTGTTGGATTGCAAAAATTAGGAGGTAATTTTGAGTACCTCAAAGAAACTAGTTTTTACAAAATTAGTACCAATGGAAGATTAAAAGGAACTTATATGCACTTAGACGAAGCTTCTGTTACAGGTACAGCAAACCTTGTAATGGCAGCCGTTTTAGCAGATGGAGAAACAACCATTTACAATGCTGCTTGTGAGCCTTATTTGCAACAATTATGCACCATGATAAATGACATGGGCGGTAAAATACACGGAATAGGGTCTAACAGATTAACTATACATGGTGTAGAGTCTTTAGGCGGAACTACGCATACCATTTTACCAGATATGATAGAAATAGGTTCTTTTATTGGTTTAGCACCTATGACAGAGTCTGAAATAACTATTAAAAATTGTAGAATAGACCAACTAGGGATAATCCCAGATACCTTTAGAAGGTTGGGGGTGGAGATGGAATTTAGAGGAGACGACATATACCTGCCAGCTCAAAAAAACTACGAGATAGATACCTTTATAGATGGTTCTATTCTCACTATTTCTGATTCTATTTGGCCTGGATTTACCCCAGACTTAATTTCTATAGCTTTAGTCACCGCAATTCAAGCCAAAGGAAATGTTCTAATTCACCAAAAAATGTTCGAAAGCAGATTATTTTTTGTAGATAATTTGATAGATATGGGTGCTCAGATTATACTTTGTGATCCTCATAGAGCTACGGTAATGGGACTGGATAAAAAAGTAAAACTCAAAGGGATTACCATGACCTCCCCCGATATCCGTGCAGGAGTTGCTTTGCTTATTGCAGCTATGTCGGCAGATGGTGTAAGCCATATCAAAAATATAGAACAAATAGATAGGGGATACCAATTTATAGATACAAGATTGAATGCAATTGGTGCAAAAATCGAAAGGTTAGATTCTATTTAATTTAATACGTGACACTTTGTCATTATTTGCACTCTGGCAAGAACTTTGGACTCGTATGAGCCAAAATACAGTAAAGATTATGTCTACAAAAAAAACACAGGAAGATGCAAACATCAATCATTCCGAACAAGAATTGAATGAAGAAGTGAGCCAAAATACAGAAAACCCTGAAGTTGAAATAAATCTGGAATTACAGTTACAAGAAGAAAAAGATAAATTTTTGCGTTTGTTTGCAGAATTTGAAAATTTTAGAAAAAGAAATGCAAAAGAGAGAATAGAATTACTTCAAACAGCTGGTAAAGAAGTTATCCAAGACCTATTGCCAGTATTGGATGATTTTAGTAGAGCAATGAAAGCCAACGCTGATGCCCTTGATACTTACAAGGAAGGAATAGAATTGGTGGTTAGAAAACTAAATGGCACCATGGAGTCTAAAGGCTTGAAAAAAATGAATTGCTTAGGAGAAGCTTTTAATCCAGACTTACACGAAGCAATTACCCAAATCCCTGTAGAGGATGAAAAAATGAAAGGCTGTATAGTAGATGTAGTAGAAGATGGATATACATTAAACGATAGGGTTATACGTTTTGCAAAAGTTATTATAGGCCAATCTTAAACCCAAAATTATGGCAAAAAGAGATTATTATGAAGTATTAGGAGTGGAAAAAAATGCTAGTGCAGATGAAATTAAAAAAGCATACAGAAAGCTAGCAATAAAATACCACCCTGATAAAAACCCAGACGACAAGTCGGCTGAGGATAAATTTAAAGAAGCAGCAGAAGCTTACGAAGTATTGAGCAATGCTGACAAAAAGGCAAAGTATGACAGATTTGGACACCAAGGAATGGGAGGCGCAGGCGGATTCTCAGGACAAGGGATGTCCATGGATGATATTTTTTCTCAGTTTGGGGATGTTTTTGGCGATTCTTTTGGTAGTTTTTTCGGTGGTGGAGGTGGAAGAAGAGGGCCACGAAGACCTACAGGTTCCAATATCCGCATCAAACTTAAGGTTAGTTTCGAAGACATAAAAAAAGGCTCGGAAAAGAAAATACGCTTCAAACGTTGGGTTGTAGCCCCTGGCTTAGAGTTTAAATCATGCAATACTTGTGGCGGTTCGGGTTCGGTAACAAGAGTAACCCAAACTTTTTTAGGTCACATGCAAACTACTGCTGCTTGCCCTAGCTGCGGTGGTACAGGTCAAACCATAAACAATAGACCCAAAGGAGCCAACGAACAAGGATTGGTTCAAGAAGAAACCGAAACTACACTAAAAATACCTGCAGGGGTTCAGGATGGAATGCAATTATCCGTATCTGGCAAAGGAAATGAGGTGCCAGGTGGTGTACCCGGCGATTTAATCTTGATTATTGAGGAAATAGCGCACCCTGAACTTACAAGAGAAGAATCTAATGTGTACTTTGACTTATTTATTAGTGTTCCAGAAGCTGTTTTAGGTTGTACAGCAGAAGTGCCTACCATAGAAGGAAAGGCAAAAATTACAATAGACGCGGGTATTCAAAGCGGAAAAGTATTGAAACTTCGCGGGAAAGGTTTTCCCGATATAAATGGTTACCATACCGGAGATCAGCTTGTAAGGGTAAATGTATTTATTCCTTCTAAAATAAATAAAGAAGAAGAGGCTTTGATGAAAAAATTACTAGATTCTGAAAGTTTCTCCCCAGAAAACAAACCTAAAAAAGACAGGTCTTTTTTCGATAGAATGAAGGATTTTATTTAAAATTATTTTACCTTTGCTTATTGTTAATTTCATAGGTTAATTTTATTAAATGATTAAAAAAACTCGCTAGTAATAGCGAGTTTTTTTTGGGGGGAGGGTGAGTTGTATTTATAATTACTATGTATTTCTGCAATGAAGCACCAAAGGTGCGCAATCCTTAGCATAGCCTGCAAGGGCTATGAAAGAAATCAAGCCAACACACTACAAGCGCCAAAGGTGCGCAATAATGGTACTTGTACTTTGTTAAACCCAAAATACGCATTAGCGTATTTTNNTGAGCTGACGAAAATCAAAGATTTTTCCTCTTGGTTGGTGTTTGCCACCAACCAATCTTTAGGTTCTCGAAGGAAATGTCATGGTAAGGTTCTCGAACCACGACATTTCCACTCTTTCATGGTTCGAGAGCCTCACCATGACAAACTCATTTTCTCACTTATTGGTGTTTGCAACCAAACAGTTAATAATTTGCCATCCACCCACAAAAAAAACTCGCTATTGCTAGCGAGTTTTAAAGTATTTGAATATTTCTAAATTTTTAAGTTTAGATAGTTCTTCTTAGTAAGTAAAAGCTTTTGTTTTTCTTCTAGAACCTGCAGGTTTTTTATTTGATTTGCTAGGAGAAGAAGACTTTGCTTTTCCTCTATCATTTCCAAAGTACTCTGGAGATTTTTCCATAAAGTCGATTTTTTCGTAAATATTACGACCATAGCGATCTATGTTGTTGTCTTTACTGAATCCAGTATCTGCCTTTTTCTCAAATCTTCTTCCTTCGTTGTTGTCTTTTCTTTCAAATCTTTTGTCAGGTCCTGCATTAGAAAAACTTCTGCCTCTATCGCCACCTCTGTCATTTCTATCGCCGCCTCTGTCATTTCTGTCCCCTCTATAGCCAGAGTCGCCAGCTGGTTTTTTGAATTCAGTTCTTTCTGGTCTGCTTCCGTATCCGCCTCCGCCTCTATTGTCGGAGCCACTGCTTCTGCCGTATGAAGAAGAGGAGGAAGAAGAACCACTTCTTCTATTTCCGCCGCCGCCATAACCGCCGCCGCCGTATCCACCACCGCTATTTCCTCTACCTCTGCCACGGCCTCTGTCGC
The DNA here is from genome assembly GCA_002422315.1 of Bacteroidetes bacterium UBA6161. GTDB lineage: Bacteria > Bacteroidota > Bacteroidia > NS11-12g > UBA955 > UBA6161. The sequence continues at coordinate 52,003 of DIUJ01000083.1, forward strand.
CTTCGCTTGGGTTGAATTGGAAAAATTGTTGTAGTTCAGATTCTTGGAACTCTATGCCTAATTTTTGACCAAACATTTTCATTCTGCTGAATTCTGCGCCAGTAATTAGAGCAACAGAAGTACCTTCTTTACCTGCCCTAGCTGTTCTTCCACTTCTGTGAGTGTAGTATTCCATTTCGTGTGGCAAAGCATAATGTATAACGTGGGTTAGGTCTTTTACATCTATACCCCTTGCAGCAACATCTGTAGCAATAAGAAACTGTAATCTGTGTGTCTTAAAGCTATTCATTACCCTGTCTCTTTGGTTTTGAGAAAGGTCACCATGAATGGCATCTGCTTGGAAGTTCAATCTGTATAAGTCGTCAGAAAGGTTTTGTGTATCTGCTTTTGTTCTGCAAAATACAACAGCTCTCATTTCTGGATTCAATTCAATAAGTTTAGCTAACGCATCAAATTTTTCAGAAGATTTTACACGAATAAATTCGTGTTTGATTTTGGCATTCACCATTTCTTTGCTGTTTATACGAACTTCCTTGTGGTCGGTCATATATTCTTCAGCTATCATTCTAATTTCTTGAGGCATAGTTGCAGAAAACAACCATATCTTTTTTGTAGCAGGAGTTAAAGAAAGTATTCTTTGAATATCTTCTTGGAAACCCATGTTTAGCATTTCGTCTGCCTCGTCTAACACAACGTGGCTAATAGTTTTAAGATTTAAAGCTCTTCTTTGTAGAAGGTCTATAAGTCTTCCTGGAGTAGCAACCACTATTTGAGGTTTTCTTCTTAACCTTTGGATTTGCCTATCAATAGGCTTGCCACCATACACTACTTCCACAAAAACTCCTTTATGGAATTGTGAAAAGTTCATCAACTGTTCGGCAACTTGTTGACCAAGTTCACGAGTTGGGGTAATAATAATGGCCTGAATTTCTTTAAGTTTAAGATCGATTTTTTCGATTAATGGGAGGCCGTAGGCGGCAGTTTTGCCTGTTCCTGTTTGTGCAAGCCCCAAAAAATCACAATTTTCGTCTAATAATAATGGGATTGCTTTCTGCTGGATTTCTGTCGGTGTCTGAATTCCTAATTTGTTTAGTGCTTCGAGTGTCAATTCCGACAGTCCAAGCGATGCAAAGTTTTTCAAAATATATATGTACTAATATGAGCGGCAAAGATAAACCTATATTTTGGATTAATCACTATAAATCTTTTTATTGTGTTTTTATACTTCTGTCTAATGCTCAAATTTACTGTTTATATACCTTCTTGTTCTTGTTTTTGCCTTCAATTTTTACATAGTCTCTTATTTTGTTTTCTTTTGTATTTTTGTACCTATTATCATCATGAGAAGTGTATTTTATCCTTTGATTTTTTCCTTTATTTTGTTGTTTTCTTGTAACTCAGAATCAGATAAAGTATGGTTTAGTTCTCAAAGTGTACAAGGTACTATAAGAATACAACCATTTATTGGTTTTTCTCCTAGTTTGCTGGATTTTAGTGTTTCAGAATTAAGCAAATATTCCTTTAATGTAGAAGTATTAGAACCCATCCCTTTACCAAGCAGTTGTTTAAATATGTCAAAAACTAGATATAGGGCAGATTCTTTACTTGTTTTTTTAAAAGCTAAAACTCCTCCAAATTCTATTACCATTGGTTTTACACATAAAGATATAAGCACCACCAAAAAGGACGAAAATGGAAGAGTAGATCAAAACAAAAGCGATTGGGGCGTTTTTGGTTTGGGCTATAGGCCCGGAAATGCTAGCATAGTTTCAAGTTATAGATTAAAAGGTTTAAATAAAAACAAGAAATTTGTAAAAGTTGTGGTACACGAATTGGGGCATAATGTTGGATTAAAACACTGTGAAAAAAGTAATTGTTTTATGCGAGATGCAGAAGGGAAGGACCATTTGAATGAATTGGATTCCTTTTGTAACCACTGTGGTAAAACCTTGAAAAAAAATGGTTGGAGAATTTAAATTCTATTGCCGCTTTATTTTATAAATTTGCTTCAGTTTTTAAAACAACAAGATTTCCTTAACTTTGAAATGTATATTTTATCATGAAAATTCCTTTTATAAATACAGTGATTTCTACGGATTTTATTTATGCCATTTTACTCCTTATACTTGGTTTGTATGTTATCTCGTTTATAAGTAAAATTGTAAAGAGACGATTAGAAAAAACATTAACTCCACCTCTTCCTTATTTCTTATCTGCTTTTTTAAGAATTGGATTAAGTGTTGTACTTCTTATAAGTGTATTAGGAAAACTAGGTATTCCCACCAATTCTTTTGTAGCTGTATTAGGAGCAGCAGGTTTGGCGGTAGGTTTGGCATTACAAGGCCATTTATCCAACTTAGCAGGTGGAATATTAATCTTGGTTTTTAAACCTTTTGCAGTAGGGGATAGGATAACCGCAATGGGGGAAACAGGAGTAGTTACTGAAATAAAAGCATTTTTTACAATTTTAAAAACTGCAAACAAACAGACTTTGTATTTGCCTAATGGACCTTTGTTTAATGGTGTTTTAATTAACCATACCGAAGAAGGGTTTAGCAGAGTAGAATATATAGTCGGGGTTTCGTACTCTAGTGACCTAGATAAAGCAATCGCTGCAATTGACGGTTTGTTAAGAGAAAAAGAGGAGGTTTTAAAAGACCAACCTATTCAAGTATTTGTGTCGCAATTGGCAGACAGTTCTGTTAACCTTACGATTTTCTTTTATGTTGAAAATGAGATATTTTGGGATGTAAGGTATTTGTTTTTAAAATTAATTAAACAAAGATTAGATAGGGAAGGAATAGAGATACCATTCCCACAGAGGGTAATTCATCAGGCTTAGGGTGCTTCCCAAAGCTCTATTTTATTGCCTTCGGGGTCATATATCCATGCAAATTTTCCATATTCTTCTTCAATTAGCTCAGAATCTATTTTTACGTTTTTATTTTTCAGGTCTTCCAAGAGTTGATTAAGATTTTGAACTCTTAGATTTATCATAAAGGATTGGTTATTGTCTCCAAAATACTTAGTATTGGCTGGAAATGGAGCCACTAGCGCTGGTCCCTTTTCTTGCTCCCACATTACATTTCCGCTGGCAGGTAAAATTCCTAGGTTTTGTAAGTACCATTCTTCCATTTCTTTTGGATTTTTACATTTAAAAAAAATGCCCCCTATTGCTAGTACTTTGCCTTTAGTCATAGTTTCATTCTTTCTATTAGTTGAAGTGGTTCTATAGGTCTTCCATTTTTAATACAAGCTACAGTAACTCTTGTTTTGGCGCATATTTTTTGGTCTGTATCTCGTATAATTTCTTGATAAAAAATAAGTTTAATTCGCCCTTCTCTTTCCACCCTAAGTGAGCACCTAAAAATATCTCCACTTTTCAAAGAGTTTTTGTATTCTGTTTCCATTTTTACTACCACTGCATCTATTCCATCTGCATGCAATTGAGCAAAATCTAAGCCTATAGATTTTAAATAAGAGTGGCGGGTATGTTCAAAATAGTTGTTGTATACCGCATTGTTTACAATTCCTTGTAGGTCTAGTTCGTAATCTCTTACTTCGAATTCTTTGTGGTACATAGTTTAATTGTATTTTCCCATAGTTTTTTCCATTCCATTTGCAATAAAAAACAAAACAGAATCCATGGCCAAATCGATGGAAAGGTTTACAGTTGCTCTATCCGTTTCATTAAATTTAGATAGAACAAAATCAGCTTGTCTGCCTGGTTTGAAATCATTTCCAACCCCAAATTTCAGTCGATTGTATACTTCGGTTCCAAGTTGTAATTGAATGTCTTTTAGCCCATTGTGCCCAGCGGGGCTTCCACTTGCACGGTATCTTAGTTTACCCACTGGCAAGGCTATGTCGTCTACTATTATTAGGAGATTTTGAGTTGGTATTTTATACCACTTTAACCAGTGGTTAACAGCCTTTCCGCTTAGGTTCATAAAGGTTTGTGGTTTTAGAAGTAGTATTTTTTTTCCTTTGTAATTCCATTCTGCTTTAAGGGAATGTTCGGCAGGTTTAAACTCTAGAAGGTTTTTTTTCGCAATTTCATCCACTACATCAAATCCTACATTGTGTCGGGTAAATTCATATTTTGTACCAGGGTTTCCAAGACCTACTATCAAATAATCCATTTAATTTGTTCGTTTTTGGTAAATAACTTTGTAATATCCTTTCTCATCTACTGTAATAGGGGGGAGCATTTTGCTATCTTCAAAATAATTATATACTCCTTGTAAGGTGTTCCAAAAATATAGTTTTTGTTTATCTTCCCAATATTGTTGTTGCAGAAATTGCCAATTTTCGTTTGTTAGTTTTGTTGGGAATATATGAAATGGAATAAACTCCCCTGTGTCTAGAGTGTTTTTGTTCAAAAGAGAAACCCAATATACTTCCTTTACAAGCGAGTCTGTAAGAGGAATACAGCCAATGGTTTGCGTGTCTCCATGCACATAAATATCCCCGCCGGGTTTTTGTTTGTCGCTAAAATATACGTCCGATTCATTTGGATAGTTTAATTTAAAGGATAGCCAAAAGTTGCTCCAAGGGTTAAATAAGGTAATTTTATAAAAGCCTTCTGGAATTTGGAAGTCGCCTTGTTTTCTTTTTGGTCCCAAGTCGCCACATACTTTGGAAATAGGATAAGTTTTTATAAGCGTATAGGATTGGCTAGTGCTGTCTTTTGCCCACAATTCTACAATTTGTTCCAACTTAAATGCTCTCCAATAAATATGACGAGGAGGATAGCTTACCCCTTTTTCTGCAAATTGTTGCTTTAAAACTGCTTCGGATTTTAGTGCGGCATCGTACACTCTATTGGCTTGTAATTGTTTGAATAAGTCCCACTCTGGGAGTGCAGTACTATAAGCCTGCATACTTTGGCTTTGAGAATATAGCAATGTATTCCAAAAACTTAATGTAAATAAAAAAAGTAGTAGGGTTATTTTTTTCATTTTTTTATGTATGCTTTCCAAGCTGGATAAAAGGATGTAAGTAAACCAAGCAGTAAACTAGTAAACAGTACCAATAATGCATCGTTCCAATGTAATTTTACAGGATAGCTGTCAATGATTGAACCTGTCATCTTTATAAAACCGAATTTGTCTTGTAACAATACCAAAATGATGCCAAAAAACAAACCTATACTCCCTCCAAACAAAGAGATTAATATACCTTCTTTTATAAAAATCTTTCTTATAAACGAAGCATTTGCTCCTAATGTTGTAAGAGTGAAAATATCTTTTTGTTTTTCCAATACCAGCATAGAAAGTGTACCTGTAACATTGAAAGAAGCCAATAACAAAACAAAGGTAAGTAAAGCAAAAGTGACCCATTTTTCAGATTCAAACATTTTATACAAATTCTCCTGTTGCTGTAATCTGTTCTTCACCGAATACTTACTTGATTTGAATTTTTTCAACAAATATTCTTCTGCATTTTCTATGTTTTGGCTATTTACCCTTATTTCAATATAGGAAATCTCATTTTCTCTTTCGAATAACTCACGTGCAAAGCTTATTGGCACAAATACATATTTTTGATTGATTTGGTCATCCAAATATAATACGCCTCCGGGTTGAATATTAAGCGTTTGAATCATATTGGGGTCTGAAATAGAATAGTTTCCTCTTTTGGGTACATATACATGAAGCAAACTATGTGGGTTTTCTACACTTGTTTGAAGTTTATAGTCAATTCCTGCTCCTAAGATTGCCCTAGGCCTCATATTGAAATATAAATCTGGGTAGCCGATTTGTACATACTTGTCTATTTTAGTATCTATAAAATAGGAAGAAGAGACACCCTTAATGTAACAAGCAGTTTGAAAATCATAATGCTTTACAACTGCTTGGTCTTCTAATATGGTGTGGTAAAATTGTAAACCGGGTGTTTTTTCAATGGTTTTTAAAAGGCTTTCGTCCTCTTCAAAAGTTTTTCCATTTACCGATTCAATCTTAAAATCTGCATCAAAGTCTGAATACATGGATAGAATAACATTCTCAAAACCATTGAGGGTAGATAAAATAACGATTAGTGCAAAGGAACCTACTGCAAAGCCTAAAACAGATATTTTTGAAATATAGTTTACTGCATTGTTACTTTTTTTGGAAAGTAAATAGCGTAGTGCAATAAATCCGGTTTTCATTATTTTTCGGCTTTTAAGAAAATACTATGACCCGCGGTATGTCCAATTTGCATGTCATAAAAGTTTAAGAAAAATATTAAGGGACTAAGGAAAAGGATATAGAATGGAAACACAAGTAGAAATAAGTTGGAGTTTTTAAGCCATTTGCTAGGCAAGCCTATGGCTAGTTTCCATGCCCAAAACCCTGTATTGCCATAAATGTAACGGCATTTTACGGTGCTAAATCCTGCTTCTTTTAGCTTGTCTCTTAGCGTAGGCATTGTGTACCCGTTTCTTACAATTGGAAGTAAATGAATATCGTCAAAGGATTTTTTTATATCGTTCGACTCTTTTTGGCTATAATGGTTTACTAGAAGTAATGTTCCTTTGGGTTTCAACGCATCGTATATGTTTTTTATGGCTTTGTCATCTGATTCCACGTAGTTTAAGAGGTTTACAGCTACCGCTAAATCAAATGTTTCATTGCCCTCAAAAGTGGTGATGTCTTCCTGCTTACAATATATCTTAGGGTATTTTTTAAAATTAAAATGTGAATTAACACATGCTACAGCTCTCTCAGAGAGGTCTATACCAAAAATGTTTGCGTCAGGTATAATGTTGTATATGTACTGAAGTTGCTGCCCAAATCCAAAACCTATGTCAAAAATCTTTGTAGTTTTAGGATTTTTATTCTTACTCCATTTTCTGATTTCACGCTTGATTATCAGATTTTTAATATCAAATATTCCGGTGTATAGAATGAATAAAAACCTATAGATTCGATTTTTTATTAAGGTATTGGTAAGTCTTTCTTCTAGACAAGAACTAGGCATCTTTTGGCGTTAAATTATTTTTCTTCGTCTTTCTTTTTTATACTCTCAAATAGTTTTTCCATTTTCAAGGCATACTCTAATGAGTCGTCTTTATAAAAAGTCAATTCAGGTATTTTTTTTAAATGCTTAAGTTCCTTTGCTAACTCCATTCTAATCTCTCTGTTTCTGAACTCAATTTCTTCTAATAAACTATCTTGGTTTGCAATATTTAGCATACTTACAAAAACTTTGACATATCCTAGGTCTGGACTAGTTCTTACTTTGGAAACAGTGATAAATGCCCCACCAAACCAATCCCTGCTTTTTTGTTGAAAAATAGTTCCCAAATCTCTTTGTACTTGTTTTTCAAATTTTTCTATTCGGTTTCCTGCCATTTTGTTCGTCCTTTTTTTAAAACATGCAAATTTAAAGCTTTTCGGGTAAATAATGCCTTAAATAATTAGCATAGTTGTTATTTTTCCATGGTTCCTTCTTTTTTTCTAAATCGAAGTAATAATTTTTCGTTTTCATACATTTCTAAATTATCACCATCGGTTATAAAATTGTTTGAACTATTTAGTTTTTCAGTAAATAAATTATCGTCTGTGTTTTCGCAATACATTTTGGTAGAACCTAAGTTTCCCATCCATTTAAAAGTATTTCCTACATAATTCAAAGACCCGAAAATTTGATTACACCCATTTGTACCAATAAGCCTTTGGCCATTGCCTGAAAGATTTATTACTGGTTTTGAATTTGGGAAGTTATAATTACGTATATTTTTACCTTCTATCTCTACAAGTTCCCAATTTCCATTGAGCCAAATTTGAGGCATTAAAAGGGTCACCTTTCCATTTATTCTTTCATTTTCAGTATCTATTGTAGAAAGGTAATAGTTTTTTGATTCAGCAATTACGGATATACTTATTTTTAGTTTGTCATCAAAACTTTCAATAAAATAATAACCATCTCCAAATCGCGATGTTTTGTAGATTAAGTCAAATTCTCTCGGTGGTTCACTGCCTAATTCAAATATTTTTCCGTATTCGCTTGCTACAAATGTCTTGTTATTTTCATTACTCCTAAAAATAAAGG